>NZ_JACCKA010000093.1:33768-68110 GCF_013425525.1 Luteimonas salinisoli | reverse complement strand
GGGGCGCCGCACCGGCCCTGGACACGGCGCCGAGGCTTCCGGCGCTGTTCCGCGGTCCGTTGTGTCCGGGGCGAGGACGATCGTGGAAGCGCAGCCTGCCCGAGCGAGGGGCTCTTGCGGATGCGCCGGACCGCTGCCGCGTGGCCTGCTATTGGCCTAGTGGTCGGCGCCCAGCGTCAGCTCCACGATGTCGCTCGAAGGCAGCGCGACGCGTACCGCTTTGGAGGCGATGTCGCCCTCCTGCGGCGTGGCGCTGCCGCTGGAGGAGATGCGCGCCAGGATCTCCACTTCGGACAGTTCCGACAGCTTCTGCGTGGGCATCGGACTGTCGCCGTCGCCGAGGGTGAGCCTCAGCGGCAGTTCCGCCACGCTGCGCTTCTGCGCCGCCACCGGCATCGGCGGGCCTCCAGGAATGCGCGCGATGACGAACACGCTGGCCCGCGGGTCGAGGCGCACGCGAGCGGCGAACTCCGGATCGAGGGCGACGTGCACGCGCACGCCTTCGGTGGCCGCGGCCGCGGGGGCGTCGGCTCCGCTGCGGTCCAGCGGCGGCAGGCCGCCCGCCTGGCGGGCGAGGTCGATCTGTTCGCGCAGTCCGGCCGCGGCCTCGGGGCCGAGGCCGGGCAACAGCGGCTCCCAGATCTCTGCGGCTTCGGCGTCGCGTCCGGCCTGGCGTCGGGCGATGCCCAGGAACAGGCGCGCGCGCTCCTGGTCCGGATCGTCCCGCAGGACCCCTTCGAGGATGGCGATGGCCTCCTCGTCGAAGTGGGAGCGCGGATCGGCCTGGGCGCGCGACTCGGCGTACTCCAGTTGCGCGCCGACGTCCTCGGGCGCCAGTTTCGCGGCCCGCGCGAACGCGTCGCGCGCGTCCTCCGCACGCTCTTCCTCGCGATAGGCGCGGCCGAGCAGGCGCCAGCCCTCGGCCTGCCGCGGGTCGCGCTCGAGGTCGGCCTCGAGGCGGGCGATCGCCTCGGCCAGGGTGCGCGGCGTCTCGCGCTGCGCCGGCTCCAGGCCCGCCGGCGTGCCGACCAGGCTGTACAGCGACAGCGCGAACACCGGCACCGCCACCACGATCCCGGCGAACAGACCGCGCTGCGCGCGCAGCGGCCACGCCAGCGCGAAGGACGTCGCGACCACCAGCACGCCCGCCAGCAGCAGGAAGGGCAGGCTCACCATTCCTGGCCCTCGTCCTCGGGCACCGCCCGCTGCGCGGCGCTGCGCCTGCGCACCACGCGGTAAATCGCTACAGCGCCGCCGAGCAGCAGCAGGGCCGGTCCGAACCACAGCAGCCAGGTGGCCGCGCCCATGCGTGGGCGGTACAGCACGAACTCGCCGTAGCGGTCGACCAGGTGCTGGCGGATCTGCGCATCGTCCAGGTCGCGCCGCATCAGTATCAGCACCTCGCGGCGCAGGTCGTGGGCGATCTGGGCGTTGGAGTCGGCCAGCGACTGGTTCTGGCACATCACGCAGCGCAGCTCGGCCACCAGGCCGCGGAAACGCTCTTCCTCGGCGCGGTCGCGGAACTGCAGCGGCGCCGGATCCTGCGCCGCCTGCGCGAGCGCGGCCCCGGGCAGCAGCACCAGCAGCACGGCCAGAGCCGCAACGACGAACAGCGTTGCCATCCCTGTCTCGCGATCCCAGGCTGGATGACAGCGCCCCCCGTAGAGCGGAGCTTGCTCCGCTGCTCCTCGCCTGCGGCCCGGGACAGAGCGGCCGCCACCCCCGTAGAACCGAGCTTGCTCGGCTGCGCTTTGGCTCTGGCCCTGGCTTCGGAGCCGGGACCAGCGGCCCAAGCTCCGCTCTACGGTCGGTGGGGAGGCACCGTTCATTGCAGCCGCTCCAGCGCCGGTACGAGTTCGTCGCGCACGTCGGCGTCGGTCATCGGGCCGACGTGCTTCCAGCGCACGATGCCCTCGGCGTCGACCAGGAATGTCTCCGGCGCACCGTAGATGCCCCATTCGATGGCGCTGTGGCCCTCGTAGTCCACCAGCACCATCCAGTAGGGGTTGCCGAACTGCTCCAGCCAGCGCAGCGCATCGGCGTGTTCGTCCTTCCAGTTGTAGCCGATCACGCGGACCCGGCGGGTCTCGGCGAAGCGGGTCAGCACGCCGTGCTCCTCGCGGCAGCCCGGACACCAGCTGCCCCAGACGTTGAGCACGTAGGGCGCGCCGCGCAGCTGTTCCGAACCGACCAGCCTCCCCGGCTCGTGCAGCACCGGCAGCTCGAACTGCGGCGCCGGCCGGCCGATCAGCGGCGAGGGCAGGGCGTCGCGGCCCGGGTCGCGGCTCATCCAGACCCCGGCGGCGAGCAGCGCGGCGATCGCGCCGAACACCGCCAGCGGCAGCCAGCGCAGGTTGCGGCTGCGGGCTCCGGTCATGCGGGCTTCTCCGGCAGGCGGCGGAAGCGACGGTCGGCGGCGGTGACGAAGCCGCCGAGCGCCATCAGCGCCGCACCGGCCCAGATCCAGCGCACGAACGGCTTGACGTGCGCGCGCACGGCCCAGGCGTCGCCGCCCAGCGGCTCGCCGAGCGCGGCGAAGACGTCGCCGGACAGGCCGGGGTGGATCGCCGCCTCGGTCATCACCTGGCCGCCGCTGGCGTAGTGGCGCTTCTCGGGACGCATCATCGCCACGGGCCTGCCGTCGCGCGACAGCTGCACGGTGCCGCGGTCGGCGGTGTAGTTCGGCCCACGCACGCGCTCGACGCCGTCGAAGCGGAACGCGTGGCGGCCGATCTCGATCGACTCTCCGGGCCGCAGCGCCACCTCGCGCTGCACGTTCAGCCCCTCGACCAGCAGCGCCCCGACCACGAACAGGGCGATGCCGAAGTGCGCCAGGCTCATCCCCAGCATCTCCGCGGTCATCCGCCCGCCCGCCGAGCGCAGCCGCGACCACACGAAGCGCAGCGTGCCCAGGCCGACCCAGAGCGCGCCGGCGACGCCGGCCGCGGCCTTCCAGGGCCCCTGCGGCGCGACGAAGAACGCCGCCGCCCCGCCCAGCAGTGCGAGCACGAACCACGGCAGCAGCATCGCCGTCGGCCGCGACATGTCCTCGCGCTGCCAGCGCGTCAGCGGCCCGAACGGCAGCAGCAGCACCAGCGGCGCCATCAGCACCAGGAACAGCGTGCCGAAGTACGGCGGGCCCACCGAGATCTTGCCGAGGTCGAGGGCGTCCGCCAGCAGCGGATACAGCGTGCCCAGCAGCACCATCGCGCAGGCGGCGACCAGCAGCAGGTTGTTGAGCAGCAGCAGGGTCTCGCGCGAGCGCGCGGCGAACGGCTTGCCGTCCTCGTTGTCCGGGGCGCGCAGCGCGTACAGCAGCAGCGACGCGCCGACCACCAGGCCGAGGAACACCAGGATGAACAGCCCGCGCGAGGGATCGGCCGCGAAGCTGTGCACGCTGGTCAGCACTCCGGAGCGCACCAGGAACGCGCCCAGCAGCGACAGCGAGAACGTGGCGATCGCCAGCAGCAGGGTCCAGCCGCGGAAACTGCCGCGTTTCTCGGTGACCGCCTGCGAATGGATCAGCGCGGCGCCGGCCAGCCACGGCATGAAGCTGGCGTTTTCCACCGGGTCCCAGAACCACCAGCCGCCCCAGCCGAGCTCGTAGTAGGCCCACCAGCTGCCCAGCGCGATGCCCATGGTCAGGAAGCCCCAGGCGACGTTGGTCCACGGCCGGGTCCAGCGCAGCCAGCGCACGTCGACCCGGCCGTCGAGCAACGCCGCGATCGCGAACGCGAACGGCACCACGAATCCGGCGTAGCCGATGTACAGCAGCGGCGGGTGGACGATCATCCCCGGGTCCTGCAGCAGCGGGTTGAGGTCGCGGCCCTCCACCGCCGCCGGCAGCAGGCGGTCGAACGGATTGCTGGTGAAGATGGTGAACGCCAGGAAGCCCAGCGACACCGCGCCCATCACCCCCAGCACCCGTGCCGTCACCTCGGGCGGCAGGCTGCGCGAGAACCGCGCCACCGCGCCGTTCCACAGCGCGATGATCAGCACCCACAGCAGTAGCGAGCCCTCATGGCCGCCCCAGACCGCGGTGTAGCGGTAGATCATCGGCAGCAGCGAGTTGGAGTTCTCGGCGACATAGAGCACCGAGAAGTCCTGGGCGACGAACGCGCGGGTCAGCAGCGCGTAGGCGAGCGCCACCAGCGCCAGCTGCAGCCAGGCGGCCGGGCGCGCCATCGCCATCCACGGGGCGATGCCGCGGTGCGCGCCGAGCAGCGGCAGCACCGTCTGCAGCGCCGCGGCGACCAGCGCGAGCAGGAGCGCGATCTGGCCGAGTTCAGGCAGCATCCGGTGCGCTCCGCGTATGCGGCGCCGCTGCGCGGGCGACGGTCGGGAGGGCGCCGATCAACGGCTCGCTTCCGGGTCCGCCGGCGTTTCCACACCGTGTTTCTCGTGCGCCAGCCCCATCTTGTCGGCGACTTCCTTGGGCACGTAGGTCTCGTCGTGCTTGGCCAGGACCTGTTCGGCGACGAAGACGCCGTCCTGCATGCGGCCGGTGGCGACCACCGCCTGGTTCTCGCGGAACAGGTCCGGAAGGATGCCGGTGTAGACCACCGGCAGCTCGGCATCGCCGTCGTCGACCAGGAACCGCGCCTGCATCGAGCCGCTTTCGCGGCTGAAGGAGCCGCCGGCGACCATGCCGCCGAGCCGGAAGCGCGCCTGTCCGGAGGAGACGGCCTCCCCGGCGCGCCCGTCGAGCACTTCGGCCGGGGTGTAGAGATAGGCGATGTTGCGCTGCAGGGCCATCGCCACCAGCGTCGCGGCGATTGCGGCGGCGGCGACCAGGGCGACCACGAACAGCAGGCGGCGGCGGCGGACGGGATTCATCGGGGCGGTTCCTGCGAAGAGAGGCGTGCGGTGCGGCGTCTGGCGAGCAGCGCCAGCGCGCGCAACAGCTGGCGGGTGCGGATGCGCGGGGCGACGAAGTCCCACAGCAGCACCACGGCGAACACCAGGTAGGCGGCGAGCACATAGCTGCCGTAGCTCATGGCCGCGGCTCCACCAGCCGCCGCACCCAGTCCTTGCCGGCCTCGCGCTGCAGATTGTCGGCGCGGGCGCGGGCCAGCAGCGAACCGACGAACCACAGCTTGGTGCCGACCAGCATCCAGATCAGCGGCGGCAGCATGCTGGCGTCCATCGACGACTCGCCGAACACGCGGATGGTCTGGCCCTGGTGCAGCGAGTTCCACCACAGCACCGAGTAGCGGATCACCGGCAGCAGCACCACGCCGACGATCGCCAGCAGCCCGGCGGCGCGCGCGGCGGCGCGGCGGTCGTCGATGGCGCCGTACAGGCCGATCACCCCGAGGTACAGGAACAACAGGATCAGCTGGCTGGTCAGGCGCGGGTCCCAGTCCCACCAGGTGCCCCACATCGGCTTGCCCCAGATGCTGCCGGTGGCCAGGGTGATCACGGTGAAGGCCGCGCCGATCGGCGCGCAGGCCATCGCCAGGATCTCGCACAGCTTGATCCGCCACACCAGCGCGATCGCCGCGTACAGCGCCATCAGCGCATACACGGCCAGGCTCATCCAGGCGCTCGGCACGTGGATGTAGAGGATCCTGAAGCTGTCGCCCTGCTGGTAGTCCGCGGGCGCCAGGAACAGCGCGCCGTAGACGCCCCAGGCCATCGCCAGCACGCCGAGCCCGTAGCCCCACGGCGCCCAGCGCGCGGCGAAGCGGTCGAAGGTGGGCGGCGAGCCGAGTTGGTGGAACCAGCGAAGGACGGGATTCATTCGTTCTGTTGGCTCCCCCGTGTGGGCGGGGAAGACGGTCGGTGGCGGTGGGTACGGTTGGAGACGTTCAGTGGAGCGCGATCCGGATCGCCGCGGCGGCGGCCACCGGCGCCAGCACCAGCGCCAGCGCCAGGCCGGCTCCCAGCATCAGCAGCGCGCCGGCGGGGTCGTGTCCCTGCGCGGCCAGCGCGACGCTGCCGGCCCCGAACACCAGCACCGGCACGTACAGCGGCAACGCCAGCAGCGCCAATAGGATACCGGAGCGGCGCATGCCGACGGTTAATGCGGCCACCACCGCGCCGAGCAGGCTGAGCAGCGGCGTGCCCAGCGCCAGCGAGGCCAGCAGCGCCGGCAGTTGCGCGTGCGGCAGCTGCAGCAGTTCGGCCAGCAGCGGCGCCGCCAGCAGCAGCGGCAGCGCGGTGGTGGCCCAGTGGGTGGCGGTGCGCACCAGGACCAGCCAGGCCAGCGGCACCGGCGCCAGCATCCACTGCTCCAGCGAGCCGTCTTCGGCATCGCCGCGGAACAGCGTGTCCAGCGCCAGCAGCCCCGACAGCAGCACCGCGACCCAGAGCACCGCCGGCGCCACGGCCGCCAGGACCTCGGCCTCGCCGCCGAGCGCCAGCGCGAACAGCACGATCACCAGCAGCGCGAACAGCGCCGGCTGCAGGGCGTCGCCGCGGCGGCGCCAGAGCAGGCGCAGGTCGCGCAGGACCAGCGCCTTGGCGGTGCCGGCCAGGGTGGGGATGGCGTCCATCGGCTAGCCCGCGTCCCGCCGGCCGGGGGCTGCCGCCGCGTGCGACCCTCCCGCGGCCATGGCCGTGGGCGCCCCGGCGCTCGGCGGCTCCGCTGCGTCCCCGAGCGTCAGCGTTCGCGTGCGCACCGGCGGCGCGGCGTAGGCGCCATGGGTGGTGACCAGCGCCGCGCCGCCGTCCTCCAGATGCGCCCGCACCAGCCGGTTGACCAGGTCCACGCCCTCCAGGTCGAGGTTGGCGTAGGGCTCGTCGAGCAACCACAGCGGGGCCGGGGACAGCCACATGCGCGCCAGCGAGAGACGTTTCTTCTGTCCTGCCGAGAGCTGCCGCGCCGGGGTCTCCTCGTAGCCGGCCAGGCCGACGAGCGCCAGCGCCCGCTCCGGGTCCCGGGCCGCGCGCAGGCCGTGCAGGCCGCACAGGAACGCCAGGTTCTCGAGCGCGCCGAGGTCGGCCTTGAACGCCGGCAGGTGCCCCAGGTAGGCGATGGCGCGGGCGCGCGTGGCCGGGCTGGCGCCGCGGCCGCCGACCTCGATCGTGCCGGCGTCGGTGCGCAACAGCCCGGCGAGCACCCGCAGCAGGGTGGTCTTGCCGGCGCCGTTGCCGCCGCGCACCAGCAGCGCCTCGCCGCGGGCCACGTCGAGGTCCAGCGGGCCGAACACGGGGGTGTCGTTGCGCGAGAAGCTCAGGCCGCGTGCGGCGAGCAGGGGCGGCGGCGGGGAAACATCGGGCATCGGGTCACTCGCGGCCGGGGGGCGGCCGACGGGAGTCGGGTGCATCCGCCGGGGCCGGCGGGCCCGCGCATTGTATCCAGTCGACGCAGGGATGCGGATCCAGGTCCGCCGGCCGCGCGCCGTACATGCGCATGCGGACCGTTCGGCCGCGCTGCCAGTGCAGCACGCCGAGCTGGCCGAAGCGAAGCGCCAGCGCGTCGAGCGCGGCCGCGTCGATTCCGGCGACCAGCCAGCCCGGTTCGCGCCATCCGCCGTCCGGCGCCGCGGCCGAGGCGCGCAGCGCGCGCCGTCCGGAGGCGCGGATGGCCTGCGCCAGGTGCGCGTCGGCGGCGCGGTTGAGGGCCTCGGCGAGCGGCCGCGAGCGCGGATTCCAGGCCGAGAGCAGGCCGAAGCAGGCGGCGCCGGGCAGGGCGGCCTCGATGGCGGGCGCCGGTTCGCCGATGCGGATCGACTCCCAGTGCCCGCGCAGCCGGCAACGATAGGCCGCTTCCAGGTAGGCCTGCTGCAGCCGCGCTGTGTCGGTTTCGTCCGGGGGTGCGGCCACGGTTACACTCCGGCGCTGATCGCTTCCGCAACAGGGTAACCAGACCTCCGATGAAACCCGAGACCAAGCTGCCGCGTGTGGGCACCACGATCTTCACGGTGATGTCGCAGCTCGCCGCCGCGCACGGTGCGGTGAACCTGGGACAGGGGTTTCCGGATTTCGCGGTGCCCGAGCGCCTGGTCGATGCGCTGGCGCGGGCGATGCGCGAGGGCCACAACCAGTACGCGCCGATGACCGGGATTCCGGCGCTGCGCCAGGCGATCGCCGCCAAGCTGGCGCGCGTCTATGCGGTGCAGGCGGATGCGGATACCGAGATCACGGTCACCAGCGGCGCCACCGAGGCGATCTTCGACGCGGTGCATGCGGTGGTGCGCGCCGGCGACGAGGTGATCGTGCTCGATCCGGCCTACGACTGCTACGAGCCGGCGATCGAGCTGGCCGGTGCGCGCGCGGTGCACGTGCCGCTGCACCCGCGGACGTTCGCGCCGGACTGGGACCGGGTCGCCGCGGCGATCACGCCGGCGACGCGGATGCTGATGATCAACTCGCCGCACAATCCCTCCGGGGCGATGCTGTCGGCGACGGACCTGGACACGCTGGCCGGGCTGCTGCGGGACACCGGGATCTGGCTGCTGTCCGACGAGGTCTACGAGCACATCGTGTTCGACGGTGCGCGCCACGAGTCGGTGCTGCGCCATCCGGAGCTGCGCGCGCGTGCGTTCGTGGTATCCAGTTTCGGCAAGACCTATCACTGCACGGGCTGGAAGCTGGGCTATTGCGTGGCGCCGCCGGCGCTGTCGGAGGAGTTCCGCAAGGTGCACCAGTACAACGTGTTCTGCAGCTTCGCGCCGGCGCAGCACGCGTTCGCGGCGATGCTGGAGGCGGAGCCGGAGCACGACGAGGGGCTGGGAGCGTTCTATCAGGCCAAGCGCGACCGTTTCCGGGAGCAGCTGCTGGGGACGCGGCTGCTGCCGCTGCCGGTGCCGGGCGGGTATTTCCAGCTGGTGGACTATTCGGAGACAAGCGATCTGGACGATGCGGCGTTCTGCCGCTGGTTGACGATCGAGAAGGGCGTGGCGGCGATCCCGCTGTCGCCGTTCTACGCGTCGCCGCCGCCCGGCCAGCGCCTGGCGCGGCTGTGTTTCGCCAAGAACGCCGCGACGCTGGACGCCGCGATAGTGCGGCTGCAGAAGCTCTAATGCCGGCAGCGGCCATGCCATCGGCGTGACTTTGGTTGGTCGCCCAACAGCACATGCCCGCGGGGCATGGGCCGTGGACGATGGCGGTCCGGTTCCGCAAGCGAAGGAGTGCGTCGATGTTTCATGCGATCCAGGGCCCGTTCGCCTCGGCCCTCGCTCTCGTCCTGACTCTGGCCACGCCCGTGGTCGTTGCCGCGGAACTGTCGCCCGAGGCCCGTGCCGCGCTCGACAGCCTGCTCGAGGAAGGCCGGCAAAGCCGTAGCGATGCCGTCCTCGTTCTCCATGACGGTCGCGATATCGGCAGCTACTACCGGGACGGAACGCCGCCCGCCCCGATCGAGCTGATGTCGGCGACCAAGTCGGTGGTGGCGCTCGGCATCGGCCAGTTGCTGGCGCAGGGCGGGATCGCATCGCTGGACCAGCCGGTCGCCGACTTCTACCCGGAGTGGAAGCAGCGCGGCAAACGCGACGTCACCGTCCGCATGCTGCTCAACCACACCTCGGGCCTGCAGAACGTGATGCTGGCGACGGAGGAGATCTACCCCGCGCCCGATGCCGTGCAGCTCGCGCTGGCCGCGGACCTGGGCAGCGAGCCGGGTGCGGAATTCTTCTACAACAACAAGGCGGTCAACCTGTTGGCCGGCATCATCGAGAAGGCCTCGGGCAAGCCGATGGATGCCTTCTTCAACGACGGGCTGTTCGGCCAGCTCGGCGTCCAGGCCGCGGAATGGGACAAGGACGCAGCCGGCAATCCGTATGCGATGGCCGGCCTCCCGCTGTCCGCCGCCGATGCCGCACGCATCGGACAGCTGGTACTCGATCGCGGCAGGTACGAGGAGCGGCAGTTGGTACCGGCCGCCTTCATCGACGAGATGCTCGCGCAGGGGCAGGACGGGGAGCCGGGTTGCGGCCTGCTCTGGTGGCGGCGCCCAGCGTGGATGCATTTCAGCTACGACCCGGGCAGCGCGGCCATGCTGCGTGAAAAGGGCGTGCCGGAATCGTTGGTTCAACGGATCGACAGCGCTCTTGCCGGCGCCCGCTTCGACGGCAGGGCCGCGATGTTCGATGGCCTGCAGGAACGATTCGGCGAAGAGATGCAGGTGGTTCGAGAGGAACTGATCGAAAAACGCGGCATCGGACCCTTCCGGCTGTTCGATATCGATGAAGGGCCGGTCGTCGCCTACGAGGCCCAGGGCTATCTGGGCCAATACATCGTGGTGGTGCCGATGGCCGGGCTGGTGGCGGTGCGGCAGATCGCGGCATCGGACGGCGACGAGCCGCAGCCGCGAGATGGCTACACGGACTTCACCGGGCGGGTGATCGCGCTCGCGCAGGCGATGGGAAAGCTGCCGCCGCAACCGTGATGAGGGCACAATAGGAGGCATGGAAAACCTTCGCATCTCCCTGGTCCAGGGCATGACCCTTTGGCACGACCCGGCCGGCAATCGCGAGTACTACGGCGGACTGATCGCACCGCTGCACGGCTCCACCGACGTGGTGATCCTGCCGGAGACCTTCACCAGCGGCTTCTCCAACGAGGCCATCGACCGGGCCGAGACCATGGACGGGCCCACCGTCGCCTGGATGCGCGAGCAGGCGGCCGCCCTCGACGCCGCGGTCACCGGCAGCGTGCAGCTGCGCACGGAGCAGGGCGTGTTCAACCGCATGCTCTGGGCCACGCCCGACGGCGGACTGCGGCACTACGACAAGCGCCACCTGTTCCGCTATGCGCGCGAGCACGAGCGCTACCGCGCCGGCCGCGAAAGACTGACGGTGGAATGGAAGGGCTGGCGGATCTGTCCGCTGGTCTGCTACGACCTGCGTTTTCCGGTGTTCGCGCGCAATCGCTACGACGTCGAGCGCGCCGGCGGGCTGGACTACGACCTGCAGATCTACGTGGCCAACTGGCCGGCCGCACGCGCGTACGCCTGGAAGACCCTGCTGCGCGCGCGCGCCATCGAGAACCTGTGCTACGTCGCCGGACTCAACCGCGTCGGCCGCGATGGCAACGGCATCGACTATGCCGGCGACAGCGCGGTGATCGACTTCCTCGGCCAAGCCGTCAGCGAGTGCACCGACGCCGAGGTGATCAGCACCACGACGCTGCTGGCGGCCGAACTGGCCGCCCACCGCGAGCGCTTTCCGGCGATGCTGGACGGCGACGCGTTCGAGCTGCGCCAGGAGCGATAGATGGCGGCGGCCGATCGCGGCCCGTGCGGTTCCGGTAAGCCGTAGAGCGGAGCTTGCTCCGCTGCTCTCGGCTCCGGAGACCGCGCAGCCGAGCAAGCTCGGCTCTACGGGGGTTTTGAGCTGCGTCGCGGTCTGGCCGCCTTCGTAGAGCGGAGCTTGCTCCGCTGCTCTCGGCTCCGGAGACCGCGCAGCCGAGCAAGCTCGGCTCTACGGGGGTTTTAAGCTGCGTCGCGGTCCGGCCGCCTTCGTAGAGCGGAGCTTGCTCCGCTGCTCTCGGCTCCGGAGACCGCGCAGCCGAGCGAGCTCGGCTCTACGCAGCTCGCTCCGGGGGCAGGGCTGTCGGGCAGGGGCCGCTCCACGGGGCGCCCGGAGTGCCCTTTGCCGCGCTTTTTACAGACCGTCGTGTCTACTGGGGCTCCGGACGGATTCGCGTCGCACCCTCGGGGGCGGGCATGACCTTGAACGCACGGGCCTGGGGCTTGCTCCTGCTGGCGGGCCTGGCATCGGCGCTGTTCTCCGCGCAGTCGCAGCCTGCGGCGCCGGCGGAGGGCGGGGGCGTGCTGCTGATCGACATCAAGGGCGGCATCGGACCCGCCACCAGCGACCACGTGCGCAGGAGCCTGCGCCGTGCGGCCGACGAGGGCGCGCGCGCCCTGGTGCTGCGCATCGACACCCCGGGTGGGCTGGATGCCGCGACACGAGACATCAACCTGGAGATTCTCGCCGCCGAGGTGCCGGTGATCGCCTGGGTGGCGCCGGCGGGCGCGCGGGCCGCCAGCGCCGGCACCTACATCGTCTATGCCAGCCATGTGGCGGCGATGGCGCCGGCCACCGCGCTGGGCGCGGCGACGCCGGTGTCGCTGGGTGGCGGCATGCCCGGCGGGCGGGGTCGCGAAGACCCCGGTGAAGAGGACGGCGATGACGCTGCGGGCGGCGCGACAGGCGAAGCCGAGGGCGCGCGCGAGCCGTCGCGCACGCGCCAGCCGGACTCCGCGCCCGAGCGCAAGGCGGTCAACGATTCGGTGGCCTATCTGCGCAGCCTCGCCGACCTGCGCGGCCGCGATGCGGAGTTCGCCGAAGCGGCGGTACGCGAGGCCGCCACCCTCACCGCGCGCGAGGCGCGCGAGCGCGGGGTCATCGAGATCGTCGCCGCGGACCTGGACGATCTGCTGGCGCAGGCGGATGGGCGCGAGGTTTCGCTGGCCGGGCGCAGCGCGGTGCTGGCGGTCGCCGGGCAGCCGGTGACCGAGGTCGCGCCGGACTGGCGCGTCGCCCTGCTGTCCGTGCTGACCGAGCCGACTGTCGCCTACATGTTGCTGCTGGTCGGGCTGTACGGGCTGATGTTCGAGGGCTACAGCCCGGGTGCGATCGTCCCCGGGGTGATCGGCGGGATCAGCCTGTTGCTCGGCCTCTACGCGCTGCAGGTGCTGCCGGTGAACTACGCCGGGGTCGCACTGATCGTGCTCGGGGCGGGATTGATGGTGGCCGAGATGGCGGCGCCGAGTTTCGGCGTGCTCGGCATCGGCGGGCTGATCGCGCTGCTGGTCGGCTCGGTGATCCTGTTCGAGGACGCGCCCGGGTTCGGGGTACCGGGGCGGCTGATCTTCTCGATCGGGCTGGCCAGCGGCCTGGCGTTCATGGGCGCGCTGTGGCTGGCGCTGCGTGCCAGGCGCCGCCCCGTGGTCAGCGGCGTCGAGGAGCTGCTCGGCCACGAGGCCATCGCCACGCGCGACTTCTCCGGCCGCGGCCAGGTGCGCATCCGCGGCGAGACCTGGCAGGCCGATTGCGCCACACCGGTGCGCGAGGGACAGCGCGTGCGGGTGCTGGCGATGGACGGACTGGTGCTGCGGGTCGCGCCGGTCGACGACGGCACCGACCACCGACTCAACGAACCCAGCGAGGCCATGCCATGAACCTGATCGCCCTGTTTCCCGTCATCCTGATCGTCGTGGTCGCGCTGTTCAGCGCGATCAAGATCCTGCGCGAGTACGAGCGCGGGGTGGTGTTCCAGCTCGGTCGTTTCTGGAAGGTCAAGGGCCCGGGGCTGATCATTCTGATCCCGGTGGTCCAGACCATGGAACGCATCGACCTGCGCACCATCGTCATGGACGTGCCCTCGCAGGACCTGATCTCGCGCGACAACGTCTCGGTGCAGGTCAACGCCGTGGTGTATTTCCGGGTGGTCGACCCGCAGAAGGCGATCGTCAACGTCGAGCACTATTACGAGGCGACCAGCCAGCTGGCGCAGACCACGCTGCGCTCGGTGCTGGGCAAGCACGATATGGACGAGATGCTGTCCGAGCGCGACAAGCTCAACAACGACATCCAGGCCATCCTCGACCAGCAGACCGACGCCTGGGGGGTGAAGGTGGCCAACGTCGAGATCAAGCACGTCGACATCAACGAGACCATGGTGCGGGCGATGGCCCGCCAGGCCGAGGCCGAGCGCCAGCGCCGCGCGAAGGTGATCCACGCCGAGGGCGAGAAGCAGGCGGCCGAGCAGCTGGTGGAAGCGGCGGTGAAGCTGGGCGAGGACCCGCGGGCGATCCAGCTGCGCTACCTGTCTACGCTCAGCGACATCGCCGGCGACAAGAGTTCGACCATCGTGTTCCCGCTGCCGATCGAGTTCATCGAGTCGCTGGTGCACGGGCGCAAGAACGGCTGACATCCACCGCGGGAACGCCGAAGGAGCCGATCCATGGGACAGAACGCGGGGCGCGTCTACACCAGCCAGGCCGACATCGACCGCATCGAGGCGCTGGCCGTGCAACTGCCCGACGAGGCGAACGTGGAGCTGCGGCTCGACAGCGGCGATACCGTGGCCGGCGTGGTCGCGGTGCGCCCGGTGGTGCAGACCTTCCTCGGCCCCGGCGGCGAGGAGGGGATCAACGCGGTGGTGCGCATCGACGACGCGCTCGAGCCCGGGCGCTCGCACTACGTGTGGCTGGGCGGGGTGCGCGAGCTGCGACGGGTGGGGACCAACTGAAGCGGCCGAGGGGTCCCGGGCCTGGCGCCGGCCGTGCCAGCGGGTGTTCCGGCTGGGGCTGGCGGCGATCCCGACGCGTTGCCGCCGGCGCCGGCCTTCGCGTGCATGGCACGCTCCTGCGAGGGCGCCGCGGGTAGCCGGCGGTCCTCGGCGAGTCGCGCGGAGACCTAGCGGTTTCCGCCGCCGCCGCCGGTGCGGGGGCCGCGCGGACCGCGGGGGCCGGATCCGGGGCCGGGCCGCTTGTTGCCGCCGGCCCTGGGGCCGCGCGGACGGTCGCCCGGGCCGCGGGCGGACGGCGTGGCATGGTCGGAGGGGAAGCTGGGCGCGCCGCCGGGATGACCGTGGGGCTTGGCGGCACGGGGACCACGACTCTTGCCGCCCGGCCCGCCGCCGCCCGGCCCGCTGCGGCCGGGGCCGCCGCCACCGCCGCCGGGTCCGCCGTGGGGACGCTTCTTGCCGGAGGGCTTCTTCGGCCCGCGGCCATCGGCGTTGCGGTGGCCGCTGGGGCCGGTGTCCACGCCGTCGGGCACGTACCAGCTGCGGAAAGCCGCCGGATTGCCCTCGGGCAGCGGCTGCTGCCCCTTCTGCTTGCGCTGCTTGAACGGCTTCTGCGACTGGTTGGCCGCGCTTTCGCCGCTGACGGTCAGCCCGCCGTGGGGCTTGCCGCGCCCGCGGCCGCGGCCGCGGTCCTCGCGCACGTGGTCGAAGCGGCGCAGCTCGCGGCCTTCGTCGGCGGTGCTGTGGCCGTTGACGTAGGCGGTGCCGCGCTCGTGCTGCGAGATGTTCACCGTCGACTTGGCGGCCTTGCGCTGGCCGATCACCGGCTGCAGCGTCAGCGCCGGCGGCGGGCCGGCCTCGAGCTTGAGGTCGCGGCGCAGCGCTTCGACCCGCGTCGCCGGCAGCTCCTGCGACTGGCCGCGCAACAGCGGCTGCGGCAGCGATACGGCGCCATAGCGCACGCGCTTGAGCCGGCTGACCTGGCAGCCCTGCGATTCCCACAGGCGCCGCACCTCGCGATTGCGGCCCTCCTTGATCAGCACCCGGAACCAGTCGTGCGAATCGGTGCCGCCGATGCGCTCGACCTCGTCGAACCTGGCCGGGCCGTCCTCGAGTTCGACGCCGCGCGCCAGGCGCTCGATGGTGGTCTCGGAGACGATGTCCTCGCCCTCGGGGGCGCGCACGCGGCAGACGTATTCGCGCTCGACCTCGTAGGAGGGGTGCATCATCGTGTTGGCCAGCTCGCCGTCGGTGGTGAGCAGCAGCAGGCCGGTGGTGTTGATGTCGAGGCGGCCGATGGCGATCCAGCGCGCGCCCTTCAGCGCCGGCAGCGCCTCGAACACGGTCGGGCGTCCTTCCGGATCCTCGCGCGTGGTCACCTCGCCCTCGGGCTTGTTGTAGATCAGCACGCGCGCCGGTTCGGTCAGCGCGGTGGCGACGAAGCTGCGGCCGTCGATGTCGATGCGGTCGCCGCTGCCGACGCTCATGCCGACCTGGGCGGTCTCGCCGTTGACCTTGACCAGGCCCTCGGCGATGCGCTGCTCTAGCGCGCGTCGAGAGCCGAGTCCGGCCTGCGCCAGCACCTTGTGCAGGCGCTCTTCGAGCTTGGGCCCGGCGGTGCCGGCGTCGCCTTCGCGCTTGAGCGAAAGCTTGCGGCTGCCCTTGGGATTCGGGCTGGATTGTTCTTTCATGATGTACTCCGTTCGCTGTCGCCGTCGGCGGCGAGGGCGTCGTTCTGCGTGTCGATGTCGTGGGGGGTGGGCCGTCCGTCGTCGCTGGAGGACGACGGCGTGGGATCGTCTGGGTGGGGCTCGGGCTCGGACGGGAATCCGTCGCCGTCGTCGGTGCCGTCGGCGGGCGCGGCGGTGCCGGAGGGTTCGCCGGGGTCGTCGTCGCCGCCACCGTCCGGCCCGGCCTGGATGCCGGTGTCGGATTCGGGGTCCGGTTCCGGTCCCGCGTCGGTACTGGTATCGCTGTCGGTGGCGGGGCCGGCTCCGATTCCTGACGAAGCGTCGGCGCCGCTGCCGATGTCGGTCCCGGAGCCGGCCGGGGTGCCGCCTTCCGCGTCGATCGCCTCGCCGCCGGCTTCGCCCGGTCCGTTCGCCGCGCCTTCGGCCGGGAGATCGCCGACCGGCATCGCCTCGCCGTCCGGCGCGCCGGGATCGAACTTGAACTGCGGCTCCAGCTCGCCGAAATCCTTCAGCTCGGACAATGGCGGCAGCTCGTCCAGGCGCTTGAGCCCGAAGTAGTCGAGGAACCCCTTGGTGGTCCCCAGCAGTTCCGGGCGTCCGGGGATGTCGCGGTGGCCGACCACGCGGATCCACTCGCGCTCCTCCAGGGCCTTGATGATGTTGCTGTTGGTGGCCACGCCGCGGACCTGCTCGATCTCGCCGCGGGTGATCGGCTGGCGGTAGGCGATCAGCGCCAGCGTCTCGAGGGTGGCGCGCGTGTATTTGGTCTGGCGCTCGGTCCACAGCCGCGCCACCCAGGCATGGACGTCGCCGGCGACCTGGAAGCGCCACCCGGAGGCCACCTCGACGAGCTCCACGCCGCGTTCCGAGCACCCGGCCTGCAGGGTCTCGAGCGCCTGCTCGACGGCGCCCTCGGGGGCCGGCTCGTCGAGGGTGAACAGCCCGCGCAGCTGCGCGACGCTGAGCGGCTGGCTCGCCGCCAGCAGGGCGGCCTCGACGATGCGGGTGATCAGTGGTTGGTCCATGGAGTGTCTTCGGGCATGGGTCGTCTGTCGGTCGGGATGGCGCGCGTCCGGCGCGCCGGCGGTGCCGCGTCAGCGGCCGTCGTCGGCCGGGGTTTCCGCGGCAGCGGTGGTGTCGTCGTCGTCGAACTCGCTGCTCAGCTCGACCTCCTCGCCGCCGCCTCCGGCGGCCAGCGACCTGACGTAGATCGGCGCCGGCGGCCGGCGCTCGGCGGCGTGCGCTTCGTCGGCCTGCTCCTGCACGATCTCGAGCAGCTGCTCCTTGGCCAGCTCCAGCAGCGAGAGCAGGGTGACCACCACGCCGAGCTTCCCCTCGCGCGCCTCGAACAGCGATTCGAAGCGGTGGAACGCGCCGTCCTCCAGCCGGGTCAGCACATCGCCCATGCGCTGGCGCACGCTCAGCGCGTCGCGCTTGATCTCATGGCCGGTGAAGAGCTCGGCGCGCTTGAGCACGTCGTGCAGCGCCAGCAGCATCTCGCGCAGTTCCACCGGCGGCGGCAGCCGCACCGCGGCGCGGTCGGGCATGAAGGCCGCGACCTGGCTGGTGTTGCGGTCCATCCGCGGCAGCGCGTCGACGTCCTCGGCCGCCTGCTTGAAGCGCTCGTACTCCTGCAGCCTGCGCACCAGTTCGGCGCGTGGGTCCTCTTCCAGGCCTTCTTCGGTCGGCGGCCGCGGCAGCAGCATCCGCGACTTGATCTCGGCCAGGATCGCGGCCATCACCAGGTATTCGGCCGCCAGTTCGAAGCGCAGGTCCTGCATCACGCCGATGTATTCGACGTACTGACGGGTGATCTCGGCGACCGGGATGTCGAGGATATCGAGGTTCTGCCGGCGGATCAGGTACAGCAGCAGGTCGAGCGGCCCCTCGAACGCCTCCAGGATGACTTCCAGCGCGTCCGGCGGGATGTACAGGTCCTGCGGGATCTGCAGCACCGGCTGCCCGTGCACCACCGCCAGCGGGATCTCCTGCTGGCGGGGATGCGACGGCGTCGGCTGGTCGTCTTCCGGGACGGAAGCGGCTTCGGGTACGGGTTGTGTCATTCGCTGTGCGGCCCCCTCCGGGCCTGCAGGGATTGCGGGTGGCGCGCGAACGGTTCGCGTACCGGTCTTGCCTGTCCGCAGGGCAGGGCGGTGCCGTGCCGGCTGCGGATCGGTTGCAACAACCACATCGGCCGGACGCCACATGCGGCGGGCGCCGCATCCTGCTGCGGCGGCGACGGCGGAAAGGGCATCGGGCGGGGCCGGGCGGGGGCAGCGATTCGGGCGTCGGCGGCGACGGCCGCTGCGTCCGGCCTGAAACTGCCAGTTAGGGTACGGGCTCGCCAGGCGGCTGTCCAGCAGCGGGCCGCGCCGGGATCGCTACAATTCATCCTTCCCCGAGCGAGGGCCTGCCGGCCATGTGGTACGCGATCGAAGGCCATGACGGCGAAGACGTGCTGGCGCTGCGCCAGCAGGCGCGCGCGCAGCACCTGGCGCGGCTGGTCGAGCTGCGCGACGCCGGACGGCTGCTGCTGGCGGGCCCCTGCCCGCGCACCGACGCAGAGGACCCGGGTCCGGCCGGCTTCAGCGGCAGCATCGTGATCGCCGAGTTCGCATCGCTCGAGCAGGCGCGCCTCTGGGCCGACGCCGATCCCTATGTCGCCGCGGGCGTCTACGCCCGGGTCGACGTGCGCCCGTTCCGCCCGGTGCTGCCGTGAGCGCGCCGGCCGGCCCGCTGCCGCGCGACCAGCGCGTGCCCGCCATCCGCGCGGCCCTGGAGGCCGCGTTCGGCCCCGATCGTCTGCAGATCCGCGACGACAGCCACCGCCACGCCGGCCATGCCGGCGCGCAGGACGGGCGCGGGCATTTCCATGTCGAGATCGTCAGCGCCGCGTTCGCGGGCCTGTCCCCGATCCAGCGCCACCGCGCCGTCTATGCGGCCCTGGGCGAACTGATGACCACCGACATCCACGCCCTGCAGATCCGCGCGCAGGCACCGACGGAGCAGGAATAGGGCCCCCACCACCGCGAGTTGTCCGGCCCCGCTCCGCCCTTGCCTGCATGCGCTCCTGAAAACGATTACATTTGTGTCGACCCGTCGAACCGTGGAGGGCAGTGGAGGTGGCGGCACAGTGAGGCTTCCCCCGATCGTGCACCCGATCCGCTCCGGACTGATCCTGCTGGCGCTCGCCGCATCGCTGGCGGCGTGCCGTGAGCCGGATGCCGGCGATGGCGCCGCAGGCGCGACGGCGCCTTCCGGCACGACCCCTTCCGGGCCGGCTTCGCCAGCCGCGGAAAGGCCGCGCAACGTGGTCTTCATCCTCAGCGACGACCATCGCCACGACTTCATGGGCTTCATGCCGGGCGCTCCCGAGTGGCTGGAGACGCCCGCGCTCGACCGCATGGCCGCGGGCGGCGCGCACCTCGAGAACGCGTTCGTCACCACCTCGCTGTGCTCGCCCAGCCGTGGCTCGATCCTGACCGGCCAGTACGCGCACCGCCACGAGATCGTCGACAACACCTCGCCGATCCCGGAGGGCACGCGGTTCTTCCCGCAGTTCCTGCAACAGGCCGGCTACCGCACCGCCTACGTCGGCAAGTGGCACATGGGCGAGGTGGACGATGCGCCCCAGCCGGGCTTCGATCACTGGGTCAGCTTCCAGGGCCAGGGGGTGTACACCGACCCGGTGCTGAACGTGAACGGCGCGCGCGCGCAGGCCAAGGGCTACACCACCGACCTGTTGACCGAACACGCGCTCGACTGGCTGCAGCGGCATCGAGCGCAGGAGCCGGAGACGCCGTTCTTCCTCTACCTGTCGCACAAGGCGGTGCATGCGGAGTTCGAGCCGGCGCAGCGCCACCGGGGCAGCCACGCCGACAAGCCGATCCCGTATCCGCCGACGATGGCCGAGAGCGAAAACCGCGACAAGCCCGACTGGGTGCGCGCCCAGCGCGACAGCTGGCACGGCGTCGACTACATGTACCACGGCGATATGGCGTTCGACGGCTTCTATCGCGCCTACACCGAGACCCTGCTGGCGCTCGACGAGAGCGTCGGCCGGGTGCTCGACTACCTCGAGACGGCCGGGCTGGCCGACTCGACCCTGGTGATCTACATGGGCGACAACGGCTTCCTGCTCGGCGAGCACGGCCTGATCGACAAGCGCAACGCCTACGAGGAGTCGATGCGCGTGCCGATGCTCGCCTGGGCGCCGGGCTTCATCGAGGCGGGCTCGACGATCGCGCCGATGGTGCGCAACATCGACATCGCGCCGACCCTCCTGGAACTGGCGAACGCCCGCTCGCCGGTGGCGATGGACGGGCGCTCGGTACTGCCGCTGCTGCGCGGCGAGTCGGTGAGCTGGCCGCTGGAGATGCTGTACGAGTACTACTGGGAGGACGCCTTTCCGCACACGCCGACGGTGTTCGCGCTGCGCGACCAGCGCTACAAGTACATCTACTACCACGGCGTCTGGGACGGCGACGAGCTGTACGACCTGGCGGCCGACCCGCAGGAGCGGAACAACCTGGTCCGGGATCCCGCCCACCGGGCGCGCGCGGCCGCGATGAAGGGCCGCATGTGGGAGTTGCTGGACGACACCGGCGGCATGCGCATCCCGCTCAAGCCGGCGGGCGAGTGGCGGGCCGACCAGCGGAGGCCCGAGTGATGCGAGGGGCCCACCGGCAGCGGCGCGGGCGACCTGCGGGCACCGCCGCCGCAGTCCGCCTGCGCCTGCCGGCGATGCCGGCCGCGGCCGCCGCGGCGGTCCTTCTGGCCGCCTGGCTGGCGACCGTCTGCGCGCCCGAAGCGCCGGTGACGTCGAGCGGCGACATCGTCCCGCCCGAAGGCATGGTCTACGTGCCCGGCGGAACGACGCGGATCGGCGCGGAGGACGGCCTGCCGACCGAGCGGCCGGTGTTCAGCGCGCAGGTCGCGCCGTTCTTCATGGACGTGCACCCGGTGACGGTCGCCCAGTTCCGCGCCTTCGTCCGGGCGACCGGCCATGTCACCGAGGCGGAGCGTTTGGGCGATGCCGGCCTGTACGACCCCGAGACCGGCGGCTGGCAGCTGATGCCCGGCGCGCACTGGCGCCGGCCGATGGGGCCCGAGGCGCCCGAGGCCCCCGACGACCACCCGGTCACCCAGGTCTCGTGGAACGACGCGGCCGCCTACGCCGAGTGGGCCGGCAAGCGGCTGCCGACCGAGATCGAGTGGGAGCACGCCGCGCGCAATGCGCGCAATGCGCGGCATCCCTATGCCTGGGGCGAGGCGCTGGTCGAGGACGGCAGGCACCGCGCGAACACCTGGCAGGGCCCGTTCCCTGGCGGCAACACCGGCGAGGACGGCCATCTGTTCACCTCGCCGGTCGGCGCCTATGGCGCCACCGAGCTGGGCCTGACCGACATGGGCGGCAACGTCTGGGAATGGACCGCCGACTGGTTCCGCCCCTATGCCGAGCGCGACCGGCCGTTCACGGCGGATGCCACCAGCGAGAAGGCCCAGCGTGGCGGCTCGTTCCTCTGCCATGTCAGCTACTGCCACGGCTACCGCGTCTCCGCGCGCAGCCGATCCACTCCGGACACGGCGCTCTTCCATGTCGGTTTCCGGTTGGTGAAGGATCTGGAGCCGCCGGCCCCGTAGAGCGGAGCTTGCTCCGCTGCTCCTGGCTTCGGATCCCATGCAGCCGAGCAAGCTCGGCTCTACGGGGCGGGTCCAACGCCGGACGCGGAGTTTCATCCTCGGACGCGCGGTCGCCACTTTCGTAGAGCGGAGCTTGCTCCGCTGCTTTCGGCTCCGGAGCCGGCGCAGCCGAGCAAGCTCGGCTCTACGGGGGGCAGGTCCGCCCTTCGTATGTCGGGATCGAACGCGCCAGCTCGAAGGACGCCGCGGACGCTCATGCTGTCCTGCAGCATGAAACAGGGTGTGAAAACGATTACAGTCCGGCCAGGCCGACTCAGCCGTGGAGGACGGGTGAGCGTCACGATCAAAGATGTCGCGCGTGAAGCCAACGTCTCCGTCGCCACGGTGTCGCGGGCGCTCAACGGGCACGACAACGTGGCCGAGGAGGTGCGCCAGCGCGTGCTCGGCGTCGCCGACCGCCTGCGCTACAGCCCGCACCATGCCGCCCGCAGCCTCAGCAGCCGGCGCACGCACACCATCGGCGTGGTGCTGCCTGACCTGTACGGCGAGTTCTTCTCCGAGCTGATGCGCGGCATCGACCAGGTGGCGCGCGAGCGCGGCCTGCACCTGCTGGTGTCCAGCTATCACGGCAACCCGCAGGAGCAGGGGGCGGCGTTGCGTGCGATGCGCGGCCGGGTGGACGGCCTGCTGGTGATGTCGCCGTTCGTCGGCAATCGCGAGCTGCTGGAGCAGAGCCTGAGCCCGGCCCTGCCGGCGCTGCTGATCAACAGTGCCGATGCCGGCGGACATCCCGCATTGAACGTCGACAGCTACGGCGGCGCGCGGGTGATGGTCGAGCACCTGCTCGAGGCCGGGCATCGCCGTATCGCCTTCATCGCCGGCCCCGACGACAACTTCGACGCCCGGGAGCGCCTGCGCGGCTACTGCGACGCACTGGCCGCGAAACTGCCGCGCAAGGAGCCCTGGGTGCTGCCGGGCGATTTCGACGAAGCCTCCGGCCACCGCGCCGGGCAGGCGCTGATCGCCGCAGACGTGCGGCCCGACGCGGTGTTCGCCGCCAACGACATGATGGCGCTGGGCTGCCTGTTCGCCTTCAGCCAGGCCGGCATGCGGGTTCCCGACGATATCGCGCTCGCCGGTTTCGACGACATCCCCCTGGCCCGCTACGTCCACCCGACATTGACCACGATGCGCGTAGACATCGCTGAACTGGGCGGTCGGGCGCTGCGCAAACTGCTCGACGGGGCTGCGGACGCCGCCGAGGCACCCCCTGAGTTGTCGCCGCAGCTGGTCGTACGCGAGTCGAGCGGAACCGTGCAGGCGGGAGGGTAGCCGGCAGGACGCCTTTTTATTTGAGCTGCGATGTAACCGATTTCACGCGATCTATACCTTGCTGACCGACGACCGAACGCCCGCCCTGGGGAGGGATCGATGAACAAGTCCAACGCGGTACGCGGACGCAATCGCACGCTTCTGGGTTGCGCGTTCGGCGCCTGCCTGGCGATGGCGGCACCCGCCGTCCTGGCGCAGGCGACTTCCGCGACGCTCAGGGGCCAGGTCTCGGCGGACTCCGCGCCCGCCGCCGATGCGCGCGTGACCGCCACCAATCTCGGCACCGGCCTGTCCCGCAGCGTGCAGGCAGCGGCCAACGGCAGCTACAGCCTCGCCGGCCTTCCGCCCGGCACCTACCGGGTCGACGTCACCGCGAACGGACAGGCCAGCTCGCGCACGGTCACGCTCCGGGTGGGCCAGACGGCGACTCTGAACCTGGGAGTCGGAGGGGTCGAGGAAACCGGGCCGCAGCAGGCCACCACCGAACTCGACACGGTGACCGTCACCGGCACGCGCCTGGTCGAGACGCGCACCTCGGAGGTCGCCACCTATGTCTCGCAGCAGCAGATCGAGATGCTGCCGCAGAACTCGCGCAACTTCCTGGCCTTCGCCGATACGGTGCCGGGGATGCTGTTCAGGACGCCCCCGAACGGCCAGGAGTCGCAGCTGCGCAGCGGCGCCCAGGGCGCGAACAACATCAACGTCTACATCGACGGCGTGGGTCAGAAGAACTACGTCACCCCGGGCGGAATCACCGGCCAGGACGACAGCGAGGGCAATCCGTTCCCGCAGTCGGCGATCGGCGAGTACAAGGTCATCTCCTCCAACTACAAGGCCGAGTACGACCAGATCAGCAGCGCCGCGATCACCGCCGTGACCCGCTCGGGCACCAACGACTTCTCGGGCAGCTTCTTCTGGGACCACACCAACGAAGGCTGGCGCTCGGCCTCGCCGGGGGAAGAGGACCGCGGCGCCAAGGACGAGGAGAAGGTGGAGCAGTACGGTGCGACCTTCAGCGGCCCGATCCTCCGCGACAAGTTGCACTTCTTCCTGGCCTACGAGGCCAAGGACATCGTCCGTCCCGCGCCGGTGGTGCCTCCGAACGCGGTCGCGTCGCGGACGCTTCCCGACGAGATCGCCTCGCAGTACGGCGGC
Organism: Luteimonas salinisoli; assembly: GCF_013425525.1. Lineage (GTDB taxonomy): Bacteria > Pseudomonadota > Gammaproteobacteria > Xanthomonadales > Xanthomonadaceae > Luteimonas > Luteimonas salinisoli. The sequence continues at coordinate 44,147 of NZ_JACCKA010000093.1, read as the reverse complement.
GCCAGCCGGCCGTTCAACCAGGACGTGTACTTCGGCAAGCTGAGCTGGCAGGCCACGGACGACCACCTGATCGAGTTCATCGCCCGCGAGCGCCGGGAGACCGGCATCCTCGGGATCGGCGGCGTCAACGTGCCCAGCGCCGGCACCGCGCTCAACAACGACGAGTCACGCTACGACCTGCGCTCGCTGTATTCGGCCGAGAACTGGTTGAACGACGCGCACATCACCTTCGAGGAGGCGGCCTACAACCCCTCGCCGATCACCCCGGTCTCGAGCAACCGCTACACGGTGGTGAATCCGGAGAATCCGAACCAACTCGATCTGCCGGTGCTCAACACCGGCGGCGGACCGAACTACCAGGACAAGGGGCAAGAGGGGTGGGGAGTCCAGGACGACTTCACCTGGTTCGGCTGGGAAGGCCATACCGTCAAGATGGGCGTCAAGTACAAGGCGGTGGACCTGAGGGCGTTCCAGCGGTTGCCGCCGTTCCCACGCTACTGGTACGACGTCGACGAAAGCCTGACCAAGCCGTACAGGATCGAATACACCACGCCGTTCGCGGGGCGCGATCCGTTCGTCGAGACGAGCAACAAGCAGTTCGGCATCTACATCCAGGACGATTGGGAGGTCAACGAGAAACTGACCTTGAACCTCGGCATCCGCTGGGACTACGAAGACATCCCAAGCTACACGGACTACGTGCTCGATGCCGACATCGCCGCGACGCTGCGCGGCTGGGACAACATCCAGAACACCGACTACGACGTCGAGGACTACATCAGCAGCGGCAGCAACCGCAGCAACTTCAAGGGCGCGATCCAGCCGCGCATCGGCTTCTCCTACGACCTGTTCGCCGACCAGCGCCACGTGATCTTCGGCGGCGCTGGTCGCGCCTACGACCGCAACCTGTTCGATCACATGGCGCGCGAGTACTACGCCGGAGCGTTCACCACCTACGACCTGCGGTTCTCGACGCCGATCCACGACTGCGACCCCGCCGCGAACCCCAACTGCATCCCGTTCGATCCCGCGTTGCTGACGCAGGAAGGCCTGGATGCGTACGCGGAGGCCAACCCCAGGATCGGAGGGCAGGTCTACCTGCTGAACAACGATCTCAAGACCCCGTACTCCGACCAGTACAGCCTGGGCATGCGCAATGCCGTGACCCTGGGCGAAACCGACTGGAACACGTCGGTGACCCTGTCGCACATCCGCAGCAAGGACGGCATCTATTTCCATCTGGGCAACCGCAGGGCGGACGGCAGATTCCACGAGCACGAAGACCTCGGGCAGAGCTGGGGCGGAGCGCCGTTCAGCATCCCGCCACCCGGATACGGCAACCTGATCCTCGGCGACAACGGCTTCGAGTACACGCTGAACTCGCTGCTGCTGGCCATCGACAAGCCCTACACCAGCACCTCGCCGTGGGGCGTGAATCTCGCCTACACCTACAGCGACGCGGAGGAGAACCGGCCCAACGCCTCCGATGGCGAGAGCTTCCTCTTCGACTATCCCTTCGCCACCGACCAGTTCTACCAGTCGACGGGGGTACCCAGGCACCGGCTGGTCCTGTCCGGCATGTGGTCGCCGGGATGGGACACGACCTTCAGCAGCAAGCTGGTCCTGGCCAGCCATACGCCGAAGACGGCAACCAACTGCCTGGAGTCGCCGCCGGATCCGGAGCCGAACTACCGGTGCTTCTACGATCCGTACACGCCCAACGGCACGATCGGCTTCAAGCAGTTCGATCTTGCCGCCGAGAAGCGCTGGAACACCGGCACCGACATCGGCTTCAGGATCCGGGCCGACCTGATCAACGTCTTCGACTGGCGCAACTGGAACCAGTTCGACGGCCAGCGCGGCACGGGATCGGACGGCGGGCGTCTCCCGGAAAACCCGAACTTCGGCCAGCGCAACGGCAACGAGATCTTCGTGCCCACGCGCACCTTCAAGCTTTCGTTCGGCGTGAATTGGTGAACGACGACGGGATCGGCGCCACGAGGGGGTGGCGCGGGTCCCGGCGGACCAGGGACGGAAAGGCAAGACATCCCCCAAGACTCTTCGAGGCTCCTGCATGACTCGTTCGAACCCCTTCTCCAGCATCCCCTCGTTCCGCCCGGACCGGCGTCCATCCCACAAGCTGTTGAGCTGCGCATTGGCGAGCTGCCTGCTGCTCGCGGCGCCCGCGGTGCTCGCGCAGTCCACGTCCGCCACCCTGCGCGGGCGCGTGCTGGCCGATTCCGAGCCGGCCGCGGGCGTGCAGGTCACCGCCACCAACGTCGGCACCGGCCTCAGCCGGACCGTGCAATCCACCGCCGCGGGCGGCTACAACCTCGTCGGCCTGCCGCCGGGCACCTACCGGGTGCGGGTGACCGCCGACGGGCAGAGCACCACCGAGACCGTGACCCTGCAGGTCGGGCAGACCGCGACGCTGAACCTCGGCGTCGGCGGCGTGGCCGAGACCGGGCCGCAGCAGGCGACCACCGACCTCGATGCCGTGGTGGTCACCGGCACCATGCTGGCCGAGACCCGCACGTCCGAGATCGCCACCTACGTCTCGTCCAAACAGATCGAGGCATTGCCGCAGGGCACGCGCAACTTCCTGGCCTTCGCCGATACCGTGCCCGGGGTGCAGTTCATCCAGGACGGCAACGGCAATACCCGCCTGCGCTCGGGCAGCCAGGCCTCGAGCGCGGTCAACGTGTTCATCGACGGCGTCGGCCAGAAGAGCTACACCCTGCCGGGAGGGGTGGCAGGGCAGGACTCCACCCGCGGCAATCCGTTTCCGCAGTCGGCGATCGGCGAGTACAAGGTCATCACCCAGAACTACAAGGCCGAGTTCGACCAGATCAGCAGCGCGGCGGTGGTGGCTGCGACCCGCTCGGGCACGAACGAGTTCGAAGGCAACTTCTTCTGGGACCGTACTTCGTCCGACTGGCGCAAGATGACGCCCGCGGAAGAGGAGGACGGCGAAAAGGTCGATTCGAAGGAAGAGCAATACGGCGCTTCGCTGGCCGGGCCGCTGATCCGCGACCGGCTGCACTTCTTCGTCGCCTACGAGGCCAAGGAGTACGTGACCCCGAGAACCGTGGAACTCGGCCACGAGAGCAGGTACGACGTCGCCGACGTGCCGGAGGAGCTGCTGGCGCAGCTGGGGCCGACCAACTCGCCGTTCCAGCAGGACATGTTCTTCGGCAAGCTGAGCTGGTCGATCAACGACTACAACTTCCTCGAGTTCACCGCGCAGCTGCGCGAAGAGGACGAGATCATCGGCGTCGGCGGACAGAACGCACCCGAGCGCGCCACCCTCAATGCCAACGAGGTGACCCGCTACGATCTGCGCTGGCAGTTCAACAGCGAGAACTGGCTCAACGACGCCCACGTCACCTTCGAGGACACCTCCTGGGCGCCGCAAGGGGTCGTGACCGCGCCCGGCTATGCGTTGCGCGTCTCCGACCTGTCCTCGGCCACGGAACGCCTGAACGTCGCCGACGTGCTGAACGCCGGCGGCAGTCCCAACAGCCAGAACAAGGGCCAGGAAGGCTGGGGCTTCCAGAACGACCTCACCTTCTTCGGCTGGGAGGGCCACACCCTCAAGATGGGGGTCAAGTACAAGGACGTCGAGGTCAACGCGATCGAGCGCCATTTCTCGAACCCGATGTTCTACTACGACATCGGGGTGAGCACGGAGCAGCCGTACAGGGTGGAGTTCGGCGCCGGGATCCCCGGCACCACCGAAGGCTTCACCACTTCGTCCAACAAGCAGTTCGGGATCTACATCCAGGACGACTGGGAGGTCAACGAGCACCTCACCCTCAACCTCGGCCTGCGCTGGGACTACGAGGAAACGCCGACCTACGAGGACTACGTGACGCCCGCGGACGTGGCCGCGGCGCTGCGGGCCTGGCCGAACCTGCAGGGGCCGAACATCGACTACGACATCGAGGACTACATCAGCAGCGGCAACAACCGCGACGCGTTCGACGGCGCTTGGCAGCCGCGCGTCGGGTTCTCCTACGACGTCAATGCCGACCAGCGCTTCGTGGTGTTCGGCGGCGCCGGGCGCGCCTACGACCGCAACCTGTTCGACTACCTGCAGATCGAAGTCAATCGCGCGTCGTTCGCCAGGTATAACGCCAATTTCGTCGAAGCGGACGGCGCATGCCGGAACGCTGGCGGCTGCCTCCCATGGAGCGACACCTACTACGACCCCGATGTTCTGCAGCAGCTGGCCCAGACCCTCGCCACGGGCCGAGAGTGGTATCTCAACAACAACGACCTCAAGGTGCCGTACTCCGATCAATTGAGCCTGGGCGTGCGCAACGTCTTCGGCATGCTGGGTCACGACTGGAACAGCGAGGTGACGCTGTCGCACGTGCGCAGCAAGGACGGGATCGTGTTCCGGCTGGGCAACCGGCGCGACGACGGCAGCTTCTACGAGGATCCGGGCGACACGTCCGGGGCGCCCTGGGGCTTCCCGTCCCCCGTCGGTACCATCCTGCTGGTCGACAACATGGCAGAGACCCGCACCAACTCACTGCTCTTCAAGCTCGACAAGCCCTTTACCCCGGATTCCGGGTGGGGGACCACCTTCGCCTACACCTATACGGACGGCGAACAGAACATCGCCCCCGAGGGCTGGCCGGAGATCTTCTCGCAGCGCGACACCGGCATGATCGGCTGGCTGCCGGCACGCGGCGTGGCCGAGCACCGCTTCGTCGGCACCGGGATCTGGGACGGGCCCTGGGGCGTGACCTGGTCCGCCAAGCTCACGCTGGAAAGCATGAAGCCGCGAATCGGCGAGAACTGCCTGGCCGGCTGGGACATGTGCCGGTGGGATTCCTACAAGCCGGACGGCACGCTGGGATTCAAGCAGTTCGACCTCGCCGCCACCAAGACCTGGAACACCGGCACGGATATCAGCTTCTACGTCCGCGCGGACTTGCTCAATGCCTTCAACTGGCGTAACTGGAACAGCTACGACGACTGGTGGGGAAGCATCGACGGCCCCAACGAGAACTTCGGCGCGCGCAACCTGGACATCAACTTGCCGACGCGCTCGTTCAAGCTCTCCTTCGGCGTGAACTGGTAGGTCTTGCTCCGTCGGCCGCCCTCGCAAGCGGGCGGCCGTTTTTTTAAACTGCCTATGAAAACGATTACAGAATGGTTGTGAAGATGCGAATCCGTCGGAGCTGCTGGATCCCCGTCTGCCTGGCCCTGCTGAGCCTGGCGCTGCTCGGCGGCTGCAGGCGCGAGGCACCCGAGGTCGAGCCGCCGCGCCCGGGTCCGATCGCGCAGGTGCCGGAGGCCGAGCCGGACCCGCGGCCAGCAGACGAGCCGCCCGGCCCGCCGCAGCTGCCGCCGCTGTTCCGAGACATCGAGAAGCGCACCTTCCAGTTCTTCTGGGACACCACCAACGAACTCAACGGACTGACGCCGGATCGCTTTCCCTCGCGTCCGTTCTCCAGCATCGCCGCGGTCGGCTTCGCGCTGACCGCCTACCCGATCGGGCTGGAGAACGGCTGGATCAGCCGCGAGCAGGCGGTGGAACGCACGCTGACGACGCTGCGGTTCTTCCGCGATGCGGAAATGGGGCCCGAGGACGAGGGCCGCTCCGGCTACAGGGGCTTCTACTACCACTTCATCGACATGGACGAGGGGCACCGATACGAACCCTGGGTCGAACTGTCCAGCGTCGATACCGGCCTGCTGATGATGGGGGTGCTGTTCGCGCAGAGCTACTTCGACGGCGAGGGCGAGCGCGAACAGGAGATCCGCGAGATCGCCGACGAACTGTACCGGCGCGTGGAGTGGCCGTGGCTGCAGCAGCGGCCGCCGCTGATCTCGATGGGCTGGTATCCGGAAAGCGGGTTCATCCAGCACGACTGGACCGGCTACGACGAGGCGATGCTGGTCTACATCCTGGCGCTGGGTTCGCCCACGCACCCGGTCGAGCCCGAGGCCTGGGAGGCATGGACGCGCACCTACGAGGAGAGCTGGGGCGTGTTCCAGGGCCAGGAGTACCTCAGCTTCGCGCCGCATTTCGGCCACCAGTACTCGCACACCTGGGTCGATTTCCGCGGCATTCGCGATCCCTACATGCGCGAGCGCGGGATCGACTACTTCGAGAACAGCCGCCGCGCGACCTATGCGCAGCGCCAGTACGCCATCGAGAACCCGATGGGCTGGAAGGACTACGGCGAGCACGTGTGGGGCCTGACCGCCAGCGACGGCCCGCAGCGCACCGACCAGGAGTACGAGGGCGAGGAGCGCGAGTTCCGCCACTACAGCGCGCGCGGCGCCGGCCTGAGCGTGGCATTCGACGACGGCACCCTCGCGCCGACGGCGGCGGTGGCCTCGATCGCGTTCGCGCCCGAGATCGTGATTCCGGCCACCGAGGCGATGCACGAGCGCTACGGCGAACATCTGTTCTCCAGCTACGGCTTCCTCGACGCGTTCAACCCGAGCTTCCACTACGACGTGCCGCTCAAGACCGGGCGCATCGTGCCGGAGCTCGGCTGGGTGGCCAGCGACTACATCTCGATCGACCAGGGCCCGATCCTGGCGATGATCGCCAACTACCGCAGCGAGTTCGTCTGGAAGGTCATGCGCAGGAACCCGTACATCCGCGAAGGCCTGCGCCGTGCCGGCTTCACCGGCGGCTGGCTCGAGGAGGCCGGCGAGGCGCAGGCGGCGGCCGGTGCAGCCGGGGAAGGGGGCGACGGACCGGAGGCGGAGGGCGGCGACCGTGTCGATGAAGACGCAGCCGACGCGGCGCCGGGCAAGTCGTCGTCGGGCCCATCGCCGGATCGGGACGGCAGCCAAGCGGCGAACGGCACCACCCGCCGCGTGCAGTAGGCTGGCGCGATGCAGGAGATCGGCTGCCATCTCCATCGTGTGCCACGGGAGCCCTGGTTTCCTCGGGCCGAACGGCCGCTCAGGGCGCTGGTTCTCGGCTGCCTGGCGCTGTTGCTGGCCGCCTGCGGCGGCGACGACGCCCGCACCGAGATCCGCTTCTGGGCGATGGGGCGCGAAGCGGAAGTGGTATCGGAGCTGATCGCGGAATTCGAGCGCGAGCACCCCGACATCCGCGTGCGGATCCAGCAGATCCCATGGACCTCCGCGCACGAGAAACTGCTCACCGCGTTCGCCGCCGACGCGCTGCCCGACATCTGCCAGCTCGGCAACACCTGGGTACCGGAGTTCGCGGTGCTGGGGGCGCTGGAGCCGCTGCAGCCCTATGTCGACGCGTCCGCCGTGGTGGAGCAGGGCGACTATTTCGAAGGCATCTGGGACACCAACGTCATCGACGGCAAGCTGCTGGGCGTGCCCTGGTACGTGGACACGCGGCTGCTGTTCTACCGCAAGGACATCCTCGCCGCGGCCGGCTTCGACGCGCCGCCGCGTTCCTGGGCGGACTGGGAGGCGGCCATGGCCGCGATCGGGCGCGAGGTCGGCCCGGACCGGTATGCCGCGATGCTGCCGCTCAACGAGTTCGAACAGCTGCTGTCGTTGGGCCTGCAGCAGGAGGATCCGCTGCTGCGCGAGGACGGCACCCGCGGCAACTTCCGCAGTCCGGGCTTCCGGCGCGCGCTCGCCTTCTACGCCAATACGTTCGAGCAGGGCTGGGCACCGCCGATGTCGGAGACCCAGATCTCCAACGTCTGGGACGAGTTCGGCCGCGGCTTCTTCGCCTTCTACGTATCCGGACCGTGGAACATCCGCGAGTTCCGCAATCGCCTGCCGGCGGACGTGCAGGACGACTGGGCCACCGCACCGCTGCCGGGCCCCGACGGCCCCGGAGCGGGGATCGCCGGCGGCACCAGTCTGGTGCTGTTCCGGCAGTCGCGCAGCAAGCAAGCGAGCTGGCAGCTGGTGGAGTTCCTCTCGCGCCCCGATATCCAGCAGCGTTTCCATGCGCTGATCGGCAACCTGCCGCCGCGTCGCAGCACCTGGGAGCATCCGGCGCTGCAGCAGGACGAGTACGCGCACGCCTTCCGCGACCAGCTGGAGCGGGTGAAGCCGACGCCGAAGGTGCTGGAGTGGGAGCGGATCATGCAGGAAATGCGCCTGGCCAGCGAGCGCGTGGTGCGCGGCGGCGTGCCGCAGGACGCGGCGCTGGCGGCGCTCGATGCCCGGGTCGACGCGCTGCTCGAGAAGCGCCGCTGGGTGCGCGAGCAGGCAGCGGCGCCATGAACGCCGTGGAAATGCGCGACGTGTTCCTTCCCTTCGCTGCAGTGGCGGTTCTTGCCTGATGCGCGCCAGTCTCGCCGGCTGGATGTTCGCCGCCCCCGCACTGATCGTGCTCGGGGTGTTCTTCGCCGTACCGGTGGCCTCGGCGCTGCTGCTGAGCCTGACCGATTTCGACCTCTACGCGCTGGCCGACCTGGACAACCTGCGCTTCGTTGCGCTCGGCAACTACGCCGAACTGCTGCGCACGCCGCTGTTCTGGAAGGCGCTGGGCAACACCGTCTACTTCGTGGTGGTGGGCGTGCCGCTGTCGATCGGCGTGTCGCTTGGCGTGGCGATGCTGCTCAACGCCAAGGTCGCCAGATTCAAGCCGCTGTTCCGCACCGCCCTGTTCGCGCCGGTGGTCACCACCCTGGTGGCGGTGGCGGTGATCTGGCGCTACCTGTTCCACACCAGCTACGGGCTGGTGAACTGGGCGCTGGGGCATCTCGGGGTGGCGCCGGTGGACTGGCTGGGCGACCCGCGCTGGGCGATGCCGACGATCATCCTGTTCGCGGTGTGGAAGAACTTCGGCTACAACATGGTGATCTTCCTGGCCGGCTTGCAGGCGATCCCGCAGGACCTGTACGAGGCCGCGCGCATCGACGGCGCCTCGCGCTGGCGGCAGTTCCTGCACGTGACCCTGCCGATGCTCGGGCCGGTGCTGCTGGTGGTCGCGGTGATCACCGTGTCCGGCTACTTCCAGTTGTTCGCCGAGCCCTACGTGATGACCCGCGGCGATCCGCTGCAGAGCACGGTGAGCGTGCTGTACTTCATGTACGAGGAAGGGTTCATGTGGTGGAACCTGGGGCGCGCCTCGGCGGTGGCGTTCATGCTGTTCGTGATCATCCTGGCGGTGACCACGCTGCTGCTGCGCTTCGGGCGCCGGCGGGGGGCGCTGTGAACCGCGAGGTCGGCACCACGCGCCTGTCGGCGTTCGCGGTCAACGCGGCGCTGGTGCTCATCGCGCTGGTGGCGCTGGCGCCGCTGGCGTGGATGCTGTCGGTGTCGTTCATGCCGCGCGGCGAGGCCAGCGGCTTCCCGCCGCCGATGCTGCCGTCGGCCACGACGCTGGACAACTACCAGGTGCTGTTCGCGCGCGCGGGCATGGGCCGCTATTTCCTCAACAGCCTGATCGTCTCCGGAGCCATCACCGCCGGCGCGCTGCTGGTCAATACCATGGCCGGCTATGCGTTCGCCAAGCTGCGCTTTCGCGGCCGCGAGCGTCTGTTCCAGCTGCTGCTGGCGGCGCTGGTGATCCCGGCGCAGGTGGCCATGCTGCCGCTTTTTCTGATGATGAAGGGGCTGGGCCTGGTCAACAGCTTCGGTGCGGTGATCATCCCGGCGCTGGCCACGGTGTTCGGGATCTTCCTTGTGCGCCAGTACTCGCGATCGATCCCGGACGAGCTGCTGGAGGCGGCGCGCATCGACGGCGCCGGGGAGCTGCGGATCTTCTTCCGGATCGTGTTGCCGATGCTCAAGCCGGTGCTGGTGACGCTGACCATCTTTACCTTCATGGCGGCGTGGAACGACTTCATGTGGCCGCTGATCGTGCTGACCGACCAGGAGAACTACACCCTGCCGGTGGCGATCGCGGCGCTGTCGCGCGAACACGTGCAGGACGTGGAGATGATGATGGCCGGCGCGGTGGTCACGGTGTTGCCGGTGCTGCTGCTGTTCCTGCTGCTGCAGCGCTACTACATCCAGGGCCTGCTGCTGGGAAGCGTGAAGGGGTGAGGGGAAGCGCTTGCGAGCCACTGGCTCGCGCTTCCCCGAACGACCGGCCATGGATGGCCGGGCCGGTGTGTCCGGAGCCGGGCGGCCACGCCATGGATGGCAGGGGGATGCGTCGAATGGAACGGCGCTTGCGAGCCACTGGCTCGCGGTTCCCCGAACGACCGGCCATGGATGGCCGGGCCGGTGTGTCCGGAGCCGGGCGGCCACGCCAAGGATGGCAGGGGGGTGCGTCGAGTGGAGCGACGCTTGCGAGCCACCGGCTCGCGCTTCCCCGCACGCCCGGCCGTGAACATCCCGGAGATGTGTTGATTTTGGCCCAACGTGGATTCGATCGAACTGGAGAAAGCGGAGCGATGACGACGAACTGTTCCCCGGAAGACGTGATGCGCGGCGGGACCGGCGCGGCGCCCCGC
>NZ_JACCKA010000093.1:33530-33746 GCF_013425525.1 Luteimonas salinisoli | reverse complement strand
CCATCCATGGAGGCTCGTCGGCGCCATCCATGGCGCCGACGGTCCCGCAGCGGGGCACCGCGCCGGTCCCTCCCGGTGTCGCGCCGCGACTGATGGAAGAAGCGGGTTCGGCCCACGAGGTCGTTGCGCCCGGAGTCCGGAGTTTCCGGAAGAGCGATCCTGCCGGACAGGACGTGCCGGCTTTTCCTTTCAGATCGCCAGGAAACTCCGGAGGCG
>NZ_JACCKA010000093.1:381-33507 GCF_013425525.1 Luteimonas salinisoli | reverse complement strand
CAAAGAGCCTACATGGACGTACTTGCGGCGTGTTCCCCATGGCCGCACCCCGCCGCGCCCCCACGCATCGCCCACTGCTCGACCCTGTTGCTCATGCAGCACCCCACCGCGCCCCCATGCGTCGTCCGCTGCTCGACCCTGCTGTTCATGCAGCACCCCGCCGCGTCCCCACCCATCGCCCGCTGCTGGATCCCGCCGCACTCGCAGCCGCAGTGCTCGCGCTCGGAATGACAGCCACCGCCGCCGCGGACGCAGGCGACACCCAGGTGCTCGACGATTTCGAGGACGCATCCCCCTGGCGCGTCGTCACCTCCAACCAGGTCAGCGGCAGCATTCGCGAAGTGCGCGGCGAAGACGGCGGCGCGCTGTGCCTGGACTACGACTACAACGGCGTGTCCGGCCATGTCGGCATCCAGCGCGACGTGGCGATCGACTACCCCCGGAACTACCAGTTCGGCTTCCGCCTGCGCGGCGAGTCGCCCGCCAACGACCTGCAGTTCAAGCTCATCGACGCCAGCGGCGACAACGTCTGGTGGGTCAACCGCCCGCGCTACGACTTCCCGGCCGGATGGACCGGCGTGCGCTACCGGCGGCGCCACATCGACAAGGCCTGGGGGCCAGATCCGGAGCCGGAACTGCGTGCGAGCGCTAGGGTCGAGTTCACCATTTACAACAACGCCGGCGGCAGCGGATCTGTCTGTTTCGACGAACTCACCCTCACGCCGCTGCCGGCCGACGACGGTGCCCCGCTGCTGCCGGTGCGCGTGCGCAGCGATGGCGAGGCCGGGGAACCGCAGGCCGCGGTCGACGGCTCCTCGGAAACCGCCTGGCGGGTGCCGGCCGGGCCGCAGCGGCTGGAACTGGACCTCGGCCGGCCGCGCGAGTTCGACGGCCTGCGCCTGGAATGGGCCGGCGGCGCGCATGCCTCGCGCTACGTCGTCGCGCTGTCCGACGACGGCCGGCGCTGGCGTGAAGCGCGCAGCGTCGAGGAGGGCAATGGCGGCGTCGACTGGGTCGCGTTGCCGGAATCCGAGGCGCGACACGTCGCGCTGGCGTTGGTCGAGGGCCCGGGCCCCGAGTACGCACTGGCCGGACTGCAGCTGCAGCCGATCGGCTTCGCCACCCACCCGAACGATTTCATCGAGACGATCGCGGGCGAGGCGAGGCGCGGCCACTTCCCCCGAGGATTCAGCGGCGAACAACCGTACTGGACCATCCTCGGCGTCGACGGCGGCAGCGACCAGGGCCTGATCGGCGAGGACGGCGCGGTGGAGGTCGCGCGCGGCGGCTTCAGCATCGAGCCGTTCGTGCGCATCGACGATCGCCTGGTCGCCTGGGCCGACGTGGAGGCGACCCGGTCGCTGCAGGACGACTATCTGCCGATCCCGTCCGTGCACTGGGAACATCCGGACCTGCGCCTGGAGGTGACCGCATTCGCCCACGGCGACCGCGACGACGCCCGGCTGGTCGCCCGCTACCGGCTGGAGAACACCGGTGCCCGGGCGCGGGAGTTCATCCTGGCGCTGGCGATCCGCCCGTTCCAGGTCAACCCGCCGAGCCAGTTCCTCAACACCATCGGCGGCGTGAGCCGGATCGACTCGATCGCGGTCGGCGGGCGCACGGTCGCGGTGAACGGTCGCGAGCGCGTGCACCTGTCGCAGGCGCCAGACGCCGCGTTCGCCACCGCGTTCGACGCCGGCATGGCGGTCGACCATCTCGCCGACGGTGCGCCCGTCACTCGCGAGGCCGTGGACGCCGACGGGCTGGCATCCGGTGCGCTGCTCTATCGCATGCGCCTGGCGCCGGGGCAGTCGCGCGAGATCGACTTGCGGGTACCGCTGGGCGAGGGTACACCGGCGCTCGCGACCGGCGCGGCGGATCTTCAGGCGGCGGTTGCCGCGGACTGGCGCGACCAGTTGGATCGGGTCCGCATCGAGGTGCCGGAGGCGGGGCAGGCGGTGGTCGACACCCTGCGCACCTCGCTGGCGCACATGCTGGTCTCGCGGATCGGGCCGCGGCTGCAGCCGGGCACGCGTTCGTATTCGCGCAGCTGGATCCGCGACGGCGCGATGATCTCCGAGGGCCTGCTGCGGATGGGCCGCGAGGACGTGGTGAAGGAATACGTGGAATGGTACGCGCCGTACCAGTTCCGCGACGGCATGGTGCCGTGCTGCGTCGACGACCGCGGCAGCGACCCGGTGCCGGAGAACGACAGCCACGGCGAGCTGATCTTCAACATCGCCGAGTACTGGCGCTACACCGGCGACGACGCTTTCCTCGAGCGGATGTGGCCGCACGTGGCCGGCGCATTCGGCTACATGGAGAAGTTGCGCGCCAGCGAGCGTACCGAGGCCAATCGCGGGATCAACCCGGCCTTCTACGGGATGATGCCGGCCTCGATCAGCCACGAGGGCTATTCGGCCAAGCCGATGCACTCGTACTGGGACAATTTCTGGGCGCTGCGCGGCTACAAGGATGCGGTCGAGGTCGCAGAGGCGCTCGGGCACGACGACCAGGCGCGGCGGATGGCCGCGGCGCGCGACGAGTTCCGCGGCGACCTGTACGCCTCCTTGGAAGCCGCCGCGCGGCTGCACGGCATCGACTACCTGCCGGGCGCGGCAGAGCTCGGCGACTTCGACCCGACCTCGACCACGATCGCGCTGGCGCCCGGCGGCGAGCAGGGGCGGCTGCCGCCGGAGCTGGTGCGCAATACCTTCGAACGCTACTGGCGCGAGTTCGTGCAGCGCCGCGACGGCGGGCGCGAATGGAAGGACTACACGCCGTACGAGTGGCGCAACGTCGCCGCGTTCGTGCGCCTGGGCTGGCGCGGACGCGCCTGGGAGGCGCTGGAGTACTTCTTCGATGATCGCGCCCCGCGGGCCTGGAACCAATGGGGCGAGGTGGTGTCGCGGACCCCGCGCAAACCGTTCTTCCTCGGCGACCTGCCGCACGCCTGGGTGGGTTCGGACTTCGTGCGCTCGGCGCTGGACATGTTCGCCTACGTGCGCGAAGTCGACGACAGCCTGGTGCTGGCCGCGGGCATCCCCGCCGACTGGCTGGAGGAGGGCATCGCCATCCACGGCCTGCGCACGCCGCAGGGCACGCTCGGCTACGCGCTGCGGCGGGAGGGCGGCGAACTGCGCCTCGACGTCGATGCCGACGCGGATCTGCCGCCTGGAGGGTTGGTGCTGCCATGGCCCCTGGCGGGCGAGCCGGGTCCCGCCACGGTCAATGGTTCGGCTGCCGCGTGGGGCGACCATGGACTGCGCATCCGCGAGGCGCCGGCCCGGGTGAGGATCGCGATCCCGTAGGCGGCCCATGGCCGCGAAAGCCACGGGAGGCTCCGGCCGGGTGGGCGGCGATCCCGGGCTCATCCGATCACGCCGGCCTTCGCGCGCATCGCGCGCTCCTACACAACCAGCCCGCCTCCGTAGGAGCGGCCCATGGCCGCGAAGGCGCGGGAGGCGCCGGCGAGGTGGGCGGCGATCCTCGGCGCAATCGGCGGTGCCGATGTCCGCGCGAATGCGCGGTGCGGCGGCAGATCGTGCACGCCGTTGCCTTCACGTCGCCGCGTTACCCTGCAGCCGATCGCCCCGGAGGACACCGTGCATGTCCCGTTCCCCGATTCCCCTGTGGCCCGTCCCCCTCGCGATCGCCGTCACCCTGGTGGCGGCGGCGCACCTGGCCTGGTGGATCTCGGTGCGCGCTGGCCACGTCCCGTTCTGCGTGCCCTATATCGAAGGCTGTACCTCGATCAGTCGCGCCGCGCGCCATGGCCTGGGCAATCAATTGTTCCGGCTGCTGGTGCTGCCCTGCGCGCTGCTGGTGGGCCTGCATTGGTGGCTGTCGGCGCGCTGGCTGCGGCTGCGTGGGCGCGGCGGCGCGGTGAATGCGATGATCGCGCTGGCCTGGATCGCGGCGCTGGCGCTCGGCGTGTACGCCACCTTCCTGGGGACCGAGGGGGAGGCGTACCGCTTCCTGCGCCGCTATGGCGTCATCGTGTTCTTCGGTTGCAGCTATCTCGCGCAGCTGCTGTTCCTGCGCCTGGCCGGCGACGCCGGTGCGCTGGACCGGGTCTCGCGCACGGGAATGACCGCGGTCTGCGTGGCCATGCTCGTGCTGGGCGTGGTGCACGTGATCGCGGCGGCGCTGATCGGCGGGAGTGCGCTGCAGGACAGGCTGGAGAACGCATTGGAGTGGCACCTGGGCGTGCTGCTGGTCGGGTGGTTCGTGCTGCACGCGCGGCTATGGGGCCTGGAGCGCTATCGGTTAGCGATCGAATACGGCCGAGGCGGCCATGCGTAGGAGCGCGCCATGCGCGCGAAGGCCGGCGTGGTCGGATGAGCTTGGGGTTGCCGCCTTCCCGGCCGGAGCCTTCCGCGGCCTTGGCGGCCATGGGCCGCTCCTACAGGGGAGCGGACGTGTGGTGGGAAGCGCCGGTGGAGGCTATTCGGCGCTGCGGACGCGGGCGACGATGGCGGCGGCGGCGGCGGCGCTGTCCCGGACCCGGTCGTAGGCCGCATCGGCGATCCATTGCCTTGGCACCATCCAGGAGCCGCCGATGCACAGCACGTTCGGCTGCGCCAGGTAGTCGGCGGCGGTGTCTTCGCCGATGCCTCCGGTCGGGCACAGCTTGAGCCCGGCGAGCGGACCGGCCAGGCCCTTGAGCATCGCCAGGCCGCCGACGGCGCTGGCCGGGAACAGCTTGCAGACCCGGAACCCGTGCGCCATCAGCGCCAGGAACTCGGTGGGCGTGGCGCCGCCGGGGACCACCGGCAGCGGCGCCTTCGCCAGCGCCTCGGCCAGCGCCGGCGGCGTGCCGGGCGTGACCAGGAAGTCCGCTCCGGCGTCGATCGCCTGGCGCATCTGCGTTTCGTCGAGCACGGTGCCGGCACCGATCACGATTTCCGGCAGGTCGCGCTTGAGCGCCGCCAGGGTTTCCAGCGCGGCCGGCGTGCGCAAGGTGAGTTCCAGCGTGCGCAATCCGCCGGACAGCAGCGCATCGGCGATGCGGCGACCCTGCTCGACGCTGTCGACGGTGATCACCGGCAGGATGCCGGCGGCGTGGAGCAGGTGTTCGGCTTCGGTCTGGTGTGCGGAGATGGACATGGGCATTCCGTGTCGGGCGTCGAGAAGAACGGTGGGGCGGGCAGGGCTGGTGTTGCATCTCCCCCGGTAGAGCGGAGCTTGCTCCGCTACGTGGGCTCCGGAGCCGGGAGCAGCGGAGCAAGCTCCGCTCTACGAGGGCAGGGTCAGGCGTCCTTGGAATCGTGCGGGGCGGTGGCGGCCGCGGGGCCGTCGAGTTCGTACTCCGAGTCGTACTCCCACCAGTTGGTGCCGTCGTGCTGCGGCGGGCCACACGAGATCGACAGCGCGCCCTGGTCGGCGCGGCCGACCACCTCGCGGTTGACCGCGAACAGGTTGCGGCCGATGTCCCAGGCCGGTGGGGTGGTGTTTTCCGCGGCCGGGCGCGCCGCCCACTCGTCGGCGTCGACCAGCGCCTCGAGGGTGCCGGCCTCGCCGTCCAGGCGGACGATGTCGCCATCGCGCAGCCGGCACAGCGGGCCGCCGTGGGCCGCTTCCGGGGTGACGTGGATCGCGGCCGGGATCTTGCCCGAGGCCCCGGACAGGCGGCCGTCGGTGACCAGCGCCACCCGCCGCCCCTGGTTCTGCAGCATGCCCAGCAGCGGCGCCAGCGAATGCAGTTCCGGCATGCCATTGGCGCGCGGACCCTGGTAGCGCACCACCGCCACGAAGTCCCGCGGCAGCGCGCCGGCCTTGTGCAGGCGGTTGAGCGCCTGCGGCGCGTCGACCACCACCGCCGGCGCCTCGATGCTGCGGAACTCCGGCTTCACCGCCGAGAGCTTGATCAGCGCGCGACCGAGGTTGCCGCGCAGCAGGCGCAGCCCGCCCTGCGCCTCGAACGGCGCCGAGGCCGGGCGGACCACCGCTTCGTCCGCGCTGGCGGCCACTCCCGGCGCGTAGGCGAGGGCGCCGTCGGCGACGCGCGGCTCGTCGCAGTACGCGCGCATGCCGCCGGCGACGATGGTCGGGATGTCGCCATGCATCAGCCCGGCGTCGAGCAGTTCGCGGAACACGTAGGCGATGCCGCCGGCGGCGGCGAAGCGATTCACGTCGGCTTCGCCGTTGGGATAGACCCGCGCCAGCAACGGCACGATGCCCGACAGCGCATCCATGTCGTCCCAGGTCAGCACCACGCCCGCGGCGCGCGCCACCGCGATCCAGTGGATGGTGTGGTTGGTGGAACCGCCGGTGGCCATCAGCGCGACCAGCGCGTTGACGATGGCGCGCTCGTCGACCAGGCGCCCGATCGGACGGTAGTCGGCGCCGAGCGCGGTGATGCGGAGCGCGCGCTCCACCGAGGCCTGGGTGAAGGCCTCGCGCAGCGCCGTGCCCGGGTTGACGAACGACGAGCCGGGCAGCTGCAGGCCCATCGCCTCCAGCAGCACCTGGTTGGAATTGGCGGTGCCGTAGAAGGTGCAGGTGCCGGGCGCGTGGTAGGAGCCGGCCTCGGCCTCCAGCAGCTCCTCGCGCGTGGCCTCTCCGGCGGCGTAGCGCTCGCGCACTTCGGCCTTCTGCTTGTTGGGGATGCCCGGCGGCATCGGCCCGGCCGGCACGAACACCGCCGGCAGGTGGCCGAAGGCCAGCGCGCCGAGCAGCAGGCCGGGCACGATCTTGTCGCAGATGCCCAGGTAGACCGTGCTGTCGAACATGTCGTGCGAGAGCGAGATCGCGGTCGCCTGGGCGATCACGTCGCGCGAGAACAGCGACAGTTCCATGCCGGCGCGGCCCTGGGTGACCCCGTCGCACATCGCCGGCACGCCCCCGGCGACCTGGGCGGTGGCGCCCAGCGCACGGGCGGCCGCGCGGATCGTTTCCGGGTAGCTCTCGTACGGCTGGTGCGCCGAGAGCATGTCGTTGTAGGCGCTGACGATGCCGAGATTGGGGGTGGCCTCGCCGCGCAGGCGCGCCTTGTCGCCGGGCCCGCAGGCGGCGAAGCCGTGGGCCAGGTTGCCGCAGCTGAGGCTGCCGCGCAGCGGGCCGGAGCGGTGCATCGCCTCGATGCCGTCGAGATAGGCGCGCCTGGCGCCGCGGCTGCGTTCGCGGATGCGCTCGGTGATGGCTTGGAAGCGTGGATTCAGGCTCATAGGGGGGAGATCATGGGTAGTCCGGGTGGGGGGCTGCGGTGCACGGAATCAGGGCGGGCGGCGCGGACGTATCGCGTTCGCGGCCGTGGCCCGCCGCGAACGCCGGTCGTGGCGCCCGGTACGCCCGCAGTCGTCGGCGAGCCGCGCCGGCGACGGTCAGGGGCACCAGTGCACGTGCAAGGGTGCGCCCGGGGTGGTGAAGGCGATGCGCGCCGGGAACTCGTGCGCATCGTCGCCCGCGAGCACCCGGTCCAGCAGTTCGCGCTTCTTCCTGCCGCGGATCAGCAGCAGGCGGGTGTGCGCCGGACGCAGGCCCGCCGGGGTCAGGCTGATGCGGCGCAGCCATTGTCCGGCGCCCGGGCAACCGCTGGCATCGGCGGCGACGTAGGGCGTGCTGCTGGCGAGCGCCCGGTCCAGGTCGCGCATGCGCGGGAACAACGAGGCGGTGTGGCCGTCCTCGCCCATGCCGAGTACCACCACGTCGGCCGGCTGCTGGGCATGCATGTTGGCGGTGGCGACCGCCTCCTCGATGCTGCGCCCGGCGCGGGTCAGGGTCTCGAAGCGCGCGCCGGCGGCGTTGCGCTGCAACAGCGATTCGCGCACCAGATACGCGTTGCTGTCGTGGTCGTCGGGCATCAACCAGCGCTCGTCGACCAGCGCCACGTCGATGCGGTCCCACTCCAGCGGCGCCTTCGACAGCGCGGTGTACACCGGCGCCGGCGTGGTGCCGCCGGACAGCAGCAGGCGCGCGCGCGGGCGTTCCTGCAGGCTGCGTCCGAGCGCCGACGAGATCGAGACCGCTGCACCCCAGAGCCACTGGGTCTCCGAGTCGTAGGCATGCAGGCGCACCGATCCCGGGTCCCGGTCCGTGCCGGCCGCGGGCGGCTGCGGCGTGCTCATGGCGCGGCCTCGGCAGCGAACACGCGGCCCGCCACCGCCGCGGCGCCGAGCAGCCCGGGCTCCGGGTGCAGTACCGCCACCGACGGCACCCGCGCCATGTTGGAAGAGAAGCGTCCCTTGTGCTCGAAGCGCTGGCGGAAGCCGGAGTGCTGCAGCGCGCCGAGCATCTTCGGCACCATGCCGCCGGTCAGGAACACCCCGTCCCAGGCGCCGACGGTGAGCACCAGGTCGCCGGCGATCGCCCCGAACACCGCGCAGAACACGTCGACCGCGCGCATGCAGCGCGCGTCCCCGGCCTGGGCGCGTGCGGTCACGTCGGCAGGGGTCACCGGCCCGGGATCCTCGCCGGCGATCTCCGACAGCGCGCGGTGGATGTTGACCAGGCCGGGCCCGCAGATCAGCCGTTCGTTGGAGACCCGGCCGAACTGCCGCGACAGGCGGTCCAGGATCGCCAGCTCTTCCGGCGTCCCCGGCGGGAAGCTGACGTGGCCGCCCTCGGACTCGAGCGGGTAGTGACGGCCGTCGCGGGTGACCAGGGTGCCGACGCCGAGCCCGGTGCCCGGCCCGATCACCGCGTAGGTGCAGTCGGCGACGCCGTCGTGCGGGCGCCAGGCGGCGCCGCCGACGACGGCCACGTCCGCCTCGCGCAGCAGCGGGATCGCCATCGCCTGGGCGGCGAAGTCGTTGATCAGCAGCGCCTCGCCGAGTCCCAGCTGGCCGGTCAGGCGCGGGCGCGAGATGACCCAGGGATGGTTGGTGATGCGCGCCTCGTCGCCGTCGACGCGCCCGGCCACGGCGAACACGCCGTCGCACACCGCGGCGCCGGTCTGGCCGAGATAGTGCTGGGCGGCGTCGGACAGCGACGGAAACTCGGTGACCGGATACTTGCGGATGCTGTCGTCGAGCAGCGGCCGCGGCAGCGTCACGTCGGCCAGCGCGAAGCGCGCGTTGGTGCCGCCGATGTCGGCGAGCAGGACGTGGCCGCCGGCCTGGTTCACGGTCGGCGCCCGCCGTTGCCGGAGAGCGTGCCGGGCAGGAATTCCGCCGCCTCGGCGGGGCCCCACGATCCGGCGGGATAGGGACGGGTGGCGACGCCCGCCGCCTGCCAGGCGTCGCTGACGCTGTCGATCCAGCGCCACGCGGCCTCGACCTCGTCGTCGCGGACGAACAGGGTCTGGTCGCCCTTGAGCGCGTCGACCATCAGCCGCTCGTAGGCGATGCGGCGCTTGGGCGTGGGCGACATGGTCAGGTCAAGCGACATCGGCTGCAGCTCGGTGGCGCCCCATTCCGGCGCGGCCAGGCTGCCCATCAGCCCGAGCTCGATGGTCTCCTCCGGCTGCAGGCGCATGCGCAGGCGGTTGGACCGCGCGCGTTCGGCGCTGGGGCGCTCGAACAGCCAGTGCGAAACCGGCCGGAACGACACCACCACCTCGGTGGCGCGTGCGGGCATACGCTTGCCGGTGACCAGGCGGAACGGCACCCCGGCCCAGCGCCAGTTGTCGATCCAGGCGCGCAGCGCGACGAAGGTCTCCACGTCGCTCTCGTGGCGGAAGCCCTTGACCGCCTGGCCGTCGACCACGCCGTCGCCGTAGCGCCCGCGCACGCTGTCGCGGGCCGCGTCGGCGGTGGTCATCGGCCGCAGCGCACGCAACACCTTGCGCTTCTCGTCGCGGATGCTGTCGGCGTCCAGCGTCGACGGCGGCTCCATCGCGATCAGCGCGAGCAACTGCAGCATGTGGTTCTGCACCATGTCGCGCAGCGCGCCGTAGCCGGCGTAGTAGCCCTCGCGGCCGTCGACCCCGGCGGTCTCGGCGACGATGATGTCCACCGACTCGATCCAGCGCCGCTCCCACACGCCCTCGAGCAGGGTATTGCCGAAGCGCAGCGCCAGCAGGTTCTGCACCGGCGCCTTGCCCAGGTAATGGTCGATGCGGAAGATCCGCGACTCGTCGAGGTTGGCGCGCAGGGTGGCGTTGATTCCGCGCGCCGACGCGAGGTCGTGGCCGATCGGCTTTTCCAGCACCAGGCGCGAAGGGTCCTCGAGCAGCCCGGCGGCCTTGAGACCGAGACAGGCCGGTTCGAACAGGTTGGGCGGGATCGACAGGTAGCTCACCGCCGGGCGGTCGGCGTAGCGCGACAGGGCGGCCGCCATGGCGTCGGCGTCGTTGAGGTCGAGCGCGTGGTAGACCGTGCGGCGCAGCAGGTCCTCGAGCGCCTCGGCATCGCGCTGGTCGCCGTCGTCCAGGCGCTGCCGCAGCCAGGCGCGGAAGTCCTCGTCGTCGTGATCGCTGCGGCCCACCGCGATCACCCGGAACGAGTCCGGCAGGCGGTGGTCGCGGAGCAGGTGGAACAGCGATGGGAACAGATAGCGCTGGGCGAGGTCGCCGGTGGCGCCGAACAGCAGCAGGGTGTCGTGCATCGCTACTCCGGTGGGGTTGGTCTCAGTCGGGTAGCGGGTCCGCCAGGCTGCTGCCGTGGCTGGCGATCACGCGACCATACCAGCGCGCACTGTCCTTGGGGGTGCGCTGCTGGGTTTCGTAATTTACATGAACGATACCAAAGCGCTTGGAATACCCCAACGACCACTCCAGGTTGTCCAGCAGGGACCAGACCATGTAACCGCGCACGTCCACCCCGGCCTCGATCGCCTCGTGGATGGCACGCAGGTGCTTGCGCAGGTAGGCGGTGCGCAGCGGGTCGCGGATACGGTCGTCCTCGGCCACCGGCGGGTCGAAGAAGGCGGCGCCGTTCTCGGTGACGTACACCGGGGTGTCGCCATAGGTGTCCTTGAACCAGAGCAGCAGGTCGGTCAGTCCCTGCGGGAATACCTCCCAGCCGGTTTCGGTATAGGTGCCCAGCGGCTGGCGCACCGCCCCGGCCCGGAGCGGATAGCTGTCGTCGGCACGGGTGACGCTGCGGGTGTAGTAGTTGATGCCGACGAAGTCGAGCGGCTGGCGGATCAGCTCGAAGTCGGCCTGCGGCCACTCCGGCCAGGCGTCGCCGAAGATCTCGCGCATCCGTTCCGGGTAGCGGCCGAGCATCGCCGGGTGCAGGTACTGCTCGTTCATGTAGGCATGCGCGCGCGCCACCGCCCCGGCGTCCTCGGCGCCGTCGCTGGCCGGGTACTTCGGCTCGATGTTCACCACCAGCCCGATCTCGTGGGCGCCGTCGGCGCGATAGGCCTGCACCGCCGCGCCGTGGGCGCGCATCAGGTTGTGCGAGGCGATCGGCGCCTCGTAGCGGCTGCGGTGGCCCGGTGCCAATGCGCCGTGCAGGTAGCCGCCGTCGGTGACCACCCAGGGTTCGTTGAGGGTGACCCACTTCTTCACCCGGCCGTCGAGGGCGCGGTAGAGCACACTGCCGTATTCGGCGAACCAGTCGGCGCTGTCGCGGTTGAGCCAGCCGCCGCGATCGTCGAGGGCGGCCGGCAGGTCCCAGTGGTACAGGGTGAGCAGCGGCTCGATGCCGCTCTCGAGCAGGGCGTCGACCAGCCGCGAGTAGAAATCCAGGCCGGACTGGTTCACCCGCCCGGTGCCCTCGGGCAGGATCCGCGACCACGACACGCTGAAGCGGTAGGCCTTCAGGCCGAGCTCGCGCATCAGCGCCACGTCCTGCCGCCAGCGGCGGTAGTGGTCGCAGGCGACGTCGCCGGTGTCGCCGTTGTGGGTCATTCCGGGGGTATGGGCGAAGCGGGTCCAGATGCTCGGCCCGGCGCCGTCCGCCAGGGGCGAACCCTCGATCTGGTGGGCGGCGGTGGCCGCGCCCCACAGGAACCCCTCCGGAAACCGGAAATCCTTGCCCGTCTGGCTCATCTTGCCCTTCCTCCAGCTGCCATCTGCGTGTATGTAAACGATTACATGGCAGAATACCGCAAGCGTCGAGCGAGTGTCATCGTCCGCCGTCGCGGATCGGGCCGGACGCATCCCCATGCTGTCCGGAAAAACGTGGGCACCACGTGGAGGGGCGAATGGCCGCAGTCCAGCTGGAGCGAGTGCGCAAGGTCTATCCGGACGGTTTCGTCGCCGTCGAGGAAGCCAGCTTCGAAGTCGCCGATGGCGAACTGCTGGTGCTGGTCGGTCCCTCGGGCTGCGGCAAGTCCACGCTGCTGCGGATGATCGCGGGCCTGGAGGCGGTGAGCGCCGGTACCCTGCGCATCGGCGAGCGGGTGGTGAACGACATGGCGCCGAAGGATCGCGACATCGCCATGGTGTTCCAGAGCTACGCCCTGTACCCGCACATGACGGTGGCCGAGAACCTGGCATTCGGGCTGAAGCTGCGCGGGCACGACCGCGCGACGGTGGCCGCGCGCGTGGACGATGCCGCCCGCCTCCTGGAGCTGGAGGCGCTGCTGCAGCGCCGCCCGGCGGCGCTGTCGGGCGGACAGCGCCAGCGCGTGGCGCTGGGACGGGCGCTGGTGCGGCAGCCGCAGGTGTTCCTCCTCGACGAGCCGTTGTCCAACCTCGACGCCAAGCTGCGCATGTCGATGCGGGTGGAGATCGCGCGCCTGCATCGCCGCCTCGGCGCGACCATGGTCTACGTGACCCACGACCAGATCGAGGCGATGACCCTGGGCCAGCGCATCGTGGTGCTCGACCGCGGGCGCATCCAGCAGATCGACGCGCCGATGGCGCTCTACGAGCGGCCGGCCAACCTGTTCGTCGCCACCTTCCTCGGCAGCCCGGCGATGAACGTGCTGCGCGGCACCCTGGTGCGCGAGGATGGCCCGGCGCTGCGGCTGGACGAGGGGGCGCGTCTGCCGCTGCCCGCCGGCGATGTGCCCGAGGCTCGATTCGGAACGCGAGTGGACCTCGGGATCCGCCCCGAGCACCTGTTGCGGGGTGGGGACGGCGAAGCGGACGCCACGGAAGGGCACGTGGAGGTTTTCGCGCCGGCGGTGGACGTGGTCGAGCCGGTCGGCAACGAGGTCTTCGTCAACATGACCCTGGGCACCCATGCCCTGGTCGCGCGGCTGCCGCCGGGCGAGCTGCCCGAGCCCGGCACCGCGCTGCCGCTGCGCGCGGCACGGGGGCGACTGCATTTCTTCGACCCGGAGAGCGGGCGGCGGCTGGACGGTTGATCCCACGTTCGCCCCATCGCGGGGCCGGTCCATGGCCGCGAACGCCGCGCGAGGCTTCGTCGGGGTGGGCGCCCACCACGCCGGCCTTCGCACCTGGCGCGCTCCTTCAGGCGGGCGCGTGAACGCATCCGGGGCGGCATGCCGCCCGGGTCAGGGCAATGGCGTACGCAGCCCGACCGCGAGACGGTTCCAGCCGTTGATCTCCACCGCGAGGAAGGTCAGCTCGGCGATCGCGGTCTCGTCGAAGTGCTCGAGCAGCGGCGCATAGTCGGCGTCTGCGGCGCCGCTGGTCTCGATGCGGGTCAGCGACTCCGCCCAGCCGAGCGCGGCCCGCTCGCGGGCGTCGAACAGGCGGCTCTCGCGCCAGCCGGCCAGCGTGTCGAGCCGGCGCTGCTCCTCGCCTGCCTCGCGCAGCTCGCGGGCGTGCATGTCCAGGCAGTAGGCGCAGCCGTTGATCTGCGAGACGCGCATCTTCACCAGTCCGGACAGGCCCGGGCCGAGCCGGCTCTCGCGCAGGGACTCGGCGAGCGCGAGCATGGCGCGGAAGGCCTTCGGGGCGAGCTTCGGATAGGGGATGCGTGGTCGTTGCGACATGGGAGCTCCGGAAAGCGCGGCCACCGTGGCCGCTTCACCGCGAGGACGGGCCGGCGAGCGCGGGCGTGACACCCGCGGTCAATGCAGGCGCAGCTTGTCCGGATTCATCTGGTTGAGCACCTCCACGATGCGGTCGCCGTCGCTGACGATCATGGTGATCATCTGCAGCCGGCCATGCAGGAAGCGCAGCCCGGCCGGTTCGCCGTTCACGTTTCCGATCCGCCAATGCG
The DNA here is from genome assembly GCF_013425525.1 of Luteimonas salinisoli. Lineage (GTDB taxonomy): Bacteria > Pseudomonadota > Gammaproteobacteria > Xanthomonadales > Xanthomonadaceae > Luteimonas > Luteimonas salinisoli. The sequence goes on along the minus strand of NZ_JACCKA010000093.1, from coordinate 19,537 downwards.
CGGCCGCGGGGACGCGTCGTGCCGCCGCCCAGTACAGCCGGGCGATCCGCTCGGCGCCCTGCAGCGGCCGCAGCGCCGCGACGGCCTTGCCGCCGCCGTCCGAAAGCAGGCGCGCGTCGGCATGCAGCAGCCCCATGATCGCCTCGCGATCGCCGCTGGCCGAGGCCTGGACGAAGCGCTCGAGCAGTTCCCGATGACGCTCGGGCGCGACGTCGGGAAAGCGGGCGCGGCCGGCCTGCACGCGTTGCCGGGCCCGGTGCACCATCTGCCGGCAGTTGGCCTCGCCATGGCCGAGCATGGCCGCGATGCGCGCATAGTCGTAGTCGAACACCTCCCGCAGCAGGAACGCCGCGCGCTCCTCCGGGCCCAGGCGCTCGAGCAGCGCGAGGAAGGCCAGCGACACCTGTTCGGCGATCTCGGCGCGGCCGGCGGGGCCGGGCGAGTCGTCGATGGTGAGCGGTTCCGGCAGCCACGGGCCGACATAGTCGGTGCGCGCGGTCCGCGCCAGGCGCAGCCGGTCGATGCCGAGCCGGGTGACGGCGGCGACCAGCCACCCGGCCGGGTCGCGCACCGCGGCGTGGTCGGCCTGGCGCCAGCGCAGCCAGGCGTCCTGCACCGCGTCCTCGGCGTCGGCGCGCGTGCCGAGCATCCGGTAGGCGAGGGCCAGCAGGCGCGGGCGATGGGTCTCGAAGGTCTGGTCGTGTGGACTCATGCTCGGGTGGACGTTCGGGAGCGCGCGGGCGTGACAGCGACAGGAAGCGGGCCGGGGCGCAGTTTCGCGGCTCGGCGAAGAGCCTGGTGCCTGGAACGTTGCTCGCCACCCGCACCAGGTCGACGCCCGCGGCAGCTGTTGAGCATGCTGTCGGGTGCACCGGGGCCGCAAGCGTCGAGCCCCAGGATCCCGGCGTCGCCGGGGCGACGGTCGGACAGCGTGGTTCCGGGGCCGGGGCGTTGTGCGCTGCGGTAAAATGGCCGCTGCCCACGCCAATCCGCAGGCCGCCGTGATCAGTCCCCAGCCCGTCGTCATCCGCCAGGACGACTTCATCCAGAGCGTCGCCGACGCCCTGCAGTACATCAGCTACTACCACCCGGTCGACTACATCCGCAATCTCGCCGTGGCGTGGGAGCGCGAGGAGAGCCCGGCGGCGAAGGACGCGATGGCGCAGATCCTGATCAACTCGCGGATGTGCGCCGAGGGCCACCGGCCGATCTGCCAGGACACCGGCATCGTCACCGTGTTCCTCAGGATCGGCATGGACGTGCGCTGGGACGCGACCATGGGGGTGGAGGACATGGTCAACGAAGGCGTGCGCCGCGCCTACGGCCACCCGGACAACAAACTGCGCGCCAGCGTGCTGGCCGATCCGGCCGGCCGTCGCCGCAACACCGGCGACAACACGCCGGCGGTGGTCAACGTGTCGGTGGTGCCCGGCAACATCGTCGACGTGATCGTCGCCGCCAAGGGCGGCGGCTCCGAGGCGAAGTCGAAGTTCGCCATGCTCAACCCGTCCGACTCGATCGTCGACTGGGTGCTGAAGACCGTGCCGACGATGGGCGCGGGCTGGTGTCCGCCGGGCATGCTCGGGATCGGCATCGGCGGCACCGCCGAGAAGGCGATGCTGCTGGCCAAGGAGGCGCTGATGGAACCGATCGACATCGTCGACCTGCGCGCGCGCGGGCCGTCGAACCGGCTCGAGGAGCTGCGCCTGGAACTCTTCGACAAGGTCAACGCGCTCGGCATCGGCGCACAGGGCCTCGGCGGCCTGACCACGGTGCTCGACATCAAGATCCGCGACTACCCGACCCATGCCGCCAACCTGCCGGTGGCGATGATCCCGAACTGCGCGGCCACCCGCCACGCGCACTTCGTGCTCGACGGCTCCGGCCCGGTGGCGCTGGAGCCGCCGTCGCTGGAGGACTGGCCGAAGCTGACCTACGATGCCTCCAAGGGGCGCCGCGTGGACCTCGACAGCGTGACCCGCGACGAGGTCGCGAGCTGGAAGCCCGGCGAGGTGCTGCTGCTCAACGGCAGGCTGCTGACCGGCCGCGACGCCGCGCACAAGCGCATCGTCGGCATGCTCGACCGCGGCGAGCCGCTTCCGGTCGACTTCGCTGGCCGCTTCATCTACTACGTCGGCCCGGTCGATCCGGTGCGCGACGAGGCGGTCGGCCCGGCCGGCCCCACCACCGCCACCCGCATGGACAAGTTCACCGACCAGGTGCTGGCGCAGACCGGCTTGCTCGGGATGATCGGCAAGGCGGAACGCGGCCCGACGGCGATCGAGGCGATCAGGAAGCACCGTTCGGTCTACCTGATGGCGGTCGGGGGCGCCGCCTACCTCGTGTCCAAGGCGATCAGGGCGGCGCGCGTGGTGGCTTTCGAGGACCTGGGCATGGAGGCCATCTACGAGTTCACCGTGCAGGACATGCCGGTCACGGTGGCGGTGGATTCGGCCGGCGAGTCGGTGCACCGGACCGGTCCGCGCGAATGGCAGGCGCGGATCGGCAGGATCCCGGTGGTGGTCGAGCCGGCCTGAACCGGCATCGCCGCGATCGGTGCGGCGGCGAAGGCGCATAATGCGGGGCCGCGTTCAAAGGACCAGGCCGCATGACCGCGACGCTGTACTACTCCCCGAGCACTGCCGCGCTGGTGGTGCACTGGCTGCTGATCGAGCTCGACGTGGCGCACGAGCTGCATGCGCTCGACTTCGACCGGCGCGAGCAGAAGTCGCCGGAATACCTCCGGCTCAACCCGGCGGGCGTGGTGCCGACGCTGGTGCTCGACGGCGAGGTGCTGACCGAATCGACCGCGATCGTCATGCACCTGGCCGACCTGTACCCCGATGCGCAGCTGGCGCCGGCCCCGGGCACGGTGGAGCGGGCGCGCTACTACCGCTGGATCTGCTTCTGCGCCAACACCCTGCTGCCGGCCTACCGTGCCTGGTTCTATCCGGAAGAGCCGGCCGGCGAAGCCGGCCAGCTGGACGCGAAGGCGCATGCGCGCGAGCGCATCGAAGCGGCATGGCAGCGCGTGTCCGATCAACTCGAGGGCGGCGCGCCCTACCTGCTGGGCGAGCGTCCCTCGGCGGCGGATTTTCTGCTCACGATGCTCATGCGCTGGTCGCGCAACATGCCGCGACCCAGCGACCGATGGCCGGCGCTGCGCGCCCACGCCGAGCGGATGAAGGCGCGCCCGGCGTTCCAGGAAGCCTGCCGCCGCGAGGGCATCACCGACTGGCTTTGAGCCGCGCTGCCGCAGCGGCTTCCCGTAGGAGCGTGCCATGCACGCGAAAGCCGAGGCAGCAGGACGGACGCCTGGTATCGCTACCTGGCCGAACGGAGCCATCCGCGGCCTTCGCGGCCATGGGCCGCTCCTACAGGGGTGGTCGGGCCCTGGGCCACGGCCGGCTCCGCGGGTTTCAGGAGCACCGGCGCTGCGGAAGGCGGTCCGCCGGCCTCAGCCCAGGAACTGCAGCCGCGCCAGGTCCGCGTACAGCCCGTCCTCCGCCAGCAGCGCCTCGTGGGTGCCCTCGGCGACGATGCGGCCGCGGTCCATCACCACGATGCGGTCGGCCTTGAGCACGGTGGCCAGGCGGTGGGCGATCACCACGGTGGTGCGGCCCTGCATCAGGTTCTCCAGCGCATGCTGCACCGCGCGCTCGCTTTGCGCGTCCAGCGCCGAGGTGGCTTCGTCGAGCAGCAGGATCGGCGCGTCGCGCAACAGCGCCCGGGCGATCACCACGCGCTGCTGCTGGCCGCCGGACAGGCGCGCGCCGCGCTCGCCCAGCTGCTCGTCGTAGCCGTGGGGCAGGGCGGCGAGGAAGGCGTGCGCCTCGGCGGATGCCGCCGCGGCTTCGACCTCGGCATCGTCGGCCTCCAGGCGGCCGTAGCGGATGTTGTCGCGCGCGCTGGCGGCGAAGATGGTCGGCTGCTGCGGAACCAGCGCGATGTGTTCGCGCAGGGCGACCGGGTCGAGCGCGCGCACGTCGACGCCGTCGACGCGCACCGTACCGGACTGCGGATCGTGGAAGCGCAGCAGCAGCGCGAACACGGTGCTCTTGCCGGCGCCGGAGGGGCCGACCAGGGCGACGGTCTCCCCAGGCCGCACGTGCAGCGAGAATCCTTCCAGTGCAGGCGCGTCCGCGCGCGCCGGGTAGTGGAAGGTCACATCGTCGAAGTGCAGCTCGCCGCGCACCGGCGCCGCCAGCGCCTGCGCGCGCGCGGGCGCCTGCAGGGTGGAGGTCTCGACCAGCAGTTCGTTGATCCGGCCCATGCCGCCGGCGGCGCGCTGCAGCTCGTTCCAGACTTCCGCCAGGGCGCCCACCGAGCCGCCGCCGAGCAGTGCGTACAGCACGAACTGGCCCAGGGTGCCCGGCGTCAGCGCGCCCGCGGCGACGTCGTGCGCGCCCGACCACAGCACGATGGTGATCGCGCCGAAGACGGCGGTGATCGCCACCGCGGTGACGATCGCCTGCACGCCGATGCGCTTGCGCGCGGTCGCCACCGAGCGCGCCACGGCCTCGGCGAAGCGGCCGCGCTCCCAGCCTTCGCGGGCGTGCGCCTGCACCGTGCGGATCGCGCCCAGGGTCTCGGCGGCCAGGGTGTTGGCGTCGGCGACGCGGTCCTGGGCGCTGCGTGAGATCTTCTGCAGCCGGCGCCCGCCGAGCACCAGCGGCAGCACGAATACCGGGATGCCGACCAGAGTGTAGGCCGCCAGGCGCGGGCTGGTGACCACGAGCATCGCCATGCTGCCGAGCACCATCACCACGCTGCGCAGCGCCACCGACATCCCGGAGCCGACCACGCCGCGCAGCAGTTCGGTGTCGGCGGACAGGCGCGAGACCAGCTCGCCGCTGCGGGTGCGTTCGTAGAACGCCTGATCGAGGCCGACGAGGTGCGCGTACAGGCGGTTGCGCAGGTCGGCGATCACGCGCTCGCCCAGCAGCGAGACGAAGAAGAACCGCGCCGCGGTGGCGATCGCGAGCGCCACCGCCACCAGGAACAGCAGCGCGAACGCGGCGTCGATGTTGCTGCCGCTGTCGAAGCCGCGGTCGATCATCATCCGCACCGCCACCGGCAGGCTGAGCGTGGCCGCCGACGAGGCCGCCAGCGCCAGCAGCCAGGCGACGAGCAGGCCGCGCTGGCGCAGCACGAACGGCCATAGCGTGCGCAGGGTGCCGACCGGCGCTTTCGCCCCGGCCTCGGCGGCGTCTGCGGGGGAAGCGCGGGGCTGCGGATCGGGAGAGGCGTCGGCCATCGGGTTCGGAGAAGTTCCTGGAGTCGCGCCGGATGCAGCCGATGCGGACGTGGAAGGGTCGAACCCGGGCGGGATCTCAGGCGCGGTCGTGTTCGAAACGTACCCGGTCACGGGTGGCGTCGCGCAGGCGGTTTTTCAAGTCGTCGGCGCGCAGCGCGGGCAGGCGCACGCGGAAATGCGCGCCGTCGGCGGCGAAGATCTCGTCGAGCTTCTCCGCGGCGAAGGATTCGAGGGCTGCGTGCACCGCGCCCAGGTCGTCGAAGCCGGCATGCACGGCGAGTTCCAGCTGTGCCACCAGCGGCAGGCGTTCGGCCAGGCGCAGGCATTCGGCCGCGGCGCCGCCATAGGCGCGCACCAGACCGCCGGCGCCGAGCTTGACGCCGCCGAACCATCGCGTGACCACCACCGCGACCCGGTCGAAGCCCTGCCCGTCGATGGAGGCGAGGATCGGCCGTCCCGCGGTGCCGGCGGGCTCGCCGTCGTCGCTGGAGCGGTACTCGCCGGCGACCCGCCAGGCCCAGCAGTTGTGGGTGGCGTCGGCGACCGCGACCTGCCGCAGCCAGTCCTGCGCCTGTGCGGTTCCCTCCACCGCTACCGCCCGGGCGAGGAACCGGCTGTGCCTGACCACGATGTCGTGTTGCGCCGGGGCCGCGAGCGTATCCAGGCTCATTCCTCGAGCAGCCCGCGCAGGTCCTCGGGCAGTTCGGCCCCGGGGTGGCGGCGGTGGAACTCGCGCAGGCTTTCGCGCGCGGCCTCGTGCTCGCCCTGGTCGCGCAGTTCGCGGATGCGCGCGAGCCAGGCGCGGTGGACCTGCGGCGAGTCGGCCGTGGCCGGCGGGGCGTCGTCCAGCGGCTGGTCGAGGAACACGTCCTGTTCCTCCGTCCGCAGGACCGGGGCGGTCTCGGCGGTCGCCGCAGCTCCAGGCACCCGCTCGCGACCGATGGCGGTGCCGGTATCGGTATCGGTATCGGTGGGCGCCGCGACAGGTGCCAGCGTGCGCTGTACCGACGGCGGGGGCGCGGCGACCCGGGAGCTCTCCGCTCCGGAAGCTTCCGCCGCCGCCGCCGCCGGCGCCGGCGGTGCCGGCGGCGGGGAAGGGAGCGGCACGGGCGTCTGTTGCGGCGCGGCCTCGTACATGCGCGCCGCCTGCCCCCGCTGTTCCGCCACACGCGCTTCGGTGGCCTTCAGCTCGTTCTCGCGGGACCGCGCCTGCCGGGCCTCGGCCTCGGCCTCGGCCGAGGCGGCGGAAGGCTGCGGGGTCGGCTCGGAGCGGGCCGCGGGCGGGGGCGCTTCGGCGCGGAGCGGCGGCGGCGCTGGCAGCGTGCGAACCTCCCGATGCGGATCGGGCGCGCGCACCTGCGCCGCATCGTCGGGAGGCGCGGAGGCAGGTCTCGCGGCAGCGGGCGCATCGGCCGCATCGGCGGCCGACTCCGCCGCCCGCGGCACGGCGGGAAGCGATTCGGGCACCGGCCGGAGCTGCCAGGCGATCCCAAGCGCCAGGGCCAGCGAGGCGGCGATCCCGAGCGTGGCCGGCCAGCGGCGGCGGGGGCGCCGTCCGCGCCCGTCCAAACCGCCGGACCCGCCGCCCGCCGCAGGGCGTGCGGCGGCGCGCGCGGCCGCCAGGATCCGTGCGTCCAGCGCCGGCGAAGGCTCCGCGCGCGGCGCGCTGCGCGCCAGGCGGTCGGCCAGGGCGCGCTCGTCGGGCGTCAGCGGTTCGCGGTCACGGGTCATGCGTTCAGCCTCGTCCGCAGCTTGTCCATCGCGTAGCGCAGGCGCGATTTCACCGTCTCCCGGCCGACGCCGGTGATCTCGCCGATCTGCTCGAGCGTCAGCTCCTGCTCGAGCCGCAGCAGCACCACCTCGCGCTGCTCCTCGGGCAGTTCGTCGAGCGCCAGCTGCAGGGTTCGGCGCTCCTCGAACTCCGAAAGACTACGTTCCGGGGTGTCGTCGTCGGGTACACGCGCGATGCGCTCGTCGGCATCGTCGGGCGCGGGCGGGCGGTGCGAACGGGCGCGCCAGTGGTCGGCGAGGCGGTTGCGGGCGATGCGGTACAGCCACGTGGCGAAGGCGGCCTCGGGCCGCCAGCCGTCGCGGGCGGCGATCACCCGCTGCCAGACGTCCTGGAAGGCCTCGTCGGCCAGCGCGCCGTCGCGCAGCTGGCGCAGCAGGAACCGATACAGGCGCGTCCGGTGGCGCGCGTACAGGCGCTCGAACGCGGTGGCCTCGCCGCGCACCCATGCCAGCATCAGCGCCGCGTCGGTGGCTTCGTCCTGATCCTGGCAGTCGGCGTCGTTCACCGCCGGCAGGTTAAGCGGTGACGAGCCGCGCGTGAAGCCCGGATGCGGCCGCAGGGGCGGGCGGGGAGGGCGGCAGGACGTGATCTGCGTCATGTCCGCGATAACGTGCCGGGCGGGGCAGCGGGGTCGATTGCCGAAAGCGCGGGCGTCTGCCGTTATGCTTGGGGCAGGGGACCGGAACGGAGCGGGTGTGGACGGAATTCGGCAAGGCTCGCCGGCTGCGCCGGCGTCCGGGCATGGCCTGCAGGCGCTCATCGAGATGCTCGGCGGTCTGCTGTCCCCGGGCTCCGGCCTGGCGGTGTGCTGGCGCGATCCGCACCTGGGCAGCGGCTCCGCCGCCAGCGATGGTGCCGGCGCCGCCCTGCGCGCCCGCGCGGAGGGCGCGCTGGCCGGGACCGGCCCGGGACCGGCCTCGCCCGCCGACGTGCTGTGGGAGGACGGCCAGACCCGCGTCAGCGTGGCGGTGGAGCAGGGGCGCGGGATCGGCGAAGACGTCACCGGTACCTGGCGCGCGTTGGCCGGGCGGGTGATCGGCGCGCTGGTGCAATCGGAGCTGTCGCGGCTGCAGGTGCGGTCGCTGCAGAAGTCCGAGCGCCTGCAGCAGGCGCTTTACGAGATCGCCGACCTGTCGGGGTCGTCGCGGGAAATGCACCAGATGCTGGCGAGCATCCACGCCGTCGTCGCCACGCTGATGTCGGCCGAGAACTTCTACATCGTCCTGTACGACGACCTGCGCGAGACGGTCCGTTTCCTGTACTTCGCCGACCAGATCGATCCGTGGACCGCGCAGCCGGATCTAGACCTGGCGCTGGACGGGATGCCCAACAGCATCACCGTGGCGCTGCTGCGGCACGGCCAGCCGATGATGGGCCCGTCCGAACGCATCCGCGCCGCGCTGGGGGTGGAGCGCGATGCGGCGCACGGCCCCGACAGCGCCGACTGGCTGGGCGTGCCGATGCGGCGCGACAGCCGCGTCTGCGGCGCGATCGTGGTGCAGAACTACGACCGCCCCGGCAGCTACACCGAGGAGGACCGCGCGCTGCTCGAGTACGTGGCACAGCACATCCTCACCGCGCTGGACAGGAACCATGCCCGCGCCGAGCTGGAGCGCCGCGTCGACGAGCGCACCGGCGAGCTGCAGCACGCAAACCTGGTGCTGCAGGCCGAGGTGGTGGAGCGTCAGCGCGCCGAGCGCCTGCAGCGGGCGCTGTACCGCATCAGCGAGATGTCGGTCACCGCCGGCAGCCTGGAGCGCTTCTACCAGGACGTGCACGAGGTGGTCGGCGGGCTGCTGTACGCGGAGAACTTCTACATCGCCATGCTCGCGCCCGACGGCGAGCGCATCGAGTTTCCCTATTCGGTGGACGAGCGCGACCCCGTGAGGCAGCCGCGGCGGATGACCAACGGCCTGACCGAGTTCGTCGTCACCAGCGGCCAGCCGCTGCTCGCCGACCGCGACACCATCGCCAGTCTGGAGTCGCGCGGGAACGTGCGCAGCCGGGGCACGCGCGCGCACTGCTGGCTGGGCGTGCCGCTGGCGCGCGACGGCACCGTGATCGGCGCGATCGCGGTGCAGAGCTACTCGCCGGGCATCGTGTTCGAGGAGCGCGACCAGGAGCTGCTGACCTTCGTCGCGCACCACATCGGCGGGGCGCTCTCGCGCAAGCGCGCGCAGGAGTCGCTGAAGGCCGCGCACGCCGAGCTCGAGTTCCGGGTCGAGGCGCGCACCCGGGAGCTCGAGGACGCCAACCGCGAGCTGCGCGCGCAGATCGGAGAGCGACTGCGCGCCGAGCAGCGGCTGATCCACCAGGCGCGCCACGACCAGTTGACCGGCCTGCCCAACCGCGAGCACCTGCTCGAGCGCCTCGACGCCGCGATCGCGCGCATGCACGAGCCCGGCACTTCGCCGTTCGCGGTGCTGTTCCTCGACCTGGACCGCTTCAAGCTGGTCAACGACAGCGTCGGCCATGCTGCGGGCGACGAGCTGCTGGTGGAGGCCGGGCGTCGCGTGCGCCGCACCCTGGCCACGACCGACGTGGTGGCGCGGCTGGGCGGCGACGAGTTCGCGATCCTGCTCGAGGACGTCGACACGCCCGCCGTGGCCGAGGCGGTGGCCGCGCGCGTGCTCGAGGCGCTGTCCAGTCCGGTGTGGGTGGCGGGCCGCGAGCTGTTCCCCTCGGCGAGCATCGGGATCGCCATCTGGCAGCCGCGCTATCGCCATGGCGAGGAGCTGCTGCGCGACGCCGACGCCGCGATGTACCGCGCCAAGGCCCGCGGCCGCGATCGCAGCGCGCTGTTCGACGAGGCGATGCGCGCCGAGGCCACGCGGCTGCTCGACCTGGAGGCGGACCTGCGCCGGGCGATCATCAGCGACGCGTTCGTGCCCTACTTCCAGCCGATCGTGCGGCTGTCGGACGGCGCCGTGGTCGGACACGAGGCTCTGCTGCGCTGGAATCACGACCTGCGCGGGCCGCTGCTGCCCGCGGACTTCATCGGCGTGGGCGAGGACAGCGGCCTGATCGAGCAGGTCGACTGGTTGATGTACGCGCACGTGGTGCGCTGGCTCGGCGGCCACCCCGATGGCTACGTCTCGATCAACGTCTCGCCGCGGCATTTCCACTCCGAGGATTTCGCCGAGCGGCTGCTGCGGCTGCTCGACGATGCCGGCGCCGATCCGCGCCGCCTGCGCATCGAGCTGACCGAGGTGGCGCTGCTTGACGATGCGCCGCGGGCGCTGCGCATGCTCCGCCTCCTGCGCGAGCGTGGAGTGCTGGCGCTGCTCGACGATTTCGGCACCGGCTTCTCGGCGCTGTCCTATCTGCACCGCTTCCCGATCCAGTCGCTGAAGATCGACCAGAGCTTCGTCGCCGGCCTGGACGGCGAGACCCGCGCCGAGAGCCTGGCGCTGGTGCGCGCGATCCTCGCCCTGGCCGGCACCCTGGGCATCGACACCATCGGCGAGGGCGTGGAGACCGAACAGCAGCGCCAGACCCTGCTGCAGCTGGGCTGCCAGTACGGCCAGGGTTTCCTGTACGGGCACCCGCGGCCAGCGGACTGAGGCGGGCCTGCCGGCGCGCCGCCCGGGCGGGTCACGGCCGTTTCACCCGGTCGCGGGCACCATCGCGGTATCGGTGCGAAGCGAGGGAGGTGTCCCGATGATCGCGTCCACTGGCTGCGTGGCGGTCTCGTCCCGGCGACGTCCGGCGTCCCGCGCCGGCTCTCGGCGTTTGCTGTGCCTGCTCGGCACGGCATTGCTCTGCGGGCCGGCCGCGCTCGGCGCGCAGCCTCCGGGCGATCGCGGTCCGGACCCGAGCGCGACGGCGCGCGAGCTCATGGTCGAGCGGCAGATCGCCGCGCGTGGCATCGGCGATCAGCGGGTGCTTGCGGCGATGCGCGCGGTGCCGCGGCACCGTTTCGTCGGCGAGGGCCACGCGGCGCGCGCCTACGAAGATCATCCGCTGCCGATCGGCCACGGCCAGACCATCTCGCAGCCCTACATCGTCGCGCTGATGACCGAACTGCTGGAGCCGCGGGCGGAGCACCGGGTGCTCGAGGTCGGCACCGGGTCGGGCTATCAGGCGGCGGTGCTCTCGCCGCTGGTGGCCGAGGTGTACACGATCGAGATCGTCGAGCCGCTGGCGCGGCGTGCCGCCAAGGTGCTGGACGAGTTGGGCTACGACAACGTCACGGTGCGGGCGGGCGATGGCTACGCCGGCTGGCCCGAGCACGCGCCGTTCGATTCGATCATCGTCACCGCCGCGCCCGACCGGGTGCCCGAGGCGCTGGTCGAACAGTTGCGGCCGGGAGGGCGGATGGTGATTCCGGTGGGGCCGGTGCATGCGCTGCAGGAGCTGCGCCTGATCGAGAAGGCCGCCGACGGCACCGTGACCGACACCATGGTCGCGCCGGTGCGCTTCGTGCCGATGACCGGCGGCGCCAGCCTGGTCCGATAGCGCGCCAGGCAGTTCCTTCGGTCGCGATGATCCGCGCCAGGCAGTCCCATCCGGTGCGAGGATCCGTCACCGTCGCCACGGGGCTGCGCTAGTGAATAGCCGCTTTTGGCAGACGCTCCTTAGAAGAGCGCCTTCGGTCGAGCGCGCGGGGCGTGAGCCGAGCCGGGGGTGTTGCTCCGCCCTTCGGTCCGGCCATCCATGGCCGGACTCAGGGCCGCTGCACATCCATGTGCAGCTCTCCGCAACACCCCCGGCGCGGCTCACGCTTGGACGTTGTTGAGCTTCGGTGGGATGGACTACCGAGCATCCGAAAGGAAATGACCGGTGCGGCGCCCGGGCCGGGCATATGCGGACAGCAGACCAGGGATGGTCTGCGGCGGCGAGTCGGGCCATGGATGGCCCGACCGAGCCGGGGAGCATATCCCGGCCCGGGCGTCGCTGGCTCCGAAGCCCGCGAATCACCCTGCTTTTGAGTTGAGCGACTTCGGTCGAGCACAGTCGTGAGTCGTGCCGGACAATGGATTATCGGGCCTGCCAACCCATCCCAGATTGGATCTCGGGGCCGCCCGTGACCGCCTGTCGCAATGGTGGGACACTCTCCCGGAAAAGCGGCGGAGAACTGACATGGGCAGCAACGCATTCGAGGCTTCGTGCGCCGAAGGCGGCGGCCATCATCGCCTCTGCGGGATGTGCGGCGACTGGGAGGGAACCACCCGGGTCTGGTTCGAGCCCGGCCAGCCGCCGGCGATGGAGCTGCCCCAGCGCGGCACCATCCGCGCCATCGCCGGCGGGAGATTCCTGCTGCACGAGTACGAGGCCGGCGAGGGCGACCAGGCCTCGTCCGGGGCCGCGATCTACGGCCTGCACCTGGACGAGCGCGCCTATGAGAGCGCCTGGGTGGACAGCTTCCACACCGGCACCTCGGTGATGTACTCCACGGCGCCGGCCGAGGGCGAGGCGTTCTCGGTGCGCGGCAGCTACGGCGACGGCCGCGGCGGCCCGCGCTGGGGCTGGCGCACGGAGTTGGTGCAGCCCTCCGACGACGAGTTGGTGGTCACCATGTACAACGTGCCGCCGCAGGGCGCCGAAGCGAAGGCGGTCGAGACCAGCTACCGGCGGGTAGGCGCAGCGAGGGACTAGACCCGCAGCAGCCGGCGCCGGTTCCGCGCCGGTGCCGGGATGGTCGATGCCGGCCGCGCCGGCGCGCCGCCGGATGTCCGTTCAGAAGCTGAAGTTCACCTTGGCGTAGTAGTAGCCGCCGTTGATGCCGAACGGCAGCGTCTCCCACCCGTACAGGAAGCCCAGCTGCGGGAAGGGCGCCGCGTTCACCGGGTCCCACTTGTCGGGATAGGTGTCGAGCAGGTTGTTGGCGCCGATCGTGAAGCGCAGCTTGTCGGATGCCTGCCAGGCGACGGAAGCGTCGAACAGCGTCTGCCCGTCCCACTTCTGCTTGAAGCCCGGAGTGAAGCCCTCGCCGGCGACCGAGCCGTAGTAGTTGGCGCGCAGGGTCCAGTCCCAGGCACCGATACGGTAGACCCCCTGCAGCATGTAGCGGTTGCCGGGCTGGCCTTCCTCGACCAGGGTCACCTGGGTGTCGTCGAACAGCGCTTCCGGGGACAGGATGTCCGACTGGGAACGGCGATCGGTGACCTCGGTGCGGTTCCAGTGCAGCAGCGCCGTGAGCTCGAGCATCCCCCCGGCGGCCTCGGTGTTGAAGTCGGCCACCACGTCCACGCCCTCGGTGCGGGTGTCGATGGCGTTGGTGAAGAACAGCACCTGGCCGACGCCGATCGGGTCGAGGATGGCGCGGATCGGGCAGTTGGCGTTGTCCGGGACGCAGGGCGCGCCGTCGGTGCCCGTGCTCTCGGGCGCGATGTTGCTGGAGAAGATGATGCGGTCGTCGATGTCGATCCGGAACACGTCGACGGTCAGGGCGAAGCGCTCGCTCGGCGTCCAGGCGATGCCGAGGGTGGCGCTGGTCGATTCCTCTTCCTTCAGCTGCGCGATGCCGAAGGCGCGGGTGACCTCGCTGTCCTGGCGGGCGGTCAGGGTGTCGGTGAGCACGCCGTCGGCGTTGAGATTGGTGGAGCGCTGGCCGTAGAACAGCTGCTGCACGCCGGGGGCGCGGAAGCCGCTGGCCACGGTGCCGCGCACGGCGAAGGTGTCGGTGGCGTCGAAGCGCGCGGACAGTTTGCCGGTGGTGGTATTGCCGAAGTCCGAGTAGCGCTCGTGGCGGACCGCGGCGCCCAGCAGCAGCCTGTCGAACCTGGATTCGGCGTCGAGATAGACGGCCTGGCTGTGGCGGCTTTCGTCCACCGCCTCGGTTGGCGAGAAGCCGGGGAACCCCTGGATGCCGGGCTGCGCGACCTCGCCGGTCTGGCCGAGGATCGGGATGCTGCGATCGTTGCCGCGCCCGTAGGCGTAGGAGACCGGGTCGCCGGCCTCGATCGCGTATCCCTCGCGGCGGTATTCGAGGCCAGCCGCGAGGTACAGCGGCTCGCTGCCCAGGCCCCAGTCGATCGGGCCGCGGACGTCCAGGTTCACGGTGGTCTGGTCGAACTCCAGGGCGCCGGTATGCGCCGCCAGCGGGGACTCTTCGAAACGCGGCCCGGTGGGATCGGCGGGGTCCAAGGGCTCGTACCACCAGCTCACGTTGACCGAGTTGCGTTCGTCGAACTCGAAGCGGCTGCGGCCGTGGTTGACCGAGACGTCCCACTCCCAGCCCTCGCCGAAAGGCGCGCGGTAGCCGGCGGCGAGCGATTCGTCCTCGACCGTGGTGATGATGTTCGGCAGGAAGCCGTCCGGATAGAGTTCCGGCACGCTGCGATTGTCGCCGCCGCTGCGGAAGAATCCGGACGAGTCGCCCTCGCGCCGCGACAGCCCGCCGAACCAGTACAGCTCGCCGGCCGCCACCGGCAGGCCCCCGTTGAGCCAGAAGTACGCATCCTTGGCGTCGGCATCGCCGAGCCGCTGGGTGACCCGCGGCGGATCGACGCGCGCGCTGTCGGGGCCGGCGCGGTTGGTCTCCTCGCGGTCGCGGTACTCGGCGGTGAGATTGAGGAAGCCGTCCGCGCCCAGGGCGAAGCCGGTGTTGACGCCGCCGTGCAGCACGGTGCCGTCGCCCTCGTAGGTCTGGCCGGTCTCGAAGCTGCCGGTGGTGACGCCGGTGGCGCTCTTGAGGACGATGTTGATCACACCGGAGATCGCGTCCGAACCGTACTGCGCCGCGGCGCCGTCGCGCAGCACCTCGACGCGCTCGATGGCGGAGATCGGGATGGCGTTGATGTCGGTGCCGGCCGAGCCGCGGCCGATGGTCTGCTGCACGTTCACCAGCGCCTGCTGGTGGCGGCGCTTGCCGTTGACCAGCACCAGCACCTGGTCGGGGCCCAGCGCACGCAGGGTGGCCGGGCGGATGATGTCGGTACCGTCGCTGACGAAGGTGCGCGAGAAGTTGAAGCTCGGCTCGAGCACCTGCAGCATCTGGCCGATTTCCTGCACGCCGGCCTTCTCCAGCTGCTCGCGGCTGATCACGTCCACCGGTGCCGCGGTTTCGGCGGCGGTGCGCCCGCGCACGCGCGAGCCAAGGACCTGGACGGCATCGAGCGTGGTGGCCTCGTCCTGTTGCGCCGGCGGCGGCGCGGGCTCCTGCGCCTGTGCCTGGAAGGCCAGCAGCAGGGCGGCGCACAGGGGCGCCCGGAACGGAGTGGAACGCTGCGCGCATCGCGGCGCACGGACAGGACGATTCATGGTGGCTCTCCCCGGAAAAGGCCGAAAAACGCGAAATTAGCCGTCCGCAGACGGCCTTCGTCCCCCTGTCCGGGCGAACATGACGGTTTCATGACCACCCGGGCCGGGTTGTAGCACCGCGCGGGTGAGGATGGGAAGAGGGACTTTGGTCGGGAGCGCGGCCGACCCCGCCGCCGCGGTGCGGCCGGTGGTTCGCGGGCAGATCCGGGTCTGGGGCATGCGCCGGCATCGTCCGCCTTGCTGTTCAGGTGGCAGCGACGGCCGTCGCTGCGCGGCGCTGCGGGTCGCGACTCGCAGGCGGCGGCATGCCGCCGCGACTTCCACGGCTCGGGCCACCAGCCGCGCACCGCGCTCCAGCAGCCTTCAAAAAGGGGACGGCGGGCACAAAAAGTGCCCGGCCGTGCGCGCCGGTGCCGGTTACCCCCGGATGACCAGCAGCCGGTGCTCGGTCATGTCCTCGATCGCGTAGCGGACGCCTTCGCGGCCGAGCCCCGACTGCTTGATGCCGCCGTAGGGCATGTTGTCGACGCGGAAGCTGGGCACGTCGCCGACGATCACGCCGCCGACCTCGAGCCGGTCCCAGGCGCGCATCGCGTGGCCGAGATCGGCGGTGAACACGCCGGCCTGCAGGCCGAATTCGCTGGCGTTGACGGTGTCCAGGGCGTCCTCGAAGTCGTCGAACGGCTGCAGGCAGGCGACCGGGCCGAACACCTCCTGGCGATAGAGGTCGCAGTCGCGGGGCACCTTCTCCAGCAGCGTGGCCGGCAGCATGTTGCCGTCGCGGGGTCCGCCGGCGATGCGCTTGGCGCCGCCCTTCAGCGCTGCGTCCACCCACGATTGGATGCGTTCTGCGGCCTGTTCGTCGATCACCGGGCCGATGAAGGTCTTCTCGTCGCGCGGGTCGCCCATGCGCAGCTTCGCCACTTTCGCCTTGAGCTTGCGGCGCACGGCGTCGTAGAGGTCGCGGTGGACCAGCACGTGCTGCACGCTGATGCAGCTCTGGCCCGACTGGTAGTAGGCGCCGAAGACGATGCGGTCGACCACGTGGTCGAGATCGGCGCCGGGGTCGGCGTCGACGATGCAGGCGGCGTTGCCGCCCAGCTCCAGCACCACCTTCTTGCGGCCGGCGCGGGCCTTGAGTTCCCAGCCGACCAGGCCGCCGGTGAAGCTGAGCAGGGCGATGCGCTCGTCCTCGGTGAGCGCGGCGGCGTCCTCGTTGCTGCAGGGGACGATCGAGAACGCGCCCTTGGGCAGGTCGGTCTCGGCCAGCACCTCGCCGATGATCAGCGCGCCGACCGGGGTCTTGGCGGCAGGCTTGAGCACGAACGGGCAGCCGGCGGCGATCGCAGGTGCCACCTTGTGCGCCACCAGGTTGAGCGGGAAGTTGAACGGGGTAATGAAGCTGCACACGCCGATCGGCACGCGCTTGACCATGCCGCGGTAGCCGCGGGTGCGCTCGGAGATCTGCAGTTCGAGCACCTGGCCGTCGATGCGGGTGGCTTCTCCCGCGGCGATGCGGAACGTGTCGATCAGGCGGGTGACCTCGCCGCGGGCGTCGCCGATCGGCTTGCCGGCCTCGATGCACAGCGCCAGGGCCAGCTCCTCGGCGCGTTCTTCGAAGCGGCGCATGCAGTGCTCGAGCACGTCGCGGCGTCGGTCGGGCGAGAATTCCGCCATCGGCTCGCGCGCGCGGTAGGCGGCGACGATCGCCTTGCGGATCGTCGTCGCGTCTCCGAATGCGGTACGCGTGGCCAGCTTGCCCGAGTATTTGTCGTGCACCTCGAGGTCGGTGTTGGCGGTGACCGGCAGGTTGGCGAGGTAGTAGGGGTAGCTGCGGGCCAGGCCGGAGCGGTTCTGGCGGCTGGTCTTGGGCTTCTTCGGCTTGGCCATGGTCGATCCTCGTGCTTGATGGGCGCGTACTTGATGGGCGCGTATGCGGCGGGTCCGCTCAGGCTGGCGTGCGAGTGAAGCGCCCCCGTACAGCCGAGCTTGCTCGGCTGCGGGGGCTCCGGAGCCGGGAGCAGCGGAGCGAGCTCCGCTCTACGGGGCTTCGGGGCGAGACGCCGCACGATCCGCCCAGCCCCTGTAGAGCCGAGCTTGCTCGGCTGCGCAGGCTCCGGAGCCGGGAGCAGCGGAGCGAGCTCCGCTCTACGGGGGGCGGGTGTGGTGAGGGCATGTTCAGGCCACCGCTGCGCTCAGCCGCGGGATGTCGTCGTTGAGGATGCGGTCGTCGTCGCTGTAGTCGAGCGGGACGTCGATCAGGTCCACGCCCGGCGTTTCCAGGACCCGGCGCAGCAGCGGCAGGAACTCCGCCGCGGACGACGGGCGGTGGCCGCGAGCGCCGTAGGCCTCGGCGTACTTCACGAAGTCCGGATTGCCCAGGTCCATGCCGAAGTTGGGGTAGTCCTCGTGCTGCTGCTTCCACTTGATCATGCCGTAGGCGTCGTCGCGCACCACCAGGACCACCAGGTCGATCCCCAGGCGCACCGCGGTCTCGAGTTCCTGCGAGTTCATCAGGAAGCCGCCGTCGCCGCAGACCGCGACCACCTTGCGGTCGGGATGGACGATGCGGGCGGCGATCGCCGAGGGCAGCCCGGCCCCCATGGTGGCCAGGGCATTGTCGAGCAGCAGGGTGTTGGGACGGCGGCAGCGGAAGTTGCGCGCGAACCAGATCTTGTAGAGGCCGTTGTCCAGGCAGACGATGTCCTCCGGGCCGAGCGCCGCGGCCACGTCGGCGACGATGCGCTGCGACACCATCGGGAAGCGGTCGTCGCCGGCGCGGTCGTCGAGATGCGCCAGCATCGCCCCGCGGGCGCGGTCGAAGCAGGCGAAATCCCAGTGCGACTGCGGCTCCAGGGCCTCGGTCAGCTGCCAGACCGCATTGGCGATGTCGCCGACCACTTCGATCTGCGGGAAGTACACCGGGTCGACCTCGGCGCCGGCGTAGTTCACGTGGATCACGGTGCGGCGTCCTTCGCGCATGAAGAACGGCGGCTTCTCGATCACGTCGTGGCCGATATTGATGATGCAGTCGGCAGCGTCGATGGCGCGATGGACGAAGTCGTGGTCGGAGAGCGCCGCGTTGCCCATCCACAGCGGGCCGGTCTCGTCCAGCACGCCCTTGCCCATCTGGGTACTGAAGAAGGGAATGCGCAGCTTGTCGATGAAGCCGCACAGCATGCTGGCGGTGGTCTTGCGGTTGGCGCCGGCGCCGAGCATCAGCAGGGGGCGGCGCGCCTGGCGGATCGCGCGCGCCGCCGCGTCGATGGCCTTGTGCTCGGCCAGCGGGCGGCGGGAGGCGGAGGCCGGGATCAGCCGCGCGTCGGTATCGTCGCCGGCGATGTCCTGCGGCAGCTCGAGGTGCACGGCGCCGGGGCGCTCCTCCTCGGCGCGACGCACGGCTTCACGCACGCGGGCCGGAATGGTGTCGGCGGAGACCAGTTGGCGGGTGTACTTGGTGAGCGGCCGCATCATGTCGACCACGTCGACGATCTGGAAATGCCCCTGCTTGCTGCTGCGGATCGGCTTCTGGCCGGTGATCATGAGCATCGGCATGGCGCCGAGCTGGGCGTAGGCGGCGGCGGTGACGAGGTTGGTGGCGCCCGGCCCGAGCGTGGACAGGCAGACGCCGGCCTTGCCGGTCAGGCGGCCCCAGGTGGCGGCCATGAAGCCGGCGGCCTGTTCGTGGCGGGTGAGCACCAGGCGGATCGATGAGTTGCGCAGCGATTCGAGCAGGTCGAGGTTCTCCTCGCCGGGGATGCCGAAGACGACTTCCACGCCTTCTGCTTCTAGTGCCGAGACGAACAGGTCGGAGGCTTTGGTCATGGTTGCGGGGGGCGTCCTGGCGGTGGCGATGCGAATGTCTGGGGGCGTGGAGGGCGGCCGGGCGGTGCGCTTTCGAC
>NZ_JACCKA010000093.1:0-359 GCF_013425525.1 Luteimonas salinisoli | reverse complement strand
CCCGGCCGCTGGCCACGGTGTGGGCGGGTCCGGGGAAAAGCGCGCCGCCCGGCTACCCGGGGGACGGCGGGGGTGGTGCGGGGCTAGGGCACCGCCTGGCGGTTGGACGGGGTCTGTTCGCTGAAAGCGGCTGGAGACTACCGGTTGCATTGCGGTCGGAACGTGATGGTACGGGTCAGTCGTTCGGGGATTCGACACGTACGTGCAACTGTCCGTCGCCCACGCGGGCGCCGAGGCGCTCGCCGGGCTCGACCTGCTGGACACTGCGCACCACGCGGCCGTCCTGCTGCTGGAGGATCGCGTAGCCGCGGGCGACGGTGGCCAGCGGGCTCACGGTCTCGAGCGCGCGTGCGGCGGCG
>NZ_JACCKA010000092.1 GCF_013425525.1 Luteimonas salinisoli | reverse complement strand
GAGGTGCCGGCGGGCGTGAACGGCCCGTTGAGCATCACCACCAGCGGCGGCAGCGGCGACGTGTCGCTGCACGTCAGCCTGGACGAGGAACCGGACGCCGGTGCCGGCGACTGGAACTCGACCCGTCCGGGCAACAGCGAGACGATCCGCATCAACGGCCCTGCGGCAGGCGTGTACTACATCAAGCTGTACGGCGAGCGCGCGTACAGCAACGTGACCCTGCAGGCGCGGCACAACTGACCGGAGACCTCCGTCCCCGGCTGTCGCAGGAACCCCGGCTTCGGCCGGGGTTTTTTGCTTGCGCCAGCGTCGACGCCGGGCCGCCGGCCCCGCGGCCGCGGCTGCGCGAGGGGCGCCGCGCCTGAGGTCTTCTCCGTTCATCCGCGCGCCTGCGACGCGGGATTCGAACTGCTACAGTCGGCCTCCGGATTCGACCAAGCAGCCAAGGATCGCCGAAGCGTGAACGCGACGCTCGAAGCCCGCAGCGAGCCTGCCCCCGACGAGCTCCCGGCCGAAGAGCGGGTGATCGCCGCGCTGGTCGGGCGAGGCCGGCTGAAGGATGCCGATCTCGGCCGCGCGCGGCGCCTGCACGCGGAGTCCGGCGGCAGCCTGCTCGCGCTGCTGGGACGCCTGGGGCTGGTGTCCGAGCGCGACCACGCCGAATCCTGCGCGGAAGTGCTGACGCTGCCGCTGCTGGCCGCGAAGGACGTGCCCGAGGCGCCCCCCGAACTGGTCGAGGACGCCCCGCAGCTGTCGGCGCGCTTCCTGCGCCAGTTCCATCTTTGCCCGCTGGACATGCGCGGCGACCGGCTGGCGGTGTGGATGGCGGATCCGCACGACGGCTACGCGATCGACGCCGTGCGCCTGGCGGCCGGCTGCCGGATCCAGCCGGTGGTCGGTCTGCGTTCGGAGATCGACGACCTGGTGGAACGCTGGTACGGCCAGGGTCGCAGCGCCATGGGCGCGATCGTCGAGACCGCCGATGGCGAGGGCGGCGGCGACGCCGACGATGTCGAGCACCTGCGCGACCTGGCGTCGGAGGCGCCGGTGATCCGCCTGGTCAACCTGGTGATCCAGCGCGCGGTGGAGCTGCGCGCCTCGGACATCCACATCGAGCCGTTCGAGAACCGGCTCAAGGTGCGCTACCGCATCGACGGCGTGCTGGAGGAAGGCGAGAGCCCGCCCTCCAACCTCACCGCAGCGGTGATCAGCCGCGTCAAGATCATGGCCAAGCTCAACATCGCCGAACGTCGGCTGCCGCAGGACGGCCGCATCATGCTGCGGGTGCAGGGCAAGGAACTGGACCTGCGCGTGTCCACCGTGCCCACCGCGCACGGCGAGTCGGTGGTGATGCGCCTGCTCGACCGCGAGACCGTGGTGTTCGACTTCCACCGGCTCGGCTTCACCGACGAGTTCCTGCCGCAGTTCCAGCGCGTGCTCGAGCAGCCGCACGGCATCCTGCTGGTCACCGGGCCGACCGGCTCGGGCAAGACCACCACGCTGTACACGGCGCTTTCCAGGCTCAACACCGCCAGCGTCAAGATCATCACCGTCGAGGACCCGGTCGAGTACCAGATCGAGGGCATCAACCAGATCCAGGCCAAGCCGCAGATCGGCCTGGACTTCGCCAGCGCCCTGCGCAGCATCGTGCGCCAGGACCCGGACATCATCATGATCGGCGAGATGCGCGACCTGGAAACCGCGCGCATCGCCATCCAGTCGGCGCTCACCGGCCACCTGGTGCTGTCGACCCTGCACACCAACAACGCCGCCGGCGGGATCACCCGCATGCTCGACATGGGCGTGGAGGACTACCTGCTCACCTCCACCGTCAACGGCATCCTCGCCCAGCGCCTGGTGCGGCGGCTGGAGCCGGAGCACGCCGAGCGCTATCCGGCCTCGCCGGAGGAGATCGAGAAGTTCGATCTGCGTCGGTTCCAGCCGCAGGGCGAGATCTTCCTGTACCGGCCCCGGCCCTCGGAACTGGCCGCCACGGGCTATCTCGGGCGCACCACGATCGTCGAGTTCCTGGTGATGAACGACGAACTGCGCCGCGCGGTGATGCGCCATGCCGGCATGGGCGAGCTGGAGCGCATCGCCCGCGACGCCGGCATGCGCACCATGTACGAGGACGGCATCATCAAGGCGCTCGCCGGCGTGACCACGATCGAGGAAGTACTGCGGGTAACGGAGGACGCATGAGGCCGGGAATCGTGAATCGTGAATCGGGAGTCGGAGAAGCGCCCTGCGGAATCGGGCCGCTCGTTCCTGGCCCGCGGCGTTCCGTCCTTTTCCATTCTCCATTCCCGATTCTCCATTCCCGGCTCTGATGCCCCTCTACCGCTACAAGGCGCTCAACGCCCGCGGCGAGACGCTGGACGGCCAGATGGAGGCCGCCAGCGACGGCGAGGTGGTGCAGCGCCTGCAGGAGCAGGGCCACCTGCCGGTGGAAGCGCGGCTGGCGAGCGAGGGCGGCGGCGAGCCGGCCTGGCGGACGCTGTTCCGGCCGAAGCCGTTCTCCGGGCAGCGTCTGGTGCAGTTCACCCAGCAGCTGGCCACGCTGCTCGCCGCCGGACAGCCGCTGGACCGCGCCCTGGGCATCCTGCTGGATCTGCCGGAGGATGCGACCGCCAGGCGCACCATCACCGAGATCCGCGACGCGGTGCGCGGCGGCAGCCCGCTGTCGGCGGCGCTGGAGCGCCAGCACGGCACGTTCTCCCGCCTGTACATCAACATGGTGCGCGCCGGCGAGGCCGGCGGCAGCCTGCACGAGACCCTGCAGCGCCTGGCCGACTATCTCGAGCGCAGCCGGGCATTGCGCGGGCGGGTGATCAACGCGCTGATCTACCCGATCATCCTGCTGGCGATGGTCGGCCTGTCGCTGCTGTTCCTGCTCGGCTACGTGGTGCCGCAGTTCGGGGCGATGTACGACAGTCTCGACGCCGAGCTGCCGCTGTTCTCGCAGGTGGTGCTCGGGATCGGCCTGTTCGTGCGCGACTGGTGGATCCTGCTGCTGGTGGTCCCGGCGCTGGCGCTGTGGTGGTTCGACCGCCGCCTGCGCGACCCGGCGGTGCGTGCGCGCTTCGATGCCTGGCTGCTCGGCGTGCGCTTCGCCGGGCCGCTGGTGGCGCGGCTGGAGACCGCGCGGCTGGCGCGTACCCTCGGCACCCTGCTGCGCAACGGCGTGCCGCTGCTGGCGGCGCTGGGCATCGGCCGCAACGTGCTGGGCAACCGCGCCCTCGCCGCCGACGTCGAGGCCGCGGCCGAAGAGGTGAAGGGCGGCGCCGGGCTGGCCGCCGCGCTGGGGCGCGGCAAGCGCTTTCCGCGGCTGGCGCTGCAGATGATCCAGGTCGGCGAGGAATCCGGCGCGCTCGACGCGATGCTCCTCAAGACCGCCGACACCTTCGAACAGGAAACCGCGCAGGCGCTGGACCGCATGCTGGCGGCGCTTGTGCCGGTGGTGACCCTGTTGCTGGCGGGCATCGTCATGGTGGTGATCCTCGCCGTGCTGATCCCGATCTACGACCTCACCAACGTCATAGGCTGATTGCATGAATTCTTATCGTGGTTGCCGGGGTTCCGGCTGGGGTGTTTCTCCTTCCGTGGCGTGCGGCGATGGTCGTGGGCGATTCCTTCAGGCGAGTCCCGGCGCCGGGCCCGTCCGCACCCGAACGGTGCGGCAGGCGGAAGGCACTACGGCCCGGCGATTCATTGCTGCAAGCCGTGGCGACGGCCCAGTTCCCGCCTCGTCGGGAAAGGTGCTGCAACCGACAGGCGGTACAGCTCGGCAATTCACTGGCACAGCCCGTGCCGACGGCATCGTTGATGCAAGGTTGGTGCGTTCGCGGGAGCGGGGCTTCAGCCTGATCGAGATCATTCTGGTGGTGGTGCTGATCGGCGGCATCGTCGCCTTCGCCGCCACCCGTATCCTCGGCGGCGGCGACCGGGCCCGGGTCAACCTCGCCAAGGCGCAGGTGCAGACCCTCGCCGAGAAGGTGCAGAGCTACCAGATGGACACCGGCAGCCTTCCCTCGAGTCTCGACGACCTGGTGACCCAGCCCGGCAATGCCGGCGGCTGGCTCGGACCGTACGCGAAGCAGGCCGAGCTCAACGATCCCTGGGGCACGCCGTTCGAGTATCGCGTGCCGGGCCAGGGCGGTCCTTTCGACATCGTCAGCTACGGCGCCGACCGCAGCCCCGGCGGCGACAGCGTCAACGCCGACATCCGCTACGAATAGCCGGTGGCGGATGCATGAAGGCCATGGCGGCGCGGCGATGCGCGACCGGCTTCGCCGGTAACCCGGCGGCGCGCGGTTTCTCGCTGCTGGAAGTGCTGGTGGTGGTGGCGCTGATCGCCGTGGCCAGCCTGCTGGCCGTGGGTGCGCTCGGCGGTGGCATCGAGCGCATCCAGCTGCGCTCGAGCGCGAAGGAGATCGCCGCCAACCTGCGCTACACCCGCGCCCACGCCCTCGCCACCGGCGCCCCGCAGGAATTCGCGATCGATCCGGTCGCGCACAGCTGGCGCGCGCCCGGTGGGCGCAGCGGCAGCATTCCGAAGAAGCTGGAGATCGTCTTCACCGGTGCACGCGAGGTACAGCCGCGCGAGGGCGAGGGCGCGATCGTGTTCTTCGACGACGGCGCGTCCACCGGCGGCCGGGTGCGGCTCCAGTCCGGCAGCGCCGGCTGGAACGTCGACGTGGCCTGGCTGACCGGCGAGGTGCGGATGCATCGGGCGGAGGGGCGGCCATGAAGCGCGGCTTGGCCGCGGTCGCATGCGGTGGCTGTCACGTTGGTGCCGCGTTGGTGGACGCGCGGGAGCCCAACAGCGGCGCTCGCGGGCCATTCGCTGTCGTCAGCCGTGGCGACGGCCTCGTTGGTGTGGGGGCGGTGGGTTCGCGGGTGCGCGGGTCGCGGGAGCGGGGCTATACGCTCATCGAGGTGCTGGTGGCGTTCGCCGTCCTTGCGCTGGCGCTCACGCTGCTGCTGGGGACGCTGTCCGGCGCCACCCGCCAGGTGCGCTGGTCGGCCGATGCCGGACGCGCCGCGCTGCATGCGCAGTCGCTGCTGGCGCAGGTCGGGGTCGGCGAGGTGCTGCAGCCGGGGCGCAGCGACGGTGCGCTGGAGGACGGCCGCTACCGGTGGGTCCTCGAGGTCGAGCCGTACGTCGATCCGGAGCTTCCGCCCCCGGCGCTGGTCGATCCGTTCGCGCCGCGGATGCTGGCGCTGCGGCTCACCGTCGCCTGGGGCGAGGCTGCGGGAGAGCGCCTGGAGCTGCACTCGCTGCGGCTGGTGCAGCCGGATGTCGAGAGCGGGGTGGATCTGTGAGGTCGTGGGGCGCCGGGTGTGGGCGTGGTCGTTGGCCGGGGGCGATCGGGCTGGATGGGCGGGCGCCGGGAAACGTCTTTCTATTTTGTGGGCGATTGGAGGGCGTATGCCGTGGCGACGGCCTCATTGATGCGGAGACGATGGATTCGCGGGAGCGCGGCGACGGCCTCGTTCGTGCAGGAGCGGCGAGTTCGCGGGAGCGCGGCGACGGCCTCATTCGTGGAGGGGCGGTAAGTTCGCGGGAGCCCAAGAGCGGTTTGCGTGGGGGATTCACTTGTGTAAGCCGTGCCGACGGCCTCATTAGTAGAGGGGCGGGAAGTTCGCGGGAGCGGGGCTTCACCCTGATCGAGGTGCTGCTGGCCACCGTGCTGCTGGCGGCCGGCCTCGCGCTCGCGTTCGCCACCCTGCGCGCCGCCACCGCCACGGTGGAGCGCGGCGAGGACCTGGCGCAGCGCAGCGAGCGGATCCGTGCCGCCGAAGGTTTCCTGCGTCGGCGCCTGGTGTCCGCGCAGCCGATGGCCTTCGCCGTCGACGAGCGCACAGGCGCGCCGGTGCGCTTCCTCGGCGAGCCGCAACGGATGCGCTTCGTCGCCGACCTGCCGAACTATCTCGGCCGCGGCGGGCCGGCGCTGCACGATATCGGCGTGGCGCGCGACGGCGACGGGCTGCAGCGCCTGGAGGTGGGCTTCGCCACGGTGCTGGCCGGCGAGGCCATCGAGGAACGCGACGCCCGCCCGCCGGAGCCGCTGGCCGCCGGACTGGCCTCGGTGCGCTTCAGCTACCGCGGGCTCGGCCCCGACGGCCGCCCGAGCGGATGGCTCGAGCGCTGGGACGCCGGCATGCAGCTGCCGCTGCAGGTACGGGTGGAGGTGGAGGGCGAGCGCGACGGCGCCTGGCCGGTACTGGTGGTGGCGCTGCCGCAGGGCGACGGCCGCATCGGCGAGGACGCGCTGCAGGGGGCGGTGCCGTGAGCGCGGCCCGTTGCCGGGGCGCGGCGCTGCTGCTGGTGCTGTGGCTGGTGGCCCTGCTGACCGCGCTCGTCGGCGCGTTTGCGCTCTCGGCCAGGGTCGAGCACATGCAGGGCCGGGTGCTCCACCGCGGCGCGGCCGGTGGCGAGGCGGCGCGCGCCGGCCTCGAATACGCGGTGGCGCGGCTGGCCGATCGGGATCCCGCGACGCGCTGGCTTCCCGACGGCCGCGAGTACGCCTGGACGTTCGCCGATGCGCAACTGCGCGTGCGGATCGTCGACGAGACCGGCAAGGTCGACTTGAACGCCGCCGAGCAGCCGCTGCTGGCGGCGCTGCTGCGGGTGGTCGGCGCCGATTCCGCCCAGGCCGAGGCGCTGGCCGGCGCGATCCTGGACTGGCGCGATCCCGACGATCTCGGCCAGCCGCTGGGCGCAGCCGAGGACCCGCAGTACGCGGCGGCAGGGCTGCCGTACGGAGCCAAGGACGCGCCGTTCGAGAGCATCGCCGAGTTGGAACTGGTGCTGGGGATGCCCCCGGAACGGGTCGCCGCTCTGCGCGATCACGTCACCGTGCACAGCGGCCAGGCCATGCCCGACCAGCGCTATGCCGGTGCCGAGGTGCTGGAGGCGATGGGGCTCGAGGCCGGTCCGCTGCTGGAACAGCGCGGAATGGCGCCTGAAACGGGGCTCGCCGCCGAACTCGGCGGTGCGGGCAGCGGCACGTATAGTATCGACAGTCGCGCGCGGCTGCCGGACGGCCGCGACGCGGTCCTGCAGGTGGTGGTGCGCGCGGGCGGCAACGGTCTCCCCGGGGCGGCCTATACGCCGTTGCGCTGGAAGGAGGGGACCTCGGCACCTGATGGCTGACGCCGACCACATCGCTGCGCGCATCTCGCTCCGCCAGCGCTTCGGGCGCGTCGGCGGGCGGCTGCGTCCCGGCGTCCACGGATTCTGGTCGTGGTGGACCCAGGCGCTGCTGGCCTGGTTGCCGCTGCGCCTGCGCGAGCTGCTCGGCCTGGTCGAGCAGCGGCTGCTGCTGCGCCTGCGCGGCGGATCGCTGGCGCTGCTGCTGGAACGCGGCGGCCAGGCGCGCCTTCTTGCCGAACTGCCCTGGGCCGCGGCGGCGGCTCCGGCGGAGGAGCCGCTGGCCCGGGTGCTGCGGCCGCAGGTGGCCGAACTGCCGCGCTGGCTGGTACTGACGGCCGTCGCCGGCCTGCGCCGGCGCATGCTGGTGCCGGGCGCGGCGGCGGAGCGCCTGCGCGAGGTGCTGGGCTTCGAGATCGACCGCCAGACGCCGTTCGCGGCAGCCGACGTCTGCTTCGATGCACGGCTGCTGGAACGTCGTGCCGACGGCCAGCTCGAGGTCGAGCTGGTGGTGGCGCCGCGCAGCGCGGTGGATGCGGCGCTCGCCGCTCTGGGGCCGCCGGCGGACGGGCTGGCGGGGGTGGATCTCGACGACGGCGAGGGCGAGCCCCTCGGCGTCAACCTGCTGCCCGAGACGCGCCGGTACCGGCGCGCCGACCCGTGGCAGCGCTGGAACCTGGCCCTGGCGGCGGTCGCGCTGCTCGCCACCGCCGCGGCGCTGTGGCAGGTGCTGGAAAACCGCCGCGCCGCCGCCGACGCCTTCGAGCAGGCCTCGCTGCCGCGAATCGAACAGGCGCGCGCGGCCTCGGCGCAGCGCCAGCAGCTCGACGACCTGATCGAGGGCATGCGCCATCTCGAGCAGGCGCGCGCGGCGCGGCCGACCATGGTCGAGCTGCTCGACGAGCTCAGCCGGCGCCTGCCCGACAGTACCTACCTGGAAAAGCTGGCGATCGAGAACGAGCGCATGCTGCTGATCGGCCTGAGCAGCGAGGCCTCCGCGCTGATCGGCCAGCTGGAAGAGTCCGCGCTGTGGCGCTCGCCGGCGCTGACCGGCGCGGTGCAGCCCGATCCGCGCACCCGCCGCGATCGCTTCACCCTGACCGCCGAGATCGCGGTCGACCAGCCCGCCGCGGCCGGCGGGACCGGAGGTGCCGATGCGCCGCGCGATCCCTGAGCGCGAACGCTGGCTGGCGCTGGCGATCCTGCTGGCGGTGCTGGCGCTGGGCTACCTGCTGCTGGTGCATCCGTGGTGGACGGTGCCGATGCGCGAGCTGGGCGCGCGCATCGACACCCTCCAGCAGCGCGACCTGCGGGCGCGGATGGCACTGTCGCAGGCGCCGGAGCTGCGCGAGCGCACCGAGGCCTTCCGCGAACAGGTGGCGCGGCTGCCGGGCTTCCTGCCCGAGCGCAGCCCGGAACTCGCCACCGCGGCGCTGGTGCAGCGGCTCGAGACCGCGGTCGCCGAGGCCAGCCCGGGCAACCGCAGTTGCGCGATCATCAACCGCTCGCCGCTCAACGACGTGCGCGCGCAGCGCTTCCCGCGGGTGGTGGTGCAGGCGCGCGTGCGCTGCGGCAGCCCGGAGCTGGCGGCGGTGCTGCACGCGCTGGAGAGCGGCAGCCCGCGGCTGTTCGTCGACAATCTCAACATCCTCTCGCAGGCGCACTACATGGCCGCGGAGCAGGCCGGCCAGGGCGTGGGCCTGGACGTGAGCTTCGACCTGTACGGCTACCTGCAGCCGCCGCCGGGCCGTGCCGATGCGCGCTGACGGCGCCGGCGCCCGCACCCGCCTGCTCGCCGCTGTGGCGCTGTGGGCCGTATGCGTCTGGCTGCTGGCGCTGTTCGGCCTGGGCGGCCGCGTCGCGACGTTGCCGGAGGACCCGGCGCTGCTACAGCCGCTGCCGCAGGGGAGCGCCGGCGCCGAAGAGCGGCTCGGTCCGCTGCCGCAGTACGCCGAGATCGGCGAGCGCCCGCTGTTCGCCGCCGACCGCCGGCACCGGCCATTCTTCCTCGACCCCCAGGGCGAGGGCGAGGAGGGGCCGGGCGAGTTCGACGTGGTGCTCACCAGCGTGATGATCACTCCCGGCCTGGAGATGGCCATCGTGCAGCCGCGCGGGGGCGGCGAGGCGTTGCGGATCAAGGTGGGCGAGTCGCCGCGCACCGCGCCGGCCTGGTCGCTGACCTCGGTCGGGCCGCGCAGCGCCGTGTTCGCCGGTCCCGAGGGCGAGCGTGCGTTGGAGTTGCGGGTGTTCGACGGCGTCGGCGGCGAGCCGCCGACGCCGGTGGTTCGCGAAGCGAGCGCCGGCAATGGCGGCGGCTCCAGGCGCCTTCCCGCGCCGCCGGCCGCAGCCGTGCCCGCGCAGCCTGCGGCGCAACCGCAGCAGCTCGACGCCGCGGCCGAGGCGGACGGCCCCGCGACCACCGAGGAAATCACCCCGGCTGCGCAGGCCGAGGCGATCCGCAAACGCATCGAGGCCCGCCGCGCGCGGCTGCGCCAGGAGGCGCAGCAGCAGGCGGCAGGCCAGCAGCAGAACCCGTAGAGTGCATGCAATGAAGCTTCTTTCTCCGATCAAGGCGTCGATCGCCGCCCTCCTCGCCACCCTCCTCGTCGCCTGCGCTACGGTGCCGGCGCCGGACGTGCGCCGCGACGGGGGCGCGTCGGCGGGAGCGCCGCCCGGCGGCGCGCAGGGCGCGCCGCTGGAGGAGGAGGACGGATTGCCGCGGGCGCAGATCCGCCGCGGCACGGGCCAGGTGATCAACCAGAGCGCCGCGGCCTCTGCGCCGCCGGGCATCGGCGGCACCACCGGCTCGGCGCAGTTCAATTTCGAGGGCGAATCGGTACACGCCGTGGCCAAGGCGATCCTCGGCGACATGCTCGGCCAGAACTACGTCATCGCCCCCGAGGTCCAGGGCACGGTGACCGTGGGTACGCCGCGGCCGGTCAGCCCGGCGCAGGCGCTGAGCCTGCTGGAGATGGTGCTGGCCTGGAACAACGCGCGGATGATCTACAGCGATGGCCGCTACAACATCGTGCCGGCGGACGGCGCGGTCGCCACCGGCACGGTGGCGCCGCGCACCGGCACCGCCACCGGCGCCCGCGGGTTCGAGGTGCGGGCGGTGCCGCTGCGCTACATCTCCGCCACCGAGATGGAGAAGGTGCTCGAGCCGTACGCGCGTCCGGACGCCATCGTCGGCGTCGACAACGCCCGCAACGTGATCACGGTCTCGGGCAGCCGCGCCGAACTCCAGAACTACCTGCGCACCATCGAGATCTTCGACGTCGACTGGCTGTCGGGCATGTCGGTGGGCGTGTTCCCGATCGACTCGGGCAGCGCTGCGCAGGTGGTGGGCGACCTGGAGCAGGTGTTCGGCGAGGACAGCGGTTCGCCGGTCTCGGGGATGTTCCGCTTCATGCCGCTGGAGGGCGCCAATGCGGTGATGGTGATCACCTCGCAGCCTTCCTACCTCGACGAGATCCAGCGCTGGCTGGAGCGCATCGACAGCGCCGGTGGTGAGGCGCGGCTGTATTCCTACGAGCTGAAGTACGTCAAGGCCATCGACCTGGCCGACCGCCTGGCCGAGGTGTTCGGCGCCGGCAGCGGGCGGCGCAGCGATGGCGGCGGCAGCGCATCGTTGATGCCGGGGCTGCAGTCCACGCAGGTCCGCGGCAGCGGGGTCGGCGGCCGCGACAGCAGCGCCGCGATCGGCGGCGAGGGCCGCGACTCCGGCCGCAGCGGCACCACCGGCGGCCGCACCGGCGGGTCCGGCAGCGGCGGCCAGCTGCAGCTCGGCGACAGCGGCCCCGGCTCGGGCAGCGTCACCCTCGAGGTCGACGGCGCCCAGGTCGGCGTCTCGGCGGTGGAGGAGACCAATACCCTGCTGGTGCGTTCCACGGCGCAGGCCTGGAAATCGATCCGCGAGGTGGTCGAGCGGCTCGACGTGATGCCGATGCAGGTGCACATCGAGGCGCAGGTGGTAGAGGTCGCACTGACCGACGAACTGCGTTACGGCGTGAACTGGTTCATCGAGCGGGCGGCGACGGACAACGGTTTGCCCAGTCTGGACCTGAACGTCAATCCGCTGCTGCCGCGGAGCTGGAGCACGCTGGCGGGCAGCATCGGGGGACGCGATGGCAACGGCCTGTCGTGGACGCTGTTCAAGAACGATGCCGCCGCGATCATCACCGCCCTCGACGACGTCACCGATGTGCGGCTGCTGCAGACGCCTTCGGTCTTCGTGCGCAACAACGCCGAAGCAGAGTTCAACGTCGGCAGCCGGATCCCGGTGTCGTCGGTCTCGATCAATCCGATCGGCGGCAGCAACAACGCGATCAGCCAGGTCCAGTACCTGGACACCGGCATCATCCTCAAGGTGCGCCCACGGGTGACCCAGGACGGGATGGTGTTCCTGGACATCGCCCAGGAAGTGAGTTCTCCGCTCGGCGATGCGGACGAAAACGGCAACGTGCGCATCGACACGCGCTATCTCAAGACCGAGGCGGCGGTGCAGAACGGCGAGAGCGTGATGCTGGCAGGCCTGATCAGCGATGGCGTCACCAACTCATCGACAGGGGTGCCCGGCCTGAGCCGGATCCCGATCATCGGTGCGCTGTTCGGCCAGAAGCGGCTCACGACCGACCGCAGCGAAGTCATCATTCTGATCACGCCTACGATCGTGCGTAACCCGTTGGACGCCCGCCGCCTTACCGACGAGTACGGTCGCCGCTTCCGCGCGATGGAGCCGCTGGAGAAGCAGCGGGCGGAGGAGGCGGCCCGGCCCGCCGGGGCCGCCGCCGGATCAGAATGACCGCGGGCGCGCCGGCGCATGGCTGATCTGCCGGTCGTCCTGCTGCCGCTCGGCGCCGACGACGACGCCCTCGACGCCTGCCTGGCGGCGCTCGATGCCGGTACTCCGGCGGGCACCCGAGTGTGGTTGGCCGACGACGCGCGCGCCGGCCCCCGCGGCTTGGCGATCGTCGAGCGCTGGCTGGCCGGGACCCGTCTGCGCGCCGACTACAGCCGGCGCCAGCGCGGCATCGGCGAGGTTGCGCACCTGGACGAGGCGCTGGCCGCCTGCGGCGATGCCGACGTGCTGGTGCTGGCGCCGGACGCGATCCCGGCGCCGGGCTGGGCCGCGGCGCTGGTCGCCTGCTTCGCCCGCGACGCCTCCATCGCCACCGCCACGCCCTGGTGCAACGCCGGCGAGAGCGCCGCCTGGCCGCGGATCGGCGAGATCAACCCGGTGCCCGACGACCTGGCCGGCCTCGCCCGAGCCTGCGAGACCCTGCCGCCGCTGCACGCCGAACTGCCGGCGGCGGTCGGGCATGCGGTGCTGCTGCGCGGCAGCGCGCGGCGCAGGGCCGGGGGCCTGGACGCCAGCAGCTACGCGTCCTGGTATGCGGCGCTGATCGACCTGTCGCTGCGCCTGGCTGGCCTGGGCTGGCGCAATGCGCTGTGCGAGACCGCGTTCGTCGCCCGCGGCGGCGGCGAGGGCGGGCCGGCGGAGGGCGACATGGAAGCGCTGGCGGCGCGCTGGCCGGACTGGCACGCGCGCCTGGCCGGGTTCCTGATGCGCGATCCGCTGGACGATGCGCGGCGGCGCCTGGCGGACGCCCTGGCGGGCCTGGAAGGCGGGTCACCGCAGCGCGACCTGTTCCCGGAATCCCCCGCCGAGGACACCGGCGCCTCCGCCACGCGGCAGCCGTCCGGCGACGGGGGAGCGCCAGCGTGAGCGGGCTTGGCGCGGAACCCGGCGCGGACATCGCCGCGGTCGTCGTCACCTACCAGAGCGCGTCGACCATCGACGACTGCCTGCAGCGGCTGCGCGCCGCGCGGGGCGTCGGCCAGATCCGGGTGGTCGACAACGCCTCGCGCGACGGCACGCTCGCCATCGTGCAGCGCCATGCGGCGGCCGACCCCAGGCTTCGCTTCATCGCCAACCCCGACAATCCCGGTTTCGGCGTGGCCTGCAACCAGGGCGCGCGCGACTGCGACGCGCCGTGGCTGGCCTTCGTCAATCCCGACTGCCTGCCCGAGGCCGATGCGCTGGCGCGGCTGCGCGCGCACGCGGCGGCGGCCGCCGGCGAGACGCTGCTCGGCGCCGACCTGGTCGACGAGGCGGGCGTGCGCGACGGTGCCGCCCGGCGCCGGGATCCGGATTTCGCCGCGATGCTGCACGCATCCTCCGCCCGCTCGCTGGACGTGCCGCTCGACGCCGCGCTGCCGCTGCAGCCGGTGGCGGCGGTCTCCGGCGCGCTGATGCTGCTTTCGCGCGCGCTGTTCGAACGCATCGACGGGTTCGATCCCGGCTATCGCCTGCACGCCGAGGATCTCGACCTGTGCCGGCGTGCGCGCCAGGCCGGGGCCATGGTCGCGGTGGCCAACGACGTACGTGTGGTGCACGTGCGAGGCGTGTCGAGCCGTTCCCGGCCGCTGTTCGTCGAATGGCACAAGCATCGCGGGCTGACGCGTTATTTTCGCAGGTTCGAAGCGCCGCGGCGCGGCGCGCTGCGGCGGCTCGCCGTGTACGCGATGATCTGGGCGCGCTTTCCCGTGGCGGTGCTGCGCGCGGCGTGGCGGGCGCTGCGACCGTAGGGGCGTGGACGTTGCGCGGCGCCGGTAGGGAACCGCGGAGCGGGCAGGGGCGGGCTTCGGGCGACGGAACGCTG
Organism: Luteimonas salinisoli; assembly: GCF_013425525.1. Lineage (GTDB taxonomy): Bacteria > Pseudomonadota > Gammaproteobacteria > Xanthomonadales > Xanthomonadaceae > Luteimonas > Luteimonas salinisoli. The sequence goes on along the minus strand of NZ_JACCKA010000092.1, from coordinate 85,935 downwards.
CCGCCGGACAGTTTCCTGCCGGCGGGTCGCGCGCAGCCGCGAACGGCCACGAGGCCCCCTTTCAGGACGCGTGTCGGTGGCCGAAACGCGCGGAAATCGCTGCTGCGATGCACAACACTCCACTTCCCGCTTGCGGCCGGCAGGCCGGCGAGGCCGGTCCCGTTCCGGCGGGGCCAAGGTCGCGGCGGCGCGGCGGCGAGTCCCGGTCGGAACCGAATGCCACCGGTATCAATCGCGTCGTTGTCGGCTTTTGCAGCGGGGAGAGATCGAGCCCGGACGGATGACGTCCGCCGCCCGAGGTCGAGCGTTCGGTCCCGCATCGTGCAGCCCGCCCGGCGCGCGCGGAACCGCTGGAGAGGGTCATGGCACGGCGCGCTGGACAAACCAGGAAAGTGATGTTAGCGGTAACACATGGCAGCGTTGTCATCGGGGGCGCGACACGCAGGCCATTGCACCGTCGGGAGGGAGGGACGTATGGAGAGCGCACAGCGGAATCGATCGTTTGGCGAGCGCAGGCTGGGCAGCGGGCGCCGAATCGGGGCAGGGACACGAGCGGGATGCAGGGCGACGAGGGACCGCGCACGAGCGGCGCGCCCTGCCGTGCGGCACGCGCCGAGGAAGGCGCCCGTATGCGGCGGCCGCCGAACCGGCACGTCGAGCGACACGATCCAGATGCGCTCCGCAAGCAAGGTAGCGATAACGACAACACGGCCGGGCCACGCGACCCGGTCCGAACCGAGGGAGGGAGATCATGAAGCAGTTGCCGCAGCCGAGACGAAAACCCGGGCCAACGACCGTGGGGCCGGGCCGGCACCCGGACCGGACCCCGGACGGCGCGATGCCGTGCCGGATCCGGTCGTCGATCCGCATCGGCACCACCGGACCCGCTACTGACCGGTAGTCGCGTCCGCCCGCCGGCGCGGCGTTGCGCCGGCGCGCCCCGGATCGCGCGGGCACGCGGCAGCACCGGCATTCCACCATGCGATCGATCCGGATCGCGGATGCGCAAACCGGTGTCGCCATGACGCGCGCCAGATGCGCGCGTACATCCACCCAATCATCCAGGAACCAGGCACGCCCATGAATCACGACAAATTCAAGCGATTCAAGTCGAAGGCCCTGTTCACCATCGTCGGTGGCGTGATCGTCATCAACCCCGTCTATGCGCAGGACGCCCAGGACCCCGCCCAGAACCCCCAGGGCGCGCAGACGCAGACTGCGCCGGACGCGACCACGCTCGATGCGGTGACCGTCATCGGCATCCGCAACAGCCTCGAGCAGTCCATGAATGTCAGGCGCGATTCGTCCGGCATCGTGGACGCGATCTCCGCCGAGGACATCGGCAAGTTTCCCGACACCAACCTGGCCGAATCCCTGCAGCGCATCACCGGCATTTCGATCGAGCGCCGCGACGGCGAGGGCGCGCAGGTCACGGCGCGCGGCTTCGGCCCGCAGTACAACATGGTGACCCTCAACGGCCGCCAGATCCCGGGCGCCGACGCCTTCGGCGCGGCCGGCCAGGTGCCGATCGGCGGCATCGACTCGGGAACCCGGGCGTTCAACTTCGCCCAGCTCGCTTCGGAGGCGATCAGCGGCATCGAGGTCTACAAGACCGGCCAGGCGACCGTGCCCAGCGGCGGCATCGGCGCCACCATCAATATCCTGACCGCGCGCCCGCTCAACTACCCCGGCGGCGAGGTGGTGGCCAGTGCCGGCGCCAAGGCCGTCTACGACGAGTCGCAGCCGTTCGGTACCGACTTCACTCCCGAAGTCTCGGGCATCTTCAGCTACGCCAATCCCGACAAGACCTGGGGCATCGGCCTGGCGGCCAGCTACCAGAAGCGCCACGGCGGTGCGGTGCAGGCCACCGAGAACACCTGGAACATCCAGGAGTGGACCGGCACCGACGCGTCCCTGCGCCCGGGCGCCACGTTGGTCAACGCGCCGGAGATCGGCCAGCTCTACGGCCTGCCCAACGACATCCGCTACGCCTTCGCCGACTACGAGCGCGAGCGCATCAACGGCCAGGCCGTGCTGCAGTTCGCGCCCACCGACGCGCTGGTCTTCACTCTCGACTACACCCGCTCGAACAACGAGATCAAGGAGACCCGCGGCGAGCAGACCATCTGGCTGCAGCGCAGCAACAGCTTCAGCCACCTGGAGTTCGACACCGGCGAGGAAGTCGCCACGCCGGTCTACCTGCGCGACGTGGTCGGTCTGAAGGACTTCGGCTACGAGCAGCAGACCAACCACCAGAAGTACACGCTCGACTCGCTGGGCTTCAATGCCGAATGGCAGGTCACCGACCGCTTCCGGCTCGCGTTCGACGCGCACCGCACCGAATCGGAGAGTGTGCCGAACGACCCGGTCACCGGGGGCGGCGCTACCTGGTTCAGCCTGGCCGGCACCAACAACTGCTCCGACGGCCCCTACTGTGGCGGCAACTGGGCGCAGGAAATGCGCTTCAACGAGGGCTTGCCCATCGCCGGGCGGACCTGGTATCCGTCCATCGACGACGCGCTGGCAGACACCAACGGGGTCGTCAACCCGGACTTCCCGGCCTCGCAGCTGGGCTCGCAGGTGCTGCGCGTCAACGCCCTCAGCCAGGTCACCGAGATCGATCAGGCGCGGGTGGACGGCACGTTCGACTTCGACAACGGCCGCTTCCGCTTCGGGGTGGACACGTCCAAGGTCAGCATGACCCGGCAGAACCACATCGAGCGCTACAACACTCTGGGCGACTGGGGCGTGGGCAATGCCGGCAACGAGCCCGGCATGGTCGAACTGCTGAGCCCGATCAGCATCGTCGGCATGTTCGACGACTTCAGCGCCCCGGGCGCAGCGCCGGGGGCGTGGTACGGCGACGCCACCGCGCTGGGCCAGTGGGCGGCATCGAGCGGGTACGCCGCCGATTTCAGCGTCGATCCACGCCTGGCCGCCGACAACCACATCGAGGAGAAGACCAACTCGGTGTACCTGCAGGTGGAGCTGGACGGCGAGTTGGGGGGCATGACCACCAACACCCGCATCGGCGTGCGCTACGAGGATACCGATCTGACCTCGACTTCGGCGGTGACGGTGCCCGAATCGATCGTCTGGACCTCGAACAACGACCACCGCATCGACCGATCGGACGAAGTGATTCCGTTCAGCGAGGAGAACAGCTACAGCTACCTGCTGCCCAACGTTGATTTCAGCATCGACCTCACCGATGACTTTAAGGCTCGCGCTTCGTTCAGCCAGACCATCGCCCGTGCGCCGTACGGTGACCTCTACGCCGGACCCGGCGTAAACGCACCAACCGGTTCCACCCTGGTCAATCCGTCGACCCGCGCCTCCGGCGACGCCAAGACGCCCACTCTGGAGCCGCTGGAGTCGGACAACCTCGACCTGGCGCTGGAATGGTACTTCGCCGAGTCGAGCTACTTCTCGGTGACGTACTGGAACAAGCGCGTCGACAACTTCATCGGCAATACCGTGGTGCGCGAGAACCTGTACGGCCTCACCGACCCGGGTGCCGGCCCGGACGCGCAGGCGGCGTTGGCGTTCCTGCAGAGCGATGCGTGCACGGCCCAGGTGGGAGCCGCGGGCAACGATGTCGACGCGGCTTGCTCGGCCAACGACACTGCTCTGTTCACGGCGGTGGCCATGCTCCGGAACGCGGGCGAGACCGGCGGCCTGGCGGCCTACGACGGCAGTTCGGGCCAGGTGCTGGAGATGGAGGCGGGCTACGACCTGATCGGCGAAGCCGACGATCCGCTGTACATGTTCGACGTCAACCGTCCGATCAACCAGAACAAGGCCAAGCTGCGCGGCTGGGAAATCGGCGGCCAGTACTTCTTCGGCGACAGCGGCTTCGGGGTGTACGCCAACTACACCATCGTCAGCGGCGACGTCGGTTTCGACAACGGCTCCCTGAACGAACAGTTCGCGCTGCTCGGTCTGAGCGACACCGCCAACCTCATGCTGATGTACGAGAACTTCGGCTGGACTGCCCGCCTGGCCTGGAACTGGCGCGACGAATACCTGATTCTCGCCAACCAGAACGGGTCCAACCGCAATCCGCATTACGTCGAGGCCTACGACCAGATCGACCTGAGCGTGAGCTACGCCTTCAACGACCACCTGTCGGTCGGCTTCGAGGCGATCAATCTGACGGGCGAGGATGTGCGCTGGCACGGCCGCTCCGAGAAACAGGTCATCCGGGTCCTCGACCAGAGCCCGCGCTACATGGCGGCACTGCGATACCGCTTCTGAACCCGGCCCACGGGCCGGAGCGCCGGCAAGTGCCGGGGCCGCCACGCAGGCGGCCCCGGCCGTCCTCCCCGGGATGTCGCCCTCCCCGGGATCCCGGCGGAGGACATTTCGGCCCGGCGGTGCCGGGGCGGGCAGCGCACAGCCGCGATCGCCTGCGTGGCCCGCCCGCGGCGCCGCCGCTTTCAAGGACGTGATCTGCGTGGCAGCATGCCCGCAAGTCCGCTCCGACGGAATCCAGATGGCGCGATACGAGCTGCTCAACAACGTGGCGCACAAGGACCTGCGCGTGATCACGCGCTTCGGCCGGGAGTTCGGCGACGAGATCGGCATGGTGCCGGCGTTCCCCACCGAGTACGCCGAGCTGCAGCGCGAGTATCCGATCTTCTTCCGCAAGGACCGCGAAGACGGCGGATACCAGTCGGTCGCCGTGCTCGGATTCGGCAGACAGGAAAACCTGTACCTCGGCGACGGACGCTGGAACGCGTCCTACCTGCCGGGCTACATCGCGAAAGGCCCGTTCCTGATCGGGTTCCAGGAGCGCTGGGAGGATAGCGAGCTGCGCCAGGAGCCGGTGATCCACGTCGACCTCGACCACCCGCGGGTCGGTTTCAAGGAGGGCGAACCGGTGTTCGAGCCGCAGGGCGGCCACAGCCCCTACCTGCAGCGCATCGCCACGGTGCTGCGCGGCATCCACGATGGGGTCGAAGGCGGCAAGGCGATGTTCGCGGCGTTCGAGGCGATGGGGCTGATCCAGCCGCTGAAGCTGGAGATCAAGCTCGACGGCGAGCAGAGCATCGACCTCACCGGGCTGTACGGCATCGACCGCCAGCGGCTTGCGGCGCTGGGCGCCGCAGAGCTGGAGGCGCTGCACCGGGCCGGCTTTCTCGAGGGCGCCTTCCTGGTGCTGGCGTCGACGCACAACATCCCGCGGTTGATCGCCGAGAAGCAGCGCCGCCTGCGCCTGCAGGCGCAGGCCGGAACGACCCCGGGGACGGCCTGAGCCTCATGTCCAACGTGACGGCCGACATCGACGAGCGCGCGGGCTGCCGGCCCGATGCACTGCCGCTCGACGAGCTGCTCGAAGGCGGCCGCCCGGTGGTGTTGCGCGGACTGGTGCGCGACTGGGAGCTGGTGAAGCAGGGGAGGGGCTCGGCCGAGGCGTCCGTCCGGTATCTGACGGGGTTCTACAACGGCCGCCCGGTGCAGTATTCGTACGGCGGACCCGAGGTGGCCGGGCGACCGTTCTACAACGACGATTTCACGGCCCTGGACTGCGAGGTGCGCCGCGGCGGACTGGACGCCCTGCTGGCCGAGATCCTCGCGCATCTCGACGACATCCATCCGCCCACGTACTACATGGCCTCGCTGCCGGTCGACGCCTGCCTGCCGGGGTTGCGCGGGCACAACGATCTCGATTTCGCCGCTCACGGCGTGCAGGCGCCGCCGAGCATCTGGATCGGCAATCGCACCACCGCGTCCTGCCATTACGACGCGCCGAACAACATCGCCTGCTGCTGCATCGGTCGGCGGAGATTCACGCTGTTCCCGTCGGACCAGATCGGCAACCTTTACCCCGGTCCGCTCGATCCGACCCCGGGCGGGCAGGCGATCAGTCTGGTCGATTTCGCCCAGCCAGATTTCGCGCGCCATCCGCGCTTCCGCGAAGCGCTGGCGGCGGGACGGTCCGCGCTGTTGGAGCCGGGCGATGCGATCTTCATTCCCAGCATGTGGTGGCACCAGGTCGAGGGTCTGGACGGATTCAACGTGCTGGTGAACTACTGGTGGAGCAGCATGCCGGCATACGTCCCGACGCCGATGCACGCGCTGTACCACGCGATCTGGACGATCCGCGACCGCCCGGAGCGCGAGAAGCAGGCCTGGCGCGAGGTGTTCGAGCACTACGTCTTCGGCCCCGCCGACCGCGCCGGCGCCCACCTGCCGGAACGTGCGCGCGGGGTGCTCGGTCCGGTCGACGAGGCGATGGCCAGGCAGCTGCGGGCGATGCTGATCGACAAGTTGAATCGATGAATAGCCGTGATTGGTGATTCGCGACCGGAAAAGGCGAAAAGGCCGTAGCCTTTCACGAATCACGAATCACGAATCACGAATCACGAATCACGAATCACGAATCACGAATCACGAATCACGAATCACGAATCACGAATCACGAAGGGGAACGCCATTGAGCGAGCAGAGGATACGCAAGGTCGTGATCGCCGGCGGCGGCACCGCGGGCTGGATCGCCGGCTGCGCGCTGTCGCACCAGTTCCGCGATCTGCTCGACATCACCCTGGTCGAATCGGAGCAGATCGGCACGGTCGGCGTCGGCGAATCGACGGTGCCGCCGATGGTCGCCTTCCACCGCCTGCTGCAGATCGACGAACAGGAGTTCCTGCGCGCGGTCGCCGGTACCTTCAAGCTGTCGATCTCGTTCGAGAACTGGCGCCGGCACGGGGAGCGCTACATCCATCCCTTCGGTATCACCGGCACCAGTACCCTGGTCTGTGCATTCCACCATTTCTGGCTCGAGAGTCTGCGCCGCGGCACGCATTCCGAGCTCGGCGACTATTGCCTGGAGACCGTGGCCTCGCGCGACGACCTGTTCGCGAAACTGGACAAGCCGCGGGTCAACTACGCTTATCACCTCGATGCGGCGCTGTACGCGCGCTTCCTGCGCCGCAGGGCAGAAACCCAGGGGCTCAAGCGCATCGAAGGCAAGATCCGCGAGGTCCGCCGGCATCCGGAAAGCGGTCACGTGCAGGCGCTGGCGCTGGAAGGCGGACAGGTGGTCGAGGGCGACCTGTTCATCGACTGCACCGGCTTCCGCGGCCTGCTGATCGAGCAGACCCTGGGCACCGGCTACGAGGACTGGCACCAGTGGCTGCCCTGCGATCGCGCCGTGGCGGTCCAGACCGAAGCGGTCGGGCCGCCGGTGCCCTATACGCGCGCGATCGCCCACCAGGCCGGCTGGCGCTGGCACATTCCGCTGCAGCACCGCGTTGGCTGTGGCCTGGTGTTCTCCAGCCGCCACATGTCCGACGACGAGGCCCGCGCCAAGCTGCTCGATGACGCCGGCGCGCCGCCGGTCCGCGACCCCTGGCTGGTGCCGTTCCGCAGCGGCCGGCGGCTGAAGACCTGGAACGGCAACGTCGTCGCGCTGGGCCTGGCCAGCGGCTTCATCGAGCCGCTGGAATCGACCAGCATCCACCTGGCGATCAGCGCCGTGGTGCGGCTGATCGAGCAGTTTCCGTTCGACGGCATCCCGCAGTCGCTGGTGGAGATCCACAACGACACCAGCCGCCGGGAAATGGAGCACGTGCGCGACTTCATCATCCTGCACTACCACGCCAACCAGCGCGACGAGCCGATGTGGAAGGCATGCCGGGAGATGGAGCTGCCGGAATCGCTGGCGATCCGGCTGGGAGCGTGGCGCGAGCGCGCGCATGCCTGGCAGGGCGGCGACGAGCTGTTCCGGGTCGATTCCTGGACCCACGTGATGCTGGGGCAGGGACTGGTGCCCGGCCAGCACCACCCGCTGGCGCGCGCGCTGTCCAATGCCGACTTGCGCAGGCTGCTGGACACGTTGCGCGGGCAGATCGGCGAGGCGGTCGCGCGGATGCCGGCGCAGCAGGGCTTCATCGACCGCTACTGCAAGGCGGACCCCGCAACGTGGCTGAACCGGGGCCCTGCCTCGACGTAGCCGGCGCGATCGGCCGGCGGGAACGCGCATGATCCTCAAGCCCCATCCCGAACTCCGCGTTCGCCGCTTCTCCATCGGCGAGGAGCGGGCGCCGTTGTTGGTGATCGACGATCTGGTCGCCGATCCCGGGCGCCTGGTGCGCAAGGCCATCGCCCGCCACTACGTCGCCCAGCAGTCGATGTTCCCCGGCATCCGCGCCCCGGCGCCGCTGTCGTACCAAGCCTTTCTGCAGGAGGTGCTGACGCCGCTGCTGCCGGCGTTCGGGCTGGCGTCGGGCAGCTTCGCCTTCCCGATGGCGCACTACTCGCTGGTCACCCGGCCGCCGCAGGAGCTGGCGTTCCTGCAGCGGATCCCGCACATCGATTCGGTCTCCGGCAGCGGGCTGGCGACGGTGCACTACCTGTTCCGCGGCGACTGGGGCGGAACCGCCTTCTACCGCCATCGCCGCACCGGTTTCGAATCGGTCGGCGAGGAACGACGCGAGGCGTACTTCCGCTGCCTGGACGAGGAAAGCCGCGGCGGCGAGGCGCCGTCCGACGGGTATATCAGCGGCGATACCGCCCTGTTCGAGCGGATCGGCCGCGTAGAAGGCGTGTACAACCGGCTGGTGGTGTACCGCCGCAACTCGCTGCATTCGGGCGATATCGACAACGACCGGGTGCCGCCGGCCGACCCGACGGCCGGGCGGCTGTCGATCAACACGTTCATCGACGTGTCGGCATGACGCGGGCCGGGACGGCGCGCGAGGACAATCCTGTAGGAGCGCGCCATGCGCGCGAAGGCCGGCGCCGTCAAGGATGCCTGAGATCGCCGCCCACCCGGACGGACGTTCCCGCGGTCTTCGGCCCTGGGCCGCTCCTGCAGGCAGCAGGGAACGCCGCCGACCCGCCTGAGCACCTGTCCGGATTGCCACCGACCCTTCCGGAGCCAGCCGCGGCGCTCGGTGGTCGACGAGGCTGCGCCGCGCTCCCCTGCGCGGAAGCAGCGGGCGAGTCACCTGTGGCGGTTGATTTCCTCGCGCAACGCCCCGGCCGCGGCCGCGGCCGCATCGGCGTAGTCGTCGCCGTCGGAGGCGTACGACACGGCGCGCGAACTGCTCACGATCAGGCCGGTGCCGTCGGCGCTCCTGGCGTTGCGCACCACCGCCGCGACATCGCCGCCCTGCGCACCGACGCCGGGCACCAGCAACGGCATGTCGCCGACGATCTCGCGCACCTGCTTCAGCTGCTCGGGCCAGGTCGCGCCGACCACCAGCGCGCAGTTGCGATTGCCGTTCCACTCGCGCGCGATGGTTTCGGCGACGTGCTGGTAGAGCGGGCGAGCGGCGTGGTCGCCGCCGGAGACGACGAGGTCCTGCAGATCGCCGGCGCCCGGGTTGGAGGTCCGGCACAGGATCACCACACCCTTGTCCGCGCGGTCCAGGAACGGCTGCAGCGAGTCTCGGCCCAGGTAGGGATTGGCGGTCACCGCATCGGCGCGGTAGCGGTCGAAGGCCTCGGCGGCGTAGTGCCGGGCGGTGCTGCCGATGTCGCCGCGCTTGGCGTCGAGAATCACCGGGACACCGGGGTGGCAGGTGTGGATGTGTGCGATCAGGCGGGCGAGGGCATCTTCGGCGCCGAGGGCGGCGAAGTGGGCGATCTGGGGCTTGAAGGCGCAGGCGTATTCGGCTGTGGCGTCGGCGATGTCCCGGCAGAAGGCGAACACGGCGTCCGGGTCGTCGCGAAACTTCCCCGGGAACCGGGCCGGTTCGGGATCGAGACCGACGCAGACTAGGGAATCGGCGTCGTGCCAGCGCTGCTGCAGGGCCTGCATGAAGTTCATCGTTCGCTCCGACAGCTCGCTGGGTCCGTCATCCCGGCGCAAGCCGGGATCGGGTGTTCGGCGCGCCGGCTCGTCTTGCCGGTGCTCGGTCCCGGACCGACCAGCCGTTCGGCTGTAGAAAGCCGCCGGGATGACGGGCCGGCAAAGCCGCGCGCTGGGCGCGCGGGCCGGTCCGTCACTTCAACGCCTTGAAGCGCAGGCGGTGCGGCTTGGCGCCTTCCTCGCCCAGGCGCCGCTTCTTGTCTTCCTCGTATTCGCGGTAGTTGCCCTGGAAGAACTCGACGTGGCTGTCGCCCTCGAAGGCGAGGATGTGGGTGGCGATGCGGTCCAGGAACCAGCGGTCGTGGCTGATCACGAAGACGTTGCCCGGGAACTCCAGCAGCGCGTCCTCCAGCGCCCGCAGGGTCTCGATGTCGAGGTCGTTGGACGGTTCGTCGAGCAGCAGCACGTTGCCGCCCTGCAGCAGGGTCTTGGCCAGATGCAGGCGGCCGCGTTCGCCGCCCGAGAGGTTGCCGACCAGCTTCTGCTGGTCCTGGCCCTTGAAGTTGAAGCGACCGATGTAGGCGCGCGACTGGATCTCGATGCCGTTGATGTTGAGGATGTCGGCGCCGCCGCTGACTTCCTGGAACACGTTGTGGTTGCCGGTCAGCGCTTCGCGGCTCTGGTCGACGTAGGCCAGCTTGACGGTCGGCCCGGTGGCGATCTCGCCTTGGTCCGGCTGCTCCTGGCCGATGATCATCCGGAACAGGGTGGACTTGCCGGCGCCGTTGGGGCCGATGATGCCGACGATGGCGCCGGGCGGAACGATGAAGCTGAGGTCGTCGATCAGCAGGCGGTCGCCGAACGACTTGGTCACGCCCTTGAACTCCATCACCGAGTTGCCCAGGCGCTCGCCCGGCGGGATGAAGATCTCGTTGGTCTCGTTGCGGCGCTGGTAGTCGACCGACTGCAGCTCCTCGATCCGCGCCAGGCGCGCCTTGCCCTTGGAGCGGCCGCCCTTGGCGTTGCTGCGCGCCCATTCCAGCTCGCGGGCGATCGCCTTCTGCCGCGCCTTCTCCTGCGATTCCTCGCGCTTGAGGCGGTCTTCCTTCTGCACCAGCCAGTCGCTGTAGTTGCCCTTCCACGGGATGCCGCGGCCGCGGTCGAGCTCGAGGATCCACTCGGCGGCGTTGTCGAGGAAGTAGCGGTCATGGGTGACGGCCACGACGGTGCCGGAATAGCGGGCCAGGAATTCCTCCAGCCATTCCACCGACTCGGCGTCGAGATGGTTGGTGGGTTCGTCGAGCAGCAGCATGTCGGGCTTGGACAGCAGCAGGCGGCACAGCGCGACGCGGCGCTTTTCGCCGCCGGAGAGCGGGCCGATCTTGGCGTCCCACGGCGGGATGCGCAGGGCGTCGGCGGCGACTTCGAGCTGCTGTTCGAGCAGGTGGGCGTCGCCGGAGGCGAGGATCGCTTCGAGGCGCTGCTGCTGGGCGGCGAGCTTGTCGAAGTCGGCGCCTTCTTCGGCGTAGGCGGCATACACCTTGTCCAGCTCGGCCTGGGCCTGGAGGATCTCGCCGACGCCTTCCTCGACGGCTTCGCGGACGGTCTTGTCGGGGTCGAGTTCGGGCTCCTGGGCCAGGTAGCCGACCTTGATGCCGGGCTGGGGGCGGGCCTCGCCGGAGAAGTCGGTGTCGACGCCGGCCATGATCCGCAGGACGGTGGACTTGCCGGCGCCGTTCAGGCCGAGCAGGCCGATCTTGGCGCCGGGGAAGAAGGACAGCGAGATGTCCTTGATGATCTGGCGCTTGGGCGGAACGGTCTTGGAGACGCCGTTCATGGTGTAGATGTACTGCGACATGGGGGCTCCGGTGCGACTTTGCCGCCGCGCGGCGGGGGCGCGCGCGGACGGAGGGTGTTCGGGGATCGGGCAATTATAGCGGGCGCGCGGTTTCCTGGCGCTGGGCGGGTGTGGGTGCGGTTTCTGCCATCGAGGGCGAGGTTGAAACCGGGTGGCGGGCGACAAACGACGAAAAGCGCCGCGGGGGCGGGCCGGGGGATCCGTGCCAAGTCGCTCCCCGATACTCGCTTGGTTGTCACGCATCCCCCGGCCCGCTGGGGACGATGCGGCGATCGGGCCGGAGAGCGTGGGTCGTGGGCAAGGCTCGCCGTGTCGGCTCCTGCTTTTCTGGAAGCGCCGGCGAATGCCGCTCCATCGGGTGGGGGTGGCGTCGCAACCAAGCGAGTATCGGGGAGCGACTTGCGGCGCCACCCCCGCCCGATGGCCCCGAGGTGCCTCGGGCCGCTCGTTCGGGCAGCTGTGGGCGGTGGTCGGTCGGGACTGCCGGGAATGCCGGGAATGCGCTGGGGGGCGGGCCGGGGGATCCGTGCCAAGTCGCTCCCCGATACTCGCTTGGTTGTCACGCATCCCCCGGCCCGCTGGGGACGGTGCGGCGATCGGGCCGAAAAGCGTGGGTCGTGGGCAAGGCTCGCCGCGTCGGCTCCTGCTTTTCCGGAAGCGCCGGCGAATGTCGCTCCATCGGGTGGGGGTGGCGTCGCAACCAAGCGAGTATCGGGGAGCGACTTGCGGCGCCACCCCCGCCCGATGGCCCCGAGGTGCCTCGGGCCGCTCGTTCGGGCAGCTGTGGGCGGTGGTCGGTCGGGACTGCCGGGAATGCGCTGGGGACGATGCGGCGATCGGGCCGGAGAGCGGTGGGGCGCTACAATACGGGGCCTGAAGGACGACTGGAGCGCCGATGTTCCCCCGTGATGCCCGCATCGAAGGTTACGACCCCGAACTGGCCGCGGCGATCGCCGACGAGCGGCGGCGCCAGGAGGATCACGTCGAGCTGATCGCCTCAGAGAACTATGCCAGCCCCCGCGTGCTCGAGGCCCAGGGCAGCGTGCTGACCAACAAGTACGCCGAGGGCTACCCCGGCAAGCGCTACTACGGCGGCTGCGAATACGTTGACGTCGCCGAGCGGCTGGCGCTGGAGCGGGTGAAGGAGCTGTTCGGGGCCGACTACGCCAACGTCCAGCCGCATTCCGGGTCCCAGGCCAACCAGGCCGTCTACTTCGCCCTGTTGCAGCCCGGCGATACGATCCTCGGCATGAGCCTGGCCCATGGCGGTCATCTGACCCACGGCGCCAAGGTGAATGCCTCCGGCAAGCTGTTCAACGCCGTCCAGTACGGAGTCGACGACGAGGGCCTGATCGACTACGACGCCGTCGAGCGCCTGGCCACGGAGCACCGGCCGAAGATGGTGGTCGCCGGGTTTTCCGCCTATTCGCGGGTGGTCGACTGGGCGCGGTTCCGCGCCATCGCCGACAAGATCGGCGCGATCCTGTTCGTCGACATGGCGCATGTCGCCGGCCTGGTGGCGGCGGGGGCGTATCCGAGCCCGCTGCCGCACGCCCATGTGGTCACCTCCACCACCCACAAGACCCTGCGCGGCCCGCGCGGCGGCATCATCCTGGCGAAGGGCGCGGACGCCGACGTCGAGAAAAAGCTGCAGTCGATCGTGTTTCCGGGCATTCAGGGCGGCCCGCTGATGCACGTCATCGCCGCCAAGGCGGTGGCCTTCAAGGAGGCGCTGGAGCCGGAGTTCAAGACCTATCAGGAACAGGTGGTCACGAATGCGCGGGCCATGGCGAAGACCATCGTCGAGCGCGGCTACCGCATCGTTTCGGGCGGCACCGACAACCATCTCATGCTGGTCGACATGATCGGCAAGGGCATCACCGGCAAGGACGCCGAGGCCGCCCTGGGCAAGGCCCACATCACGGTCAACAAGAACGCGGTGCCCAACGACCCGCAGAAGCCCTTCGTCACCTCCGGACTGCGCATCGGCACCCCGGCGGTGACCACCCGCGGCTACGGCGAACAGGACTGCATCGACCTGGCCGGCTGGATGTGCGACGTGCTCGACGCCCCCGCCGACGAGGCCGTCGTCGCCGCCGTCCGCGACAAGGTCACGGCTCAGTGCCGGAGGTTCCCGGTCTATGGTTGATACGAGAATCGGGAATCGGGAATGGAGAATCGCCGGCAGCGGTGGTTCCTCGCTCCGGCTCTTGCGATTCCCGATTCCCGATTCCCGACTCCCGGCCCGCTGATGCACTGCCCCTTCTGCCAGCACGTAGACACCCGCGTGATCGACTCGCGCGTTTCCGAGGACGGCGCCACGATCCGCCGCCGCCGCGAGTGCGAGGCCTGCGGCGAGCGCTTCAGCACGCTGGAGACGATCGAGCTGAAGCTGCCGGTGATCATCAAGGGCGACGGGCGCCGCGAGTCGTTCGACGCGCGCAAGCTGCGCCTGGGCTTCGACCGCGCGCTGCACAAGCGCCCGGTGTCGGAGGAGCAGATCGAGGCGGCGGTGCGCGCGGTCGTGCACCAGTTGCGCATGACCACCGAGCGCGAAATCTCCTCGCGCCGGGTCGGGGAGTTCGTGATCGCCGAGCTGCGCAAGCTCGACCACGTCGGCTTCGTGCGTTTCGCCTCGGTCTACCGCTCGTTCGAGGACGTGGCGGACTTTCGCGAGGAGCTCGACCGGCTCGAGCGCGAGCTGCCCGGGGAGGGCCAGCTGCCGCTGCTGACCGGCGAGGTGGTGCCGTTCGAGAAGAGCCCGGGCAAGGGCAGGAAGCGGCGGTGACGGCGACGCCGGAGTACAGCGCCGCCGACCACGCGATGATGGCGCGGGCCCTGCGCCTGGCGGCGCGCGGCACCTATACCACCCGGCCCAACCCGATGGTCGGATGCGTGCTGGTTCAGGGCGACGAAGTGGTGGGCGAGGGCTGGCACGTGCGCAAGGGCGGTCCTCACGCAGAGGTGGTGGCGCTGGAGGCGGCCGGCGCTCGAGCGCGCGGCGCGATCGCCTACGTGACCCTGGAGCCGTGCGCGCACACCGGCGCGACCGGGCCGTGCGCGGATGCCCTGGCGGCGGCCGGGGTGGGGCGGGTGGTCGCGGCGATGCGCGACCCGTTCCCGCAGGTGGACGGCAAGGGATTCGAAAGGCTGCGCGCCGCCGGGGTCGAGACCGCGTCCGGGCTGCTGGAGCCGCAGGCGCGCGAACTCAATGCCGGCTGGCTCTCGCGCATCGAGCGCGACCGGCCCTGGGTGCGGGTGAAGCTGGCCATGAGCCTGGACGGTCGCACTGCGCTGGCCAACGGCGATTCGAAATGGATCACCGGCGAGCCCGCGCGCCTGGACGGGCACCGCTGGCGCGCGCGCGCCGGGGCGATCGTCGCCGGCGCCGGCACCATCCTCGCCGACGATCCGCAGCTCACCGTGCGTTTGCCGGAGGACGTCGAGGTGCTGCCGCCGCTGCGCGTGGTGCTGGATCCGGGGCTCGCCACCGTGGCCCGCGGCCGGGTCCGCGAAGGCGAGGCGCCGACCCTGTACCTGCACGCGCCGGACGTGAAGCCGCCGCGCGGGATCGATGCGCAGCGCGCCGCGGTGCCGGCGAGCGGCGGCAATCTCGACCTGGGCGCGGTGCTGCGGCTGCTGGCCGAGCGCGAAATCAACGAAGTGCACGTGGAGACCGGCGCCACCCTGGCCGGAGCGTTCCTGTCCGCCGGTCTGGTGGACGAACTTCTGTTGTACGTCGCACCGGTGCTGCTGGGCGACCGCGCGCGGCCGCTGTTCGCCGGCCTCGGCATCGACGCCATGGCCCAGCGCCTGCAGCTGCAGGTCTTCGAGACCCGTGCGGTGGGCGGCGACCTGCGCCTGCGCCTGCGGCCCCAGCAGCGGTAGCGGTAGCATCGCGCGCCTGCCGCGCCTGCCGCGCCTGCCGCGCCTGCCGTGACGGACGACCGTCGTCGCCAGCGGACGTTCCGGACAGAATGCCGCGTGGGCGGCGCCGGGAGGACGCATGAACAGCCGGACCGGGTTTCACGATCACTTCTCCGCGGTGGCCGAGGCCTATGCACAGGCGCGGCCGGAGTATCCGGAGGCGCTGTTCGACTGGATCGCCGCCGCGGCGCCGTCGCACGGCTGCGCGTGGGAGGCCGGCTGTGGCAGCGGCCAGGCCAGCCGCGCGCTGGCGGCGCGCTTCGACGCCGTGCACGCCACCGATCCCAGCGCCGCGCAGATCGCCAGGGCGCACGGCCCCGGGAACGTCCGCTTCGCGGTCGAGCCGGGGGAGCGCTGTAGCCTGGCGGACGCCGGCGTGGACGCGGTTTGCGTGGCGCAGGCGCTGCACTGGTTCGACCGCAGCGCGTTCTTCGCCGAATGCGCACGGGTGCTGCGGCCGGGCGGGGTCCTGATCGCCTGGGGCTACCAGGACATCGAGACCGACCCTGTGATCCGCGCCGCGGTCGAGGCCTTTCGCGAGGACATCGCCGCCTGCTGGCCGCCCGAGCGCGCGCTGGTCGACAGCGCCTACGCCGATTTCGACTGGCCGTTCGCAGCGCTCCGGCTCCCGGCGTTCGCCATGACAGCGGACTGGCCGCTGGCGCGGCTGCTGGGCTATTTCGGCAGTTTTTCGGCGACCAAGCGTTTTCGCGACCAACACGGCATGGACCCGGTGGCCCACCACGCGCCGGCGATCGCCGCCGCCTGGGGCGATCCGGAGGGCAGCAGGCGGCTGCGCTGGCCCCTGTTCGTCCACGCCCGCCGCAAGCCTTGGTAGGAGCGCGCCATGCGCGCGAAAACCGACGCGGTCGGCCGCCGTCGGGAATCACCGCCCATCCGGCCGTTCGCAGGAGCAGCAGGCGCTAGCGCTGAACCCGGCACTCGAATGGAACGCGGTGTCCCTGCCCGGCAGCAGCCGCGGCGTTGTAGAATCCCCGCGCCGGCTCGCCGGCGATCCAGCTCACAATCAGACGTCTTCAGGGCGGGGTGGAACTCCCCACCGGCGGTAGGCGTGGCGCTTCTGCGAAGCCGCCGCGCGAGCCCGCGAGCGCTTGCGGCGGTTCCTCGGGGGCGTCGCAAGGCCAGCAGATCCGGTCCGATGCCGGAGCCGACGGTCCGGGAATCGATGCGCGGCGCGCCATGCCGGGCATCCGTTCCCCACAGTCCGGATGAAAGAAGACGGCATGCGCGGCTGCGGCTGCGCGCATGTCCCCGCGCCCGGGACGTTTTTCGCTTCCACTGCGGGAAACGCACATGTCCCAACCGTTCCGCTCCGTTCCGATCACCGTCCATCGCGGCCGCGCCGCGCGGGGGGCGCGCTGATGTTCACCGGCATCATCGAAGGCGTCGGCCGGCTGGCGGCGCGCGATCCGCGCGGGGGCGACGTGCGCCTGACCGTGGCGGTCGGCAGCCTGCCGTTCGCCGACGTGCGCGCCGGCGAGAGCATCGCGGTCAACGGCGTGTGCCTGACCGTGGTGGCGTTCGATGCGGAGACCTTCCAGGCCGACGCTTCCAACGAGACCCTGTCGCTGACCACGCTCGGCGCGCTGCCCGACGGCGCGGCACTCAACCTCGAGCGCGCCATGCGCCCCGACGATCGGCTCGGCGGCCATCTGGTCAGCGGGCATGTGGACGGCGTGGGCCGGGTCGAGGCGATCGTGCCCGACGCGCGCGCGCAGCGCTGGCGATTCGCCGCGCCGGCGGAGGTGCTGCGCTACGTGGCGAAGAAGGGCTCGATCTGCGTCGACGGGGTGAGCCTGACCGTCAATGCCGTGGATGGGGGCGGTTTCGAGGTCGCGCTGATCCCGCACACGGTCGCCAACACGGCGTTCTCGGCCACGGCCGTCGGCGACCGGGTGAACCTGGAAGTCGACCTGGTGGCCCGCTACGTCGAAAGGCTGCTGCCCGCGACCTGAGCAACCCGCACCACGGCCCGCACGGCCCGCGCCGCGGCGACACGCCGGATCCCGGCTTGCGCCGGGCGACGGCGTCGGACCCAACACCAATCACCAATCACCAATCACCAGCCCAGAGCCAGCCCATGCCGTTCTCCCCGATTCCCGAACTGCTCGATGAAATCCGCGCCGGCCGCATGGTGGTCATCGTCGACGACGAGGATCGCGAGAACGAGGGCGACCTGATCATGGCCGCCGAGCTGGTGCGCCCCTCCGACATCAATTTCATGGTCACCCATGCGCGCGGGCTGGTGTGCCTGTCGCTGACCCGCGAGCGCTGCGCGCAGCTGGGGTTGCCGCCAATGGTGCGCGACAACACCTCCGCGCACGGCACCAACTTCACCGTCAGCATCGAGGCCGCCGAGGGCGTGTCCACCGGCATCTCGGCTTACGACCGCGCCCATACCATCCGCACCGCGGTGCGTCCGGACGCGCGGCCGCGCGATCTGTCGCAGCCGGGGCACATCTTCCCGCTGCAGGCGCATCCCGGGGGCGTGCTCAGCCGCGCCGGGCACACCGAGGCGGCCAGCGATCTGGCGCTGCTGGCGGGCCTGGAGCCGGCCGGCGTGCTCGTCGAGATCCTCAACGCCGACGGCAGCATGGCGCGGCGCCCGCAGCTGGAGGTGTTCGCGCGCGAGCACGGACTGAAGATCGGCTCGATCGAGGACCTGATCCGCCATCGCCTGGAAACCGAGCACACCATCGAGCGCATCGACGAGCGCGGCATCGATACCGCGCACGGACGCTTCCGCCTGCTGACCTACCGCGACCGGCTCAGTCACGGGCTGCATTTCGCCCTGGTGCAGGGCGCGCCCGACGCCGCGCAGCCCGCCCTGGTGCGGGTGCAGCCGATGAATCCGCTGGCCGACGCGCTGCATTGGCGCCGCGACGACTTCGGGCCTGCGACGGGCGAGGTGCTGGCGCGGATCGCACGCGCGCCTGCCGGGGCGCTGGTGCTGCTCGAGGACGCTTCCGGCCCCGACGCGCTGCTGGCGCGGGTCCGCCAGGCCCCGGACGAAGGCAGCGCCGCGCCCACGCGCGCCGGCGCCCTGGCCGAGTGGCGCCGCAACGGCGCGGGCAGCCAGATCCTGGCCGATCTCGGCTGCGGCCGCCTGCGCGTGCTCGGCACCCCGCGCAAGCAGGTCGGGCTGGCCGGGTTCGGGCTGGAGGTGGTGGAGTACGTGGAACTCTAGCCGGAAGCCGGGAGCCGCCCGGCTGCGGCACACCGCCGCGACGGCGGCCATGCAGCGACGCGCGCCGGCGCGGCCCGGGCGCGCTGCGGGCCCGGGTGGCGCGCCGCTCCGGATCACGTCCGCCGCGACCCATGCACTAGGACCCATGCACTAAACTGTCCCACCGTTTCGAGGTCCCGCCCGCAATGACCCACTACGAAGGCGATCTGCGCGCCGCGGAAGACACGCGCTTCGCCATCATCGCCAGCCGCTGGAACCCGCGCATCAGCGACACCCTGGTCGCCGGCGCGCGCAAGGCCTTCGCCGACAACGGCGTGGGCGAGGACGCCGTGGACGTGATCCGCGTACCCGGCGCCTGGGAGATCCCGGTCGCGGCGGCGCGGCTGGCTGCCGCCGGCCGCCATGGCGCGATCGTCGCCCTGGGCTGCGTGGTGCGCGGCGATACCCGGCACTACGAGCAGGTCGCCGATGGCTGCTCGGACGGTCTGATGCGGGTGGCGCTGGACTCGGGCGTCCCCGTGGCCAACGGGGTACTCGCGGTCGATCGGGCCGAGGATGCAGAACGCCGTGCCGGCGGCAGCCACGGCAACAAGGGCGAGGAGGCCGCGCTGGTGGCGATCGAGATGGCCGAGCTGATGGGGAAGCTGAAGTGACGTGCCCGCCAGCCGGATGCGGGCACCGGGCGGCGGCGCGCTGCGGGTTCCCGGCATGAGCCGGCCGCAGCGCGGCGGCATCGACCCGGTGCAGCGCACGCGCGCGCGCCGGCGTGCGCTGCAGGCGGTCTATGCCTGGCAACTGTCGGGCGGTGCCGCCGGCGACATCGTCGCCCAGTTCGCCCACGAGCAGGCGCACGAGGTCGCCGACCTGGAGTATTTCGAGGACCTGGTGCGTGGCGTCCTGGCACGCCGCGCCGATCTCGATACTGCGCTGCAGCCGTTCCTCGACCGCAGCATCGAGGAGGTCGACCAGATCGAGCGCGCCATGCTGCGCATCGCCGCCTACGAACTGCAGCACCGGCTGGACGTGCCCTACCGCGTGGTCATCGACGAGGCGTTGAAGACGGTCAAGCGCTTCGGCTCCGAGCACGGCCATACCTACGTCAACGGCGTGCTCGACCGCGCCTGCGGGGAATGGCGCGCGGTCGAGAAGCGGGGGACCGGGGAGGCGTGACGACCGGGGCGAGAGCCCCGTCGCCCCAGCCTCGCCGTCGCGCCGCCGCATGGAGTTCGAGTTGATCGCCAGGGTCCGTGCGCGCGCCGCGCTGCGAGCCGACGTCGAACTCGGCATCGGCGACGACGCGGCGATCGTGCGCGTCCCGGACGGCATGCGCCTGGTGGTGGCCACCGACACGCTCAACGTCGGCGTGCATTTCCCGGAAGGCACCGCGCCGGCCGACATCGGCTGGAAGGCGCTGGCGGTGAACCTCTCGGACCTGGCGGCAATGGCCGCGGATCCGGCCTGGTGCACGCTGTCGCTGTCCCTGCCGCGGGCGGATGCGGCCTGGCTCGATGGCTTCCTCGACGGCTTCCTGGAACTGGCCGCGCGCCATGGCGTGGTCCTGGTCGGCGGCGACACCACCCGCGGACCGCTGTCGATCTGCGTGACCGCGCTCGGCCTGGTCGCGCCGGAGCGCGAGCTGCGCCGCGGCCGCGCCGCGGTGGGCGACGAGGTCTGGGTGACGGGCACCCTCGGCGACGCGGCGGCGGCGCTAAAACTCGCGGGCGGCGACGGATCCATGGCCGCGGCCGATCCGGGGCAGGCGCGGCGGTTGCGCGACCGGCTGGACCGGCCCGAGCCGCGGGTCGCGGTGGCGCGCGCGCTGGCCGGCATCGCCAGCGCCTGCATCGACGTCTCCGACGGCCTGCTCGCCGACCTCGGCCACGTTTGCAGCGCCAGCGGCGTCGGCGCGGAGGTCGTGCTGGAGGCGCTGCCGGCCTCCCCGGCGCTCGCGGCGCTGCTCCCGGCGCGGGCGCGCCGCGCCGTGCAGGCCTGCGGCGGCGACGACTACGAGCTGTGTTTCACCGCGCCGGTGCAGCGGCGGGACGAGGTCGCGCGTATCGCCGCCGGTTGCGGCGTCGCCGTCACCCGCATCGGCGCGGTGGTCGCCGGCGAACGGGTGCGGGCGCTGGACGCGCAGGGCGCCGAGTGGACCCCGGAGCGCTCCGGCCACGATCACTTCGCCGGCTGATCCGGCAGCCCGCGCTCACGCCTCCGGCAGCACCTTGCCGGGGTTGAGGATGCCGTCGGGATCCAGCGCCGCCTTCACCGCGCGCATCGCCGCCAGGGTCGGCGCATCGAAGGCGTCGCGCATGAACCCGCGCTTGGCCGTGCCGATGCCGTGCTCGCCCGACAGCGTGCCGCCCAGCGACAGGGCGAGCGCGAACAGCCGCGGCAGTGCGGCGTGGGCGCGCGCATCCTGTCCGGCATCGGCCGGGTCGTAGAGGATGTTGGCATGCAGGTTGCCGTTGCCGGCGTGGCCGAAGGCGATGATGGGAAGGTCGAACTCGCGCGCCAGCGCCTGGATGCCGTCGACCAGGGCCGGGATCCGCGACACCGGCACCACCACGTCCTCGTTGAGCTTGGCCGGCGCGATCGCGCGCTGCGCATGCGAGAGCGCCTTGCGCGCCGCCCACAGGCGCGCGCCCGCGGCATCGTCTGCCGCGCGTTCGATCGCGCGCAGGCCCGCGCCGCGCGCCGCGCGCTCCAGCGCATCGAGCGCATGGGGCAGGGTGGCGGCATCGCCGTCCGCCTCGATCAGCAGCAGGGCGCCGGCCTCGGCGATCTCCGCGCCGCCGACCTCGCGCGCCAGGCGGATGCAGGCGGCGTCCATGAACTCCAGCATCGACGGCGCCGCCGGCTGCGCCATGATCCGCGCCACCGCCGCGGCCGCGGCCGCCGCGTCGTCGTAGAGGGCGCGCAGGCTGGCGCGCGCTTCGGGCAGCGGCGCCAGCTTCAGGGTCGCCTCGACGATCAGCGCCAGGGTGCCTTCGCTGCCGACGATCAGGTGGGTGAGGTCGTAGCCGGTGGCGTCCTTGGTGGTGGCGCCGCCGACAGTGACGATGTCGCCGGTGCCGGTGACCGCCGCCAGGCCGAGCACGTTGTCGCGGCTGGCGCCGTATTTCACCGTGCGCGGACCGCCGGCGTTGCAGGCGAGGTTGCCGCCGACGGTGCAGTCGTCGGCGCTGGCCGGATCGGGCGGCCAGAACAGGCCGTGCGCTGCGAGTGCGTGCTGCAGGGCGCCGTTGCGTACGCCGGGTTCGACGATTGCGATCCGGTCGTCGGTGCGGATGTCGAGAATGCGGTCCATGCGCGCGAACGACACCGCTACCGCGCCGCCGGCCAGCGCGGCGCCGGTGCTGCTGGTACCGCCCCCGCGGGCGACCAGCGGTACGCGGTGGCGGCGGCAGGCGCGCACCAGCGCGCCGACCTGGGCGCGATCGGCCGGTGTGGCCACGCCGAGCGGCGCAGCGCGGTGTCGCGAGCCGTCGCCGCCGTGCGCCGCCAGGATCGCTGCGTCGCTGCGCCAGCCCTCGCCGAGCAGTTCGGCCAGTTCCGTTTCGAGCGCGGCGGGGAGGGAGGGCATCGCGGGATTGTACGGGGGCCTGGCCTGTGCCCTATCCCGCACACGCGCGAAGGTGCTCACAGCGCTCCCGCTTCTGCCAGGCACTTGCTTGTTTCGATTCTTCTCCACACCGAGGGAAAAGGGGTTTGGCCGCTGGTCGTCCCTTGTGGGAGCGACGGAAATCGCGACGAGCGCAATTGATATACCGCCACGCTGCCAAGTGGCTTCGCGGGCGGGCCGGCACGGCGCCCCGGTACGGGACACGCCGTGAATCCATCCATGGCGTCGACGGTCCCGCACCGGGACGTCGCGCCGGCCCTGGACACTGCGCGGGATTTTCGAAGAAGGCGTCGGTTCCCTGCGGCAGCGAGGTCCCGCACGCCGAACCGGACCGCATAGCGTCATTGGCCTTCGGCGGTGGCTCGGCCGTGGATATCCGAGCGAGCCGGGAACCCACACTCCAAATCAAGGTGACGCGCGTTTTCGAGCGAGCGGATGGGCTACAGGTCGTCGAGGCGGAACGCGTCGCGGATCCAGTGCAGCCGCGGCGCGGCCGGGTCGCCGTCGGCCTCGACCACGTCGAAGCGGCAGGGCGCGTCGGCGAGCGCGCGTTGGCCGAGCAGGAACGCCTGCGCGGCGCGCGCGAGCCGTCGGCGCTTGGCGACCGTCACCGACACCGCGCCTCCGCCGAAGCCGGACGACCGCCGGTAGCGCACCTCGACGAACACGACGGTGCCGGGGTCGGCGCCGCCCGCATCCGGTTCGAGCATGACCAGGTCGAGCTCGCCGCAGCGGAAGTTCGCATTGGCGGCGATTTCGCGCAGCCCGGCCCGCAGCAGGTGGTCGCGCGCCGCGCGCTCGACGCCGTCGCCGCGCGCGCGGGTCGAGCTCACCCGCCGGTTCCGCCCAGCGGCACCACGTGTCCCCCGCTGAAGGTGGCCCAGGCCGGCGTGCGCAGCACGTTGCCGAAGCCGTCGATGCGCAGGGTGCCGGTGGCGCCGCGCAGTTCGGCGTTCGCATCGCCCACCAGGCGTTCCATGAAGGCGGTGATCATCCAGGCGTCGTAGCCGAACGCGAACAACCGCGCCGCCGGGCCGCGGGCGGTGGGAAGACCGGCCGCCACGCTCGAGGCCATCGGCAGGCCGGGCACTCCGGTCGCGATCCAGCGCTCCGTCGGGAACACGATGCCGTCCAGCGCCACGTCGTCCTCGCTGCTGCCGCTGCCGTAGAGCTGCGAGGTGCCGACGCGCGGGCGGGTGGCGTAGCCCGCGGCGGCCAGCTGCGGCGCGATCGCACGCGCCTGCGCACCGCGCAGGCCGAGGAACACCGCCTCGGCGCCGTCCTGCTTCAGCATGGCGTTGCGCAGCGCCTCGGTCATGTCCGGCGGGGTCTCGCCGGTGACCACCAGCATGTCGCTGACCGTGCCGCCGCCGGCCTCGAACTGGCGCCGGAACGCGTCGACGCTGCGCCGGGCGTTGTCGTCGGCGCCGTTGAGCACCAGCACGCGGCGCACGTTGCGCGCCAGCAGGTAATCGGCGGCGGCGATGCCGTCGTCCTCGGGCGCCATGGCGAAGCTGAAGCTGCCGGTCGGCGCCTCGTCGCCGGCGCGGTTGAGCGCCAGCACCGGGACCCGCAGCAGTGCCGGATTCTGCAGCACCGCGGCCACCTCGTCGCGGCCGAGCGGCCCCAGCACGTAGTCGGCGCCCTCGCCGATCGCGCGCTGGTAGGCGGCGTTGGCGCCGGCGGGAGTGCCGGTGGTGTCGTAGAACTGCACCTCGGGGCGTTGCCGCCGCTCGCCGTAGTACCCCGCCAGCAGGCCGTCGCGGACCGGCGCGGCCGCGGTGGCCAGATTGCCCGACAGGGGCAGCAGTACCGCCAGCCGCAGCGGCGGACGGTAGCCGTCGCGGTCGGCCGCCGGCCGGTTGCCGGCGTGCGCGTTCCACAGCGCGGTCAGGTCGAACGGGCGCGGCAACGGCAGGTTGCGGGCCAGCAGGGCGCGCCCGGCGAATCCGTACAGGGGGTCGCCCTGGGGCAGGGCGGCGGCGCCCTGCGCCAGGGCCTGGTCGTCGACGGTCGCCAGCAGGCGCTCGATTTCGCGGGCGCCATCGGCCCGCGCCTGGCCGCTCAGCCCCGCCTGCTCGCGCGCCAGCGCCGCCGCCGCGGCGAGCGCGGGGTCCGAGGGCATGGCGCTCGCGGCGGGGCCGCTGACCTGCACCGAGGCGCAGCCGGCCAGCAGCAGCGCTGCCAGCAGCAGAAGGATCCGGGAAGGCGATGGCCGCATGGCTGACAGTCCGTGTGGAAGAACGGCTAGGATTCTAACGCCCCAGTGCGGAGAGACCATGCAAGCCCCACAGTCCGCCGGCACCCTGCACGTGGTGGCCACCCCGATCGGCAACCTCGACGACCTGTCGCCGCGCGCGCAGCGGGTGCTGCGCGAGGTCGATGCCGTCTGCGCCGAGGACACCCGCCACAGCCGCCAGCTGCTCGCGCGCTTCGGCATCGCCACCCCGCTGCTGGCGCTGCACGAGCACAACGAGGAGCAGCTGGCCGGGCGGCTGGTCGCGCGCCTGCAGGCAGGCGATTCGCTGGCGTTGGTCAGCGACGCCGGCACCCCCCTGGTCAGCGATCCCGGCTACCGGCTGGTGCGCGCGGCGCGGGGTGCGGGGGTGCGGGTCAGTCCGGTGCCCGGCCCCAGCGCCCTGGTGGCGGCGCTGAGCGTGGCCGGCCTGGCCAGCGACCGCTTCGTGTTCGAAGGCTTCCTGCCGGCGAAGGCGGCCGCGCGCCGCGAGCGCCTGGCAGGTCTGGCGGCCGAGCCGCGCACGCTGCTGTTCTACGAATCCTCGCATCGCATCGTCGACGCGCTGGACGACATGCGCGGCGCGTTCGGCGGCCGGCGGCCGGCGGTGCTGGCGCGCGAGCTGACCAAGTTGTTCGAAACCGTGCTCGACGGCAGCCTCGACGAGATCGCCGCGGCCGTGGCCGCCGATCCCGACCAGCGGCGCGGCGAATTCGTGGTGGTGGTGGAGGGGGCCGCCGAAGACACCGACGCCCGCCTGGCCGAGGGCCGCCGCGTCTATGCCGCCCTGCGCGCCCAGCTGCCGCCGTCCACGGCGGCCAGGCTGGCCGCGGAGCTGACCGGGGCGCCACGCAAGGCGCTCTACGGCGGGGGCGACGCGGGCTGAACGCCGCGCCGCGGGCCGCGGCCAACGGCCGGGATCCGGATACAATGGCCGCGGCGGAGTCGGCCAGACAGTCGCGTCACCCATGCCCTCCGGGGCGGCGGGTGCCGAGGAAAGTCCGGGCTCCACAGGGCACGGTGCCAGGTAACCCCTGGGCGGCGCGAGCCGACGGAAAGTGCAACAGAGAGCAGACCGCCGATGGCCCGAAAGGGATCAGGCAAGGGTGAAACGGTGCGGTAAGAGCGCACCGCGAGTCCGGCAACGGACCGGCACGGCAAACCCCACCGGGAGCAAGGCCAAATAGGGACCTCATGACGTGGCCCGCGTCGGGTCCGGGTAGGCTGCTCGAGCGTAGCGGTGACGCTGCGCCTAGAGGAATGACTGTCCACGACAGAACCCGGCTTATCGGCCGGCTCCGCCACCTTTCCTCCCGCCGCGACCGTCGGCGAACTGCCCAGCGAGGGGTGCGCGACGCGCGTGCGCCCGCGCGCCATGCGTCCGGGCGATTCCTGCGGCGGACGACTTGCAGTCCTTCGGGCGATCCGGCCTCGTCGGCGGGAACCCGGGTCAGCGGGCGATCACCACCTCCACGCGGCGGTTGCGTGCGCGGCCTGCCGGATCGTCGGCGCCGTCGGCGGTCGTGTTCGGTGCCACCGGCTGCGCCTCGCCGAACCCGCGCGCCTGCAGCCGGGACGCTGGCACCGCGCCCTCGCCGACCAGCCATGCGACCACCGCATCCGCACGCCGCTGCGACAGCGCGAGGTTGTATTCGTCGTCGCCCTTGGCATCGGTATGGCCGCCGACCTGGGCGATCCCCTCGGTCTGCGCCAGCAACTGCGCCAGCTGCCGCAGGCCGGGTTCGGCCTGCGGCCTGATCTCGGCGCGGTCGAAGTCGAACAGGGTGTCGGCAGGCAGTGGCACGACGATCTCATGCTCGGTGATGGTGCCGCCGAGGGCGCCCACGCGCGCTTCCAGCGACGAGACGTCGCCCGACAGCCCGCTCACGCCGCCGGTCAGGGCGGAACCCGCCGCGCCGGGCGCTGACGGCGCGGCCGAGGTTGCGGCGGGGGTGTCGGGCGCGGTCGTCCCGGTCCGATCCCGGTCCGCGGCTTCCGCGGCCTGCGGGCTGTCGGCGGCGGCTGGCGGGCTGGAGGGGGGCTGCGAGCACGCCGCCAGCAGCAGCGTTCCGGCGACCAGCGCAGTGGCGCGGATCATCGCTGCACGGGGACGCCGTCGAACGGCCCCACCTCCGGGATCGAGATCGAGACGGTCGGCGAAGACGCCGGCGGCGCCGGGAACCGGAACGAGACCTGGGCGGTATCGCCGGCGCTGAGGCTCAGCACCACCGCGTTGCCGCTGGTCGAGAGCGGCTGGGCCATGTAGCGGCCCGAGGCGTCCTGTACCACCTCGTAGCGCTGGGTCGTGGCGTCGTCGATGAGGCTGACGTCGCCGAGCCTGACGATCGTGCTCAAGGCACGATCGGATGGGGCCCGGTAGGCGAGTTCCACGGTCACCAGATTGCCGGTCACGCGCACCGCCTTCAGTGTCACTTCCGAGCCATTTGGCCCCGGCTGCGTGGCGATTCCGGTGGCGGCCGCCTCTTCCGGCGGCTCGGCGGGGCGCACGGCCGGGTTCGACTCCTCCGCGGGGGCGGGCGCGACGGCAGGCTCGGGTTCGGCGGCGGGCTCGCGCTGGCAACCGGCGAACGTACCGGCCAGGGCCACCAACGCGCCCAGGGCGAGGTGTCGAGTCCACATGGCGATCTCCTTGTCGCGGCGGGCGCCGCGGGGCCGTTATATCAATCCCCTTCGTCGGCCACGTCGACGCCGCCTTCATCCCGGTGCTGGGCGGGCGGGCGAACACGGCGACCGCCTTCCGGCCTCAGCGGCTCACCCGATTGCGCGTCTTCATCCGGCATGCACAGGGTCTTCACATTGGCTTTACGCCATCCTGAACGGTGTCTCAGGATTGGGGAGAACGTGCGCTGTCTCAAAATTTGAGACGAAACAGCGGGTTGTGGATAAAGCTTGAACAAGTCTCTGAAGTCGGGCGCAAGTCATTGACCTGCCTGATGAAATCGCCCCAGCAAAGTTGTTGACAACCCCAGAACCGGGTCATAAGGTGGCAATTCGTGGGACTACCGGGAATCCAGTGGTGTTCCGCGGCAATGAAGCCCGCCGCAGACGGGCATTCCGGGCAGGATTGTTGTGTTCCAGGGCGAGACCGCCATCACCATCGACGAGAAGGGCCGGCTGGCGATTCCGACCGCCTACCGGGATCTCGTCGCGCGCGCGTGCGGCAATCGCCTGGTGATCACCTACAACCCGTTCGAGTCCGGCTGCCTGTTCCTCTATCCGGAGAAGGAGTGGGAGCGGGTGCGCGACGCGGTCAACGCCCTGCCCGGGACGCTGTCCGCGCACCGCCGCATGCAGCGCAACCTGGTCGGCTCGGCGGCGCCGGTGGAGCTCGACGGCAGCAGCCGGATCGGCATTCCCGCCAGCCATCGCAGCGCGGTGGGCATCGAGCGCCGGGCGGTGCTGCTGGGCATGGGCGACAAATTCGAACTGTGGAGCGAGCAGGCGCATCACGCGCAGATCCGCCAGACCATCTCTGACGAGGATCTGAGCGAGCACATGCTCGAGTTGAGGTTGTGAGCGCGGGTGGCGCGGACGCCCGGTCCGGCCACCTTCCTGTGATGGTCGCGCAGGTCATGGAAGGGCTGCGGGTGATCGGGGATGGAGCCTATCTGGACGGCACGTTCGGCCGCGGCGGTCATGCCCGACGCGTGCTCGAACGCCTGGGCCCCGGAGGTCGGCTGCTGCTGATGGACAAGGATCCCGAAGCGATCGCCGTTGCCGAGCGCGAGTTCGGCGCCGATCCGCGCGTGGCGATCCGTCGGGGCAGCTTCGCCGCGCTGGCGGACTGGGCGCCGGTGCGCGGGGGCCTGGACGGCGTGCTGCTCGACCTGGGCGTGTCGTCGCCGCAGCTCGACGTCGCCGGGCGCGGTTTCAGTTTCGGAAAGGACGGTCCGCTCGACATGCGCATGGATCCGGACGCCGGCGAGAGCGCGGCCGAGTGGCTGGCGCGCGCCGAGGAGCGCGAGATCGCCGACGTGCTGTGGACGTACGGCGAAGAGCGCATGAGCCGGCGCATCGCCCGCGCGATCGTCGCCCGCCGCGGCGAGGCGCCGCTGACGCGCACCGCCGAGCTCGCGGAGCTGGTGGCCGGCGTGGTCCCGCGCGGGCGCCACGACATCCACCCGGCCACCCGCACCTTCCAGGCCGTGCGCATCCACGTCAATCGCGAGCTGGCGGATCTGGAGGCCGGCCTGGAGGCCGCGCACGCGGCGCTTCGCCCTGGCGGGCGACTGGCGGTGATCAGTTTCCACTCGCTCGAGGACCGCATCGTCAAGCGCTACATCGCCCGCCATGCCAAGCCGCCGCCCGGCAATCGCCGCCTGCCGGCAGCGCCCGCGTTCGAACCTTCCCTGATCGCGATCGGCGACGCCCGCAAGGCCGACGCCGCCGAGGTCGCCGCCAATCCGCGTGCGCGCAGCGCGGTGCTGCGGGTGGCGGAGAAGCCGGGAATCGGGAATCGGGAATCGGGAATCGGGAAAGCGGGAGGGCGGAGCGCCGGTGCAGCGGCAGGTAGCGGCGGCGCGCTCCTCCGATTCCCCATTCCCTATTCCCCATTCCCGGGCGCAGCGGAGCTGCGCCCGTGATCGCCCGCATCCTCGTGGCCATCCTGCTGCTCGCCAGCGTGATCACCGCGATCGGTGTGGTGCACGCGCGGCACCAGCATCGGCAATTGTTCGTCCAGCTGACTCGGCTGGAGGCGGCGCGCGACGAGCTCAACATCGATTTCGGGCGGCTGCAGCTGGAGCAGGCGACCTGGGCCGAGAGCAACCGCATCGACCAGGTGGCGCGCCAGCGGCTGGGCATGAAGTTTCCCGAGACCGCCGACATCGTGGTGATCCGGCCATGAGCGGTTGCGCGCCCAGTGCCGCGTCGCGCGCAGGAGCGCGGCGATGAGGTTCCGCCGCATCCCCGGCGGAAACGCCAAGCGCCCGCGCACCCGCGCGCAGTTCAACCTGCGCGGGCGGCTGGCGCTGGTCGCCGGCGCGCTCGGCCTGTGTTCGGTGGTACTGGTCGGGCGCGCGGTGGACCTGCAGCTGATCGACAACGCGTACTACCAGCAGAAGGCCGATTCGCGCTTCCTGCGCGAACTGCCCATCGCCACATCGCGCGGCATGATCACCGACCGCAATGGGGAGCCACTGGCGATCTCCACCCCGGTGGCATCGCTGTGGGCCAACCCCCAGGAACTGGTCAAGCACCCCGAGCGCATCGTCGAGCTGGCCGCCGCGATCGACGCCGACCCCGACGCGCTGGCGCGCAATGTCGCCCAGCGCGCGGACAAGGAGTTCATGTACCTGCCCGGGCAGCGCCGCATCCACCCGGCGGCGGCGCAGAAGGTGCTGGCGCTCGGCGTGCCCGGGGTGTTCAGCCAGCGCGAGTTCCGCCGCTTCTACCCGCAGGGCGAGGCGCTGGCACACGTGCTCGGCTTCACCAACATCGACGATCTCGGCCAGGAGGGCATCGAGCTGGCCTTCGACGACTGGCTGCGCGGCAATCCCGGCGCGCAGCGGGTGATCCGCGACCGCCGCGGCCGGATCGTCGAGAACGTCGACCTGGTGCGTCCCGCGGAGCCGGGCCGCGACCTGACCCTGAGCATCGACCGCCGCATCCAGTTCCTGGCCCATCGCGAGCTGCGCAACGCCATCCGCCAGACCGGCGCCAGCGCCGGCTCGGCGGTGGTGCTGGACGTGGCCACCGGCGAGGTGCTGGCGATGGCGAACCTGCCGGCGTTCAACCCGCACGTGGTCACCGGCGGCGACCGCGACGCGCGCCGCAACCGCGCGGTCACCGACCTGATCGAACCCGGCTCGACGATGAAGCCGCTGACCGTGGCCGCGGCGCTCGAGGCGGGACTGGTGACGCCCGGCACCCGCGTCGACACCAATCCCGGCTGGATTCCCAACGGACGCTACCGCACCAGCGATTTCCGCAACTACGGCGTGCTCGACGTCACCGGGGTGATCACCAAGAGCTCCAACGTCGGCGTCTCCAAGCTGGCGGCGCAGATGCCGGACCGGCAGTTCTACGAGTTCCTGCGGCGGTTCGGCTACGGCAGCAGCACCGGAAGCGGGTTCCCCGGCGAGGCCCCGGGCCTGTTCCCGGAGCCGGCGCGCTGGAGCGGCACCACCAAGCAGACACTGTCCTACGGCTACGGCCTGTCGGCCACGCCGCTGCAGATCGCCACCGCGTACGCCGCGCTCGGCAACGACGGCCGGCTGACGCCGCCGACCTTCGTCAAGGGCCAGCACAACGAATCGCGGCAGGTGCTCGACCCCGCCATTTCGCGGCAGATCATGCGGATGATGCAGACGGTCACCGAGACCGGCGGCACCGCCACCCGCGCGGCGATCCTCGGCTACCACGTCGCCGGCAAGACCGGCACCGCGCGCAAGGCCAGCGGCGGCGGCTATGCGCGCCGCTACGTCGCGTTCTTCGCCGGCCTGGTGCCAGTGGAGAACCCGCGCTTCTCGATGGTGGTGGTGATCGACGATCCCGACACCACCGGCAACATGTACGGCGGCGGCTGGGTCTCCGCGCCGGTGTTCAAGAACGTCATGGAAGGTGCGCTGCGGCTGATGGACGTGCCGCCCGACGACATCGACACCTGGCTGGCGGCGCAGGCCCAGGCCGACGCCGGGCGCGCCGCCGCCGCGGCGCGGGAGGCGCGGCGATGAGCGCCGCCATCGCCCTGGCCGACCTGCTGCCGGACGTTCCGGGGGCGCCGCCCGGCCTGCGGATCGCCGGGCTCTCGCAGGACAGCCGCGCGCTGCGCGCCGGCGAGGCCTTCGTCGCCCTGCCGGGGTTCGGCACCCACGGGCTGCGCTTCGCCGCGCAGGCGCGCGCCGCCGGCGCCAGCGCGGTCCTGTTCGAGCCGCCGGCGCCGGCCGACGTGCAGGTGCCGGGCGACGCCATCGCCGTGCCCGGGCTGCGCGCGCGCCTGGGCGCGATGGCCGATCGCCTGCATGGCGCGCCTTCGGCGGCGATGGCCACGGTCGGGGTCACCGGTACCAACGGCAAGACCTCCACCGTGCAGCTGCTGGCGCAGGCCTGGACGCTGCGCGGCCTGCGCGCCGGCAGCATCGGCACGCTCGGCGCCGGGCTGCATGGCCAGGTCGAGGCGACCGGCTTCACCACCCCGCAGGTCTCGCAGATGCATGCGCTGCTGGCGCGGTTGCGCGATGCCGGCGCCGAGGCGGTGGCCATGGAGGTCAGCTCGCACGCGCTCGACCAGGGGCGCGTGGACGGCGTGCACTTCCGCGTCGCCGTGTTCACCAATCTCACCCGCGACCACCTCGACTACCACGGCGACATGGACACCTACGGCGGCGCCAAGGCGCGCCTGTTCGCCTGGCCCGGGCTGCAGGCGGCGGTGCTCAACCTCGACGACGCCTTCGGCCGCGCCCTGTACGCGCGGTTGGACGGGTCCCTGCCGGTGCGAGCCGACGGCTCCGGTCCCGCTGTCCCGCTTGCTGCGGGGGAAGCGGATCGCCTGCACGTTTCCGGGACGCGATCCGACGCAGCCTCCACAGGCGCGGAAGACGAAAGGCCCCGGGCGATCGGCATCAGCGCGCGCGGCGAGGCAGCTGCCGCGGTGCGGGCCACGGGCCTGATCCTGGACGGCGACGGCATCGCCTTCGACCTGCACATCGGCGACGCCGTGCACGCGGTGCGTTCCCCGCTGCTGGGGAGGTTCAACGTCGACAACCTGCTCGCCGTGGCGGGCACGCTGCACGCCCTTGGCGATGCCCCGGCGGCGATCGCCGCGGCGCTGTCGCGGCTGCTGCCGGTGGCGGGCCGCATGAACCGCCTGGGCGGGAACGGCCAGCCGGTGGTGGTGATCGACTATGCCCATACCCCCGACGCGCTGGAGCAGGCGCTGTCCAGCCTGCGCGCGCACGCGCGCGGCCGCGTCGTCTGCGTGTTCGGCTGCGGTGGCGAGCGCGACCGCGGCAAGCGGCCGCAAATGGCGGCGATCGCCGAGGCCGGCGCCGACGCGGTGATCGTCACCGACGACAATCCGCGCCGCGAGGACGGCGATGCCATCGTCGCCGACGTCCTGGCGGGGTTCGTCGACCGCGCCGCGGTGGCCGTGCTGCGCGACCGCCGCCGTGCGATCGCCCGCGCCATCGGCGGGGCGGGGCCGGGCGACATCGTGCTGGTGGCCGGCAAGGGCCACGAGCCCTACCAGGAGATCGACGGCGTGCGCCATCCCTTCGACGACACCGAGGCCGCGGCTGCGGCGCTGGCGGGCAGGGCATGATCCCGGTCCCGCTCTCGCGCATCGCGCGCTGGACCGGCGGCGCGCTGCACAACGGCAGCGCCGGCGACGTGCTGATCGACGCCGTGGAGACCGACACCCGTCGCTTCGACGCCAGCGACGGCCGCGCCGCGCTGTTCGTGGCGATCCGCGGCGAGCGCTTCGACGGCAACGATCACGTCGGCGCCGCCGCGGAACTGGGCGCGCGCGCGGCGCTGGTGTCGCGGCCCTGCGAGGCCGCGCTGCCGCAGGTGGTGGTGGGCGATACGGTGCAGGGGCTGGCCGCCCTGGCCGCGGCGCTGCAGCACGCGCGCGGTTCGCGGGTGATCGCCATCACCGGCAGCAACGGCAAGACCGGGGTCAAGCAGATGCTGCTGTCGATCCTGCAGCGCGTCGGCAGCGCCTATGCCAATCCCGGCAACCGCAACAACGAGATCGGGCTGCCGCTGGCGGTGATCGACGCGCCCGAGGACGCCGGCTACGCGATCTACGAGATGGGCGCCGGCAAGCCCGGCGACATCGCCTGGCTGACCGCGGTCGCGCGCCCGCGCGTGGCCCTGGTCAACAACGTCGCTCCCGCGCACCTGCAGCGGATGGGCAGCCTGCTCGGCGTGGCCGACACCAAGGCGGCGATCTACGACGCGCTGCCGGTCGACGGCGTCGCCGTGATCAACGCCGACGATGCGTTCGCGCCGTACTTCGCCGAGCGCGCCCACGGCCGCCGCCTGCTGCGCTTCGGGCTGGAGGCGAGCGCGGAGGTGACGGCGCGCGAGGTACGCTGCGGCGAGGACGGCTCGCGCTTCGTGCTGGTGCTGCCGGACGGCGAGGCCGAGGTCGCACTGCCGTTGCCCGGCCGCCACAACGTCCGCAACGCGCTTGCCGCCGCGGCGCTGGCGGTGGCCGCCGCCGGTGCCGATGCCGTGACGATCGCCACCGGCCTGGCCGCTGCGCGGCCGGTCGCCGGTCGGCTCGCCAGGCATCGCCTGGCCGGCGGCGCGGTGCTGATCGACGACAGCTACAACGCGAATCCGGGTTCGCTGGCGGCCGCGATCGACACCCTCGCCGCGGCGCCGGGCGAGGGCTGGCTGGTATTGGGCGACATGGGCGAACTCGGCCCGGATGCCGAAGCCCTCCATGCCGAGGCGGGGAACCGGGCGCGCCGGAGCGGGCTGGCGCGCCTGTACGCGCTCGGGCCGCTGAGCGCGGCGGCGGCGCGGGCCTTCGGCGACGGCGGGCGCTGCTTCGACTCGCACCAGGCCGTTGCCGCGGCGCTGCGCGCCGATCTGGATGCGGCGACGAGGGCCGGCGGCGACGCGGGGGCGCCCGTGCGCGTGCTGGTGAAGGGTTCGCGCAGCAGCGCGATGGAGCGGATCGTCTCCGCAATGCCGACCGAGGAGGAATCCGCCGATGCTGCTTGAGCTGGCGCGCTGGCTGCAGGGTCTGGAGAGCTTCTTCGGGCTGTTCAACTACCTCACCTTCCGCGGCATCCTCGCGGCGCTGACCGCGCTGCTGCTGTCGCTGTGGTGGGGGCCGCCGCTGATCCGCAAGCTGGCCCAGTACAAGGGCGGCCAGCCGATCCGCCAGGACGGCCCGCAGACGCATTTCTCCAAGGCCGGCACCCCGACCATGGGTGGCGCGCTGATCCTGATCGCGGTGCTGGCCGCGGTGCTGCTGTGGGGCGACCTGCGCAACAAGTACGTCTGGGTGGTGCTGGCGGTGATGCTGGCCTTCGGCGCGATCGGCTGGTACGACGACTGGATCAAGATCGTGCGCCGCGACCCGAACGGCCTGAAGTCGCGGTGGAAGTACCTGCTGCAGTCGCTGTTCGGCCTGGCCGCCGGGCTCTACCTGTACTACACCGCCGACGTGCCGGCATCGACCACGTTCTACATCCCGCTGTTCAAGGCGATCGCGCTGCCGATGGTCGGCATCACCTTCGTGGCGCTGGCGTACTTCTGGATCGTCGGCTTCTCCAATGCCGTCAACCTCACCGACGGACTGGACGGGCTGGCGATCATGCCCACCGTGCTGGTGGCCTGCGCGCTCGGCGTGTTCGCCTACGCCTCGGGGCATGCGCAGTTCGCCGAGTACCTGCAGATTCCGCGCATCCCCGGCGCCGGGGAGCTGGTGATCATCTGTGCGGCGATCGCCGGCGCGGGGCTCGGCTTCCTGTGGTTCAACACCTATCCGGCGATGGTGTTCATGGGCGACATCGGCGCGCTGGCGCTGGGCGCGGTGCTCGGCACCATCGCGGTGATCGTCCGCCAGGAACTGGTGCTGGTGATCATGGGCGGCATCTTCGTGATCGAGACGCTCTCGGTGATGATCCAGGTCGCCTCGTTCAAGCTCACCGGGCGTCGGGTGTTCCGGATGGCGCCGATCCACCACCATTTCGAACTCAAGGGCTGGCCGGAGCCTCGGGTGATCGTGCGCTTCTGGATCATCTCGGTGATCCTGGTGCTGGTCGGCCTGGCCACGCTGAAGGTGCGCTGATGGACGGCAACTTCCACCAGGCGACGCGCCTCGAGGCCATCCACGGCCGCTTCGACCCGTGGCTGCTGGGCGCGGCGATCGCGCTGGCGACGCTGGGCGTGGTGATGGTGGCGTCGAGCTCGATCGCCGTCGGCGAGGACCTCGAGGTCGGGCCGTTCTACTTCCTGATCCGCCACCTGATGTTCCTCGGCCTGGGCGTGGCGCTGTGCCTGGTGGCGATGCGCACCGAGATGCGCACCATCGAGAAGTACGACCGCCTGCTGCTGCTCGGCTGCTTCGTGCTCCTGCTGGCGGTGTTCGTGCCCGGGCTCGGCCACACCGTCAACGGCGCGCGGCGCTGGATCAACCTCGGCGTCTCCAACTTCCAGACCGTGGAAGCGGTGAAGCTGATGTACATCGTCTGGCTGTCGAGCTACCTGGTGCGCTTCCGCGACGAGGTGAACGCCACCTGGGGGGCGATGCTCAAGCCGCTCGGCGTCGCCGCCGGACTGATGCTGATGCTGGTGCTGCAGCCGGACTTCGGATCGCTGGCGCTGATCCTGGCGATCACCGCCGGCATGCTGGTGCTGGGCGGCGTGCACATGCCGCGCATGGCCGCGCCGGTGTTGGTGATCCTGCCGCTGCTGGCGATCGTCGCCATCGCCGAGCCGTACCGCATGCGCCGGCTGACCTCGTTCATGGATCCGTTCGCCGATCCGTTCAACAGCGGCTACCAGCTGGCCAACGCGCTGATGGCGGTCGGCCGCGGTGAATGGTTCGGGGTCGGCCTCGGCGCCTCGGTGCAAAAGCTGTCCTACCTGCCGGAGGCGCACACCGACTTCATCCTGGCGGTGATCGCCGAAGAGCTGGGCTTCGCCGGGGTGTGCCTGGTGATCGGGCTGTACGCGCTGCTGGTCGGGCGTGCGCTGTGGATCGGCTTGAAGTGCGTGGAGATGCGCCGCCACTTCGCCGGCTACTGCGCGTTCGGCGTCGCGCTGTCGATCGGGCTGCAGAGCCTGGTGTCGATCGGGGTGAACCTCGGTCTGCTGCCGACCAAGGGCCTGACCCTGCCGCTGGTGTCCTCCGGCGGTTCCAGCGTGCTGATGACCTGCGTGGCGATCGGCCTGCTGCTGCGGGTCTCGTACGAGCTCGATCGCGCCCAGCGCCAGGTCGCGCGGCTGCGTGGCGAGGCGGCGCAGCCGCAGGAGGCGCCGGCGCCTGAGCCGGCGCGCGGCACCGCACCGGCGGCGGG
This sequence comes from Luteimonas salinisoli, assembly GCF_013425525.1. Lineage (GTDB taxonomy): Bacteria > Pseudomonadota > Gammaproteobacteria > Xanthomonadales > Xanthomonadaceae > Luteimonas > Luteimonas salinisoli. Next base: position 49,322 of record NZ_JACCKA010000092.1, on the reverse strand, counting down.
CGCCGCGGCACGCGGTACCAGCCGCCTGCGCCAGCGCATCGAGCCCACCCTCGGGAGAACCGCATGATCCGCCGGTTGCTCGATGCCGGGAGCCGCCCGGGCGCGGATTTCGCGCGTGCGTTCCCGCGCGTGCACTTCGTCGGCATCGGCGGCGCCGGAATGAGCGGCATCGCCGAAGTGCTGTGCACCCTCGGTTACGAGGTGTCCGGTTCCGACCTGGCCGACGGCGCCGTCACCCGCCGTCTGCGGTCGCTTGGCGCCACCGTGCACCGCGGCCACGCCGCCGCCAACGTGCTCGGCACCGACTGCGTGGTGGTGTCCAGCGCGATCCGCGCGGACAACCCGGAACTGATGGAGGCGCGCTCGCAGCGCATCCCGGTGGTGCCGCGCGCCGAGATGCTGGCCGAGCTGATGCGCTTCCGCCGCGGCATCGCCGTGGCCGGCACCCACGGCAAGACCACCACCACCTCGCTGCTGGCCAGCGTGCTGGCCGAGGGCGGGCTGGATCCCACGTTCGTCATCGGCGGCCAGCTGCTCGCCGCCGGCGCCAACGCGCGCCTGGGCGGCAGCGACTGGCTGGTGGCCGAGGCCGACGAGAGCGACGGCAGCTTCCTGCGCCTGAATCCGCTGATCGCCATCGTCACCAACATAGACGCCGACCATCTGGAGAACTACGGCGGCGATTTCGCCCGGGTGCAGGCGGCGTTTTCCGAGTTCCTGCACCGGCTGCCGTTCTACGGCCTGGCGGTGCTGTGCATCGACGACGCCGAGGTCGCGGCGCTGGCCGCGCAGACGCCGCGGCATGTCACCACCTACGGCTTCGACGCCGCCGCCGACGTGCGCGCCGAGGACGTGGCCCAGGACGGTCCGCGCATGCGCTTCACCCTGTGCCTGCCCGACGGCTCGCGCACTGCGGTGGCGCTGGCGCTGCCCGGGCGCCACAACGCGCAGAACGCGCTGGCCGCGGCCTCGGTGGGCTGGCAGCTCGGGGTGGCGCCGGAGGCGATCGCCGCCGCGCTGGAGAAGTTCGCCGGCATCGGCCGTCGCTTCAACCTGCTGGCCGAGCTGCGCACCGCGCGGGGCGCGGTCGTGCAGGTGGTCGACGACTACGGTCACCATCCCAAGGAGCTGAAGGCCGTGTTCGAGGCGGCGCGCGATGGCTGGCCGGAGCGTCGCCTGGTGGTGGCGTTCCAGCCGCATCGCTACAGCCGCACCCGCGACCTGCTCGACGATTTCGCCGGAGTGCTGTCGGAGGTCGATGCGCTGGTGCTGACCGAGGTCTACGCCGCAGGCGAAGCGCCGATCGCCGGCGCCGATGCCAAGGCGCTGGCGCGCGCGATCCGCGTCCGCGGCCGCATCGACCCGGTGGTGGTGGGTCCGGCCCAGGAGCTGCCGCGGGTATTGCCCGATCTGCTCGAGGACGGCGACCTGCTGCTGATGATGGGCGCCGGCGACATCGGCCAGGTGGTGCAGCAGCTGGCGGCCGACGGCTTCGAGGGCGGTGCGGCATGAGCGTGGCGCTGCCGCCGCCGCGCATGTCCGATCCCGCCGTGTTCGGCCGCGTCGCCGTGCTGATGGGCGGCACCGGCTCGGAGCGCGCCGTCTCGCTCGACTCCGGCCGCGGCGTGCTCGCGGCGCTGCGCGCGCGCGGGATCGACGCGGAAGCGGTCGACGGCATCCCTGCGCTGGTCGAGGCGCTGGTGCAGCGCCGCTGCGACCGGGTGTTCAACATCCTCCACGGCCAGCGCGGCGGTGGCGAGGACGGGATCGTCCAGGGCCTCATGGACGCCTTCGCGGTGCCGTACACCGGTTCGGGCGTGCTCGGCTCGGCGCTCTCGATGGACAAGATCCGCACCAAGCAGGTCTGGCTGAGCCTGGGCCTGCCGACCCCCGGGTACGCACGCCTGCGCAAGGGCGACGATGTCCATGCCGCCGCGCGCACGCTAGGGCTGCCGGTGATCGTCAAGCCGTCCCAGGAAGGTTCCAGCGTCGGCGTCAGCCGCGTGTTCGACGACGCCGGCCTCGACGCCGCGGTCGAGCTGGCGGCGCGCTATCCGGGCGAGTTGCTGATGGAGCGCCTGGTCGAGGGCGACGAGCTGACCGTCGGTGTTCTCGCCGTGGGCGAAGCCCTGTACGCCTTGCCGTCGATCCAGATCGTGCCGCGCGGCGACTGGTACGACTACGAGGCCAAGTACCTCTCCGACGACACCGAGTACCGATGCCCGGGCGCGTCCGGCGAGGCCGAGGCGGAGATCGGCGCCCTCGCCCTGCGCGCCTTCGCCGCCGCGGGCTGCGCCGGCTGGGGCCGGGTCGACTTCATGCGCGACCGGGCCAGCGGCGCGTTCCATCTGCTCGAGGTCAACACCGCCCCTGGCATGACCAGCCACTCCCTCGTCCCCAAGGCCGCCCGCCAGGCCGGCATGGACATGGAGGAACTGTGCTGGCGGATCCTGGAGACGGCGCTGTGAGGCCGGGGATCGGGAATCGGGAATCGGCAGTCGCAAGGGCGAGGCCGCGCCGACGTGTGGCCCTCGCTCGCCTGTCGAAATGCCGTGCTGGCATTTGCGGACGGCCCGGCAGTTCCCCGGCTTTTCCGATTCCCGATTTCCGATTCCCGATTCCCGGCTCCGAAGGAGCCGCCTCATGACCGCCCTGCTCCGGATCATCGCCTGGACCCTGGCGCTGGCGCTGGTCGCGCTGCCGGTGGTGGCTGTGCTGCAGGGCTGGATCGGTTCCGAGCGCTGGCCGCTGCGCACGCTGCGCGTGGTCGGCGAGCTCGAGCGGGTCGAGGACCGGGCATTGCGCGAGGCGCTGCTTCCGTATGCGAGCCACGGCTTCTTCGCCATGCGCCTGGACGGGGCCCAGGCCGCGGTGGCGCGGCTGCCCTGGGTGGAGCGCGCCGAGGTGCGCAAGCGCTGGCCCGACGTGATCGAGGTGCGCATCGTCGAGCACCGCCCGTTCGCGCGCTGGGGCGAGGACCGGTTGCTCTCCGAGCAGGGCCGGCTGTTCCCGGCGGCCGGCATCGGCCCGCTGCCGCGACTGCCGCTGCTCGACGGCCCGGAGGCGCGGGTGGCCGACGTGGTGGCGCTATACAACGAATCGCGGGTGCTGTTCACGCCGATCGGCTACGACGTCCGGCGGCTGACCCTGGACCCGCGCGGCAGCTGGGCGCTGACCCTGTCCAACGGCACCGAGGTCACCATCGGCAGCCAGCAGGCGCGCACCCGGCTCGAGCGCTTCGCCCGCCTGCTGCCGCGGCTGCTCCAGCAGAAGACCATCCCGCTGCGCCGCGCCGATCTCCGCTACACCAACGGCTTCGCGCTGGAGTGGACGGAAGAGCCGGGAATGGGGAATCGGGAATCGGGAATGGCGAAGGCCGGGAATCGGGAATCGGGAATCGGGAATGGCGAGAGCAAAGGCAACCCCCCGCGCTCGATGACCGAGGTGGCTGGGGCCACGGCTACGGCGAGCGCAGCGCGCGCTTCGACGCTTGCCTTCTTCACGATGCCTCCTCGCCCACCTTCTTCATTTCCGGCTTCCGGGCTCCGATTGCCGGCTTTTCCCATTCCCCATTCCCCATTCCCCATTCCCGGCCCTACAACATGAACCGAAAAGGCGACAAGGCCCTCATCGTCGGTCTCGACATCGGCACCTCCAAGGTGGTGGCGCTGGTCGGCGAGTATTCGCCCGGCAACCCGATCGAGGTGATCGGCATCGGCTCGCACGAGTCGCGCGGACTCAAGCGCGGCGTGGTGGTCGACATCGAGTCCACCGTGCAGTCGATCCAGCGCGCGATCGAGGAGGCGGAGCTGATGGCCGGCTGCGAGATCCGTTCGGTATACGCGTCGATCTCCGGCAACCACGTGCAGTGCAGGAACTCGCCCGGCATCGTGCCGATCCGCGACGGCGAGGTCACCTGGGCCGACCTGGACCGGGTGCTCGACGCCGCCAAGGCGGTGGCGATCCCCGCCGACCAGCGCATCCTGCACGCGATCCCGCGCGAGTACGTGCTCGACGACTCCCAGGAGGGCATCCGCAACCCGGTCGGCATGACCGGCGTGCGCCTGGAGGTGCACGCGCACCTGGTGGTCTGCGCCCAATCGGCGGCGGCCAACATCAGCAAGTGCGTGCAGCGCTGCGGCCTGCAGATCGACGACCTGGTGCTGTCGTCGCTGGCCTCGAGCACCGCGGTGCTGACCAGCGACGAGCGCGAGCTCGGCGTGGTGCTGGTCGACCTGGGCGCCGGAACCACCGACCTGGCGGTGTTCGTGCAGGGCGCGATCTGCCACACCTCCAGCCTGCCGATCGCCGGCGACAAGGTCACCGAGGACATCGCCCACATGCTGCGCACGCCGACGCCGGAGGCCGAGCAGATCAAGGTCCGCTACGCCTGCGCGCTGGCGCAGCTGGCGACCAGCGAGGAGTCGATCCAGGTGCCGAGCGTCGGCGACCGGCCGCCGCGGCGGCTGCCGCGGCAATCCCTGGCGCAGGCGGTGCAGGCGCGCTACGAGGAGATCTTCGAGATGGTGCAGGCGGAACTGCGTCGCTCGGGCTTCGAGCAGCACGTGCGCGCCGGCATGGTGCTCACCGGCGGCGCCGCGAAGATGGAGGGCGTGGTCGAGCTGGCCGAGGAAATGCTGCAGATGCCGGTGCGGGTGGGTATTCCCCAGCACGTCACCGGCCTGGGCGAGGTGGTCGGCAACCCGGTGCACGCCACCGGCGTCGGCCTGCTGCTGATGGGCAGCCAGATCGAGAACCCCCGCCGCCCGGTGATCCCGACCGGGCGGGCGGGAAGTTTCTTCAAGAAGTTGAAGGACTGGTACCGGGGCGAGTTCTGACGAACTCGCTCCGGAAACGGGGAATCGGGAATGGGGAATCGGAAGAGCAGGAGCAGGGCGGAGCGGACAGCGGGTGGCGGCGAAATGATTGCGGAATGACACGACAACCAAGCGGCACAAAACAATAACGCCGGTGCCGGGCGATGGGTCCAGACGGGTGGAACTGCTTTTCCGATTCCCGATTCCCCATTCCCGATTCCCGGCCCTTCAAGAGGACACGGACATGGCGCATTTCGAACTGGTAGAGAAGATGGCACCCAATGCCGTCATCAAGGTGATCGGCGTGGGCGGCGGCGGCGGCAACGCCGTCGGCCACATGGTCAACAGCAGCGTGGACGGGGTGGAGTTCATCACCGCCAACACCGACGCGCAGGCGATCAAGAACTGCGGCGCCAAGCTGCAGCTGCAGCTCGGCGGCAACGTCACCAAGGGGCTGGGCGCGGGCGCCAACCCCGAGGTCGGCCGGCAGGCGGCGCTCGAGGATCGCGAGATCATCATGGACGCGCTGCAGGGCGCGGACATGGTGTTCATCACCGCGGGCATGGGCGGCGGCACCGGCACCGGCGCGGCGCCGGTGGTGGCGCAGCTGGCCAAGGAGATGGGGATTCTGACCGTCGCCGTGGTCACCAAGCCGTTCCCGTTCGAGGGCCGCCGCCGCATGCAGGTGGCGCTCAAGGGCATCGAGGACCTGTCGCAGCACTGCGATTCGCTGATCACCATCCCCAACGAGAAGCTGATCTCGGTGCTCGGCCGCAACGCGACGATGATCCAGGCGTTCCGCGCCGCCAACGACGTGCTGCTCGGCGCGGTGCAGGGCATCGCCGACCTGATCGTGCGCCCCGGCCTGATCAACGTCGACTTCGCCGACGTGCGCACCGTCATGAGCGAGATGGGGCTGGCGATGATGGGCACCGGCACCGCCCGCGGCGACGACCGCGCCCAGGCCGCCGCCGAGTCGGCGATCCAGAACCCGCTGCTCGACGACGTCAACCTGGCCGGCGCCAACGGCATCCTGGTCAACATCACCGCGGGCCCCGACTTCACCATGTCGGAGTTCGACGAGGTCGGCCGCACGGTGGAGAACTTCGCCAGCGAAGACGCCACCATCGTCATCGGCACGGTGCTCGACCAGGACATGCAGGACGAGGTGCGCGTCACCGTGGTGGCCACCGGGCTCAATCGCGGCGCCGCCCGACAGGGTGTGCGTGGCGGCGACCGGGACTTCACCCAGGAGCCGGCGCGCCGGCCGCAGGTGCAACTGATTCACACCCAGGCCAAGCGCGACGGTACCACCGGCCTGCCGATCGACGACGCCGTCGGCGGCGGCTCGCAGGCGCCGAGCATCGCCTCGAGCCTGCGCGGGCGCAGCGAGGAGCCGGCCGCCAAGCCGGACGTGGCCGATTTCGGCAACGACAGCAGCTACCTGGACATTCCGGCGTTCCTGCGGCGCCAGGCGGACTGACCGCCCGGCTGCCGTCATCCCGCGCGGTCGTCCGCCGCGCCGGAGCGGCAGGCGCTCTTCCCGGCTCCGGTGCGCGGCACGCGCCGGGGGAGGGAGAGGCTGCCGCCTCCGTCATGTCCTTGCCACCGGGCCGAGATGGCCCGGTGGATTTTTCTTCGTCTCCCCGTCGCCGGACCGGCCCCCGGCCGAGGTCACTGCGCCCGGCTCTCGTCTTCGCGGCGGATCCGCACGGTAGCCGCCCCTTTCGTTCAGGTTCAGCGGGTCGCGTGCTAATCTTTCGGCCGTCAGGCCCTGGGCAGCCAGCCGCCGCGCGGCTTCCGGACCCCCACTGATGCCCCCGCCCATGCCCAAGCAACGCACCATCAAGAACGTCATCCGCGCTACCGGCGTGGGGCTGCACAGCGGCGAGAAGGTCTATCTCACCCTGCGTCCGGCTCCGGTGGACAGCGGCATCGTGTTCCGTCGCGTCGATCTCGACCCGGTGGTGGAGATTCCCGCACGTGCCGACCTGGTCACCGAGACCATGCTCTGCACCGGGCTGACCCGCGACGCGGGCAAGGTGATGACGGTCGAGCATCTGATGTCGGCGCTGGCGGGCCTGGGCATCGACAACCTCCACGTCGAGCTGTCCGCGGCCGAGGTGCCGATCATGGATGGCTCCTCGGGCCCGTTCGTGTTCCTGCTGCAGTCGGCGGGGATCGTGCTGCAGGAGGCGCCCAAGCGCTTCATCCGCATCAAGCGCACGATCGAGGTGCGCGACGGCGACAAGGTCGCCCGCTTCGAGCCCTACGACGGCTTCCGCCTCGGCTTCACCATCGAGTTCGATCATCCGGCGATCCCGACCGCGCAATCGCGCGCGGTGGTCGATTTCTCCACCGAGGCCTACATCCGCGAGGTCAGCCGCGCGCGCACCTTCGGTTTCATGCGCGACCTGGAGTTCATGCGCGACCGCAACCTCGGCCTCGGCGGCTCGATGGACAACGCCATCGTGCTCGACGAGTTCCGCGTGCTCAACGAGGACGGCCTGCGCTACGCCAACGAGTTCGTGCGCCACAAGATCCTCGACGCCATCGGCGACCTGTACCTCGCCGGCCACGCCATCCTCGGCGCATACGAGGGGCACAAATCCGGTCACGCGCTCAACAACAAGCTGGCCCGCGCCCTGATGGCCGAGCGCTCGGCCTGGGAAGAGGTGACCTTCGACGCGGACGCCCCCGCGCCACTGGCCTACGGCCCGCCCGTCGCCGCCTGAGCGGGCGCCCGGAGGGGCGGCCTTTCTTGTGTAGGAGCGCCCCATGGGCGCGAAAGCCGCGGGTGTCTCCAGTGGAGATGGGCGGCGATTCCGGGTTCCGCCGGCCCAGGCGGGCCTCGCGGGCATGGCCCGCTCCTACAGTCCGGAATGGGCGCCCTTGGTACGGGGTTTGCAGGAGAGCCGGGGGACCGTTTTCGCGTGCAGGGACAGGCCGCGATTGCGCATCTCCATGAAACGGACCCCGCTCACAAAAGTGAGCAATCCGTAAACGATTAACGAAAATTTACCGTTTATTTACTTGAATATTAGCGAGCTGTTAACCCCGCAGGCGCGAGCCCTCGTTAGGATGCCGCGTCGCCCACGCTTTCTTCACCCGGCTTGCCGGGCGGAAACGCGGGCGATTCAGGAGGCCCCCTTGCCGGTGTCGTCACCGGCCAGGGTCGCCACGGCGTCGCGCAACGCTTCATCCGCGCGCGCCGACATGGGGCGTGCGGCCGGTGCGGGCTGGGGAGGCTGCGGCATCGGCCGGGTGGTCTTGACGACGAACTCGGTGACATCCAGCCCGATGGAGCGGGCCCCGTCGAGCAGTTCCGGGCCGGCCAGCCTCATCCTGGCGTGCCAGACCGGGGCGTCGACGAGGTAGACGAGCCTGCGGCCGTCGACATTGCCCAGCCGCGCATGCGCGGCGAGCGGCGACGGCAGCAGGGAGCGCAATCGCTGATCCAGCGCGTCGAGCCACAGGGCACGGCGGATGGGGTCGCCGGCAGCACCCCCCAGCAGCGCATCGAGCGCCGGCTGGGCGGAGGCGGCGCGGGCGGTTCCCGCAGGCTTGGATCGTGAACCAGACATCGGAAGCATGACTCTACACAGCATCACCAATCAGGCGCGGATCCGCATCATGCACTGGCTCGGGCGGATCCGCACGGCGGCCCTGCGCAAGCCCTTCGCCGCCGCCGCCGTCGTTGCCGTCGCCGGCATGCTGTTCGGCGCCAGCATGGGGGCCAGCGAGATCTCGCGGCTGCATGCGAAGACCCTGCAGCAGCAGGCCAGTCTCGAGTCCACCCGCCGCGAGGCGCAGCGCGAGGTCAATGCCCTGGCCGCGCGCATGGGCGAGCTGCAGGCGCAGGCCAACCGCCTCAACGCGCTCGGCGAGCGTCTGACCCGCATCGGCAAGCTCGGCGACGGCGAGTTCGACTTCAACGCCCCGGTCGGCCTGGGCGGCGCCGGCCCGGTGCAGGACATGCCGGCGCGCGGACTGCGCGAGGGGATGGACGCGGTGGATGCCGAGCTGCACACATCGGGCAACCAGCTGTCGGTGCTCGAAGCGCTGCTGTTCGACCAGCAACTCGAGCGCGCCGCGCTGCCCTCGCGCTCGCCGGTGTCCAGCACCTACATCACCTCGGGCTATGGCCACCGCGCCGATCCGTTCGGCGGCGGTCGCGCGTTCCACAAGGGCATCGACTTCGACGCGCGCACCGGCGACCCGGTGATGGCGGTCGCCGACGGCGTGGTCAGCTACTCCGGCTATCGCACCGGTTACGGCAACGTGGTCGAGGTCGACCACGGCAACGGCTACGTGACCCGCTACGCGCACAATTCGCGCAACGTGGTGAAGGTCGGCGACCTGGTGCGCGCCGGGCAGCAGGTCGCGCGGGCCGGCTCCACCGGCCGCTCCACCGGTGCGCACGTGCATTTCGAGGTCTGGGAGAACGGCCGCGTCGCCAACCCGCGCAAGTTTCTCGGCGACATGGGCGTGACCCGCGGCTGATCCCGGCGTGTCGTGCCCGGCACGGACACGACCCGTGCCCGTAGGAGCGTGCCAAGCACGCGAAAGCCGGCGCGGCCGGCAAACACCGGGGATCACCGCCGACCCGGCCGTAGCCGTCCGCGGCCTTCGCGGCCATGGGCCGCTCCTACAGACGAGCGAGCCGGCAGCGCAGCCTGGTAGGAGCGTGCCATGCACGCGAAAGCCGGCGCGGTTGGCCGAAGCCCGGAGTCGCCGCCCATCTCGCCGCGGCCTCCCGGCCTTCGCAGTCTTCGCGGCCACAGGCCGCTCCTAACGACGGGACGTGCCCGGGGCGATCCGCCGGCTCCGCCCGCGGTGCGAAGCTCGGTCGGCTGGCCGGTCGGATTGCGGGCCCAACCGCGACCGCGATGGCGGGGCCGGCAATGGCGCCCCTGCGGCCCGGAGCGGCCGCGCCGTCGCTTGAAAGGCGCCGGGACCGGCCCCACGCTACAATGCGCGTTGCCAAAAAAGGGCGCCCGGCGCCCTTTTTCGTTGCCGGGATCCTGCGCCGTCGCGCGGATCCGGCGCTCCGATCCCCGACTTCCGGTAAACCCATGCTCAATCGCCTGCTCACCAGCGTCTTCGGCAGCCGCAACGAACGCCTCGTCAAACAGCTCGAAAAGATCGCCGGCAAGGTCAACGTCCTGGAAGAGCAGATGCAGGCGCTGACCGATGCCGAGCTGCAGGCCAAGACCCCGGAGTTCAGGCAGCGCGTCGCCGACGGCGAGTCGCTGGACAAGCTGCTCCCCGAAGCGTTCGCGGTCTGCCGCGAGGCCTCGCGGCGCGTGCTCGGCATGCGCCACTACGACGTGCAGCTGATCGGCGGCATGGTGCTGCACATGGGCAAGATCGCCGAGATGCGCACCGGCGAGGGCAAGACCCTGGTCGCCACCCTGCCGGTCTACCTCAACGCCCTGGAAGGCAAGGGCGTGCACGTGGTCACCGTCAACGACTACCTGGCGCGCCGCGACGCCGCCTGGATGGGCCGGCTGTACAACTGGCTGGGGCTGAGCGTGGGCGTGGTCTACCCGGGGATGCCGCATTCGGACAAGCACGCCGCCTACGGCGCCGACATCACCTACGGCACCAACAACGAGTTCGGCTTCGACTATCTGCGCGACAACATGGCGCTGTCCAAGGGCGACCGCTACCAGCGCGGGCTCAACTTCGCGATCGTCGACGAGGTCGACTCGATCCTGATCGACGAGGCGCGCACCCCGCTGATCATTTCCGGCCCCGCCGACGAGTCGCCGGAGCTGTACATCAAGGTCAACCGCATCGTGCCCTCGCTCAAGCGCCAGGAAATCGAGGACGGCGTGGGCGATTTCTGGGTCGACGAGAAGCAGAAGCAGGTGCACATGTCCGAGGCGGGGCAGGAGCACGCCGAGGAGCTGCTGCGCAAGGCCGGCATCCTGCAGGCCGAGGAAGGCCTGTACGACCCGCACAACATCCACGTGGTGCACCACCTCAACGCGGCGATGCGCGCGCATGCGATCTACCAGCGCGACGTGGACTACATCGTCCGCGACGGCGAGGTCATCATCGTCGACGAGTTCACCGGTCGCACCTTGACCGGGCGGCGCTGGTCGGACGGCCTGCACCAGGCGGTCGAGGCCAAGGAAGGCGTGCCGGTGCAGCGCGAGAACCAGACGCTGGCCAGCATCACCTTCCAGAACCTGTTCCGCATGTACGGCAAGCTGGCCGGCATGACCGGCACCGCCGACACCGAGGCCTTCGAGTTCCAGAGCATCTACGCCCTCGAGGTGGTGGTGGTGCCCACCCACCGGCCGATGGTGCGCAAGGATCACCCGGACGCGGTGTTCCTCAACCGCGCCGGCAAGTATCGCGCGGTGGCGCGCGAGATCCGCGAATGCCACGAGAAGGGCCAGCCGGTGCTGGTCGGCACCACCTCGATCGAGGTGTCCGAGCTGCTCTCCGCGCAGCTGAAGGAAGCCGGCATCCCGCACGAGGTCCTCAACGCCAAGCAGCACGAGCGCGAGGCCCAGATCGTCGCCAACGCCGGCCGCCCCGGCGCGGTCACCATCGCCACCAACATGGCCGGCCGCGGCACCGACATCGTGCTCGGCGGCGCCATCGAGACCGAACTGGCCGAGCTGGGCGAGGACGCCACCGACGAGCTCAAGGCGAAGGTGCGCGGCGACTGGCAGCAGCGCCACGACCAGGTCAAGGCCGCCGGCGGCCTGCACATCATCGGCACCGAGCGCCACGAGTCGCGGCGCATCGACAACCAGCTGCGCGGCCGCTCCGGCCGCCAGGGCGACCCGGGTTCCTCGCGCTTCTACCTGTCGCTCGAGGACAACCTGATGCGGATCTTCGCCGCCGACTGGGTGCAGCGGGTGATGGCGCGGATGGGCCTGCAGGAGGACGACATCATCGAGAGCCCGCTGGTGACCAAGCAGATCGCCAACGCGCAGCGCAAGGTGGAGGCGCACAACTTCGACATCCGCAAGAACCTGCTCGACTTCGACGACGTCAACAACGACCAGCGCAAGGTCATCTACGGCCAGCGCGACGAGTTGCTCGACGCCGACAGCGTGCAGGCGAACATCGACGGCATCCGCGACGACGTGGTGGCCGACATCGTCGCGCGGCACGTGCCGCCGGAGTCGATCGACGAGCAGTGGGACCTGCCGGGGCTGGAGGCCACGCTGGAGCAGGAGTTCGGCCTGCGCCTGGACCTGCAGGGCATGGTGCGCGCGCAGAAGGAGCTGGACGCCGAGGGCATCGCCGCCCACGTCGCCGAGGCCGCCGACCGCGTGTTCGCGGACAAGGAGACGCAGGTCGGCCCCGAGACCATGCGCATGCTGGAAAAGCACATCATGCTCAACGTGCTCGACCAGAACTGGAAGGAGCACCTGGGACGCATGGACTACCTGCGCCAGGGCATCCACCTGCGTGGCTACGCGCAGAAGCAGCCCAAGCAGGAATACAAGCGCGAGGCTTTCTCGCTGTTCTCCGACATGCTCGACAAGGTCAAGCGCGAGGTGATCACCCTGCTGGCGCGGGTGCGCGTGCGCAGCGAGGAGGAGATCGCGGCGATGGAGGCCGAGGAGCGCCGCCAGATCGAGGCCAGGCTCAAGCAGGCGCAGTTCCAGCACGCCGAATCGGGCGGCTACGGTGCGGACGAGGAAGCCGCAGAACCCGACTACCAGCGCGACGGGCCGCGCCCGCAGACCCCGATCGTCCGCGACGGCGCGAAGGTCGGCCGCAACGACCCGTGTCCCTGCGGCAGCGGCAAGAAGTACAAGCACTGCCACGGCCAGCTGTCCTGACCCAGGCCCGCCGCCATGTCGCACGGCGTGCACCGCACGGCGGGATGCTCGACCCACCCCGTAGGAGCGGCCCATGGCCGCGAAGGCCGCGCGCGGCTCCGGCCGGATGGGCGGTGAACACCGGCATTGCCAACCGCGCCGGCCTTCGCGCGCATGGCGCGCTCCTAGAGGACGGCGCTCCCATGCTGCCCAATCCTGTAGGAGCGGCCCATGGCCGCGAAGGCCGCGGACGGCTCCGGCCGGATGGGCGGTGAACACCGGCATTGCCAACCGCGCCGGCCTTCGCGCGCATGGCGCGCTCCTACAGGACGGCGCGCTCCTGCTGCCCAATCCTGCAGGAGCGGCCGTTCGCCGCGCAGCCCGCGCGCCATGCCCGCCACCGTGCCCCGCATCACGATGCGACCCCACGGCAACCCGGTCCAATGCCTGACGCCCGCCCGGTCGAGGTCGTCGCCGCTGCGATCACCGATCCCGGCGGCCGCATCCTGCTCACCCGTCGCACCGAGGGCCGCGACCTGGCCGGCCTCTGGGAATTCCCCGGCGGCAAGCGCGAACCCGGCGAACCCCCCGAGCAGGCCCTGGCCCGCGAACTGCGCGAGGAGCTCGGCATCGAGGCCGACATCGGCGCGGAACTGATCGTCGTGCCGCACGCCTACCCGCACAAGCGCCTGCGCCTGGACGTGCGCCACGTGACCGCCTGGCGCGGCACTCCGCAGGGCCACGAGGGGCAGGCGCTGGCCTGGGTGCCCCGCCATCGGCTCCCCAGCTACGCCATGCCCGCCGCCGACCGACCGGTGGTGGCCGCGCTGCTGCGCCCCGACCGCTACCTCGTCACCCCGGAGCCCGCGGAGGGCGGGGACGACGCCTGGCTCGAACGCCTGCGGCAGGCGCTGGCCAACGGCGTCCGCCAGCTACACCTGCGCCTGCACGGACTGGAGCAGGGCAGGCGCGAGCGCCTGGTCGCCGCGGCCCTGGACCTTTGCCGGCCGGCCGGCGCCCAGGCCCTGGTCGGCGCCGACCTCGCCCTGGCGCGCGCCACCGGGGCGGGGTTGCACCTGCGTGCGGCGCAGCTAGCCGAACTCCCCGGGCGCCCGCTGCCCGCGGCCCAGCCCGTGGCGGCCTCATGCCACGGCGCCGAGGAATTGCGCCACGCCGAGCGCCTGGGCTGCGACTTCGCCGTCCTCGGCAGCGTCGCCGCGACCCCGAGCCACCCGGACGGTCCCACGCTGGGCTGGGAGGGCTTCGCCGCCCTGCGTGAGGCGGTGTCCCTGCCGCTGTACGCCATCGGCGGCCTGGCCCCTGACGACCTTCCCGAAGCCCGCCGCCACGGCGCTCAGGGCATCGCCGCCATCCGCAGCCTCTGGCCGCCTGCCCCGACCCGCTGACCGCCTTCCGTAGGAGCGGGCCATGCCCGCGAAGGCCCGCAACACCGGCCGGCCCACGAACGCCGCGACGCCCGCAACCCAATCCCCGGTCGCAGCCGTCCTGCAATCCCGACGCCACTCCAACCCCAAGCCGCGCCGGCTTTGGCGACCATGGGTCGCTCCTACGGGAGATTCGGGGAATTCCGACCCGTGCATGAGGGACTCCCGGATTCCCGCGGGTGGGACACCCCGTGGACGATGGCGCCATGTCCACGACCACCACATCCCCGCCTCCCGCTCGAGGCCATGCCGCATTGCGCACCGGGCGCGTTTCGATGCCCGGTCACGCCTACCACGTGACCTTCACCACCCATGGCCGCGACCCGCTGTTCCAGTCGTTCCCGGCCGCCTGCGCCGCCGCGGCCGCCTTGCACGACCCGGCGTTGACGCCGGGCGCCTCCGTCCTCGCATGGGTGGTCATGCCGGACCACGTCCATTGCCTGCTCCGGCTGGACGACGAGACCCCTCTCGCAGACATGCTGCGAACCCTGAAATCGGGCAGCGCACGCCGGATCAACCGTGCCACGGGACGCAGCGGCCGCGTATGGAGCAGGGCCTACCACGACCACCTGCTGCGCAGCGACGAGGACCTGCGCAGCCTGGCGCGCTACATCGTCGGCAACCCGATCCGCGCCGGCCTCGCCCGCCGCCCCGCCGACTACCCCTTCTGGAACGCCGTCTGGCTGTAGGAGCCCCCAATGGCTGCGAAGGTAGGCTGCGATGGGGGTCGGCAATGATGCCTGGCGACGGCCGGTGCCGATTCCCGCAAGCGTGGTGCGCTCCTACACAAGCGCCGCCGGCAGCCTGTCTGTACGCCATTGACGCACATACGTCAATGGCGTACATTTGCCCGCCATGATCTTCATCGAGACTTCCGTGTTCACGCGGCAAGTCGAGGCGTTGCTCAGCGAGGACGAATACACCCGGTTCCAGCACGAACTCGCCGACAACCCGATCGCGGGCGAAGTCATCCAGGGCACTGGAGGCCTCCGCAAGATCCGTGTCGCGGCCAGGGGCGTGGCGGCGCGCGGGTGATTTACTTTCATCTCGCGGCAGCGCACCAGATCCGCCTACTGCTGATCTATCCGAAGAACGTCAAGGATGACCTCAGCGAAGACGAGAAGCGGGTTCTCCGCGCCCTGAACGAAAGGTGGTGACGATGGACAGGAAACTGTTTGCCGAACTGGTAGAGAGCATGACCGAAATGGGCGAGATCGCCCGGGGCGAGCGCGCTCCCACCCGGGAATTCCACGTCGACCCCACCGACGTGAAGCGCATTCGCGCCATGACCCGTCTTTCGCAAGCCAAATTCGCGCGCCTGATCGCGGTCGAGGTGGGCACCTTGCGCAACTGGGAACAAGGCAGGCGCGAGCCGACAGGACCGGCCAAGGCGCTGCTCCGCGTCATCGAGCGGGAGCCCGAGGCGGCAATCCGCGCTCTCCGCTGAAGATTCTCGCGTCGCCCCCAACGCCCCTGTAGGAGCGGCCCATGGCCGCGAAGGCCGCGGGAGCCTCCGGCGGACTGTCGTTGATTTCAGGAGGGCGTCTCCGGCTAATTTGGCGGCCCATCCCGGGTGCGTCCACCGGCGCCGGCTTTCGCGTGCATGGCACGCTCCTACGAGGGGGCGTTCTACAGCGGGGCCTGCTCCGCGGCTGCTGCCGCCAGCGCGCGATAGCGTCGGTCCAGCGCCGCCACATGGGCGTCCAGCGCCTCCAGCGGGCCGTCGTTGAAGATGACGTCGTCGGCCAGCGTCAGGCGCTCCTGGCGCGTGGCCTGCACGTCGATCATCCGGTTCGCCAACAGCTCGTCGATCCCGTCCCGCAACAGCAATCGCGCCAACTGTGCCGCGCGCGGCACGTCCACCACCAGGATCCGCTGCAGCCACGGGTAGGTCGCCCGTCCGCCGCCCTCGGCGAGCAGGGGGATGGCGGCGATGGCATACGGACCCGGGGCGGCCTCGCAGGCGTCGCGTAGCGCGGCGCGCACGCGCGGGTGCACGATGGCCTCCAGCCGGCGCCGCTGGGCGTCGTCCATGAACACCCGGCGCCGCATTGCCGCGCGGTCCAGCGCGCCGTTCGCGTCCAGGACCTCGACGCCGAACGCCTCCACCACCTCCGCCAGCCCGGCGCTGCCCGTCGCCACCGCCTCGCGCGCGGCGATGTCGGCATCGGCCACGGCGATCCCCAGCACCTCGAACCGTCGCGCAACCTCGCTCTTGCCGGACGCCACGCCGCCGGTCAGGCCGATGATGTAATCGCTCATGGATCCGTGTCGCCGGACGGAGCAGCTTCATCCAGTGCGGCCAACAACTTTCGGGCGTCTTCCAGCAGAGTCGGCAGCTTTTCCGTTGCGGTGCTCCATACGACGGCATCATCCACGATGGCGTAGCCATGGATCAGCACATTGCGAAACCCCACGATCTTTTGGTGTTCGCGGATGCTTGGGGTCAGGTCAGGATGGTGGCGGTCGAGCCGGTTGAGTGCCTCCCCGATGATCTCGAACTGGCGTTCCGTTCCCGCGCGCAACAGTTCGTCGGCCTGGTAGTCGGCATAGGTCCGCTTGCTGACGAAGCGCTGCACCCGTTCGCCGGCCTGTATGACGTCGAATAGCCAGGCGCGTGGATCACGCTGCATAGAGATTCAGGTGTTGGCGCTCGGCCGAGTCGAGGAAGTAGGGGTTGTGGATGGCGCGTCGGACGACCAGGTCCACTGGGCGGCCCATCAGCCCCTGGAGGGACTCCTGGAGGCCGAAATACCTGTCTGCTGCGCCCTCCGGCCCGGTGTCCACGAAGTCGACCAGAAAATCCAGGTCGCTGCGACGGAGATCGAAATCGTCTCCCACGGAAGAACCGAACAGGTCCAGCCTGCTGACGCGGTACTTCCGGCAAAGCTCGGCGATACCGGGGCGGAAACGTTCGATCTGCAGTGCCATGGCCGGATTGTATCTCCGGAACGGGCGTCTAGCGGCGGGCATGGCCCGCTCCTGCGCGGCTGCGGCGAGCCCATTCCCGTAGGAGCGGCCCATGGCCGCGAAGGCCGCGGGAGGCTCCGGTCGGATTGGCGGCGATTCCCGGTATTGCCCACCGCGCCGGCTTTCGCGGCCGTGGGCCGCTCCTACAGGGACAGGCCGGTGTAGCGGGCGTACAGGGCCATCAGGTCGGCGCCCCACATGAAGACCACCCAGCCGGCGATCGCCAGGAACGGGCCGAACGGGATCGGTGTGGCGCGGTCGCGCCCCTTCATCGCCAGCCAGGCCGAGCCGATCACCGCGCCGGCCACCGCCGACAGCAGGATGATCGGCAGGATCCCGACCAGCCCGCACCAGGCCCCCAGCGCCGCCAGCAGCTTGAAGTCGCCGTGGCCCATGCCCTCCTTGCCGGTGAGCTGCTTGAACAGCCACCACACCGTCCACAGGCTGGCATACCCCACCATCGCCCCCAGCAGCGCCGGTTTGGCGGGCATGAACAGGTTGTCGGAGGCCGCGATCAATCCCAGCCACATCAGCGGCAGGGTCAGCTGGTCCGGCAGCAGTTGGGTGCGCAGGTCGATGCCCGACAGCGCGATCAGGAAACAGGTGAACACGATCGCCCCGAATCCCTGCCAGCCGAACCCGAAGCGCCACACGCAGGCCACCACCAGCAGCATGGTCAGCAGTTCCACCAGCGGGTACTGGATCGAGATCGGCGCGCTGCAGCTGCGGCACCGGCCGCGCAGCGCCAGCCAGCTGAACACCGGGATGTTCTCGTACCAGGCCAGCTGGTGCCCGCAATGCGGGCAGTGCGAACGCTCCACCACGATCCCCGGCGGCGGCGGATCGTACAGCTCCGGCTCCTCCAGGATCTCGCGCGAATCGCGTTTCCACTGCCATTCCAGGCGCCGCGGCAGGCGCAGGATGACCACGTTGAGGAAGCTGCCCACCAGCAGCCCGAATCCGGCCGCGGCCGGGAAACCGAGGCCGGGGTGCTGGTCGAGGAACGCCATCTAGCGGTGCGGCACCGTCAGACCACCGCGGCCAGCTTGAAGATCGGCAGGTACATGCCGATCACCATGCCGCCCACCACGATGCCGATGAAGATCATGATCAGCGGCTCGATCAGGCTGGACAGCGCATCGACCGCGTTGTTCACCTCTTCCTCGTAGAACTCCGCCACCTTGAACAGCATCGTGTCGAGCGCGCCGGCCTCCTCGCCGATCGCGGTCATCTGCACCACCATGTGTGGGAACAAGTTCACCTGCTTCATCGCCATGTTCATCTGGTAACCCACCGCCACGTCCTCGCGGATGCGGTGGGTGGCCTTCTCGTACACGGTGTTGCCGGTGGCGCCGGCCACCGACTCCAGCGCCTCGACCAACGGCACGCCGGCCTTGAAAGTGGTGGCCAGGGTGCGCGAGAAGCGCGCGATTGCCGCGTTGTGCATGATCTGGCCAAGCACCGGGATCTTGAGGATGAGGCGATCCATGAAATGTTGCATCGAAGGTGAGCGTTTGTAGGCGAAGATAAAGCCAGTGATGGTTGCGATCGATATGAGGAGCATGGCCCACCAGTAACTGACCATGAAGTCGCTTGCGGCGACGATCATCTGGGTGAACGCAGGCAATTCCGCGCCAAAGTTAGAGAACACCGCTTCGAACTGGGGGATCACGAAAATCAGCAGGATCGCGCTGACCAGGATCGCGACCACGATCACCATGGCCGGGTAGAACAGCGCCTTCTTGATCTTGCCTTTCAGGGTCTCCAGGTTCTCCTTGTAGGTGGCGATGCTGTCGAGCACCGTCTCCAACACGCCGGCCGCTTCGCCCACCGCGACCAGGTTGCGGGTCAGCTCGTCGAACTGCACCGGGAACTTGGCCAACGCCTCGGAGAACGAGGTGCCGTTCTCGATCTCCAGGCGGATGTCGTTGACCATCTGCGCCATCTTGGGGTTCTTGTGGCCGCCGCCGATGATCTCCAGCGCCTGCACGATCGGCACGCCGGACTTGATCATGGTGGCGATTTGGCGGCTGAAGACCGCAATTTCCTTCGGAGTGATGCTCCGGCCAGTGCTGCCGAACAACGGCTTGGGCTTGGTCTTGACCACCGTCGGGTTGATGCCCTGCTTGCGCAGCTCGGCGCGCAGCATGTTGGCGTTCTTCGCCTGCTGCTCCCCCTTCATCTTGGTGCCGCGTTTGTCGGTGCCCTCCCAGACGAACGTGTCGAGGGTCACGCCCTTGCGGGCGTTGGCGGGCTGGCCGGCCTTCCTGCGGGCGGCGGTCTTGGCGGCGGTACGGGTGACGGCCATCGTTCAACTCCCCTGGACCGGCCTCCCCGGGCCGGGTGATGCCCGCATGGTAGCCGGTTGCGGGCCGTTGTGAAATTTGCGTTTGTGACGCCCCGCAGGGTTTGAGCCCCCGGCTGGCAACCCGCCCCCCGTAGGAGCGGCCCATGGCCGCGAAAGCCCGCACTCCTTGGATCCCCGCATCGCCCGGACCCTGGCGAGCCAAACCATTTGCCCCGGTGGGCCGATCCCGGGTCCCTGTCGCCCAGCAGCCTGGATTCGTCGGCTTTCGCGGCCATGGGCCGCTCCTACAGGGCGGGTCGCTCCGGCCTGCCCGGCGATTCAGTCCTTGGTGACGCGATTGATCTCGGCCAGGCTGGTCACCCCCTGCCGGGCCTTCTGCAGCGCCGACTTGCGCAGGTCGTTGATCCCCGCCTTTTCCGCCACCTCGGCGATCTGCATGGCGTTGCCGCCCCGCAGCACGATCTCCTGGATCTCCTCGCTCATCGGCATCACCTGGTAGATGCCGGAGCGGCCCTTGTAGCCGTTGGTGCACTCGTCGCAGCCCACCGCCTCGTACAGCTTGATGCCGGCATGCACCTCGTCGGCGGTGAACCCTTCCGCCAGCAGCGCCGCGTCCGGCAGCTCCACCACCTTCTTGCAGCGGTCGCACAGCCGCCGCGCCAGGCGCTGCGCGATCACCAGGGTCACCGAACTGGTGATGTTGTACGGCGCGATGCCCATGTTCATCAGGCGGGCGATGGTCTGCGGGGCGTCGTTGGTGTGCAGGGTCGAGAGCACCATGTGGCCGGTCTGCGCCGCCTTGATGGCAATCTCGGCAGTCTCCAGGTCGCGGATCTCGCCGACCATGATCACGTCGGGATCCTGGCGCAGGAAGCTGCGCAGCGCGGCGGCGAAGGTCATGCCGCGCTTCACGTTCATCTGCACCTGGTTGATGCCCGGCACGCGGATTTCCACCGGGTCCTCGACCGTAGAGATGTTGCGCTGGTCGTCGTTGAGGATGTTGAGCGCGGTGTACAGCGACACCGTCTTGCCCGAGCCGGTGGGGCCGGTGACCAGCACCATGCCGTAGGGCTTCTGGATCGCTTCGACGAACAGGGCCTTCTGGTGCTCCTCGTAGCCGAGCTTGTCGATGCCCAGCTTGGCGGCGCTGGCGTCCAGGATACGCAGTACCACCTTCTCGCCGAACAGGGTGGGCAGGGTGCTGACGCGGAAGTCGATCTGCTTGGTCTTGGACAGGTTGAGCTTGATGCGGCCGTCCTGCGGCACCCGCTTCTCTGCGATGTCCAGCTGCGCCATCACCTTCAGGCGCGCGGTGATGCGCTGGTTGAGCTTGACCGGCATCTTGGCCGACTGCTTCAGGATGCCGTCGATGCGCAGCCGCACCCGGTAGTCGGTTTCGTAGGGCTCGAAGTGGATGTCCGAGGCGCCCTTCTTGATGGCCTCGATCAGCACCTTGTTGACGAACTTCACCACCGGGGTGTCGTCGCCCTTGACGTCGGAAGCGCTCTCGGCGGCGATCTCGTCGCTGCCGACGTCCAGCCCCTCCAGCCCGTCGGCGTCCTCCAGGGCATCGCCGAAGCTGTCGCTGACCTCCAGCCAGATCTCCAGGGTGCGCTTGAGCGCGTCCTCGTCCACCAGGATCGGTTCCACCACCAGGTTGGTGTGGAACTTCACCTCGTCGAGGGCGTGGGTGTTGGTGGGGTCGGCGGTGCCCACGAACAGCTTGCCGCCGCGCCTGAACAGCGGCAGCACGCAGTGTTTGCGCAGCAGCTCCTCCTTGACCAGCTTCACCGCCGCCAGGCTGGCGTCCATGGTGGCCGGGTCGAACACCGGCATGCCGAACTCGATGGAGTTGGCCGCGGCCAGCTGGGCGCCGGTGACCAGCTTGTGCTCGCGCAGCCAGCCGGCGATCGGCTTGCGCTGGGCGGTGGCCTTGTCCAGGGCCTCGCGGGCGGCGGTGTCGTCCAGGGCGCCGTCCAGCACCAGGCGCCGGGCGATGCCGGTGATGCCGATCAGGTTGGCGGTCGGTACTGCGCTCATTGGAAGCCATCTCCCCCTAGCATTTCGGGACTTTACCGTAACAACGTGCGGTCGACCTTGAACAGGCCAGTGCCTGGTCCCCCGGCCCCCGTCCAACCGGGCTGCGTAGGCAGGGGCGCCGATGTGGTGGACGAGGCAGCCTGCAGCGTGTCCGATTCTTGCATGGTCAAGGCCATGCAGGAACCGTGCCTGACGTCGCATCTGGACAGCCCGGCTTCCACGGCGCGGGGGCTTCCGGCTACCCTGTCGCGAAGGGGAGCCCATATGCAGATATCCGTGATCCTGCCTGCCAAGAACGAGGCCGAAGGGCTGCGCCGCACCCTCCCGGGGCTGCGGGCGCTGCTGCCGGACGCCGAGATCATTGTGGTCGACGACGGTTCGACCGACGCGACCGCCCGGATCGCCGTGGAACTCGGCGCCAAGGTGCTGTCTTCCCCTTATTCCATGGGCAATGGCGCGGCCATCAAGCGTGGCGCCAGGGTGGCCGGGGGCGACGTGCTGGTGTTCATGGACGCCGACGGCCAGCACGACGCGGCCAGCATCCCGCGCCTGCTGACGCGGCTGGAGGAGGGCTACGACATGGTGGTCGGCGCCCGGGACTGGTCGGGGCAGGCGGGATTAAGCCGGGGGGTCGCGAACGCCTTCTACAATTGGCTGGCGAGCCGCATGACGGGATTCAACGTAAAGGATCTGACCTCAGGCTTGCGCGTGGCAAAGGCGCAGAAGTTCCGCGAGTTCCTGCACCTTCTACCCAATGGCTTCAGCTATCCGACCACCAGCACTATGGCATTTTTTCGTAGTGCCTATTCCGTGGCTTACGAGCCCGTGCCGGTCGCGAAACGCCTGGGAAAGAGCCACATCAAGCCAATTCGTGATGGCATCCGTTTCCTGCTAATAATCTTCAAAATCGCAACGCTGTACTCACCCCTCAAGCTGTTTGCTCCGACGGCAGTACTGTTCTTCCTTGTTGGGCTTGGATATTACGTCTATACGTTTGCGACCCAAGGTCGATTTACGAACATGAGCACCTTGCTGTTCAGTGCAGCCGTCATCATTTTCTTGATCGGTTTAGTTTCCGAGCAGATCACGGCACTGACGTATCGGCGTGACGTATGAGTGTGACTGCCTCACGTATACGGAGCTGTATGGAGCGACTCAGAAGAACGCCGTTTCACCCGCAATGGCTGCTCGGTGATTTCAAGAAAACGGCGAACTGGGTGCAGCGAGATGCGCGCGGTCTCGTCCTGGATATCGGTTGCGCAGACCGCTGGATGGAACGACACTTGTCAAGAGAGTGCGAATACGTAGGTGTCGACTATCCTGCGACGGGCGGCCGACTGTACGGCGCTCGTCCAGATGTGTTTGCGGACGCTGCCAGCCTGCCATTTCCCGATGCCAGCTTCGACACGGTGCTGCTGCTGGAGGTGCTCGAGCACCTTCGTGACCCTTCTGGAGCGTTGGCGGAGATCGCGCGCGTGCTGAAGCCAAGGGGGCAGTTGTTCCTCACTCTGCCTTTCTTGTATCCGGTCCACGACGCGCCGCACGACTACCAGCGCTATACCTGTCATGGCCTGCTGCGCGAGATGGCGGAGGCTGGGTTCTTGGTAGATGATCTTGTAGAGAACTTGGGTAGTGCCGAATCTGCCGGTTTACTCTTCAATCTCGCGCTTGCCGGGATGATGAGCAAGGCAATTGAGGACAAACGACCGTCATTAGTGCTGTTCCCATTCGTGGCTGCACTAGTTCCGCTAGTGAACGCAGCGAGTTGGCTCCTGGGTCGCGCACTACCCGCATGGACAGCGTTGACAGCAGGGTACCGCCTGAAGGCAATTCGTCCGTGAATACTGAGCCAGCGCTGGTTGCCATCACGTCCTCGTTTCCAATCAAGGCAGACGGTAGCGAGGCCGCTGGGTCATTCGCGGCGGACCTCGTAGAGGAGCTTAGCAAGGAGCTCCCCGTTCGTGTCGTCGCCCCTGGTGGTGCGTCAGGCCATGAAGCCTGGTGTCCAGGTGTTGAGGTGTTTCGCTACGCGTGCCCAGACCAACCGCTATCGACACTAAGACCGTGGAATCCCATGGATGCATGGAGGATTCTGCAGGTCATGCTGGCTGGTCGTGCAGCGACTGAGGCGGCAATCGCGCATGGCCCCGTTCGGCATATCCTTGCATTGTGGGCGTTGCCCTGTGGCGACTGGGCGCGATATGCCGCTGATAAGTGTGGCGCAAGCTATTCCGTATGGACATTGGGCAGCGATATCTGGACATTAGGCCGAATTCCGCTTGTCAGGGCGCGTCTGGCGCGAGTATTGCGAGATGCAGAGCGTTGCTGGTCAGATGGATTGAAGCTCGCTGAGGACACCCGTGCAATTTCTGGACGACCAGTCGAGTTCCTGCCCAGCACACGCCGTATTAGCAGCAAGCGATCCGTGCCCCTGAAGTCCGCACCGCCGTACCGGCTGCTGTTCCTGGGTCGTTGGCACAAGAACAAGGGCGTTGACCTGCTTCTAGATGCGCTGAAAATGCTGGATGAAAGCGACTGGAAACGCATCGAGGCCGTGGAAATCTGTGGTGGTGGGCCACTTGAGTCGATAGTGCGATCAGGCGTTGAAGAACTGCGTGCAGCTGGGAAGCCGGTCGTGTTGCGGGGCTTTCTGGATCGGGTGGCAGCGGAAGAGGCGTTCTTGAGGGCGGACTGGCTATTGATTCCATCCCGCGTGGAGAGTATTCCAGTGGTTTTCTCTGATGCAGTTAAGCTGGGCTGCCCCGTGATAGCTATGCCCGTAGGCGATTTGCCGAGGCTGCTCGACGATCCGCCTTGTGGCGTCCTTTCCGCGTCGGCGTCGGCAGAGGGATTCGCCGATGCTATCTCGCAAGCGGTCGCAGGGTCAGCGCAAGAGTTTGCTCCGGGAATGGCGGCGCACTTGAAGACGTTCGATCTTCAGGTCGTCGCCCGCCGACTTGCCTGCATGTGAGGAGCGGTCGCAGATGCATGATCTCGATATCGCTCGTACACCTCGCTGGAGCAACGTCGGTCGAGATAGGAAGGCGTTGGCGATCTGGCGCACGATGGAGCGGAACTTCGGTCCCGGCGTCTCCAAAGGCGCGTGGTTGGACGTTGGCTGCGGAAGTGGCGCTATCGCAACCACACTTGCTGGCATCGCGCGACATGTTACCGGGATAGATCCAGAGCCCTGGGATGCTTGGCGCGGGGCAATGGCCGAACACTCCAATCTGAGGCTTATGGTGGGCGAGTTCGATGGTCCGGAGCCTCCGTTGCCGGGTGCGTCAATCGACGTGGTCGTCTGCAATCAAGTCTACGAACACGTGCGCGATCCATTCGCGCTGATCAGAAATATCAATCGTGTTCTGGTGCCGGGTGGGGTGTGCTATTTCGCCGGCCCCAACCTGCTGTGGCCGATCGAACCCCACGTGTTCTGGCCGTTCGTACATTGGCTGCCGCGAAGCACTGCACATAGAACCATGACAGTGCTGGGCTCGAGATGCGCATCTGAGTTGGATGCCTATTCGACCACCTCTTGGCGGCTCGTATCATGGTTCAGACAAAGTGGATTTAGCGTGCGCAACGCAATCCCACAAAGAGCTCTATCCATTGAAGGCAAAGGATTGCAACCACGGGTCATGAGGACCTTTGGCCGGCTGCCGGGCGTCGTGCACGATCTACTTCTCCCATTGATGCCCTCCTTCGTATTCCTGCTGAAGAAGCAATCGTGACGATCTCGCGCACTCTTTGGTGTGCTCCGCACTCGCGGATCATGAGTTGCAGGCGATCGAGAGGTTTCGCCTGTGACTCTACTGGAAACGGCGATGAAGGCTAGGCGGGCGCTGGGTTGTACGATTCTATCGGCTGTCGTCATCATCTTTGCCTGGCTGGTACACGAAAGTTGGACGGTAATTGTAGGTATGCTCACCGGTGCTAGGTGGCACATAGCCGTCTCGTCGGTGCTCCTGCTTTCGTTCGGTAACGTCCAGATCGGCCACGTATTTGCCGCGCTGGTCAGTCGATCTTCATCTGGGGGTGCTCGGTCCTCATCCGCTTTGGGGATATTCCTGGTGTCTCAGGTTGCCAAGTACGTGCCAGGTCGAATCTGGGGCGTCGCGATGCAAGTCAGCATGTTGCGCGCGCCCGGATCCACCGCTGCCGTGGTCGGGGCGAATATCGAGCTCGCGATCCTGGTCTTGATGGTGGTGCTTGGTGTAGCACTCACCTGCCTTGTCGGGTGGATCAGCGGCCTCATGGCCGCAGCAGTTGCCTTACTGGCTACATTCGCCGGATGTGCTCTGATACTGAGCATGGACAGCTTGGCGCAGCTAGCGCGCTTGGCAAGGAGGTGTTTACCCCGCATAGCCAAGTTCGCCTTCCTGAGGCGTGAAGCCGAATCTGTGGGGCGAGGGCCCGGGGGCGAGTTGACGCGTGATACGTACGCGAGGCTTGCGATTTACATCCTCCTGTACTGTGCTGGGTGGTGGCTTCTTGTGGTGAGCATAACGGGGCTCGACGCGAGAGATTCATTGGCTATTGTTGCAGCGATGTCGCTCTCGTATGTGGCCGGCGCTTTGAGCATGCTCCCAGGCGGGTTGGGGGTGCGCGAGGGCGCAATGGTCTTACTGGCTCCCGCCGTTGGGATGACGCATGCAGATATGGGGGCATTGGCTTTGGTATCTCGCGCAGTCCTGCTGATGATGGACGCTATTGCTGCAATGCTTGGGATCTGGCTGATGAGACGCGACTTCTTCGGAGGAGAGAAGGGTGTCTGATCTTAGAGCTGGGCTTTACATGGTGGCGGAGTTGCTTGCGCGGATCCTGATCCACCCTAGACTCCGCGCACGGTGCCTGGCAATGCTGGGTGCAAGGATTGGGCGCAACGTACGTATCTACGAATGTCGTTTCATCAATCTTCGAAACGGGTTCTCGAATTTACGCGTCGGAGACGACGTCCATATCGGGGCTGGATGCCTCATCGATCTCGAGGGCCCTGTTGCTATCGGCAATGGAAGTGCGCTTTCCCCAAGGGTTACTGTGTTGAGCCATTCCGATCCCGGGTTGGCGCATGGTTCGCCGTTGTGCGAGCGCTGGGAACCCGAGGCCCGCGGCGTGGTAATTGGTGACGGCTGCTGGATCGGGGCTTGCGCAACGATTCTATCGGGATCGATAGTCGAAGACCGAGTCGTGGTCGGAGCAGGGGCGCTCGTCCGCGGTAGCTTGGCGGCGGACGAGGTCTATGTCGGCGTTCCCGCGCGGGCAACCGCAAGGTAGTTCAGACTACCCGCGTCGAACTTAAAGGCCGCGGGCACTGGAGTTGGCTCAAGGCCGGCTGTTGAGGAATCAACGGCAGATCGTGGGCCGATACTTTTTGTCTACCGTTCCGCCAACGCAGGTCCAGTCGACGGTGCCAGAAGTTGAGGCGAGCGTTGGCAGCAGGATCAGCGTCGCGCCGGCGATATCTGTATTGGCATCACGGCCGAAAGTTATCTGGATACCGCCCGCGGCGACCTCGACCTCGCTGACGTAATTGCCAACAATGGTTCCCTTGGCTGGCAGACCGGCGCTTGAATTGCTTGCCGGCAAGCGGCCATGGTTGGCCGCATACTCCCAGACGGCCGTCCTCGCTCCCGTGGCAAGAGAGACCCCCTCGCTCACCTGGGCCCGAATCAGGTAGTCCTGGTAGGCGGGCAATGCCAGCGCGGCCAGAATGGCGATGATCGCTACGACGATCATCAATTCAATGAGCGTGAACCCTCGTTCTCTTTTCATCGCTTCCCCCTGAAATGACTTTGCGACCCAGGGCCGGTTCCGGGTTGCCTGTGGTACTCATAGGAAAGCAGAAGCAAGAAGCTAGCCAGAAAATACGAGCAAAGTATGCGCTGCGTCACGCTAACACTGGTCAGTGTGCCGGTTCTGCCAGAACACGGGTCAGCTTCTCGATTTCGTCGTCCAGTTGCCCTCCATGATTGAGGGCCCGGAGCCCGCCTAGAGCGCGCTCCGCCTCCTCCTTATTCCCGAGCGCGGTTAGGATGCGCACCAACGTGACTTGATAGGCTGGTTCGGTTGGACTGGCTCGGGCCGCTTCCCTCGCCATCCGCAATGCCAGATCAGGATCCCTTAGTACGTTCCATGCATACTCTGCATACGTCGCCATCAGCCGTGGTTCGGGATTGGCATGCGCAAGTCCGGCCAAGAACGCCGGCACCAGGGTACGCCCCTGATAATCGCAATCGCCATTGGCCTGGCAGGTGGCGAGCGCTGCCAGGGCACTGATGTCGTCCGCAGATGCCTTCCTCCTTGCCATCTTGATTATTAAGTTGTTCCACCATTCCTCATTCTGCGGAGATCCCATCCGCGCGCTCATCATAATAAGTGCCTGCTCAGCGAGGATGGGCGAGCGAGGAAGGCTGGCTGCCAACTCCAACTGTTCGTATGCGAGCGAAACGAACGGGGAACTGGGCAAATAGTGCGAGTAGACAACGTACGTGAACCCGAGTTCGTACTGGGCGCGTGGAGAATTCGGATTGCGAGTTGCCAGATCCCGAGCTAGCCGCAGCGGGTCGCCCCAAGCATATGCGGTGAAGGTCGTCAGGCTGAACCAACCAGCGAGAAGCAGGCCAAGCAGCATCCACCGGAACCGGGCGAATGAACGGGCACTGTCGACGGCGAGGAAAGGCACGATCGTGAGCAGCAGGCCGAAGCTGGCGAAGTAATTGCGGTGCTCGTAGACCAAGTCCAGCGGAAGGATAGTGCCCGTAAGAAGGTGTCCTCCCAGGAAGAACGTCAGTCCCAGCGAAACCAGCGGCGCGCGCTTCCGCATCGTCCAGACAATCACGGCCAAGGCGACCAGAAAGATGATGCTGGCGAAAGTCGTCCAAGGAGAGAACAACCCCGCTGATACCTCTACCTGATCATGATAGAACGACAGCGAGCTGGGGGTGGGAAACAACGTCCATGGAATGTACCCAGTCACGATCCTCGTTTCGCTCAGTAGGCGAGTGCCCAAGGTAAAGTCCCGCGCGGCCCAGTTTTCCGGGTTCAGTACGCTCGGCAGCAGCCACAGCAGGCCGGCCACGAGTGGCACGGCAAGGAGCAATGCGAACGTGGCGAGGATCCTGACATCGCGCCTGTCGGCACGACTGGTCAGGAATCCGAACAACAGCCATTCCACGCAGAATGCATAGAGCGGAAGCATGACGGCCGACTCCTTCGCCAGGACCCCCAGTGCCGTAGGAATGGCAAGACTTGCTATGCACAACCATACCCCGGTTCCCCTGCTTTGCATTCGCTGCCGGCTCTTGACGTACAACCAGAGACCAAAGAGTACGAACAGGTTCGCCAAACCCTCCATTCGCTGCACCACATAGAGCACGGCGCTCAGATTGATTGGCAGTAGTAGCCACCCCGAAGCGATCGCTGCCGCGACTCCTCCGAGGCGGGGCGTATCGCCGCCGTCGGCCAGACGCAACAGCCGCTTTGCCAGGCCGTAAACAAGCAGACCATTGAGGAGGTGGATGATCAGATTGGTCGCCTTCATCCAGAAGGGATCCAAACCAGTCGCCAGGTGATTGAAGGCGAAGCTGAGCGACGCAAGCGGTCGTTTCAATTCGCTTGATGGTGAGGAAAGGGCCGCCCGGGACAATCCCGGCACATCCAAGTCTTTCAAATGCAAAGCTTGATTGTTGACAATATTAGGGTAGTCATCGAACAGGAACGCGCCTGAGAGGCCGGACCAGTACGCGGCGATCGTCAGCAGCAGACCGACGAGCATCCATGTTCGGGCAGATGGTAGCGCCGAACTGCCATGAGCCTTCGGATCACCGCGCAGCATCAATGCGCCCCCACGCGGACAGGCGTTGAGTCCTTCATTAGAACTTCGCGCAGGTGAATCATCTCCCTCTTCCAATAGCCTTGCATGTCCAGCACCCACATGTGTATGCGGGGCATCCCGAAGCCCGGAGTGAACTTCTCTGGCTCCATGGCATCGTAGTGATCAAGGTGGGCCAATCCGAGCGCCGGATATCCTGCGGCTCCGAGCAACGCTGCCTGCTCGAGTGCGAAGCCAGGCCTTACTTGCTCCTCCAAGGCTTGATTGAAGCTGGCTAGGGCGACGTTCGGGCGAGCGCGCGCAAGGGCGATTCTTCCGTGGAGGTGCAGGAGGTCCTGCCTGCGAGCGGGTCGTGACTGCAGGAATCGATTGGCTTGCGCCGCTTCTATGAGACCCTCAAGCACTTCCAGGTTGAGCTCTGGACATGGACGCTTCTCGGCTCGCGTGATTGCTTGCGCGAACCAACTGGTAAGTAGCCCGCCTACTTCGCGTGTCCTGGCAAATGCAGTAGCGGCATCTGTGAGTGTGTCGGATGCTACATTGCCGATGGTGCATTCTGCTGAGAAGAGACCCAAGGCAAGCTGGATGTCGTCTGGGTTGTTGTTCAGCGCACGTCGCAGCCGATGCCTGGCTTGGTCGGGCCGACCGTTCTCGACTTCGACGCTGGCCGCATACGCCTGGGCACGCGCCGAGTCGGGATTGAGCTCGGCCCAAAGGATGGCCTGTGTTCGCGTGTCTCCCCAGAGGCTCGCACGCATATGCGTCATGCTGGCCAGCCCAACTACCAGGGCGATCGCCAACAACGGTCGCATCAGTGAGAAGGTGTTGGCACCGGAGTCGCCGGCGGATAGGCGGAAGCCACACAGCCACGCGGCAAGCGGCCAGAACATGAGCATGGAAGGCAGATAATTGCGGTGCTCAAACTGGAGTTCGAGCGCTATCGTGCTCGACTCGATGAGTTGGCCGACGAAATAGAAGAAGATTGCCAATGCGGCCAATGGATACCTACGGCGAAAGGTCCAGCTTCCCGCGCTCAGCGCGAGCAGGGTTGCCAACGAAAGCGCCGTGCTGATCGGAGAAAAAAGGGAATTGGATGGCTGCACATGATCATTGAAGATGCCCGATCCGAATGGCCTGGGCATCCATAGCAAGTTCAGGTACTCCAGGATGACACGCGGCTGGGTCAGCAGCCGTTGGCCCAGAGTCCATGGGCGGCTGTCCGAGATGCCGTGAAATAGCCCGTTCCAACCGGCGCCAAGTAAGTAGGCTGCGATAGCTATCGTAGGAATCCAGGCGAAGGCGAACATCGCGCGGCGATAGACCGCGGGCCGGCGTATCGGATCCAACCGCTTCAGCACCACCACCTCGATCACCAGGGCGAAAGCCGGTAGCAGTGCGCCATTGGCCTTGCTCAGGGTTGCCAATGCCGTACAGCCACCAAGCCCGAGCGCCATGAGAGCTAGGCCCGTTTTGTCACGCTCAGTCTGGAAGAGACGGCGCGCTCGCAGCCAGACCAGGAGTCCGATCAGAACGAATGTGGCCGGCAACATCGCCTCGCGCTGAACGACATAGAGCGTGGTGGATACGAAGAGCGGATGCAGCATCCAGAAACTTGCACCGAGTACTCCGGCCATTCGTGCCCGCACCTTGCCATCACCGAGTTTGGACTCCTGCATTGAGCCAGAAACAAGGCAGCCTAGACGGGTCAAGAGCAAGGCGAGCAGCACGCCGTTGCAGAGATGCAGCAGCAGGTTGGTACGGAGAAAGGGATAGGGCTCTGCGGGCCAGTCGCGAGCATCCAGCAAGAAGCTCAGTACCGAGATCGGTCGGCCGGTCGGATCGGCGTGCCCCGATGTAACGTAGCGCCAAAATGTTGGCCAGTTGTCGATACGGCCCATTGCGCCAAGCGTTGGCAGGTTGGCGAAGTCGTCGAAGTGGAATGTGCCGGAAAGGCCTGGGCGATAGGCCAGACCCGCAAGGGCGACGCTGGCGACCAAGCCAAGCCAGGGGGCCCAAGTTCGAAAGTTCTGCATGTCCGTTCAAAAAGAAGAGGGCCGCACAAGTGCGGCCCTCGAAACGCCATTGCTACATTGAGTGGGGTATCAGCGGCAGGACGTCGGCAGGTACTTGTCGTCGATCGTGGTGCTCGTGCAGGTCCACTCGATGCTGCCGGCATTGGTGATCGCCGAGAAGATCAGGATATCGCCGGAGATCTTGGCATTCGCAGCAGGACCACTGAAAGTGGCTGCGATGGTGCCATTCGCGGCGTTGACGTTGGAAACGTACTTGCCGACGATGGACGCGGCGTTGGCGAGGCCAGCCGACTCGTTTGCAGTCGGAAACGTGCCCCTGTTGCTGTAGAACTCGGCCACGGCGGTCTTGGCGCCGGAAGCCAGCGTCGAGCCCTCGGAGACCTGCGAGCGGATCAGGTAGTCCTGGTAGGCCGGCAGCGCGATGGCCGCCAGGATGGCGATGATCGCGACGACGATCATCAGTTCGATCAGGGTGAAGCCCTTCTGCATCTTCTTCATGTGTATCCCCTAGGAGTGGATTTTGCTTCACGTGCCGCGTGGGCCGGCTGAACCGGGTCCGTTGGGCAGCCGTGCGACACCGCACGTGCGACGGTAGGTACGCACAATACGTGCCAATCCGGACATTGCGGGGGCGGTCAACAAGTGGTTTCGTGGTGGATCACAAAAGCCGGGGCGCCGGTTTCTGCAAGTCTTGAGGATATGACAAAAAATGTCACTTTTCTGTCGAAAGTGACGCGTCGCGGCCAAGCCCAAACGGCGTCCCAGCGGGTGAAGTGTGAGCCCGTTCAGGTTTAAATCGAAGAAGGCCGTTACTTCGAAGCGGGCGGTGGAGGGGCTGGCAGGAAGCCCACGACGGAGGCATCGCGGGCGTCGAGCACCACTTCGAGCTCGTCGACGGGCGTGATCAATGGCAGGACGTAAAGTCCGTCGGACGTGTTCCGGCCTCTCTCGCGCAACCAGGCTACGTAGCGCTGATGTTCAGGGGCATCGCTCTCCATGCGCCGCTGCAGCGGCTCGGCTTCTCTGGCGATGGCCGCCATGCGTTGGTCGAGAGGGACGTAGTAACCGGGCCGATAGTCGATGTCTGGCTTGCCGGCCAGGAAATCATCGAGCAGGGCGCGCTTGGCTTCTCT
This sequence comes from Luteimonas salinisoli, assembly GCF_013425525.1. GTDB lineage: Bacteria > Pseudomonadota > Gammaproteobacteria > Xanthomonadales > Xanthomonadaceae > Luteimonas > Luteimonas salinisoli. Next base: position 16,952 of record NZ_JACCKA010000092.1, on the reverse strand, counting down.
CGACGGGTCGTCCACCCCGACCGGCTCGGCGCCCCATAGCGGTGTCTTGGCATAGCGGCCCGCAGGCGCCGGATCGTGCGGATACAGTTCGTCGGCGCGCACCAGCGTGGCGCGATAAGGCAGGACTGCGATATAGGCAGGGCGCGCTTGGAAGGCGACGAACAGGCCGTAGACCAGTGCACATACCTGCAAAGTGGCGATGGTCGCCAGGTCGAACTTCAGCCCTCGCTTGCCGGGTTTGTAGACCACCAAGGTGAGCAGCGGCCCGAGCACCACGTCGACCAGCAGGATGGTGCGCAGCAGCCGGGTGCCGCCGGTGGCGCCGAACAGCGGCGGGGGGTACCAGACCAGCACGAACAGGGCGAACACCGCGCTGGCGACGACGGCGCTGAGTGCCAGGTGGATGGATGAGGCTTTCCAGCGCGTCATGGCGCCGGATTGTCGTCGGAGCGGGTGGGCCGTAGCAAGGCGACCGAGGGATGCGTTGCATCAGGGGGCAGCTCAGCTATCGCGTAGGGTCGAGGCGCGCGCGCTTTCGCGGCCATGGGCCGCTCCTGTAGGGGCGCGCGGTCCCGGGGCGGAGCTACTCGATCCCCAGCTTCTTGAGCTTGTAGCGCAGCGCCCGGAAGGTGATGCCCAGCGCCGCCGCGGTCTTGGTCTTGTTGAAGCGGTTCTCCTGCAGCGCCTGTTGGATGGCGGCGCGTTCGATCTCCTCGATGTAGGAGGGCAGGGCGCTGGAAGCGGTGTCGTAGGGGCTGAGGGTGCGAGGGTCGGCGCCCGGCCTGGGCGCTGCGCCCTGGCCTGCCGCGCTGCCGGTACCCGCGCCGCCCGCGGCCATCGCGGCGGCGGCGCCGCGCGGCAGCTGCAGGTCCTCCGCCTGGATGGCCTCGCCCTCGGCCATGGCCAGGGCGCGCTCGAGGATGTTCTCCAGCTCGCGCACGTTCCCGGGAAACGCGTACTCCTCCAGCGCCTGCAGCGCGGCGGGCGCGAGCCCCGGCGTGGCGCGGTGCATGGCATGGGCCAGGCGCTGCAGGATGGCCGTCGACAGCAGCGGCAGGTCGCCGTCGCGCTCGCGCAGCGGCGGCACCTGCAGGCCGATCACGTTGATGCGGTAGTACAGGTCGTGGCGGAAGCTGCCCTGGTCGACCAGGGTGGCCAGGTCCTTGTGGGTGGCCGAGAGGATCCGCACGTCGACGTTGACTTCGCTCGACGAGCCCACCGGGCGGATGGTCTTCTCCTGGATCGCGCGCAGCAGCTTGACCTGCATCGGCAGGGGCAGCTCGGCCACCTCGTCCAGGAACAGGGTGCCGCCGTCGGCGGCCTGGAACAGGCCGGGCTTGTCGACGTGGGCGCCGGTGAAGCTGCCCTTCTTGTGGCCGAAGAACTCGCTTTCCATCAGCTCGGCGGGGATCGCGCCGCAGTTGACCGGCACGAACGGCCCGGCCGCGCGCGCGCCCTGGGCGTGGATGGTACGGGCCACCAATTCCTTGCCGGTGCCGGACTCGCCGCTGATGTGCACCGGGGCCTGGCTGCGCGCCACCTTGGAGATGGTGCGGCGCAGCGACACCATCGCCTCGGACTCGCCGAACAGGCGGCCGGCGTCGTCCGTCTGCGCGCGTCCGCGCTCGTTGAGGTCCAGCGCCTGCTTGACCAGGCCGCGCAGCATGTGGATGTCGACCGGCTTGCTGACGAAGTCGAAGGCGCCGGCCTTGAGCGCTTCTACCGCGGCCTCGACGTTGCCGTAGGCGGTGATCACCGCCACCGGGGTGTTGGGGAAGCGGGTGGAGATCTCGGCCACCAGCTCCAGGCCGGAGCCGTCGGGCAGGCGCATGTCGGTGAGGCAGAGGTCGTAGGCCACGGTGCCCAGCATCTGCCGGGCGGCGTTGAGGTTCGGGGCGGTATCGGTGCGCAGGCCCATCCGGCCGAGGGTCAGCACCAGCAATTCCCGGATGTCGTGCTCGTCGTCGACGATGAGGACGCTGCGGTTCTCTGTCACTAGGGGGAACTCGTACGGGCGACGGTAGGTATTGTGCCCTAGAGCACGGACTTGGTGGCAAAAATGGGCCATTTCGCGCGGTTTTGGTCACGTCGGCGAGAGCAGGGGTCCGCCTCAAGGCCGTTATCGGCCGCGCATGGCACGACTTGAGCGCTGCGTGTCAGCGGATGCGTCGCAATGGGTCAGTCGCCGAGTCCGAGGGGCCCCAAAGGGGGCGCCAAGCGGATTGCTGCATTGCGAGATCGGCGACCCGATGGGCGCCCGCCAACGCTGTCCGTGGTGGACCGGTCCGTAGGAGCGTGCCATGCACGCGAAAGCCGGCGCGGCTGGCAACACCGGCAATCGCCGCCGGTCTGGCCGGAGGGTCCCACGGCTTTCGCGGCCATGGGGCGCTCCTACGGGCGAGGCCGCTGCTGCCGGGCGGGCGCGGCCGCTTCGCGGGGGCGGGGCGCTACGAGAGCAGGGGGTTGCGGCCGGAGAAGAGGATGCGGAAGCAGGCGCCGCCGCCGGGAACGGCGACGTAGTCGAGGCTGGCGCCGTTGGCGCGGCACAGCTCGCGGGCGATGTAGAGGCCCAGGCCGGTGCCGTGCTCGGAGGTGGTGAAGAACGGCCGCCCCAGCTGCGGCACCACCGCCTCGGGGATGCCCGGCCCGCGGTCGTTGACCTCGATCGCCGGGCGGCCCTCGCGTTCGGCCACGGCGATGGTCACGCGCGCCGATTCCCCGGGCATGCGCCCGTAGTTGATCGCGTTCTGCACCAGCACGGTGAGCACCTGGTGCAGGTGGCGGCGGTCGAACATGCCCTGCAGCGGACGCTCGCGGCCGGCGCTGCGCAGCGCGCCGTTCTCGGTCGGTACCAGCTGCTGGAATTCGTCGACGAAGCGCCGCACGAAGGCCACCAGGTCGAACTGCTCGGTCACCGCGCGCTCGCGCCGTGCCAGCCCCAGCACGCTCTCGACGATGCCGTTGGTGCGTTGGCACTGCTGGTGGATGATCTGCACCAGGCGGCGGTCGCTCTCGGGCAGGTCCGGGGACTCCTCCAGCAGCTGTACCGAGTAGCTGATCGCCGCCAGCGGATTGCGGATCTCGTGGGCCAGGCTGGCCGAGAACCTGCCCATCGCCGACAGGGTGAGGGATTCGGCGCGGCGCGCCACCAGCGAGGCATCATCGAGGAACACCAGCACCGTGTCGCCCTCGGTCAGCAGGCGGGCGAAGCGCGGCTGGATCTCCAACTGCTCCGGGCCGTGCAGCAGCGGCGTGTCGTCGAGCGCGCCGCCCTGCAGCCAGCGCTCCAGGCGCGCGCCCAGTTCCGGGGACAGCTCGGCCAGCGTCCGCCCTTCCAGGCTGTCGGAGGCGTCGCCGAACAGGCGCAGCGCCGCCTCGTTGGCCATGCGCACGCGGCGGCCGTCGTCGACCATCAGCACCCCCGTGCGCATGCGGCGGATGATCAGCTCGTTGATGCCGGCCAGGTTCTCGGCCTCCTGGCCGCGGCGCTCGGCCAGGGCCTGGCTTTCGCGCAGGCGCCGGCCCAACAGGTGGGTCAGGGTGACCATGGCGAAGAAGCTGACGGTGAACATCAGGATCTCGGCCAGCGGCCGCTGCGCGCCGCTCTCGTGCACCTGCGACCACACGTACTCGGCCAGCAGCGCCAGCGCCGCGAAGCAGGCCGTGAACAGCCCCAGGCGCAGCGGCAGGAACAGCGAGGCCGCGCCCAGGTTCACCAGCAGCATCAGCGCCACGCCGGGCCCGGCGGTGGGCAGCGCGTGCACCGCCAGCGTCGCCACCACCACGTCCACGCCGGCGCCGATCAGCGCCTGCTCGGGCAGGCTGGCCTTCGCGCCGCGGGTCCACTGCAGCAGCGCCAGCGACGCCGCCAGGTATGCCAGGCACGTGGCCTGCGCCAGCACCGCATTGTGCGGCTCGCCGATCAGCGCGCCCACCGGGCTGAACACCATCAGGCCCAGCAGGCTCGCTTCCAGCAGGCGGTAGAGCGCCAGCAGGTAGAGCTCGCGCCGCAGCACGCCTGCGGTGTAGACGGGAGGGACCGGGATCGCGAACAAGCGGCTGGCCGATGCGGGCTTGCGGCGAGTATAGAGCCGTGGCCCACGGCGCTCGCCCGGGGCCCATCCGGCCCCCGACCAAGGTCGGTTTTGCCCGCGCCGGCCGCATCGGCGAGAATAGCGGGCCGTCCGCGCCCTTCGCCGGCCCCGCGCCTGCGATCGCCCGTGCGCGGCGAAGCATTCCGGCCACCATGGTCGCGTTCGACCGCGCCGGCATGCCCACGACCCTCCCACGCATGGACCCCACATGAATTTCCACGAGTATCAGGCGAAACAGCTCTTTGCCGACTACGGCATCGCGGTACCCGCAGGGCGCGTCGCGCGCGCCGCGGACGAGGCGGTCGACGCCGCCAAGGCGATCGGCGGCGACTTCTGGGTGGTCAAGGCGCAGATCCACGCCGGCGGTCGCGGCAAGGCCGGCGGCGTGAAGCTGTGCAAGACCCTCGACGAGGTGCGCGCCGCCGCGAAGGCGATGCTCGGCACGAAGATGGAGACCTACCAGTCGGCGGGCGTGGCGCTGCCGGTGGACACGGTGCTGGTCACCCAGGCCACCGACATCGCCAAGGAGCTGTACCTGTCGGTGCTGGTCGACCGCGGCACTCAGTCGGTCACCTTCATCGCCTCCAGCGAGGGCGGGGTGGAGATCGAGAAGACCGCCGAGGAGAACCCCGACGCGATCCAGACCCTCAACATCAACTTCGTGCAGGGCCTGCAGCCCTACCAGTGCCGCGAGCTCGGGTTCGCGCTGGGGCTGAACGGCAAGCAGGTCAACCAGCTGACCAGGATCATGATGGGCCTGTACCGGCTGTTCAACGAGAAGGACCTGTCGCTGGTCGAGCTGAACCCGCTGGCGATCCTGAAGAACGGCGACCTCGCGGTGCTGGACGGCAAGGTCAACTCCGACGACAACGCCTCCTTCCGCCATGCCGACCTGGTGGCGATGCGCGACATCCGCCAGGAGGACGAGACCGAGGTGGCCGCCAGCCAGCACGATCTCAACTACGTGACCATGGACGGCAACATCGGCTGCATGGTCAACGGCGCCGGCCTGGCGATGGCGACCATGGACGTGATCAAGCTGGAGGGCGGCGAGCCGGCCAACTTCCTCGACGTCGGCGGCGGCGCCAACAAGGAGCGGGTGACCGAGGCGTTCAAGCTGATCCTCAGCGATGCCGACGTGAAGGCGATCTTCGTCAACATCTTCGGCGGCATCGTCCGTTGCGACATGATCGCCGAGGGCATCATCGCCGCGGTCAAGGAAGTGGACGTCAAGGTGCCGGTGGTGGTGCGGCTGGAAGGCACCAACGTCGAGGCCGGCAAGGAGCTGCTGAAGAACTCCGGCCTGGCGATCACCCCCGCCGACGACATCAACGACGGCGCCCGCAAGGCGGTCGCGGCCGCCAAGGCCGCATGATCGACCGAGGTTTCGAGGCCGCCTCGATAGCCCCCTGAGTCAGGGGGCGACCCCGCCACGAAGCGGCGGGGTGGGGGTGTGGAGGCATGACGCAAGGGCATCGGCAGCGCCGATGCCCGCCGAGCCGGAGCCGATCCGGTCACAGAACAGGTAGGAAAAATCGAATGAGCGTTTTGGTCAACAAGAGCACCAAGGTCATCGTGCAGGGCTTCACCGGCCAGCAGGGCACCTTCCACGCCGAGCAGATGCTCGACTACGGCACCAAGGTGGTCGGCGGCGTCACCCCCGGCAAGGGCGGCAGCGAGCACCTCGGCCTGCCGGTCTTCGACACCGTCGCCGAGGCGGTCAGCGAGACCGGCGCCGACGCCTCGGTCATCTACGTGCCGCCGCCGTTCGCGGCCGACGCGATCCTCGAGGCGGCCGATGCCGGCATCAAGGTCATCGTCTGCATCACCGAGGGCATCCCGGTGCTCGACATGCTGCGCGTCAAGAACGTGCTCAAGGGGTACGAGGACGTGGTGCTGGTCGGCCCCAACTGCCCGGGCATCATCACCCCGGGCGAGTGCAAGATCGGCATCATGCCGGGCCACATCCACCAGCCCGGCAAGGTGGCGATCGTCTCGCGCTCGGGCACGCTCACCTACGAGGCGGTCAAGCAGACCACCGACGCGGGCCTGGGCCAGTCGACGGTGATCGGCATCGGCGGCGACCCGATCAACGGTCTGAACTTCATCGACTGCCTGAAGCTGTTCCAGGACGACGAGCAGACCGCCGGCATCATCATGGTCGGCGAGATCGGCGGCTCGGCCGAGGAGGAGGCCGCCGAATTCATCAGCGAATACGTGACCAAGCCGGTGGTCGGCTTCATCGCCGGCGCGTCGGCGCCGAAGGGCAAGCGCATGGGCCACGCCGGTGCGATCGCCTCGGGCGGCGCCGGCACCGCGGAGGGCAAATTCGCGGCGCTGGAGAAGGCCGGCGTGACCACGGTGAAGTCGCCCGGCGACCTCGGCGCGGCGCTGGCGAAGCTGCTGCAGGGCTGAGGATTCGGTCTCCCCGGGGCGGGAGCCCGCCCGCGGGATCGCAAGAAGGCCGCCTCCGGGCGGCCTTTCTCGTGGCGCCTCGCCGCGTTTCGCCTTCCCGGAAGTCTTCCTGCCCGTAGGAGCGGCCCATGGCCGCGAAGGCCGCGGGAAGCTCCGGCGGGGTCGGCGGCGATTCCCGGCGTGGCCACCCGCTCCGGGCTTCGCGCGCATGGCGCGCTCCTACAATGGGCGCGGCAGGCTATGTACGCTGATGCCATTCGCTCCCAGGACCGTCCCGACATGACCAAGCCCCTGCGCATCGCCCTCGCCCAGTTCGACTTCCCGGTCGGCGCCGTCGCCCGCAATGCCGAGCGCATCGCGCTGATGATCGTCGAGGCGCGCGAGGAGTTCGGGGCCGATATCGTGCTCTTCCCGGAACTGGCGATCAGCGGCTACCCGCCCGAAGACCTGCTGATGCGGCCCTCGTTCCTATCCGACTGCGAGGACGCGCTGCGCGAGGTGGCGAAGGCGGCCACCGGCATCGTCGCGGTGGTGGGCTGGCCGGAGTCGGCCGGCAGCGTGCTCTACAACTCGGCCAGCGTGCTCCGCGACGGCCGCGTCGAGACCACCTATCGCAAGCGCGAGCTGCCCAACTACAACGTGTTCGACGAGCGCCGCTACTTCCACGTCGACCCCGACGGCGGCGCCTGCGTGTTCGAGGTGGGCGGCGTGCAGGTGGGGCTGGTGATCTGCGAGGACCTGTGGTTCGCCGAGCCGCTGCACGACACCGCGGCCGCGGGCGCCGAGCTGGTGCTGGTGCCCAACGCCTCGCCGTTCGAGCGCGGCAAGCATGCCCAGCGCGATGCCCTGCTGGCCGAGCGCATCCGCGAGAGCGCCGTGGCGCTCGCCTATCTCAACGTGGTCGGCGGCCAGGACGCGCTGGTGTTCGACGGCAGCTCGGTGCTCGCAGACGCCGACGGCAAGGTGCACCACGCCGCACGCGCGTTCGAGGAACATTGGCTGGTCGCCGACTACCACCCGGAGCGCCGCGAGCTGACCGCGGTGCAGTGGCCACTGGAAACCGACGGGGGGCGCGACGCGATGGCCTGGCGCGCGGTGGTGCGCGGGGTCCGCGACTACTGCTTCAAGAACGGGTTCTCGAAGCTGTGGCTCGGGCTCTCGGGCGGCATCGACTCGGCGGTGGTGCTGGCGATCGCGGTCGATGCGCTGGGCGCGGAGAACGTCACCGCGGTGGCGATGCCCTCGCGCTATACCGCGGATCTGAGCAACGACCTGGCCGCAGAGCAGTGCAGGGCCCTCGGGGTGCGGTTGCTGTCGGTGCCGATCGAGGCGCCGTTCCAGGGGTTCCTCGACGCGCTGGCCGGGACATTCGAGGGCATGGAAGCGGACGTCACCGAGGAGAACCTGCAGTCGCGCACCCGCGGCGCGCTGCTGATGGCGATGAGCAACAAGTTCGGCGGCCTGCTGCTCACCACCGGCAACAAGAGCGAATACGCGGTGGGCTACGCCACCATCTACGGCGACATGGCCGGCGGCTACGCGCCGATCAAGGACCTGTACAAGACCGAGGTCTTCGCCATGGCGCGGTGGCGCAACACCGTGGCCGGCGCGCCGGTGATCCCGCCGGCGGTGATCTCGCGTCCGCCCTCGGCGGAGCTGCGCGCCGACCAGAAGGACGAGGATTCCTTGCCGCCCTACGACGTGCTCGACGCGATCCTGCTGCGCTACGTCGACCGCGAGCAGTCGCGCGAGGAGATCGTCGCCGCCGGCTTCGATCCGGGGACGGTCGACAAGGTGCTGCGGCTGGTACGCATCAGCGAATGGAAGCGCCACCAGGCCGCTCCTGGGCCGAAGGTTTCGCATCGGGCCTTCGGCCGCGAGCGTCGCTATCCGATCAGCAACGGCTACGCCGGCTGAGTTGTCGCCCGAACCCGCTCCGCAAGAGCGTTCCATGCACACAGGCAGCGGCCCGCGCGGCTGCCGTTAGAATCGCGATCCGTCACTCCGACACGGACCCATGGCCAGAAAGAAGCGCAAGCAGACCCGCCAGCATCCTGCAGCGACCACCGCCCCGGTCTCCGGAGCCAGGACCGCGGCGCGTGCGCCGCGGCTGCCGCCCGATCGCGTGGTGCTGGCGCTCGCGGCCCTCGGCCTGTTCCTGACCGGTTATCTCATGGTGGCCGCCTGGGGCGATGCGGCGCCGGCCTTTTGCGCCGAGGGGGGCGGTTGCGACGCGATCGCCCAGAGCCGCTGGTCGACGCTGTTCGGGCTGCCGATCGCGCTCTGGGGCTTCGCGATGTACGCGCTGCTCGCCCTGGCCGCCGCCACCGGGCGCTCGGCCGCGCGGCGCTGGCGGCGGTTGTCGCGGCTCTCGCTGCTGGGGCTGGCGATCAGCGTGTACCTGACCGCGGCCGGGATCCTGTCGCTGCAGGCGATCTGCGGCTGGTGCATGGCCTCGTTGGCGACGATGGCCGCGATCTTCGGCGTGGTCCATGTCCGCAGGGCCGGCGCATCCGATCGCAGCCGCGGCGCCTGGTGGCTGGGTGGGGGGCTGCTGGCATTGGGGGTGGTGGCCGTCCTGCACGTCGCAGCCAGCGGCGTGCTGGACCGGCGACCGGAGAATCCACGGGTGGCGGCGCTGGTGGCCCACCTGGATGCGATCGACGCGAAATACTACGGCGCCTCCTGGTGCGGCAACTGCCGGCGCCAGGCGCGCCTGTTCGGCGCGTCGGCGCCGCGGCTTCCCTACGTCGAATGCAGTCCGCAGGGCCGCGGCGGGCCGGTCGCGCGCGAATGCGCGGCGGCGGGCGTGGGCTCGTATCCGACCTGGGTGGTGCACGGCCTGCACCACGTGGGCGTGCTCACCCCCGAGGAACTGGCGCAGCTGTCCGGCTTCGACTGGGAGCGCGAGCGCTAGGGCGGGCGGCTGAAGCCGGCTGCTGCGCCCGGGAACATCGTCACGGCAACCGGCGCCGCCCGCGGCCTTCGCGGCCATGGGCCGCTCCTAGGGAATCGGCTCGCCGCAGCCCCTCCGGTGCCCGGGGGTCAGTCCCGCTGCAGCGGGGATTTCTCGCCGGCGAACGGGTTGAGCTTGCGGACCGCCCACGGATAGTCGGGCCAGTCGCCGCGCAACCAGGGGTGATCGGGGGCGTTGAGTTCCAGCACCCGGCGTGCGTCGGCCGCGAGGGCGTCGTTGCCCAGCTGGGTGTAGGACTCGGCCAGCACCGCCACCGCATCGTTCTGGAAGGCGCTCTCCGGGTAGGTCTCCAGGGTGTAGGTGGCGCGCTTGGCGGCGCCGACCCATGCGCCCCGGCGCAGGTAGTACAGCGCGGTTTCGACCTCGTGGCGGGCGAACATGTTGCGCAGCTCCGCCATCCGCTCGCGCGCCTCGCCGGCATAACGGCTGTTGGAGAAGCGCTCGGCGACGATCCTGAAGTCGGCGTAGGCCTGGTTCGGCGTGGCCAGGTCGCGGCGGCTGGCGTCCAGCGCCCAGACCCGCTGCAGGAACACCGTGTCGCGGTTGGAATTCACCAGCCCGCGCAGGTAGTACATGTAGGCGGTATTGCGGTGGGTGGGGTAGGTGCGCAGGAAGCGGTCGATGCTGGAGATCGCCTCCTCGTTGTTGCCCATCTTGTACTGGGCGTAGGCGGTCTCGATCAGCGCCTGCTCGGTGTAGGGCCCATAGGGGTACTGGGCGACCAGCCGCCGGAAGGTCTGGGCCGCGCTGTTCCAGTTGCCGTAGCGCATCGAGGCGTGGCCTTTCTCGTACAGCTCCTCGACCGGGATCCCCTCGTCCACGTCGGTCTTCTCGCCACGGAACCGCGAGCAGCCGGACACCATGAAGATGGCCAACAGCGACAGGATCAGCGCATTGCGCAGCAGGGAACGGGCTCGGGTCATGGGGCGTTGGGCGTCGGCGGCACGAAGGGCCGATAATAGCAGTCTGCATCGCCGGACCGGCGACGACGCCTGAACCGAAGCCCTCCATGACCGAAACCGCCCCCGACGACGACACCGGCGCGCGCAGCGCCCGGATCCCCGACCACCACGCAGGGCGGCGCTTCGACGCGGTGCTGGCCGAGCTGTTCCCGGAGTTCTCCCGCTCCCGCCTGGCCGAGTGGATCAAGTCCGGCGACGCCCTGCTCGACGGCCGCCAGGTGCGGCCGCGCGAGGCCGTGGCGGGGGGCGAGCTGGTCACCCTGGACGTGGTGCTGGACGAACAGACCAGCGACGCCCCGGAGGACATCCCGCTGACGGTGCTCCACGAGGACGCGGACGTGCTGGTGATCGACAAGCCGGCCGGCATGGTGGTGCACCCCGGGGCCGGCAACCGCACCGGCACCCTGGTCAATGCGCTGCTGTTCCGCGATCCCGCCCTGGCGGCGCTGCCGCGGGCCGGGGTGGTGCACCGCCTGGACAAGGACACCTCGGGCGTCATGGTGGTGGCGCGCACCCTGCAGGCGCATGCCGCCCTGGTCGAGCAGCTGTCGGCGCGCGCGGTCCACCGCCAGTACCTGGCGGTGGTGGTCGGCGCGCTGGTCAGCGGCGGCACCGCCGACGGGCCGATCGAGCGCCATCCGCGCGACCGCCTGCGCATGGCGGTACGTGAGGACGGCCGCGACGCGGTGACGCATTTCCGGGTCCGCGAGCGCTTCCGCGCGCACACCGCGCTGGAGTGCCGGCTGGAGACCGGGCGCACCCACCAGATCCGCGTGCACATGCAGCACCTGCGCCACCCGATCGTCGGCGATCCGCTGTACGGCGGCGCGCTCAAGCTGCCGAAAGCGGCCACCGACGGGCTGGTGGCGGCGCTGCGCGGCTTCCGCCGCCAGGCGCTGCACGCCGAAACCCTCGAGTTCCGGCATCCGAGCACGGGAGAGCCGCTGCGGGTCGGCGCGCCGGTCCCCGAGGACATGCTGGAGCTGATGCGGCAGTTGCGCGAGGACACCAGGGCGGCCGGGCCGGGCCGGTGAGCGCCCAGGACGCCGAACCGGCCATCCTCCGCGCCGCCTGGCCGGCGCCGCCCGGGGTGGTTGCGTTCACCACGCTGCGCCGCGGCGCCGGGGTGTCGGCACCGCCATTCGACGATTTCAACCTCGGCGCGCACTGCGGCGACGATCCCGCCGCAGTCGCGCGCAACCGCGCCGAACTGGAGCGGCGCTTCGGGCTGCCCGGGCCGCCGTGCTGGCTGCGGCAGGTGCACGGCATCGCGGTCCAGCGCTGGGATCGGCCGGTGCAGTCCCCGGCGCGCTTCGACGGTCCGGGGGCGGATCTCGCGCCGCATGCGCCTGGCCAAGCGGCGGGGCCTGCTGCCGGGGGGCGCCCGGAAGGCGGTGCTGCAGGCGTGGAGCTCGGTGTTTTCGGCGCCGGGGGGCCGCCGGACCGCGCAGCGGCGCCCGAAGCCGACGCTTCGGTGACCGCCGACCCCGGCACCGTGCTCGCGGTGCTGACCGCCGATTGCCTGCCGGTGGTGCTGGCCGCCGCCGACGGCAGCGAAGTGGCGGCGGTCCACGCCGGCTGGCGGGGGCTTGCGGCCGGGGTGCTGGAAGCGACGCTGGCGGAGCTGCGCGCACCCGCAAGCGCGGTGCGCGCATGGCTCGGTCCTGCCGCCGGCCCGCGCGCCTACGAGGTCGACGCCGCGGTCCGCGATGCCTTCTTCGCCGCGGACGGGCGCGCCGCGGAAGCCTTCGTGGCGACCCGCCCCGGGCACTGGTTCGCAGATCTCTACGCCCTGGCGCGGATGCGCCTGACGGCCGCCGGGATGTCGTCGGGCGAGATTCACGGCGGCGGGGAGTGCACGATTACGGATCGCGACCGGTTCTTCTCGCACCGCCGCGACGGTCGCGGCGGGCGCATGGCGACAGTGGTCTACCGCGAACGGTGAATCCGCGAGTCATCGTTCGCCCTGTAGGAGCGGCCCATGGCCGCGAAGGCCGCGGGAGCGTCCGTTTGGGGCGGCGGTGATATCCGGTGGTTTCGTCCAGGTCAGCGGTGATTCCGGGTGCGGCCGGTCGCGCCGGCTTTCGCGTGCATGGCACGCTCCTACGAGAGCTGCGGCGACCCGATTCCTGTAGGAGCGGCCCATGGCCGCGAAGGCCGCGGGAGCATCCGTTTGGGGTGGCGGTGATTCCGGGCGTCGGCCAACTCGCGCCGGCTTTCGCGTGCATGGCACGCTCCTACGGGCGATCGCGCAGCGTTTTCGTACGGGAGCGTCGGCTGCGGCGATCAGGTCTTTTCCAACGCCTCGAGGTAGCGCCGGCGCCAGGCGCCGATGTCGTTGGCGCGCAGGTGCTCCATCATCGCCTGCCAGCGCTCGATGCGTTTCTCCTTCGGCATGGTGGCGGCGATGGCGATGGCGTCGGCCACGCCGTCGTAGTCGTGCGGATTCACCAGCAGCGCCTCCCTCAGCTCGTACGCCGCGCCGGCCAGCAGCGACAGCACCAGCACGCCCGGATCCTCCGGATCCTGCGCCGCCACGAACTCCTTGGCCACCAGGTTCATGCCGTCGCGCAGCGGGGTCACCAGGCCGACCTTCGCCGCCCGGTAGAAGCCGGTCAGCGTGGCATGGGCGAAGTTGCGGTTGACGTAGCGCAGCGGGGTCCAGTCCGGCTGCGCATGGGCGCCGTTGATGTGTCCGGAGATCTGCTCGAGCTCGTTGCGCAGCTTGCGGTACTCGCTGACGTCGCCGCGCGAGACCGGGGCGATCTGCAGGTAGGTCAGGCTGCCCTTCTGGTCGCGGTGGCTCTCCAGGTAGCGCTCGAAGCCGCGGAACCGCTCCGGCAGGCCCTTGGAGTAGTCGAGGCGGTCGACGCCGATCGCCAGGTCGCGGCCGTCGAGGCTGGCGCGCAGCCCGCGCACCGCAGACTTGTTGATCGCCGCCCGCGACTGCGCGGCGATGTGCTCGGTGTCGATGCTGATCGGGAACGAGGCGGCGCAGAACCGGCGTCCCCCCGGCGCCTGCAGGGTGCCGCCCTTGAGCACCTCGCCGCCGCCGAACAGGCGCACGTAGTCCTGGAAGCGCTCGACGTCGCGCTGGGTCTGGAAGCCCACCAGGTCGTAGGCGTACAGCGAGGAGAACAGCCGCGAGTGGTTTGGCATCGCCGCCAGCAGGTCCGAGGACGGCATCGGCACGTGCAGGAAGAAGCCGATCCGGCAGCCGATGCCGCGCTCGCGCAGCATCGAGGCCATCGGGATCAGGTGGTAGTCGTGGATCCAGACGATGTCGTCGTCCTTCAGCCGCGGCGCCAGCTTCTCGGCGAACAGCGCGTTGACCCGGGCATAGCCCTCGCGGGTCTTGCGGTCGTAGTCGACCAGGTCGAGGCGGAAATGCAGCAGCGGCCACAGGGTGCGGTTGGCGAAGCCGTTGTAGTAGGCGTCCAGGTCCGCGCGGCTGAGGTCCATGGTCAGGTAGCGCACGTCGCCGCTGGCCTGTTCGTGCAGCTCGCCGCTGCGATCGCGCGAGGTCTTGCCGCTCCAGCCGAACCACAGGCCGCCGTGCTCCTTCAGCGCCGCTTCCAGCGCCACGGCGAGGCCGCCGGCGCGGCTCTCGCCGGGGACGGCGACGCGGTTGGAGACGACGACCAGGCGGCTCACGAGGCTTCCTGCCAGGATCGCGAGAGCCGCATCGCGGCGATGATCAGGCCGACGTGCGAGTAGGTCTGCGGGAAGTTGCCCCAGGCCTCGCCGTCCTCGAACGCCAGGTCCTCCGACAGCAGGCCGAGATGGTTGCGGCGGGCGAGGATCGCCTCGAACATCTCCCGGGCCTCGTCGGTGCGGCCGATTGCCGCCAGCGCGTCGATGTACCAGAAGCTGCAGATGGTGAAGCTGGTCTCGGGGGAGCCGAAGTCGTCCGGGGCGATGTAGCGGAACAGGCCGTCGCCGCGCCTGAGGTCGCGGCCGATCGCCTCCACGGTGGCGACGAACCGCGCATCCTCCGCGTCGACGAAGCCGAAGTCCGGCAGCAGTAGCAGCGAGGCGTCGAGGCGGTGGCCGCCGAGGGTGTCGGTGAAGTGGCCCAGTTCCTCGCTCCAGGCCTCCTCGAGCACGCGCTCGCGGATCGCGTGGGCGCGTTCGCGCCAGTAGGCGTCGCGGTCGGCGAGGCCCAGCTTGGCGGCGATCTTCGACAGGCGGTCGCAGGCCGCCCAGCACATCGCCGCGGTATAGGTATGCACCTCGGCGCGGCCGCGGAACTCCCACAGCCCGGAGTCCGGCTCGTCGTGCAGCGCATAGGCGCGCTCGCCCAGCGGCTCGAGCTTGCGGAAGGTGTCGGCGTTGCCGGGCTCGGCCAGGCGCAGGTCGAAGAACAGCTGGGTGGAGGCCAGCACCACGCTGCCGTAGACGTCGTGCTGCTTCTGCATCCACGCCAGGTTGCCGCGTCGTACCGGGCCCATGTCGCGGTAGCCGCGCAGGGTCGCGACCTCGTGTTCTTCGAGCTCCTCGGCGAAGTCGATGCCGTACAGCGGCTGCAGGGTGCCTTCGTGGGTGGCGATGTTGAAGATGTAGCGCAAGAACTCCTCCATGCTGCGGGTCGCGCCCAGCCGGTTGAGCGCGCGGACCACGAATGCCGCATCGCGCAGCCAGCAGTAGCGGTAGTCCCAGTTGCGCGCGCTGTTCGGCGCCTCCGGGATCGACGTGGTCATCGCCGCGATGATCGCGCCGCTGTCCTCGTACTGGCACAGCTTCAGGGTGATGGCGCTGCGGATCACCGCCTCCTGCCAGTCCAGCGGCACCGACAGGTAGCGCACCCATTCGCGCCAGTAGTGGGCCGTGCGCTCCTGGGCCTCGTGGGCGTAGCCTGCCAGCGAGCGCGTCAAGGACTCGTCTGCGCCGAGCATCAGGTGCACAGGGTGGCCGAGCACGAAGGAGATCTCCTCGCGCACGAAACGCACCGGCACGTCGGTGGTCAGGCGCAGGGTGAACTCCGGCAGCAGGTAGCGGACGTGGTTGCTGCCCCAGGTGGTGTCGGGCCGTCGCGCGCCCCAGTCGGCCAGCGGCCGCACCCGCACCCGGACCCGCGGGTTGCCCGCCAGCGGCGTGACCCTGCGCATGATCGCCACGGGCCTGTAGAAGCGGTCGTTCTCGCGCCAGCGCGGGGCGAAGTCGATCACCTCGACGGCGGCGCCGTGACGGTCGTACAGCACGGTGCGCAGGATCGCGGTGTTGTTGAGGTAGGCCTGCTCGCTGCGCTCGAAGTCCTCCAGCTCGATGCCGAAGTCGCCGCCGTCGTGGTCGCGCGGCGAGAGCAGGGCGCAGAACGCGGGGTCGCCGTCGAAGGCGGGCAGGCAGCTCCACACCACCCGGGCGCGCCGGTCGATGAGGGCGCCGAAACTGCCATTGCCGATGACGCCGAGGTCGAGGGAGGGTCCGGTCATGCGGTGAGGGTCCTGTGGTTGGATTCGAGCCAGGCGTGCACGGCGGCGGTGTCGCGCAGCGCGTAGTGGGCGGCGCTGGGCTCGCGGTCGCCGACCAGGACGCTGAATCCGTCGCGGGCGTTGACCACGGCGAAGCCGTGCTCGTCGGTGAGGTCGTCGCCGACGAACACCGGGCGGCGGCCGCGGAACGGCGCCTCGCCGAGGAAGGCGGCGATGGCGTCGCCCTTGTCGGCGCCGCCCGGGCGCAGTTCGACGACGTGATCGCCATGCTGCAGCCGGTAGCCGGGCAGGCGCGGCAGGGCCGCCTCGGCGAAGGCGCGCATGGTCGCACCGTGCTGCGGCGCGCGGCGCCAGTGCAGGCCGAGCGCGGTGCCCTTGTCCTCGACCACGGTGCCGGGATGGCGCGCGCTGAGGGTTTCGGCTTCGCCGCGGACCCGGTGCAGGGCGTCGGGGGGGCGCGGGGGCTTCGCCTTGCGGCCGCCGTTGCGGCGCTCCAGGCCGTGCATGCCCGCCCCCGGCAGCTTCAGCGGCGCGAAAAGCGCATCCAGGGTGGCCAGGGGGCGGCCGCTGATCAGCGCCACGGCCCCGTCCAGGCGCAGCGCAAGTGCCTGGAGGACGTCGCGCAGTGGCGGAGGCACCGCGACGCTGGCCGGATCGGGAGCGAAATCGAGCAGGGTGCCGTCGACGTCGAGGAACAACGCGCAGTCGTCATCGAGCGCCGGCGGCAGCGGACGGGTGGGGGGCGCTGCTGCCATGCCCGCATTGTGCCCAATCCAGCGTGTCGCTTTCAGGACGCGGTCGTCACGCCGAGTCCGATCGCGGCCTGCCGGGACGAGCGGGCCGACAATGCCCCGTAGCGGCGTCCCATGGACGCGAAAGCCGCGGGAGGCGCTGGCCCGGTGGCCACAGGAGCCGGTTGCAGCCTGGATGGCCTGGGGGCGGGCCGGAAAGCGTGGGTCGCGGCAAGGTGTGGCCGCGTGGGCTCCTGCTTTTCTGGAAGCGCCGGCGAATGTCGCTCCATCGGGTGGGGGTGGCGTCGCAACAAAGCGAGTATCGGGGAGCGACTTGCGGC
>NZ_JACCKA010000091.1:88898-217643 GCF_013425525.1 Luteimonas salinisoli | reverse complement strand
GTAGCTGTAGCGCAGCGCGAACGTCTGCCCGTTGGTGACCTGGAGCTTGCGCGTCATCTGGCCGAAGCGGTCGTAGCAGTAGCGGGTGCTGCCGCTGGCGTCTTCCATCGCGGTCAGGCGGCCGATCGAGTAGGTCTCGTCGGGCCCGCACCCGGGCTGGGTGACATCGTAGACGTAGCTGACGTCCTGGTCTGTTGCCCCCGCGTAGGCGACGCCGGTCAACCGGTTGAGCGCGTCGTAGGCGTAGGTGCTGGCCTGGCCGCGGGCGTCGACCTGGCCGGTCCTGTTGCCGGCTTCGTCGTAGCTGTACGTGGTGGTGCCGGTGTCCGGACTGTCGAGCTGCAGCAGGTCGCCGAAGGCGTTGTAGGAGTACTCGGTCTCCAAGCCCTTGGGGTCGACGACCTTGGTCAGGTGGTCGAGGGCGTCGTACTCGAAGCGGGTCTCGGCCTCGATGCCGTCGACGTCCTGGAGGGTGCGGACCAGGCGGTCGAGCGGGTCGTACTCGTTCAGCGTTTGCCGGTCCAGGGCGTCGGTGACGGTCTCGAGGTTGCCATTCGCATCGTAGGTGTAGTCGGTCGGGTTGTCGCCGGCGTCGGCCTGGGTGGCGAGCTGGCCGAGCTGATTGAACACCCGCGACAGCGTCTGCCGCAGGGTGCCCCCGGTATCGCGGGTCTCCTCGGCGATGCGGTTGCCGGCGTTGTCGAGGGTGTAGGTGATGGTGTTGCCGGCGTTGTCGCCGATCGAGGTCAGGCGGTGCGCGGCGTCGTAGCCGTACTCGGTGTACGCGCCATCCGGCTGGGTGACCCGCTTGACCAGGCCGGTGGGCCAGTAGTCGATACGGGTGACCCGGTCGTCGGCTTCGGTGGTGTCGTCGGGCCCACGCACCTTGCGCGCGATCAGCCAGCCGCGCGGGTGGTACTCCATGTCGGTGATGACGCCGTTGGCGTCCTTGATCGAGAGGGGGCGGCCGGCGCCATCGTAGCGCAGGGTTTCCGTGACTTGGCCGAGGGCGTTGGTGACCTTCCACAGGTCGCCCTTGCGATAGTGACACGCTCCCACACCTTCCGCACAGTCAGGATGGTCGGTTTCGTAGTAGGACCACAACGTTAGGTCCGTCACATCCGTGCGAGGGCCATCATGCGAGAGAAGCGAGCCGGCAACCGGGCACGTGCCTGCGCCCACGTCCTCTCCTTCGCAGTACGAGCTTTGGGAAGTTCGCCGTGCACCCGAAACCGGATCAACGCTCGAGTAGCCGACGGTCTGTCCGCGGGCGTTGTACTGTAGTTCAACTCTATGCGTGGGACTTCCAGCCGCGTCATAGGTGACTTGTTCAACCGGCCGGTTTACAAGATCGTTCCATAGCGAACTTCTCGACCTCAATAGCTGAGCCTGTCGACCATAGTCGCTGTGTCCGGTGGTTCTGAACCCGTCGTACGAGAACACCGCCCGGGCGCCGCTCGCCGTGGTGTGCGAGATCAATCGATAGTCAGAGAACGTGTTTTCCTCGAGGCTATCTGGAATTGCTTCAGAAGAAAGGAGTACTCCCACAGGCTTGGCAAAAGCGCCACCCCCGAAAGAGTAGCGCTTCACCGCCCCAAGCGGCAAATTTACTTCGACCTCCGCGCCTGCGAGATAGGACAGCGTCACCTCGCCAGCACCGTCAGCCCCCTCACTCAGGACGACTCTTCCTTGCGCGTCGTAGGCATAGTTTGAAATCCGCACGCCATCCTGATCGACAATGCCAGTCAGGTACGTGTTGAAACGCTCTGGAATGCACCCTGCGCTCGAATCGCGGCAGACATTGTTCGGCTCGCCATACAAATAGAAGATGCTAGATCCGTCCGCATAGCGCGCTTCCTGAAGCCGACCGAGGGCGTCGTACGAGTACTGCATGTAAGTCGTTCCGTCGTCGCCAACAAGGAAACTCAAACGATCCTCATTGAGCACGACGCCATCTCTCTCGACATCCATTGCTGAATAGATGAAGAAGAGTACCCGACCGTTGTCGCTCCGCACCTCGGACAGCGCATTGAAGCTCGTGCACTTTCCGATCGCATGATCTAAGCGCCCACAGTAGTGCAGCGTATACCTCACGCCTTTGGATTCGCGAGCAACCAGGCGACCCGCCGAATTAAACAGAAGCAAGTCGCCATCGCTACTCAGAACTCTCCAGGAAACTGTCTTTCCGGTTGCATCTACATCGCGATGCAGCAGGTGGCCTGGCATGTTTCGAGACCGATACGAGTTGGCTGCCACTTTCGAGAACACCTCGTAATAGCCGTCCGCTCTGATCCAGGTTATGTCGGTGGTGACGTTTGATGTGGTTAGCAAACGATCGGAGTAGGAGTGAGCCCAATTGTCGGACAGGCCGGACTGAAGGCTCAGGTCGGATATTGAGTTATAGGCGCGCTTGAATGTCAGACCGTCCCACTCGAAGTCTGACGCCCTGTATTCCTTGTTCCCGGTAGCAGCGACGCAAGGATTTCCGTCTTTCTCACAGGCTTCATACTGCTTCGACGTGATCGACAGAAATGCTGTCGTAGAGTTGCGACAGGTGCGGGGCCATGCCGTCTGTTCACTGCCCGAAGGGGAGATGCCCATGAAATGTTCGGGGCACTCGTAGTACTCGCGGCGAAATGCTTGATGGACCTTTCCCGATGTCATCACCAGGTCGCGAACGGCCGTTTGAACTACATACCCGCGTTGTGTCTCGGGATTGAAAGTGAAGACCCCCCACGAGCCAGGATTCGTTTCCGTCCAACCTCCCTCGTAATGCGCCCCGATGTCTGGACCATTGTAGTAAGGCCAACCTTCCAGGACATTCGCCCTGAGCTCATCTTCCGTATCGCACCCGAAGTGATTAATGCCGGGAACTGGGACCGGATTCTGGTTGCAGTTCCTGGCGGGCGAGCCCCCTACATAGTTCAAGTGCAAGCTGTAGAAGTCCCCCAGAGATCTTTCGTATCTGCGCGGCTTTATTCTGTAGGTATAGTGGAGCCTTCCGAGTTGTAGAGGTATGGCTTCCCCCCGCTCCAGGTACCGGTTCACCGACGCAGGCCCCGGCCCTGGCTCCCTGATGAAGCCCTCTGCTTCCGGCAAGCTCGAGAAGCACTTCTGATAGGGCTGGAGGTTCGTTCGTTGCACGCAGTAGTCGAGCGGTGCTTCCTGGGCCACTGCTGGCAGGAGAGAGGATGCCATCCAGAGGAATACGACCGCTATCAGAGCGAGCGAACGAGCGTGCATTTGCATGCTTCCTTGTGAGCAAACGAGCGGGTGCTCCAGGCGTCCAGGGGGTTCGACCCCTGCCTAATCAGATTTCAATGCCGAAATCCTTTCCCGAATAGGTAGCAGAATCAGCTAGCCTCCGCGACCTCCACCCCGTCCAGCCCCTGGCTGAGGGTGCGGGCGTCGCCGCCCTGGGCCAGCTTGATGCGCAGGCGCACCTCGTTGGCGGAGTCGGCGTAGCGCAGGGCGTCCTCGTAGGAGATCTCGCCGGCCTGGTAGAGCTCGAACAGGGCCTGGTCGAAGGTCTTCATGCCCAGGTTGGTGGACTCCTTCATCACGTCCTTGAGCTTGTGGATCTCGCCGTCGCGGATGTAGTCCTGCACCAGCGGGGTGCCGAGCATGATCTCCATCGCCACCCGGCGGCCCTTGCCGTCCGGGGTCGGGATCAGCTGCTGGGCGACCACGCCCTTGAGGTTGAGCGAGAGATCCATCAGCAGCTGGCCGCGGCGGTCTTCGGGGAAGAAGTTGATGATGCGGTCCATCGCCTGGTTGGCGTTGTTGGCGTGCAGGGTGCACAGCACCAGGTGGCCGGTTTCGGCGAAGGCGATGGCGTGGTCCATGCCCTCGCGGGTGCGCACCTCGCCGATCATGATCACGTCGGGCGCCTGGCGCAGGGTGTTCTTGAGCGCGTTTTCCCAGCTGTCGGTGTCGATGCCGACCTCGCGCTGGGTGATGATGCAGCCCTCGTGCTTGTGCACGAACTCGATCGGGTCCTCGATGGTGATGATGTGCCCGGTGGAGTTGTGGTTGCGGTAGCCGATCATCGCGGCCAGCGAAGTGGACTTGCCGGTGCCGGTGGCGCCGACGAAGATGATGATGCCGCGCTTGGTCATCGCCAGGGTCTTGATGACCGGCGGCAGGTTGAGCTCCTCGATGGTCGGGATCTTGGTCTCGATCCGGCGCAGCACCATGCCGACCTGGTTGCGCTGGTAGAAGCAGCTCACGCGGAACCGGCCCACGCCGGAGACGCCGATGGCGAAGTTGCACTCGTGGGTCTTCTCGAACTCCTCGCGCTGCGGCGGCGACATCACGTTGAGCACCAGGTCGCGCGACTGCTGCGGCGTGAGCGGGTTCTGGGTGATCGGCGAGATCTTGCCGTGGACCTTGATCGACGGCGGCATGCCGGCGGTGACGAACAGGTCCGACGCCTTCTGGTGCGCCATCAGCTTGAGGAACGAGGTGAAATCGATGCTGCTCATATCTGGCTCCTGCGGAGCCGGGAATCGGGAATGGGGAATCGGGAATCGTCGGGAGCTTGGTTCTCGACGTTTCCGCGCGCCCGGCGCCCGCTTCTCGGCTGTTGCGATTCTCTATTCCCGATTCAAGCGCCTTTTCGATCATTCGAAAAGGCGCTTGTCTTTCGCATAGTCCTTGGCCTGCGCGCGCGTGACCAGGCCGCGCTTGACCAGGTCCTGCAGGTGCTGGTCGAGGGTCATCATGCCCACCGACTGGCCGGTCTGGATGGCCGAGTACATCTGCGCCACCTTGTCCTCGCGGATCAGGTTGCGGATGGCGGGGGTGCCGACCATGATTTCCCAGGCGGCGGTACGGCCGCCGCCCACCTTCTTCAGCAGCGCCTGGCTGATCACCGCGCGCAGCGACTCGGACAGCATCGAGCGCACCATGGGCTTCTCGCCGGCGGGGAACACGTCGATGATGCGGTCGATGGTCTTGGCCGCGCTGGAGGTGTGCAGGGTGGCGAACACCAGGTGGCCGGTCTCGGCGGCGGTCAGCGCCAGGCGGATGGTCTCGATGTCGCGCATTTCGCCGACCAGGATGTAGTCCGGGTCCTCGCGCAGCGCCGAGCGCAGCGCCTCGTTGAAGCCGTGGGTGTCGCGGTGCACCTCGCGCTGGTTGATCAGGCACTTCTGCGAGGTGTGCACGAACTCGATCGGGTCCTCCACCGAGAGGATGTGCCCGTACTCGTTCTTGTTGATGTGGTCGAGCATCGCCGCCAGGGTGGTGGACTTGCCCGAGCCGGTCGGGCCGGTCACCAGGATCAGTCCCTGCGGCTGGTCGATCAGCTGCCGGAAGATCGCCGGGCAGCCGAGATCCTCGAGGGTCAGCACCTCGGAGGGCACGGTACGGAACACCGCGCCGGCACCGCGGTTCTGGTTGAAGGCGTTGACGCGGAAGCGCGCCAGGCCCGGGATCTCGAACGAGAAGTCGACCTCGAGGAATTCCTCGTAGTCGCGGCGCTGCTTGTCCGACATGATGTCGTAGACCAGCGCGTGCACCTGCTTGTGGTCCAGCGCCGGGATGTTGATCCGGCGCACGTCGCCATCGACGCGGATCATCGGCGGCAGGCCCGCCGACAGATGCAGGTCCGATGCCTTGTTCTTGACCGAGAACGCCAACAGTTCGGCGATATCCATGCGTGTCCCCTGCACAGCAATGTACGTGTCGATAGCGCCTGGCGCGGCCTCGAGACCGGCCCAGACTACCCCCGGAGCGCAGTATAGCCCCCTACTCGCGTCACAAATCCAGCCCCGCAGTACCATGAACGCCGCGCACCGGAAACCGCCGCATGCCCCAGGACACCGCCCAGCGGCTGCAGGCCGTGACGCTCAGGATCGTTAACGCCGCCCGCCGGGCCGACCGGCCAGTGCCGCAGCTGCTGGCGGTGGGCAAGACCCGCGACGCCAGCGAGCTCGCCGCGCTGTGCGCCCTGCGCCTGGCGGCCGGCGAGCCGCGCCCGGCGTTCGGCGAGAACTACGTGCAGGAGGCGGCCGCCAAGGCCGCAGCGCTGGCGGACGGGCCCATCGAATGGCATCTGATCGGCCACCTGCAGTCGAACAAGGCGCGCCAGGCCGCGGAACTGTTCGACTGGGTGCAGACCGTGGACCGGCCCAGGCTGGTGGCGGCGCTGGCGCGCCATCGCCCGGCTGAACGGGCGCCGCTGAACGTGCTGGTGCAGGTCAACATCGACGACGAGGAGAGCAAGCACGGCTGCCGTCCAGAGGACGTGCCGGGGCTGGCCGACGCCATCGCGGCGCAGCCGCGGCTGGCGCTGCGCGGGCTGATGGCCATTCCCGCGCCGCACCCGCAGCCGGAGCGCCGCCGCGCCGCGTTCGCGCGGATGCGCGCGGCGTTCGAAGCCCTGGCCGCCGAGTATCCGCAGGCCGACACGCTGTCGATGGGGATGAGCGACGACCTCGAGGAAGCCATCGCGGAAGGGGCGACCCTGGTGCGGGTGGGAACGGCGCTGTTCGGGCCGCGGCCGCCCGACAATGCGACGCGGGCGCGCGCCGAATAGGACCTGCCAGGCCATCGGTCACCCGCCGTCGTCGCCCTTGGTGCGCGATCGATTCGCGACAGCGGTGTCTTGAGAACACCTGCCCACCAACCGGCCCTCTCCGCCGCATGCGAGGAAACAGGGACCAGAACGCCGCCTGTGCGGCAGGGGCGACCGGATCGCAACCGCGCCCGGGAAAACGGCGTCCTGCCTGCGATCCGATGCCCGTTCCGCTAGGCTGGCGGGCCCCACTGCGCAGGAGCCGCCATGACGACATCCGTACCCAGCCCTTCTTCCGGCACCGTCGCGTTCATCGGCGGCGGCAACATGGCCCGCAGCCTGATCGGCGGCATGATCGCTCGCGGCGCCGCGGCCGGCGACGTCCGCGTCGCCGACCCCAACGAGGCCGCGCGCCGGGCGCTGGCGGCGGATTTCGGGGTGACGGTGTTCGCCGACGCGGCCGAGGCCGCCGCCGGCGCCTCGCTGTGGATGCTCGCGGTCAAGCCGCAGGTGATGCGCGAGGTCTGCACCACGCTGGCGCCGCGCGCCCAGGCGGAGAGGCCCACCGTGGTTTCGGTGGCCGCCGGCATCACCTCGATCCAGCTCGACCGCTGGCTCGGGGGCGACACGGCGGTGGTGCGCGCCATGCCCAACACGCCCGCACTGCTCGGCGCGGGGGTCACCGGCCTGTACGCCAACCCGCGGGTCGATGGCGCCGGCCGCGAACGCGCGCAGGCGCTGCTGTCCTCGGCCGGGGAAACGGTGTGGATCGACGACGAGGCGACGATGGACGCGGTGACCGCGGTGTCCGGCAGCGGGCCTGCCTACGTGTTCCTGCTTGCCGAGGCGATGGAGGAAGCCGGCATCGCCGAGGGCCTGGAACCGGAGGCGGCGCGCACCCTGGTGCTGCAGACCATCCTGGGTGCCGCGCGCATGCTCACCGAGTCCGGCGAGGCACCCGCCGAACTGCGCCGGCGCGTCACTTCGCCGGGCGGCACCACCCAGGCCGCGGTGGAGACCTTCGAATCCGGCGGTCTGCGCGCCCTGGCGGCGCGCGCGATCCGCAACGCCGCGACGCGCGGCCGCGAGCTGGCGGCGGCCAATGACTAGCGGACCGGGCCGGGGCCAGGCCGCGATCGCGGCCCCGGACCGGCCCTTCCCGCGGGATGAGGTCCGGCGTCGGCCGGGAATCGCAAGTCCCGCCGGTCTTTCGGTTGCGGCGCTGGAGTCGTCCCGGCGCATCCGCGGCATCGCCGCTCCGGCACGGTCCGACCCATCCGCATCCCGCCGCGTGGGGGCTTCGGGCGCCGTCCTGCTGGCCGCCGCACTCGGCCTGTCCGCCTGCGGCGCCCCCGCCCCGCCGCCGGAGCGCGGCGGCCAGACCCACCAGGAAGCCGTGTTGCGCACGGGCGAGGTCACCATCCGCGCCCACGTGATTCCCACGCTCGACCTCGGCGAGGCGATGGCCAGCGAGTACGGCATCGAGCGCAGCGCACACAGCGTGCTGCTGATGGTCGGCCTGCGCCGGGGGCCGGAGATGCAGGAGACCTCGGTTCCCGCGGTGGTGAGCGGCAATGCCATCGACCTGCGCGGCGTGCGGCAGCCGATCGAGCTGCGCGAGCTGCGCAGCGGCGACGGTCCCGACGGCGCGCTGATCGACTACGTAGGCATCGTGCGCGTCGTGCCGCCGGACACGCTGCGCTTCGACCTGGAGATCGTGCAGGAGGACGGCGCGCGCTCGGACCTGCGCTTCAGCCGCGACATCCATCCGCGGTAGGCACCGCGGGACGGGACCCTAGCGGTGGTTGATCGAGAACCGTCCCGGCCCCAGCAGCGCCACGGCGACCGCCGCGACCAGGAACATCGCCTGCAGCTCGAGCGCCCAGCCGCCCTGGCCGTTCAGCCGGCCGAGTTCGCCCAGGTGCGCGAGCAGCACGGCCGCCAGCATGTTCACCGCTACCAGCACCCCGCCGATGCGCGCATGGAAACCGGCGATCAGCATCAGCGGCGCCAGCACCTCGCCGATCAGCGCCCCGTACGCCAGGAAGGTCGGCCAACCGCGCATCTGCAGCAGCGCCTCCACGCCGTCCAGGCCGTGGCGCAGCTTGGCGATGCCGTGCAGCAGCACCAGCACGCCCAGCGTGACGCGCAGCAGCAGCCTGGCGAAATCCTGCATGGCGGCCTGGTTCATCGGCGGGCTCCGGTGTGGGGACCGGGATGATCGCAGGCCGCGGACGGAACGGGAAGCCGCGGCGGCGTCGCGCACAGCGCCGCCGATCTCGGGGCTCGCCGACAGTGCTCCGAACATGGGGCGGCCAGCCGGGAATCGCCGGACGCCTCGGCGGTGCCGTGCACGGGGGCATGCCGGGAATCGCCATCGGCCCCGGCGGAGCCTCCCGCGGCTTTCGCGGCCATGGGCCGCTCCTACAGGGGGTTGCGTTGCGACCAGGCCTGGACGATGGCGGCGATGGCGCGCACGCCGTCGGTCAGCGCCGCCGGGCCGGGCTGCAGGATCAGCGGCGACTTGATCTCGTGCAGTTCGCCGTCGCGCACCGCCGGTATCGCTTCCCAGCCCGGGCGCGCCGCCACCTTCTCCGGCCGGAAACGCTTGCCGCACCACGACCCGAGCACGATGTCCGGCGCGCGGCGCACCACCTCGGTGGCGTCGGCGAGGATGCGCTGCTTCGCCAGCGATTCGACCGACAGTTCCGGGAAGACGTCGTCGCCACCGGCGATGCGGACCAGCTCCGCGACCCAGCGGATGCCGGTGATCGGCGGGTCGTCCCATTCCTCGAAATACACCCGCGGTCGCCTCGGCAGCCCGGCCGACTGCGCTTCGACCGCCTCGAGCCCGCGCCGCAGCTCGTCCGCGTACGCTTCGGCGCGCGACGCGGCGCCGACCAGTGCGCCGAGCCGGCGCACGTAGTCGAGAATGCCCTCGACGCTGCGGTGGTTGCTGATCCACACCTCCACGCCGTGGCGGACCAGCTCGGCGGCGATGTCGGCCTGGATGTCCGAGAAACCGATCGCCAGGTCGGGCTTCAGCTTCAGGATTTCGCCGATCTTGGCGCTGGTGAAGGCGCTCACCTTGGGCTTCTCGCGCCGCGCCCGCGGCGGGCGTACGGTGAACCCGCTGATGCCGACGATGCGATCCTGCTCGCCGAGCGCGTACAGCGTCTCGGTCGGCTCCTCGGTCAGGCAGACGATGCGCTGCGGCCCGATGGGCCGCCGTGATTGGCGATTGGCGATCGGTGATGCGTCGGCAGGGGCAGCTTCCCGTACTTTCGGATCACCCATCGCCAATGACGGCTCTTCAACAGCCGAGGGCCGGTCATCACGGCTTTTCACGGATACAGCATCCGCTTCGACCATTCGCCGGCGCGGTCGCATGCGTAGGCGTGGCGCTCGTGCAGGCGGTGGCCGCCGGCGTACCAGAACTCGATCCGCTCCGGGCGCACGCGCAGCCCGGTCCAGCGCGGCGGACGCGGCACTTCGCGCCCCTCGAACTCCCGCTCGCGGTCGGCCAGGCCGCGCTCGAACGCCTCGCGCGACTCCAGCGGCTCGGACTGCCGCGAGGCCCAGGCGCCGAGCTGGCTGCCGCGCGGCCGGGTGGCGAAGTAGGCATCGGCCTCGGCGTCGTCGACGATCGCCACCGGACCCTCGATCCGCACCTGCACCCCGCCGCGCACCCGCGGCCAGTGGAACAGCAGCGCGGCATGCGGGTTGGCCTGCAGCTCGCGTCCCTTTCGTCCGTCCAAGTGGGTGTAGAAGACGAAGCCGCGTGCGTCGTGCGCCTTGAGCAGGACGATGCGCGCCGAGGGCCGGGCGTCGAGCGCCGCGGTGGCGACGGTCATGGCGGTGCGGTCGGGCTCGCCCGCGGACTGCGCCTGTTCGAACAGCGCATCGAAGGTGGCCAGGGCTTCCGCGTGCAGGTCGTCGGTGGTGTCCATTGCGCTATTGTGGCGCGATGGCGCACCCGGCGCACCCATCCCCGTCGGGCGGGTTCGCGCCCGCATTCGTCGAACGCGTGCTCGCCGACGCGCTGCGCTCCGGCGCGCGGATCTACGGCATCAGCGGCCTGCAGGGGACCGGGAAGTCGACGCTGGCGGCGCAGCTGGTCCGCGCCGCCGCGGCGCGCGGGCTTCGCGCGGCGACGGTGTCCCTCGACGACTTCTATCTCGATCGGCCGGCGCGCCAGGCGCTGGGCCGCCGGGTGCATCCGCTGCTGGCCACCCGCGGTCCGCCCGGCACCCACGATCTGCCGCTAGCCCTGCGCACGCTCGACGCGCTGCGCGCGGGCGTGCCGACGCGCCTGCCCGGCTTCGACAAGCTCGGCGACCGGCGCCTTGCGCTAGCGCAGTGGCCACGGATCGAGGGCATCGAACTGGCGGTGTTCGAGGGCTGGTTCCTCGGCACGCCGGCCGAGGACGCGTCCGCCCTGGACACGCCGCTCAATGCGCTCGAGCGCGACGAGGACGGCGACGGACGGTGGCGGCGCTGGTGCAACGCCGCCCTGGCTCGCGACTATCCTGCATTGTGGGCGCGGATCGACCGGCTGCTGTTCCTGCAGCCGCCGGGTTTCGAGGTCGTGCCGGGCTGGCGCTGGGAACAGGAACGGGCGCTGCAGCGCGCCGAACCCGCCAGGACCGGCATGGATCGGGCCGCAGTGATGCGTTTCGTGCAGCACTACGAACGGGTCGGCCGCCAGGCGCTGCGTACCCTGCCCGACATCGCCGACGTCGCGATCGCACTGGACGCCGACCGCCGTCCGCAGTCGGGATGAGGCGTCCGCCCGCGACGTTCCGGGTCGGCGAGCCTGGTCGCAGCCGGCCCGTCGGTCCCGTAGAAATCGGCTCCATCATGATCCACGGCAACGGGGACGCACCGTCCCGGCGGACCACGCAAGGCTCAACTCACCACGAAGGTGATGCGCAGGTTCACCCGCCATTCGCTGATCGCGCCGTCGTCGCCGACGATCGCCTTGATCTCGTTCACCCATACGCCCTTGATGCCCTTGACCGTCTCCGAGGTCTTCCTGATGCCGGTCTGTACCGCGTCCTCCATGCTCTTGGGCGAGGAGGCGGTGATCTCGATGACTTTCGCAACGGACATGGCTGTCTCCCGATGGTTGCTGGCGCGCGCGCGCCGGAATTCCCAGCTTGGACCGCCGCGTGTAACGCGCACGCGAATGCCGGGTGATGGCGGCGCAACGGCGCGGGCGCTGCTAGCATCGCGGCATGAACCCCGCCTCCAACCTGGTGCTGGTCGGCCCGATGGGCGCCGGAAAATCCTCCATCGGCAGGCGCCTGGCCGGGCGCTGCGGGCTGGAATTCGTCGACCTGGACGAAGAGATCGAGCGAAGCACCGGCGCCACCGTCGCCACCATCTTCGATTGCGAGGGCGAGGCCGGCTTTCGCGCCCGCGAGCGCGCGGCGCTGGAGGCGGTACTGGCGCGCGACGGCCTGGTGCTGGCGACCGGCGGCGGCGCGATACTCGATCCGGACGGCCGCGCGCTGATGCGCAGCCGCGGCTTCGTGGTGCACCTGCACGCCAGCGTGGAGCGGCAGTTGGCACGCCTGGCCAGGGACCGCACCCGCCCGCTGCTGGCCGGTACCGACCGCGAGGCGGTGCTGCACCGGCTGGCCGCGGTCCGCGAGCCGCTGTACCGCGAGGTGGCCGATCTCCACTTCGATACCGGGGCGCTGGCGCCGGCATCGGCAGTGGCGCGGCTGGGAAGAGCGTTGCAGCAGGCGTGGCGGCAGCAGCCGGCGCCAGCGCCGGCTTCGCCAAGGGAACCGGCATGAGCGGACCACGCTGGGTGGAGGTGTCCGGGGCGCAGCCCTACCGGATCGGCATCGCGCCTGGACTGCTCGACGACGGCGCCGCGCTCGCCGCGACGCTGTGTGGGCGCCAGGCGCTGGTGATCAGCGACGATACGGTGGCGCCGCTGTACGCCGCGCGGGTCGAAGCCGCCCTGCGCGCCGCCGCGCCCGGCCTCGCGGTCGCGGGCTTCGTGCTGCCCGCTGGGGAGTCTTCCAAGACCCTGGCATGGTTTGGCCGTGCGATCGACGCGCTGGCGGCGCTGGGGGCGCGCCGCGACGCCTGCGTGTACGCCCTGGGCGGCGGGGTCGTCGGCGACCTCGCCGGCTTCGCCGCGGCCTGCTGGATGCGCGGCATCGACTGCGTGCAGCTGCCGACCACGCTGCTGGCGATGGTCGACTCCTCGGTCGGCGGCAAGACCGCCGTGGACCTGCCGCAGGGCAAGAACCTGGTCGGCGCCTTCCATCCGCCGCGTGCGGTGCTGGCCGATACCGCAGCCCTGCGCACGTTGCCGCCGCGCGAGCTGCGCGCGGGCCTGGCCGAGGTGGTGAAGTACGGCGCGATCGGCGATGCCGCGTTCCTCGACTGGCTGGAGACGCGCGCCGACGCGCTGCTGGCGATGGACCACGACGCGCTGGCCGAGGCCGTCGCGCGCAGCTGCGCGCACAAGGCGGCGATCGTCGGGCGCGACCCGTTCGAGCACGGCGAGCGCGCGCTGCTCAACTTCGGGCACACCTTCGCCCACGCGATCGAGACCGCGCAGGGCTATGGCGGCCTCAACCACGGCGAGGCGGTGGCGGTGGGCATGGTGCTGGCGGCGCGCCTGTCCGAAGAGCTGGGCCTGGCACCGGCCGCGGACACCCTGCGGCTGCGCGCTCTGCTGGCGCGCTTCGGCCTGCCCGTCGATCCGCCCGCTGGCCTGGACCCGGAAACCCTGCTCGCGCACATGCGCCTGGACAAGAAGGCCACGGCCGGTGGTCTGCGGTTCATCGTCTGGGACGGCGCCGGCCGTGCGCGGGTCCTGTCCGACGTGCCAGAAAGCGCCGTGCTTGCGGTCCTGCAACCCGGGGCCCCGTAGGAGCGGCCCATGGCCGCGAAAGCCGCGGGTGGCTCCAGCCAGCCGGGGCAGCGATTGCCGGCGCGGGTGGCTGTACCGGCCTTCACGCGCACGGCGCGCGCCTGCGGGACTGCAGTTGGCCTCCCGCATGATTGGACGGCCGGCGCCTTACAATCTCCGGATGCGACTGCTCCTGCAACAGCCCGCCGAAGGCCGCGAAGCGCCCCGCTTCGTGCAGCTCATGCTGCAGCCGGACCTGCTCGGCGGCTGGACCCTGGTCCGCGAATCCGGCCAGATCGGCGGACGCAGCCAGCTGCGCCGCGAGCAGTACCTCGACCAGGCCAGCGCCGTGGCCGCCCTGGAGCAGGCGCGCGACGCCCAGCTCAAGCGCGGCTTCCGGCTCGTCTACGCCCAGGGCGAGGCGCCGCGCGCATGAACCGCGCCGGGAGGGGCCGCGCGACGGCGCGGCCCCGAGCGGCGCACGCCATTTCCCTTCGACCCCATCGAGTGATTCCGAAGTGACCTCACTGCCCCCGCTCAAGAACGATCGCCTGCTGCGCGCGCTGCGCCGCGAACCCGTCGACCGCACCCCGGTCTGGCTGATGCGCCAGGCCGGGCGCTACCTGCCCGAGTATCGCGAGACCCGCCGCAAGGCCGGCAGCTTCCTGGCGATGGCCAAGAACCCCGAGCTCGCCTGCGAGGTCACCCTGCAGCCGCTGCGGCGCTTCCCGCTGGATGCGGCGATCCTGTTCTCGGACATCCTCACCATCCCCGACGCGATGGGACTCGAGTTGTACTTCGTCGAGGGCGAGGGCCCGAAGTTCCGCAAGCCGGTGCGAGATGCCGCGGCGATCGCCGCGCTGTCGGTGCCGGACATGGAAACCGAGCTGCGCTACGTCATGGACGCGGTGCGCACCATCCGCCGCGAGCTGGACGGCGAGGTGCCGCTGATCGGATTCTCCGGCAGTCCCTGGACCCTGGCCTGCTACATGGTCGAGGGCGGCGGCAGCCGCGACTTCGGCCGCATCAAGGCGATGGCGCTGAACGATCCGCAGGCGCTGCATGCGCTGCTGACGGTCAACACCGACGCGGTGATCGCCTACCTCGCCGCGCAGCGCGCCGCCGGCGCCCAGGTGCTGCAGGTGTTCGACACCTGGGGCGGGGTGCTGTCGCCGGCGATGTACCGCGAGTTCTCGCTGCCCTACCTGGCCCGCATCGCCCGAGAGCTCGAGCGTGGCGAGGGCGGCCAGCGCACTCCGCTGATCCTGTTCGGCAAGGGCAGCGCCATCCACCTCGAAGCGCTCGCCGACAGCGGTGCCGAGGGCATCGGCGTCGACTGGCTGGTGGGCATGGACGACGCCGCGCGCCGCGTCGGCGGGCGGGTCGCCCTGCAGGGCAATCTCGATCCAGCGGTCATCTATGGATCGCCCGAGGCGATCCGGCGCGAGGTGGCGACCGTGCTCGACGCCTACGCCGCCGGCAACGACGGCTCGCGCGAGGGGCACGTGTTCAACCTCGGCCACGGCATGGCCCCGGACATGGATCCCGACCACGTGGCGGTGCTGGTGGAGGCGGTGCACGGCCGCAGCGCGCGCTGAGGCGGCCGCGGCAACGCGCCGGTCCGGTGGATCAACAGGAAGCGGGCAGTTCCACCAGCGTCCCGGGCGCGCAGGCGAACACCCGCTCGCCGGCGACGGGCTCGAAGGCGGTGCCGCCCGGAAGCGCGGTGAACGCCGGCAGCACCCCGGCGCGGGCGCCGAAACGGAACGCCGGCAGCCGCGGCAGCCCCGGCAGCCGCAGCACCGGCTGCAGCTGGCCGGCAAGCAGATACCCGTCCACGGCGTCGGGGTCGTCGACATCGTGCGCGAACGCGAACGGCGGCTCGTGCAGCACCTTGCCGAGCAGGCTCAGGCCCATCGAGGCGGCGCGCGCAGGATGCACCCGCAAGGCCCGATCGTGATCGCCAACCACCACCTCGACCGCCAGCGCCGCGCGGCGGTTGCGCCAGGCGAACCAGCGCGCCAGCCACGGCGCATCCGGGATCAGGCCATGCAGCAGGTCGCCCAGCACCAGCAGGCGCGCGGCGCCGGTCGCCTCGAGCAGGCCGTCGATGCGATCCAGGTCGTGCCCGGCGCCGGCCGCCGGCGCCGCAAGCCCGGTGCGCCGGGGCTCGCCGCCCTCGCCCAGGTGCAGATCGGCGACGACCAGCGTCGCCGCACGCGGCCAGTACAGGGCGCGTTCGGCGTACAGCACGATGCGTTCGCCCTCCAGGGCGATCTCGCGGTCATCGGCCATGGCGGCGCTCGCGCTGCATTGCGGCGCCTCGCATGCCGGCGCGCCAGGCCCCGGCGCCCGACAGCCCGCGGAGCGACCCGGCCCACGGCGGGCGCGATGCACGCCCCGGCAGCGACGGCGAAAGCGGGCCGCCGACCGGGGCGACGATCCGTGCCCTGCGATGCGCCAGCGCGGAAGGGTTCAGGCGCGCATGAAGGCCCCGAGGCAGGTGGTCCGGCGTGAACATCGCGCGCAGTGTATCCGCATCCATCGTGGTGTCCTGCGCCGGCGACGGCACCAGTCCGCAGTCGCTGGCGGGGAACGAAAAGCCCTTGGTCGCGGGCCTGGCCGGCGCAACGCCGCCAGACCCGCGTGCACCCGCCGACCAGGGAACGGACAAGGAGGCGGATGGCGGCCACCGCTACCGCGCCAGCGCACGCAGGGTGTCGAGGCGGTCGGCCTCGGCGGCGGGCTTGTCGTGGCGCCAGCGCAGGATCCGCGGGAAGCGCACCGCGATGCCCGACTTGTGCCGCGCGCTGCGGTTGACCGCCTCGAAGCCGAGTTCGAACACGTGCTCGGGGCGTACCGAGCGCACCGGACCGAAGCGCTCGAGGGTGTTCGCCCGGATCCAGCGGTCCAGCGCGAGGATCTCGCGATCGTCGAGGCCGGAATACGCCTTGGCCACGGGCACCAGCGCATCGCCGTCCCACAGCCCGAAGGTGTAGTCGGTATACAGGCTGCTGCGGCGGCCGCTGCCGTGCTGCGCGTACAGCAGCACGGCATCCACGGTGAGCGGGTCGATCTTCCATTTCCACCAGTCGCCGCGCGGCCGCCCCGACCGGTACGGCGAGTCCCGGCGCTTGAGCATCAGGCCCTCGACTGCGCGCTCGCGGGCCAGCGCACGCAGCGCGGCGGCCCCCTCCCAGTCGGCCGCGTCGACCTGCGGCGAGAGCACGATGCGCGGGTCGCCGTGGGCGGCGAGCAGGGCCTCCAGGCGCTCGCGGCGCAGCTGCAGCGGGCAATCGCGCAGATCCTCTCCTTCGAGCTCCAACAGGTCGTAGGCCTGCACCCGCACCGGGGTATCGGCCAGCAGCTTCGGCCCCGGCTTGCGGCGCTGGATGCGCTTCTGCAAGGCGGTGAACGGCAGCGGGGCGGTACCGTCGTCGTCGCCCCAGGCCAGCAGTTCGCCGTCCAGCACGCAGCCGTCCGGCAGGCCCGCCGCCGCCGCCTCGATCTCGGGAAAGCGCCCGTCCAGGCGCTCCTCGCCGCGCGACCACAGCGCCGCCTCGCCGCCGCGGCGGATCAACTGCAGGCGGATGCCGTCCCATTTCCACTCCAGCAGCCAGTCGCCGATGTCGCCCAGCCCTTCCGGACCGTCCTCCAGCGGCGAAGCGAGAAAGAACGGATACGGCTGCTGCCGGTCGCCCGGAAGCGCCTCCGGGGTCAGCAGGTCGCGCATGAATCCCGGAGTCGGCGTCCATTCGCCGAGCATGCGCTGGGCGATGCGGGCGACGTCCACACCGCTCATCTCCGCCAGCGCCTGCTGCACCGTCCGCTGCGACACGCCCACGCGCAGCGCACCGGTGAGCAGCTTGTTGAACACCAGGCGCTCGTCGAACGGCAGCGCGCGCCAGGCCTCGACCACCAGCGCGCGGCGCACTTCCGGCTCGCGGTTCGCGACCGGCAACAAACGCCGCTCGATCCAGTCCGCCAGGCCGACGTCGGCGGCGGGCGCCGACGGATCGTCGAGCAGCAGCGCCAGGGTCTCGGCCAGGTCGCCGACCTGGTCGTGGCTCTCCTCGACCAGCCAGTCCGGCAACCCGGCCTCGGCGGCGACCCACTCGCGCAGCTCGCGGGTGCCGGCGATCCGTCGCCTGGCGCCGGCGACCTTGCCGCCGGAGAGCAGGTAGAGCGCCCAGGCCGCATCGCGCAGCGGCGCCGCGCGGAAATACCCGGCCAGCGCCGCCCGCCGGTCGAGGACGGCGGTGCTGCGGTCCAGCTCGCGGTAGAGGGCGGCGAAGCGTTTCATGCGGCATCCGCGACGCCTGCATCCGCGCTCATTGCTCGGCTCCGAAGTCGGTGCGGAAGGCTTCGGCGGCGATGCCTTCCTCGTTGAGCGCACGCACGATCGCGTCGGTGTTGCCGTGGGTGGCGATCACCCGGCGTGCGCCGGTCTCGCGCACGGTACGCATCAGGTCCGGCCAGTCGGCGTGATCGGACACCACGAAGCCGCGATCGTGATTGCGCCGGCGGCGGTGGCCCCGCACCCGCATCCAGCCCGAAGCGAAGCCGGTCTGGGCGCGGCGGAAGCGCCGCATCCACGGGCTGCCGGCGGCCGAGGGCGGTGCCAGCACCAGTTCGCCGGCGAAGTCGCGGCCTTTTTCCTCGTCCGCCACCACCGTGGTGGGGAGCATGGGGACGCCGGCCTCGCGGTAGACCCGCACGCCGGCGGCGATCGCCCCGTGCAGCAGCGCCGGCCGGTCGGTGTGCGCCGCCAGCTCCGCCAGCAGCCGCTGCGCCTTGCCCAGCGCGTAGCAGAACAGCACCGCCGCCTCGCCGCGCGCGGCGCAGTGGTCGCGCCAGGCCACGATCTCGCGCGCGACGCCTGCGGCATCGGGCCAGCGGTAGACCGGCAGGCCGAAGGTCGCCTCGGTGATGAACGTGTCGCAGGACACCAGCTCGAACGGCGCGCAGGTCGGATCGGCCTGGCGCTTGTAGTCGCCCGAGACCACCCAGACCTCGCCGCCGGCCTCGATGCGCACCTGCACCGAGCCGAGCACGTGGCCGGCCGGGTGCAGGGACACGCGGGCGTCGCCGAGGGCGAACGCGTCGCCGTGCGCGTGCGGTCGGTAGCGCTGCGCGCCCAGCCGCCAGCGCAGGATCGGCAGGCTGGCGTCGCTGCAGTGGTATTCGCCCATGCCGGCACGGGCATGGTCGCCGTGGCCATGGGTGATCACCGCGCACGGCACCGGCCGCCACGGGTCGATATGGAAGCCGCCGGCCGCGCAGTACAGGCCTTCGGGGCGCAGCTCGACGAGATCGGTGGAACCCATCGCCGCAGTGTGGACGGCGACGCGTGGAGAGTGCGCAGACACGGGGCGGGCGGGGCCGCCCGTTTCCTTCGGCGACCGACGCTGCGCTGGAACGGCGGCCGCCCGGCGCGCCCCGACCGGCAGCCCGCGGCTGCAGCGACGGCTAGCCCGCAGCGTCGCCCCGCCGCGGGCCGCCGAGCACCCGGCGGATGGTCGTCGCGAGCGCTTCGCCGGTCAGCGGCTTGCGCAGGAACGCGTCGAAGCCGGCGGCGCGCGCGGCGGGTTCGGCCTCGGCGTCGGCGCGCGCGGTGATCGCCACCAGCGGCCGCGCAAAGCCCTGGTCGCGCAGCTGCCGGGCCAGCGCCAGGCCGTCGATGCCGGGCAGATCGAGATCCAGCAGCGCCAGGGTGAAGTCGCCGCCGGCGACCTCGGTCAGCGCGGCCAGGCCGTGGGCGGCATGGGTCACCTCGTGGCCCTGCACGCGCAGCAGCCCGCCGATCACCTCGGCGACGATCGCATCGTCCTCCACCAGCAGGACATGGCTCCCGGCCGTCGCCACGCCCGCCGACGGACCCACCGCCGGGCCGTCCTCGGCCGCCGCGGGCGCCGCCGGAGGCAGCGGCAGCTCGACGGTGAAGCGGGTGCCCTGTCCGGGTTCGCTGTCCACCGCGATGTGGCCGCCCATCGCCGCGGCCAGCTCCTGGCAGATCGCAAGGCCCAGCCCGCTGCCGCCGTAGCGCGCCGCGGTGCGCGCCCCGTCCGCCTGCTCGAAACGGCGGAACAGGCGCTGCTTCTGCTCGGCGTTCAGGCCCGGCCCGGTATCGGAGACCACGAACCGCACCGCGCCCTCGATCTCGTCCACGCGCAGAGCCACCTGGCCTTGCTCGGTGAACTTGATCGCGTTGCCGAGCAGGTTGAGGAGGATCTGGCGTACCCGCATCGCGTCGCCACGGACCCAGCGCGACAGCCCGCGCCCCATCTGTTCGCGGTAGGCCAGACCACGCTGTCGCGCCATCGGCGCCATCAGTCCGCCGACTTCCTGCAGCAGCCCGCGCAGGTCGAACGGCTGCGGATCGAGCTGCAGTTTGCCGGCCTCGATCCGCGCCAGGTCGAGCGCATCGTTGACCAGACGCATCAGGTGGTCGCCAGCGCGCCGGATCGATTCGGTGTAGGCGCGCTGGCGCCCGTCGAGCGGCGTCTCCAGCAGCAGCTCGCTCATGCCGAGCACGCCGGTCATCGGCGTGCGCACCTCGTGGCCGAGGGTGGCTAGGAAGCGGGTCTTGGCCTCGGATGCCTGCTCGGCCAGCTCGCGCTTGTGCTCGACCAGTTGCCAGGCATGGCGACGGCGCAGCCGGGTGCGGTACGCGGCGGCGGCCCACCACGCCAGCAGCATCCCGGCCAGCACGAACAGCGCCAGGGCCCACGGCGTGCGCCACCAGGGCGGGGTGACCTCGAAGGACACGGTGGCGCGTTCGGACCAGACGTTGTCGGCGTTGCGTGCCTTGACCTGCAGCGTGTAGCGCCCCGGCGGCAGCCGCGAGAAGATCCGCTCGCCGGCGGGGCCGCTGGACACCCAGCCCTCGTCGTGGCCGTCCAACCGGAACGCGTAGGCGTTGGCCCGGGGGTTGCGGAACGAGAGCAGCCGCGCGACCACGCGCAGGTCGCGCGCGTCGTGTGGGAGCTCGAACGGTTCGCCGGCCGCGAAGCGCAGCCGCCCCGCGGCGCCGCGCGCATCGATGCGCTCGATCGCCAGGCTGGGCTCCGGCCCGCTCGGGCCCAGCGCGCGCGGATCGAACAGCGCCAGGCCGTCGGGAGTGGCCGCGAGGATCCGGCCCTCGCCCGGCATCGCCACCGGGCGCCCGGAGAATTCCTGCCCGGGCAGGCCGTCCCAGGCCCCGTAGATGCGCACGGTGCGCGCATCCGGATCGGCCCGCACCAGGCCGCGCACGCTGGTTAGCCACAGCGCGCCGTACCCGTCCACGACCATGCCGCCGAAGGCCAGGCGCGGCAGGCCCTCGTTCGCGCCGAACCAGGGCACGCATGCCAGCGCACCGCCGTCCCAGTCGCAGCGTTCCACCGTTCCCGAGCCTGCGAGCCAGAGCACGCCGCCCGCCGCCGCGGCCAGGTCCGAGCGGAGTCCGCGCGGTGCGCCGGGCACGAACGCCCACTGCCCGGCCCCGGCGTCGAAGCGGCGCACGCCCAGGGTACCGGCGAACCAGGGGGCGCCGTCCGGTCCCAGCCGCAGGTTCCGGACGACCTCGCCCGGCGCCAGGCCACCGCCGCCGCCCGGGGGAAAATCGTGGACAACCCGGCCGCGCCCGTCGCGGGCCTGCACCCCACCGGCATCGAACGCGATCCACAGCAGCCCGTCTCCGGTCTCGAGGAAGCTCTGCGCCTCGCCGTATGGCGCGTCCGCGTCGTCGTTCCCGCGCCAGCG
Source organism: Luteimonas salinisoli (assembly GCF_013425525.1). Lineage (GTDB taxonomy): Bacteria > Pseudomonadota > Gammaproteobacteria > Xanthomonadales > Xanthomonadaceae > Luteimonas > Luteimonas salinisoli. The sequence goes on along the minus strand of NZ_JACCKA010000091.1, from coordinate 196,503 downwards.
CTGGATGGCGCCGCTGTCGGGCTCGATCCGCGCAAGCCCGCCGCGCCAGCCGACCCACACGACGCCCGCGCGGTCCTCGTGCACGCCGCCGAGGATCAATCCTTCGCCGATGTCCTCCATCACGTGCCGGACCGTACCTCCGTCGGGGTCGAGCCGGTCCAGCGCGCCGCCCGAGCCGACCAGCCACATGCCGCCGTCGGCGGCCGGCGCGATGCCCCGCACGTGGGCATTGCCGAGGGTATCGGGATCGTCGAGCCGCCGGCTGAGCACGGTGAACCGGCTCCAGCCGGCGGGCTGGTACCACAGGCCGTTGGTGTTGCTGACCAGCCACACTCCGCCCTCGCGGTCCTCGTGCGCAGCGGTCCACTGCGGGCGCACCTGTCCCTGCGCGGCATCGCTGTAGAGCGGCACGGCGCGCACCGCGCCGCCGCTGGCGTGGCCGAGCCCGATCGGAACGTCCAACCAGAAGTCGCCGCGCGAGTCGTGCAGCAGCACCTGCGCCGGCCACAGCCCGTCCCCCGGCGGCTGCCAAGGGGTCGGCGCCGCGCTGCCGTCGCTGCGGTAGGCCGTAACGCCGCTGGGGGTGCCGATCCACAACGTGCCGAAGGCGTCGACGAGGAGATGGTTGACCCGCCGGTCCGGCAACGTGCCGGGCGGCAATCGCTCGAAGCCGGCCCCGGTCCATCGCGCCACGCCGTCGAAGGTGCCGACCCACAGGGTGCCATCTTCCGGCGCCACCACCAGGCTCACCACACCGGGCGCCGGCAGGCTGTGCGGATCGTCGGGATCCGGCATGAATCGGGTGATCGCGCCGCCTTCGGCCATCCGGTGCAAGCCCCCGTCGGCGGTGCCGATCCACAGCGCATCGTCGGCGGTCAACGCCAGCGACCAGATGTCGTCGCTGCCGAGCTCCGGGGTGTTGGCGCGGTCGAAGCGCTCGAACCGGTCCTCGACCGGGTGGTACAAGGCCAGGCCGCCGCGGGCGGTGCCGACCCACAGCCGCCCCCGCCGATCCAGCGCCAGCGACCAGACGAAGTTGCCCGGCAGGCCCTGCTCCTCCCTCCAGATGCGGAACCCGGTGCCGTCGTAGCGCGCCAGGCCATCGCTGGTGGCGATCCACAGATACCCCTGCTCGTCCTCGACCAGGGCGTTGATGCGGTTGGACGGCAGCCCCTCGGCCACGGTGAACTGGCGCGGGCGCGGCGTGTCCGGCAGCTCCGCCAACGCCTGCGGCGGCACGAGCAGCAGCGTCGCCGCCAGCACCAGCCACCCCTTCCATCGGCAAACCCCCTGGGCCATCCCCGCGCGATCCATTCCATCCGCCAGGCGCGCAGGTTGGACGCAATGGCTCGCGACGGCAAATCCCGGCGACGGGTTCAGCGCCGGGGCACGCCGATCGCATCGGCCGCGGCGATCACCTCGGCCAGGGCCTGGCCGGTGACCGGCTTGCGCAGGAAGGCGTCGAATCCCGCGGCACGCGCCAGCGGCTCCGCCTCGGCATCGGCCCGGGCGGTGATCGCCACCAGGGGCTGCGCCCGCCCCTGGGCGCGCAGCTGCCGCGCCAGGGCCAGGCCATCGATGCCGGGCAGGTCGAGGTCCAGCAGCAACGTGTCGAACTCGTGCGCCGCCAGTTCCACCAGCGCCGCCAGGCCGTGGGCGACGTGGGTCACCGCATGTCCCTGGGCGCGCAGCAGCCCGGCGATCACCTCGGCCACGGTCGGATCGTCCTCGACCAGCAGCAGCCGCCGCGCACCGGCCGCCTGCGGCTGCTGCGCCGGCGGCGCCTTCGGCGCGGTGGCCGGCGGCAGCGGCAGTTCGACGGTGAAGCGGGTCCCCTCGCCCGGAGCGCTGTCCACGTCGATCCGGCCACCCATCGCCGCCGCCAGCTCCTGGCAGATCGCAAGGCCCAGCCCGCTGCCGCCGTAGCGGGCCGCGGTGCGCGCGCCCTCGGCCTGCTCGAATCGCCGGAACAGGCGCTGTCTCTGCTCGGCGTTCAGGCCCGGCCCGGTATCGGTGACGGCGAGGCGCAGGCCGGCGCCTGGCAGCCACGTGGCCGCCAGTTCCACCGAGCCGGTCTCGGTGAACTTGATGGCGTTGCCGAGCAGGTTGAGCAGGATCTGCCGCACCCTGACCGCGTCGCCACGGACCCATGCAGGCACATCGCGCGCCGCGTCGAGACGGAACCCGAGATCGCGCTGGCGCGCCATCGGCCCCATCAGCCCGGCCACCTCGTCGAGCAGCTGGCGCAGGTCGAAGGGCTGGGGGTCGAGCTGCAGCCTGCCGGCTTCGATCCGCGCCAGGTCCAGGGCGTCGTTGACCAGCCGCATCAGATGCTCGCCGGCGCGCTGGATCGACTCCGTATAGCGGCGCTGGCGGCCGTCGAGCGGGGTCTCCAGCAGCAGTTCGCTCATCCCCAGCACCCCGGTCATCGGCGTGCGCACCTCGTGGCCCAGGGTTGCCAGGAACCGGGTCTTGGCCTCCGAGGCGTTGCGGGACACCTCGTTCTCGTGGCGGATCCGCTCCCAGACCATCCGCCGCCGCACCCGACGCTGCCATCCCGTCGCCATCGCGCCCAGCAGTACCGCCACCAGCACCAGCAGGAGCAGCGACGCCCACCAGCTCCGCCACCACGGCGGCGCCACTTCCAAGTCCAGTTCCAACGGGGCCGACCACAGGCTCTGTGCGGTTCGCGCCACGATCTCCAGCCGATAGCGTCCGGGCTGGAGCAGCGAAAACGCCCGCTCGCCGACGGCGCCCACCTCGACCCAGTCGCTGTCGTAGCCGCGCAGCCGGAAGCGGTAGAGGTTGTTGCGGGCATCGTTGAAGTTGAGCAACCGCGCGACCACCCGCAGGTCGCGGTCGCCGTGGCGCAGGAGCAGGCCGGCTTCGGGATCGAGCGTCTCGACCAGACCGGCGCGCCTCACCCCGACGGACTCGATCACCAGGTTCGGCACCGCCTCCGCAGAGCCCACGGCCGCCGGATCGAAGATCACCAGGCTGCCCGGGGTGGCGATCAGGATGCGGCCGTCGTGAGGGCGCACCAGCGGAGGCAACCGGATGTTCTGGCCCGGCAGGCCGTTGCTGGCACCGAATACCTGCACGGCTTTCAACCGGGGATCCACCCGGACCAGCCCGCGCTGGCAGGTCAGCCAGAGCACGCCGGCGCCGTCCACGACGATGCCGTTGAACGGCACCGCCGGAAGGCCATGGCTGCCGTCCACGACCTCGCGCAGTTCCAGTTCCGCGCCGTCCCAGCGGTACCACTCGAGACGCCCGTCGCGCACCATCCAGACCGTTTCGCCGTCGCCCGAGGCGAATGCGGCCACGCCGGGACCGCGCGCGCCCGGCACCGGTTCGAACCGGCGCGCGCCGGCGTTCCACATCAGCAGCCCCTGTCCGGATGCGACCCATAGTCCGCCGTCGGGCGCGCGCTGGATGCCGTGAATCTCCGCCTGCTCCACGAGCCCGCGGCCGTCGCCCGGCACCACCTGCTCGCGCACCCGGCCGCTGCGATCGCGGGCCTGCAGCCCGTGGCGCCGGGTGGCCGCCCAGATCAGACCGTTGCCGTCCTCGGCCAGGCCCACGTGCGGCCAGCCGATCGCGGCATCCTCCGCGTCCAGATAGTTCCAGGCTCGGAGTTCGCCGCTGTCGCGGCCGAGGCGCGCGACCCCGCCGTAGTACGCGAACCACACGTTGCCTTCGGCATCCTCGAGCACCGCATCGGGCACGTAGTCGGCATCGCGGTCGTAGTGGACGTGCTCGACCTGGCCGGTCAGCGGGTCGAGCCTGTCGAGCACGCCGCTGGAACCATGCAGCCAGACGGCGCCGTCGGCGCCGGCGGCCATCGCGGTCACATCGGCGTTGCCGAGCGTGTCCTCCTCGCCCTCGCGGCGGGCCAGCATCGCGAATCGATGCCAGTTCGGCGGCAGGTACCAGAGCCCGGCACCGCTGCTGGCGAACCACAGTCCGCCGCCGCGGTCCTCGAGCACCTCGCCCAGATCCGGCAGCACCGGGCCCTGCAGCACCTGGCTGTAGATCGGCACGATCCGCGCCTGGTCGCGGTCGCCCAGGGCGAGACCCGCGCGGGTGTCCAGCCAGTAGAACCCGTTGCGGTCGCGGTGCAGAGGCGCGTAGATCTTGTTGCCGGCGAGGCCGATCGCGTCCTCGTCCCAGCGTGCCGGCACCACCCGGCCGTCGGTTTCGCGCGAGTACACGCCGAACTGGGTGCCGATCCACAACCTTCCGCCGAGCTCGACCATGATGTCGTAGACGATCGAATCCTCGACGGCGCTCTCGGCGACCACCTCGAACCCGTCGCCGGTCCAGCGCGCCACGCCGCCCTTGGTGCTGACCCACAGTGCGCCATCGGGAGTCGTGCGCACGTCGTAGACGGTGGCCGACGGCAGCGCGCGGGGGTCGTCGGGATCGGGCAGGTAGCGCGTCGCCGCGCTGCCTTCGAGCCGGTACAGGCCGGTGTTCCCTGTGCCCGCCCAGATCGCCCCGTCGGCGGTGGAAGCCAGCGCCGTGATGCGATCGGCCGGGACCGGGGCCCCGACACCGTCGCTGAGGTCCACGACCTGCGCACGCCCGCGATCGAGCATCGCCAGCCCCGACTCGGTGCCGATCCACAGCCGGTTCTCCGCATCGACGTGCAGCGCCCTCACCGCGTTGTCCGGCAGGCCCTGCTCGCGCCGCCACAGCCTGTGGTCGATGCCGTTGTAGCGGGCCAGGCCGTCGGCGGTGCCCACCCAGAGGTAGCCGTGGCGGTCCTCCGCCAGCGCGTTCACGGTGTCGGAAGGCAGGCCGTCGGCCACGGTCAGCTGGCGGAACCGCGGCATTTCCGGCAGGGCGGCTCCGACCGGAGCGCCAAGCGCCAACAGCGCGAGCAACAGCCATGACGTCCTGTCGAGCATCGGCCTTCCCCCGGGTTGGCCCGTCGATCCTCGCAACGCTGCATTGCGGACGCAAGCCCACCCTTCGCGCACTGCCCGCCGTCCAGGGCCGTAGAATCGGCGAACCCCCCGGAAAACGAGCCGATGGCAGCCTTCTCCGCGCCGCCCCCCCTGTCCGTCCTGCCGGCGCTTGCCCTCGCCCTGGCGCTGAGCGTCGGCGCCGCGCGGGCCGAGCCGCGCACCTACGCGCTCGATCCGGTGCACACGCGGGTGGTCTTCGCCGTCGACCACGCCGGATTCTCGCGCGCGATCGGCACGGTCTCGGGCAGTACCGGGACGCTGGTGTTCGATCCGCAGGACTGGTCCGCAGCCAGGCTCCACGCCGAGATCCCGATCGCCGCGATCGACCTGGGGGATGCGCGATGGAACCGCGCCGCGCTCGGCCGCAACCTGCTCGATGCCGAGCGGCACCCGGTTGCTGTCTTCGCCAGCGAGCGGGTGGAGCCGTTGGCGGAGGACCGAGCCGAGGTGCACGGCATCCTCACCCTGCGCGGCGTGTCCCGGCCATTGACCCTCACGGTGCGGTTGAACGCGCTCAAGCGCCACCCGCTGCCGCCGTTCCGCAGCACCGCCGGCTTCACCGCGGTCGGCACGCTCGACCGCGGCGACTACGGCATCGATGCGTGGGGCTCGATGATCGGCCGCACCGTGGAGTTGCATATCGAGGCCGAGGCCACGCGCACGCGCGCCGACGCCGGTCCCATGCAGGACGACGACGGGGCGACGCCCTCCCGGGACCGCGACGACCAAGGGCCGCAGGCGACGCTGCGCTTCCGCCCGCAGCGGCTGCCGGAGTCCGCGGCATGAACTGGAAGAACACCGCCGACCGCTGGGGCGGCGTCAGCCAGCTGCTGCACTGGCTGGTGGTGCTGCTGATCCTCGGTCAGGGCACGGTGGGGCTGCTCATGGTCGACATGCTCAACAGCCCCGACAAGATCCGCATCTACGCCCTGCACAAGTCTTTCGGCCTCACCATCCTGGCGCTGGTGCTGCTGCGTCTGTGCTGGCGGCTGTATGCCGGGGCGCCGCTGCCGGTAGCCGGCGTGCCCGGCTGGCAGCGCAACGCGGCGCGGCTGTCGCACTGGCTGCTGTACGCGCTGCTGTTCGCGATACCGATCAGCGGCTGGCTGTTCAATTCCGCCGCCGGTTTTCCGCTGCAGTGGTTCGGCCTGTTCAACCTGCCGCCCATCGCCGGGCGCGACGCCGGCTTGCGGGAACTGGCCGCCGGTGCCCACGAATGGCTGTTCTGGCTGTTGCTGGCGGTGGCCCTGGTACACGCCGCGGCGGCGTTCCACCACCACCTGTTCCTGCAGGACGCCACGCTGGCGCGGATGCTGCCGCGCGGCTGGCTGCGCGCGGGCGACGGACACTCCACCATTTCCAAGGACTCTCGCGATGCGTAACGCCCTGCTGCTCGCCGCCCTGCTCGCTCTTGCCGGGCCCGCGACCGCCACCGACTACGTCCAGGCGCCGGGCTCCAGCCTCGCCTTTGGCGGCACCTACCAGGGCGAGGCCTTCAGCGGCCGCTTCCCCGGCTTCCGGACCACGCTCTCGTTCGACCCGACCGATCCGGCGGGCGGCCGCCTGGACGTCACGATCCCGCTGGCCAGCGCCACCACCGGCAACGACGACTACGACGGCGAACTGCGCGGCCGCACCTTCTTCGACAGCGCGCGGTTCGCGCAGGCGCGCTACACCGCCACCGGCTTTCGCGCGCTCGACGACGGCCGCTACGCGGCCGACGGAGTGCTCTCCCTGCGCGGCATCGAGCGTCCCGTCACCCTGGTCTTCAGCTGGACGCCCGGACCCGAGCCGGTGCTCGCCGGCCGGGCCACGGTCAGCCGCCTCGAATTCGGCGTCGGCGAGGGCGAGTGGAGCGATACCTCGGTGATCCCCGACGCGATCGCGGTCAGTACGCGGGTGGTGTTGCGCCCGGCCGACTGAGGTCCTGCCCGGGCTCGCCCCAGCAGGCGCGGCGCCCGCCGGCGCCCGTCAGGCAGATCTCGTCTGCGCCGATCGCGAACCCGAACACCTCCCCCGAACGCATCAGCAGCAGCCCCTCCCAGGTGGCGTCGTCGCTGCCCATCCGCAGCATGCCCGGGCGCATCCTGCGGCCGCCGTGCGCCTCCCCGACCGCGCCGCGAAGGATGCGGCGCACGTTGGCGAGGTCGAGATCGCCCGGCGCGCTGGTCACCGCCTTGACCAGGACGATCCGGTCGACGCCGTCCAGGTCCAGCACCTCGGCCAGGCGCCGCCCGGCCCAGTCCGCGGCTGGCTCGGTCATCGCCACTACACCCAGGTTGGCCAGGTCCACATCGCCTTCGGCGGCGCCGGCCGTGCCGACGCCCAGCGGCAGCGCAGCCGCCGCCACCGCCAGCGACAGCCAGCGGCGCACCGTGTCGCGGTCGAACGGCCAGCCCAGCTCTTCGCCGCGCTCGCGGTCGCGCAGCACCGGCACGCGCACGTCGTAGCGCGCTACCAACCCCGGATCGTCGTCGATGAACACGCTCTCGAACTCGGGAACGCGCGCCGCCGCCAGTTCCTCCAGCGCCAGGTCGCAGAGATGGCAGTCGTCGCGCTGGTACAGGACGAGCCGGGGCTGGGTCATGGGCGGTACACCGGGACGGAGGGGGCAGGCGCGTAGAATAACGGCATGGCAGTCAGCACCTTCGACCTCTACAAGATCGGCATCGGCCCCAGCTCCTCTCACACCGTGGGGCCGATGCGCGCCGCGGCGCGCTTCGTCGAGCGCTGGCTGGTGGAGCCGGGACGCCTGCAGGACGTGGCCCGCATGCGCGCGGAGGTCTTCGGTTCGCTGGCGCTGACCGGCCGCGGACACGGCACCGACAAGGCGGTGATGATGGGCCTTGAGGGACACTGGCCGCACCTGATCGACCCCGATGTCATCCCCCCGGCGCTCGAGCGCATCCGCGGCGGCGGGCGCATCCGCCTGCATGGCGAGCACGAGATCGCGTTCGAGGAGAAGCGCGACCTGCTGATGAACAAGCGGCAGAAGCTGCCGTTCCACACCAACGGCATGCGTTTCGCCGCCTACGACGCCCAGGGCAGCGAGATCGCCAGCCGCGACTACTACTCGGTCGGCGGCGGCTTCGTGGTCAACCAGGACGAGGCCGCCGAGGACCGCATCGTCGCCGATACCACCCGGGTGCCGTATCCATTCTCCAGCGGCGACGAGCTGCTGCAGCGCGCGCGCGACAACGGCATCACCATCGCCCAGCTGATGTTCGCCAACGAGCAGTGCTGGCGCAGCGCCGACGAGATCCGCGATGGCCTGCGCGCGCTGTGGGCGGCGATGCGCTCCTGCGTGGAGCGCGGCATCCGCCAGGGCGGCACCCTGCCCGGCGGGCTGCACGTGACCCGTCGCGCGCCGATGCTGTACCAGGAGCTGTCGACGCGGCCGGAAGCGGCGGCGGCCGATCCGCTCGACGTGCTCGACTGGGTCAACCTGTTCGCGCTGGCGGTCAACGAGGAGAATGCGGCTGGCGGCCGCGTGGTCACCGCACCGACCAATGGGGCGGCCGGGATCATCCCCGCGGTGCTGCACTACTACGATCGCTTCATCCCCGGCGCCAGCGAACAGGGCATCTTCGACTTCCTGCTCACCGCCGCCGCGGTCGGCATCCTCTACAAGGAGAACGCCTCGATCTCCGGTGCCGAGGTCGGCTGCCAGGGCGAGGTCGGGGTGGCGTGCTCGATGGCGGCCGCCGGCCTGACCGCGGCACTGGGCGGCGACCCGGGGAAGATCGAGAACGCCGCCGAGATCGGCATGGAGCACAACCTCGGGCTGACCTGCGATCCGATCGGCGGCCTGGTGCAGATCCCCTGCATCGAGCGCAACGCGATGGGCGCGGTCAAGGCGATCAACGCCACCCGCATGGCCATGCGCGGCGACGGCAAGCACAAGGTCAGCCTGGACAAGGTCATCAAGACCATGCGCGAAACCGGCCGCGACATGCGCGACAAGTACAAGGAAACGTCGCGCGGCGGCCTCGCGGTGAACGTGATCGAGTGCTGAGCCGCGTCATGGTGACGATCGGCGAACCCCTGGCGCAATGGATCGGCTGGAGCATCCAGGGCCTGGAAGTGCTGGGCGTGGCGGTGATCATCGGTGGGTTCGTGTTCGCCACCGCGCGCTGGCCGTTCGAGCTGCGCGCCAGCGACGGCCACCAGGCCTATCTCGCCTTCCGCATGCACAGCGTGCGCGGGCTGATCCTCGGCCTGGAATTCCTGGTCGCCGCGGATATCATCCGCACCATCGTCATCGAATACAGCCTCGACAGCCTGCTGATGCTCGGGGTGATGGTGCTGATCCGCACCTTCCTGGTCTTCGCCCTGCACCTGGAAGTGGAGGGACGGCTGCCGTGGCAGACCGGCCGCGAGGACGCCAGGACCCCGCCGCGCCCCCGACGCGACTGAGCCGGGTGTCTCCATGCGACTGGTCGCGGTCCACGCCGACATCACCACGCTCCAGGTGGACGCGATCGTCAACGCCGCCAACACGTCGCTGCTGGGTGACGGCGGCGTCGACGGCGCGATCCACCGTGCCGCCGGGCCGGGCCTGCTGGCCGAGTGCCACGCCCTGGGCGGCTGCGACGTCGGCGACGCACGGCTCACAGGCGGCCACGCGCTGCCGGCGCGCCACGTGATCCACACCGTCGGCCCGGTCTGGCACGGGGGCGATGCCGGAGAATCGGAACTGCTGGCCTCCTGCTACCGGCGCAGCCTGGAAGTCGCGGCGCAGGCCGGGATCCGCAGCCTGGCATTCCCGGGGATCAGCACCGGCGTCTATGGCTTTCCGGTCGAAGCGGCGGCGCGCATCGCCGTCGATACCGTGCGCGAGTTCGACGCGGCGACGCCGCACATCGAGCGGGTGATCTTCTGCTGCTTCTCGCACGAGGACCTGGCCATCTACCGGCGCCTGCTGGACGGGTGACTTGCCCCCGGACGCGACCGGCGTGCCGCCGCGCGGGCTGATCCTCGGCCTAGAGTTCCTGGGGCGCCGACATCATCCGCACCATCGTCGTCGAGTACACCTTCGGAACCTGATGACACTCGACGCGATGGTGCTGATCCGCACGTTGCTGGTCTTCGTCCTGCACCTGGAGGCCGAGGGACGGCTGCCCTGGCAAGGCGGTCAGAAAGGCGCCGACACCCCACCGCGCCCCGCCGGCCGGGACCGAGCGCGGCCAGCAGGACGGCTATACGGAAAGCTTGCGCGGCCGGGGCTGGATCGACCGGATCCAGGCCCCTGACGACCCATTTACTTTTCGCCGCGGCTCCGCAATAGTGAGCCGCCCCGGGCGCATGCCCCCGGGCGACGAAGAGATCGCCAATCGAATCAGGGGGATTAGATGGGACTGTTTAAGGGACCGCGCGTGGTGCGCGCGGTGATGGTTGCGTTCGCGCTGAGTTTCTCGTTGTCCGGGTGTCTGAGTACCAAAACCTATGTCGATCCGACGCTGCCGACGGTTAGCAGGACGGACCTCCGCGCGCCTGCAAATCCGCGCTCCGCAAATGTGCTTTTCGAGTTCCGCACCAAGGGCAACGCTAACGCGCGCGCCACCCAGGAAGTGCGTCCGATGGTGATCCAGGCCGTCGAGGAATCCGGCCTGTTCAGCAGCGTTTCCGACACGGCCAGCGTACCTGCCGGCAGCCAGTTGAAGGTCGTGATCGATAATGTACCGGTGACCGACAACGCCGCGGCCAAGGGCTTCGGCACCGGGCTGACTCTGGGCTTGGCCGGCAGCATGGTCACCGACGGCTATGTCTGCACAGTGAGTTACACCGCGGACGGTACTACCACCGAGACGGTGGTCAACCACGCGCTGCACACGACCATCGGCAATCACGGCGGTCCCGACGGGCTCGCTCCGATGCCGATGCAGCAGGCGCTCACCACCCTCGTCCATCAGATGGTGTTCAACGCCTTGAAGGATTTCAGCGACAGACGCTTGTTCGAGGAGCAATGACCATGCTTGCAGCCATTCGCTTTCTCCTGCCTGCGGTCGCCGCCTTGTCGCTGGCGGCATGTGTCTCAATGCCGGCGCCCACCTATCAACCCTCGGTCGATATCAGCGATGCACTCCTGAAATCGGAAGTCACACAGATGCAGGTGGCAGCGTTCGGGGCCGCCCCGGGAGTCGAGAACAATTCGCTCAGCGTTCGGGGGTCACGCCTCACCACCGGCAGCGACGGCACGTATGCGGGTTACCTGCGCGAGGCCCTCGTCAACGAGCTGAAGGCCGGGGGGCGCTACGACGGCGACAGTGATGTTCGCATTAGCGGCACGCTGACGCACAACGAGCTGAACGGCGCGGGCATCAAGATCGGCACCGCCTTGGTCGGCGCGAGGTTCCAGGTCGAGCGCGACGACGCGATGGTCTACGACAAGGCCCTGCAGACTGCACACGAGTGGGAATCCTCGTTCGTGGGGGCGATCGCCATCCCTGCAGCCTTCGACAACTACGCAACCGCCGTACAGAAGCTGCTGCTCGAACTGCTGACCGATCCGGACTTCCTAGAAGCCACGCGGGAGCGATCGCCCTAGAGCGACGGATCCCCAATCGGCGTTCCTCGGCGGTCAACTCGCGGCGGCGACGTCAAGCCGCTGCACGCGCGACCTGCAGCACGTCGTCGAGCAGCGCCGCCGCCGTCACCTCCGCGCCCGCGCCCGGCCCCCGGATCACCAGGGGCTGGTCGCGGTAGCGGCAGCTGGTGATCGCGACCAGGTTGTCGGTACCGCCGCCCGCGCACAGCGGATGCGCCACCGGCAGCGCGCGCAGGCCGAGCTCCGCGCCGGCCTCGTCGAAGCGCGCGACGAAGCGCAGCCGCGCGCCCTGCCGGTGCGCCAGCCGGAAGCGCTCGCGCAGCGGGGCGTCCAGCGACGGCAGCAGCGCATCGGCGGCGCCCACGGAAGCCGCGGCGAGCGCCGGCGGCAGCAGCGAATCGCCGCGCACCGCGTGCGCTTCCAGCGGCAAGCCGGCGGCGCGCGCCAGGATCAACAGCTTGCGGCGAACGTCCTCGCCGGACAGGTCCAGGCGCGGGTCGGGCTCGGTGTAGCCGCTGGCGCGGGCCTCGCGCACCAGATCGGAGAACGGTCGCGAATCGTCGTAGCGGTCGAACAGCCATGCCAGCGATCCCGAGAGGATGCCCTCGACCGCGAGGATGCGATCGCCGCCGGCGACCAGTTCGCGGATCGAGCGCAGCAGCGGCAGGCCCGCCCCGACGGTGGCGGCATCGCCATAGCGCGCTCCGCGTTCGCCGCGCGCAGCGGCGATGGCCTGGGCGCGCGCCAGCTCGCCGCCGTTGCCGAGCTTGTTGGCGGTGACCACGTGGATGCCGCGCGCCAGCCACTCGCTGTGCCAGCCGGCGACGCTTTCGCTGGCGGTGGCGTCGACGACGACGTCGCCGCAGCGCAGGCTTTCGTTTTCCACCCACGGCGGCCACGCGCCTTCGCGCGCCGGCGCGGCGCGGGCCCGCTCGACCGCGCCGCAGGGATCCTCGTCGCCCGCCACCAGCGCGCGTGAGTTCGACAACCAGGCGAACGCGGGCACCGTCACGCCCTGCCCTCGCAGACGCTCGCAGCGCGCGACGAAGGCTTTGCCCACCGTGCCGGTGCCGAGCAGCGCCAGTCGCGGCCCGGCGGGCGCGGCGCGCGGCGTAGGCGCAGCCTTCGCCAGGGAGGCGGCCGGCAGCCGCAGCACCGTGCTCATGCGTCCACCCGTTTGCGCGCCGCGGCCTGCTGCGCTGCGGTGGCGCGCGACAGCGCGTCCGCCAGGTCGGCCTGCAGATCCTCCAGCGCCTCGATTCCGACCGACAGCCGCAGCAGACCTTCGGGGATGCCCGCCTTGGCACGCGCCTCGGGGGTCATCGCCGCATGGGTCATGGTGGCCGGATGCGCGATCAGGCTCTCCACGCCGCCCAGCGACTCGGCCAGGGTGAAGTGCCGCAGGCCCTCCACGAACGCGCGCACCGCCCGTTCCTGCGCGGCCGCACCCTCGCCGCACAGCTCGACGCTCAGCATGGCACCGAACCCACGCTGCTGGCGCGCGGCGATGGCGTGGCCGGGATGCGTTTCGAGCCCCGGCCAGTAGACCCGCGCCACCGCCGGATGCGCCTGCAGCTGCGCGGCGATCGCCGCGGCGTTTTCCTGGTGCACGCGCAGGCGCGCATCCAGCGTGCGCAGCCCGCGCAAGGTGAGGAAGCTGTCGAACGGCGCACCGGTGATCCCCAACGCGTTCGCCCACCAGCTGAACTGCTGGTGCAGCTCCGCCGTGGCCGCGACCAGGGCGCCGCCGACCACGTCGCTATGGCCGTTGATGTACTTGGTGGTCGAATGCAGCACCGCATCCGCGCCGAACGCGACCGGCACCTGCAGCGCGGGCGAGAGAAAGGTGTTGTCGACCGCCACCAGCGCACCCGCACGGTGCGCGGCCTCGATCACGAAGCGCAGGTCGGTGATGCGCAGCAGCGGGTTGGAGGGCGTTTCCACCAGCACCAGCTTCGGCGACTGCGCCAGCGCCTCGGCGAGCGAACGCGGATCGGTGAGGTCGGCGGTGATCAGCTCGAAATGGCCCTTGCGCGCAAGCGCGTCGAACAGCCGCCAGCTGCCGCCGTAGGCATCGTGCGGCACCACCAGCCGGTCGCCCGGCTCGAGCAGTGCATGCAGCAGCAGGGTGATCGCCGACATCCCGGTCGAGGTGACCACGCCGCCGGCACCGCCCTCGAGTTCGGCCAGCGCCTCGCCGAGCAGGTCGCGGGTGGGATTGCCGCTGCGGGTGTAGTCGTACTCGCGCTTGGCGGCGAAGCCGGCGAAACTGAAGTTGGAGGACAGCACCAGCGGGGGGGTGACCGCGCCGAAGGCCGGGTCGCGGTCGATGCCGGCGCGCACCGCGCGGGTGGCGGGCGCCGGACAGGGGGCGGCGGCGGTCTGGTCGAGGGTACTCATGCGGCGTCTCCGTGTGGTTGCAGCGCCGTGTGCAGCAGCGCGTCGATGCGGTCGGTTTCCTTGAGGAAGGCGTCGTGGCCGTAGGGCGAGCGCAGCACGCGCAGGCAGCCGCGCGGACCCAGCCCCTCCACCAGCGCCACCGAGTCGGCCAGCGGCACCAGGCGGTCGCCTTCCACCGCGACCACCGTGGTGGGCACGCCCACGGCGGCCGGTTCGATGCGGTGCAGGTCGATCGATTCGGACAATCGCAGCCAGGCATTGATCGGGGTGCGCGCCACGTAGCGGGCGCCGGCGGCGTCCAGGTAGTCTTCGGCGGCCACCCGCACCCGGCCGTTGACGATCTCCGGCGGCGCGTCGAAGCGCTCGGCGAACTCCTCCTGGGTGCGGTAGCTGAGCATCGCGAACTGCCGCGCCAGCGACAGGCCCTGGGCGTCGGCGCATTGCAGTTGGCCGAGCGCGACCGCGCGCCGCTGCAGCGCCCGCCAGGCGGCGGCGTAGGGATGGGCGCGATGCGCGCCGCTCACCGCGACCAGGCGCTGCAGGCGCACCGGGTGGCGCACCGCGAACTGCAGCCCCACCAGGGCGCCGTAGGAATAACCGACGAAGGCGTGCAGTCGGTCGATGCCCAGCAGGTCCAGCAGCGCGACCACGGCGTCGGCCTGGTCGGCGGTGTCGATCGGTACGTCCAGCGCACCGTCGGCGCCGACGTAGTCGAAGGCCAGCAGCCGGCAGCGCGCCGGGTCGAGCGTGCGCCCCGACTCCGCCAGCCCGCCGGCCCAGCCCGGTTCCGGGAACGCCTCGCTGGGCGCCAGGTGGCGATGCGCGGAGATCCCGCCGGCCACCAGCACCACCGGCGCGCCCGGCGCGCCCTGCAGTTCCCAGGCCAGGCGCACCCGCCGGCTTCCGGCGTGGCGCAGGCCCAGGTCGATCGCCGCCTCGCCGCGCACGGCGGCGCCGTCCGACTCCCGGCGGACCTCGGCCGGCGGATACGGGGGAATCGGTTCGTGGCGGGAAACCGCTGGATCGACCAGGCTCATGGCGCCTTCCGGAGGTGGAGGGGCCATCGATGCACGCGGGGAGCCGGGTGGTGAATTGCGCCCGCCGTGGGGGAGGCGGTCCGCAACCATCTTCCGGTGGACGCTCAGGTCCCCGCAGGACTTGGCACCTTCCACCCGGCGCCTGCGCGCTGGGTGGAGGTTGCCCCGGCATCAAAGGGCCTGTCCCTCCGCCGGTCTCGATGGATGGAGCGAGACTGCCAGCGCGGATCCGGCTTGTCAATCTCTTCATGCGTATCGAGCGATATGGTTTCTCGTGCAATCGTTCCGGCCACCGCGCGGGGCGCGGCTCGGCGATAATTCGCCGATGCCGACCTCCCGCTACGTCGCCCCCCTGCTTGCCGCGGCCTGCCTGGGCCTCGCCGCCTGTTCGACCCTCGCGCCTCCCCAGCCGTCGTCGTCGGTCGCGCGCGTGGTCGGTCAGGCTCGCGACAGCGTCACCGTCGAGGAGGTGTTCGTGACCGAGCAGAACCGCGACGACGAGCTGGATTCGCTGGCCACCTGGATCCATCCGGACGGCGCCACCTGGGTCATCGCCACCGCCAAGTCCAGCCACCGCCTGCTGGTGTTCGACGGCGACAGCGGCGAGCGCCTGCGCGACGTCGGCCGCCACGGCGGCGCTGCCGGCGAGTTCACCCGCCCCAACGGGCTCATGGTCTACGGCGACCACGTGTTCGTCACTGAGCGCGATGCGCCGCGCGCCCAGGTGTTGGAACTGCCGGAATTCCGCCCGGCGGGCAGCTTCGGCGAACAGCAGCTGCGCAGCCCCTACGGCATCTGGCTGTACGAGTCCGCGCCCGGCGAGCTTCTGGCCTACGTGACCGACAGCTTCATGTACGGCGAACGCCACGACGTGGTGCCGCCGCTCGCGGAGCTCGACCAGCGGGTACGCCGCTATCGGCTGCGTCCGGACGCCGCGGGCACCTTCCGGGCCGAATACCTCGGGTCCTTCGGCGACACCAGCGAACGCGGTGCGCTGCGCATGGTCGAGTCGATCGCCGGGGATCCGCTGCACGACCGCCTGCTGGTGGCCGACGAGGACCGCCGCAACGTCTCGACGCTGCGCGAGTACACCCTCGACGGGCGCTACACCGGCGTCGATCTGCCCGACGACAGCTTCGTCGGCGAGGCGGAGGGAGTGGCGCTGTGGTCGTGCGGCGCCGAGAGCGGCTATTGGGTGGCGGTGGACCAGCTCACCCCGCTGACCACGTTCCACGTCTACGCCCGCGCCGACCTGGCGCCGCGCGGCAGTTTCAGCGGCCGCATCACCGCGAACACCGACGGCGTCGCGCTGCACGCGGCGGCCACGCCGCGCTTCCCCGCCGGCGCGCTGTATGCGGTGCACGACGACCGCGCGGTCACCGCGTTCGACCTGCGCGACGTGGCGCGCGCGCTGCAGCTCGACCCCGACTGCCTGCGCTGAGCCGATGCGCGCGCGCACGATCATGGCCCTGGCGGTCGCCGCTCTGCTGGCCGCACCGGCAGGGTCGCAGGCGACGCGCGTCTACAGGTGGACCAGCGAAGACGGCGTGGTCCACTACGGCGACCGGATCGGCGAGGGCGCACCGGCCGCCGGGGTGACGATGGTGGCGGTGGAGGTCGAGCCCGCGCCGGTGGCGCGGTTGCGCCTGGAGCAGCGCGACGGGTTGCTGCTGGCCTGGGCGGACAACCTGCTGGACGGGCCGATCGAAGTGATGTTGCACGCATCCGGCCCGGCGGTCCCGATGGCGCAGCCGGCATTGCCGGCGCGGGCTACGGTACCGGCGCGCGGCAGGGTGCTGGTGGCTCGGATCCAGGGCGATGCCCGCGGCGGTGCGGAGCTTCGCCTCGAGGCCGTGCCCGGGCATCCCGGCGCGCGGCCGCTCGACGTCGAGTACGCCTGGCCGCTGCAGAGCCGGCAGCTGTACGTCGAACAGGGCTGGGGTGGCCGCTTCAGCCACTCCGACGCGGAGAATCGCCACGCCGTGGATTTCGCCATCGAGGTCGGCACTCCGGTGCTGGCCGCGCGCGACGGCACGGTGATGCAGGTCGAGTCGGGGTTCACCGACACCGGGACCGACGAGCGCTACGGCGGGCGCGCCAACTTCGTGCGGGTCCTGCACGACGACGGCACCATGGCGGTCTACGCCCACCTCGATGCCGATCGCGTCTTCGTGCGCAGCGGCGAACGCGTCCGCCGCGGCCAGCGCATCGCGCTGTCGGGGAACACCGGTTTCAGCAGCGGCCCGCACCTGCACTTCGTGGTGCAGGTCAACCGCGGCATGCGCCTGCAATCGATCCCGTTCCGCATGTTCGGCCCGCGCGGGATCCTGCGCTTCCAGGAGCCGCGCCAAGCAACCCCCAGCCGTTTCGAGGATCCATCACCGTCGCCACGGGGCTGCGTCAATGAATCGCCGTGTCTGGCAGATGGTCCTTGGAAGAGCGCCTTCGGTTTACTGCGCGGGGCGGGAGCCGCGCCGGGGGTGTTGCTCCGCCCTTCGGTCCGGCCATCCATGGCCGGACTCAGGGCCGCTGCACATCCATGTGCAGCTCTCCGCAAAACCCCGGCGCGACTCCCGCTTGAACGTTGGTCGGCTTCGGAGGGATGGGCTGCCGGAGATTCGAAAGCGAATGACCGGTGCGGCGCCCGGGCCGGGAATATGCGGATAGCAGACCATGGGTGAGCACAGGCTGCTTGCGCGGCACTGCCGCGCGGCCTGTGCGAACGCCCGGCGCGCTGCGCCGGGCCGGACCGCGCAGCGGCACGGGCCTGCGGCGGCGAGTCGGGGAGCATATCCCGGCCCGGGCGCCGCTGGCTCCGGAGACCGCGAATCTGGCTTTGAACCATGAAGCAAAAAGCGGCTCCGACTATCCCGCCAAGCATGAACTGCACCGCTTCCGGGCCTGGAAGGCATGGCATGCCCGGCACCCGGCGGCAAACGGCCCGGTGCGCCACTCGGGCCGGGACGCAGGGCGCTCCCGTAATACCTATAATCGCGCCTTTCCGCTTCCCGACCCGCGCCCATCGGCGCCGTCCCCCATGCCCGACGTTTCCACCGAAGCCTCCCTCCGGCGCACCTTCGCGATCATCTCGCACCCCGACGCCGGCAAGACCACCCTGACCGAGAAGCTGCTGCTGTTCGGCGGCGCCATCCAGATGGCCGGCAGCGTCAAGGGCCGCAAGGCCGCGCGCCACGCCACCTCCGACTGGATGGCGCTGGAAAAGGAGCGCGGCATCTCCGTGACCTCCTCGGTGATGCAGTTCCCCTACGAGGGCCGCATCGTCAACCTGCTCGACACCCCCGGTCACGCCGACTTCGGCGAAGACACCTATCGCGTGCTCACCGCCGTCGACTCGGCGCTGATGGTGATCGACGTCGCCAAGGGCGTGGAGGAGCGCACCATCAAGCTGATGGAGGTCTGCCGCCTGCGCGACACCCCCATCATGACCTTCATCAACAAGCTCGACCGCGAGGGCCGCGACCCGATCGATCTGCTCGACGAGGTCGAGTCCGTGCTCGGCATCCAGTGCGCCCCGGTCACCTGGCCGATCGGCATGGGTCAACGCCTGAAGGGCGTGGTGCACCTGGTCACCGGCGAGGTGCATCTGTACGAACCCGGTCGCAACTTCACCCGCCAGGACTCGACCATCTTTGCGTCGATCGACGACCCCGGCCTGGAGGCGCGGATCGGCGCGCAGATGCTCGCCGAGCTGCGCGACGAGCTCGAACTGGTGCAGGGCGCCTCGCATCCGTTCGATGCGCCGGCCTACCTGGCCGGCCGGCAGACACCGGTGTTCTTCGGCTCGGCGGTCAACAACTTCGGCGTGCAGCCGCTGCTGGACTTCTTCGTCCGTCACGCGCCGCCGCCGCAGCCGCGCGCCACCACCACCCGCACGGTGCAGCCGGCCGAGGCCGGGCTGACCGGCTTCGTGTTCAAGATCCAGGCGAACATGGACCCGCAGCATCGCGATCGGGTTGCGTTCATGCGCGTGTGCTCGGGCCGGTTCGTGGCCGGAATGAAGGCCTTCCACGTGCGCACCGGCAAGGAACAGAAGCTCGCCAACGCCCTGACCTTCATGGCCAGCGACCGCGAGATCGCCGCCGAGGCCTGGCCCGGCGACGTGATCGGCATCCACAACCACGGCACAATCTCGATCGGCGATACCTTCACCGAGGGCGAGGCGCTGTCCTTCACCGGCATCCCCAATTTCGCCCCGGAGCTGTTCCGGCGCGCGCGGCTGCGCGATCCGCTCAAGCTCAAGCAACTGCAGAAGGGCCTGGCGCAGCTCTCCGAGGAAGGCGCCACCCAGTTCTTCCGGCCGCTGATGTCCAACGACCTGATCCTCGGCGCGGTCGGCGTGCTGCAGTTCGACGTCGCCGCCTACCGGCTCAAGGACGAGTACGGCGTCGATGCCGGCTTCGAGCCGGTCGGCGTGGTCACCACCCGTTGGGTGCGCTGCGGCGATCCGAGAAAGCTGGAGGAGTTTCGCGAAAAGAACGCCCAGAACCTGGGCATCGATGCGGCCGGCCAGCTGGTCTATCTCGCCCCGACCCGCGTGAACCTGCAGCTGACCGCCGAACGCTGGCCGGACGTGGAGCTCCTCGCGACCCGGGAGCATGCGCACGCGGTCGACACCGACTGACCGCTTCGTCACCCGGCGTTGCCGGCGAGTCCGCTACGCTGGGCGTTTCCAGCGCCGGACCTCTACCGTTGAGAACCGCATCGCACATCGCGGTCTGCGTCCTTTTCGCCGGGTTGGCCGCGGGCTGCCAGCAGCAGCCGGCCGACAGCGCCGACGACACGGGTGCCGGCGCGCGCACGCCACAGGACGTCGATCCCCCGGTCGCCGCGGCCGATGCCGCAACCAGCTACCGCTGCATCGACGGCAGCGAACTGCGAATCGCCTATGCGGCCGAGGGGGCTACCGTCACCCTTCCCGACGGGCGTACCGTCGCGCTTCCCCGCGCCGAGTCCGCCTCGCAGGGCAGCGGCGGCGCCTACGTGGGCGAGGCACTGGGCCTCGACCTCGAGGGCGACCGCGTATTCCTGCACCAGGACGAAGGCCCCACACTGGAGTGTGTCCGGCCGTGATCGCGCGCGAGATGCACCAGGCGCAGCGGGCTGCGCGAAACCGAGCAATCGCTCCAACCGCACCGCCCAAGGTAGCTCCATGAGCCACGCCGCCACGATGCACGCCAGGCGCGAAGAACTGGCCAGCGCACTCACCCACGGCGTCGGCGCGGCCGCCGCGCTCGCCGGCGGCGCCGTGCTGATCGCGCTGGCGGCATTGCACGGCAACGCCTGGCAGCTCGGCGCCGCGATCGTGTTCGGCGTCTCGCTGCTGCTGCTCTACACCGCTTCCACGCTGTACCACGCCGTCACCCATCCGGTGCTCAAGGGCCGGCTCAAGGTCTTCGACCATTGCGCGATCTACCTGCTGATCGCCGGCACCTACACCCCCTTCACCCTCATCGCCCTGCGCGGCCCCCTCGGCTGGTCGCTGTTCGCGGCAATCTGGACGCTCGCGCTCGCCGGCGTGGTGTTCAAGCTGTTCTACACCGGGCGATTCAGGCGCCTGTCGACGCTGATCTACGTGGCCATGGGCTGGCTGGTGCTGGTGGCGATCAGACCCGTGCTCACCGCCCTGGACGCCTGGACGTTCGGCTGGCTGCTGGCAGGCGGCATCGCCTACACGCTGGGTACGTTCTTCTACCACCGCGAATCGGTGCCCTACTCGCACGCGATCTGGCATCTGTTCTGCATCGCCGGCAGCGTGTGCCACTACGTCGCGGTGATGGCCGAGGTGATCGGCCCGCTCTGAGGCCCGGCAACGGCGGGCGTATGATTGATCGCTCTCACCTGCCCGAGGCGACTCCAGTGAACAGACTCTTCCCAGGCATCGTCCTCGTCCTTGCGTTGGTCCTGGCCGCATGCCAGCGGCAGGCGGCCCAGGAAGAAGCCGCCGCCAGCCCGGCCGCACCGCCCGCCGCCGCCGCGGCCGACGACGAGGTGGTGCAGGCGCGCTACCAGTGCGACGACGGCAACCGCGTCGAGATCATCCGCGACGGGCGCGTCGCGCGCGTGAACATGAGCGACGGCCGCATGGTGCGGCTCGGGGCGATCTCCGGCAGCGCGCCGCCCACCTGGGCGGACGTGGGGCTGCGCCTGGTCGTCGACGGCGACTATGTCGAGCTCTCTCAGGAGGACGGCGGCCGCAGCCTGCGCTGCGAGCAGGTCCCGGAATAGCGTTCCGAACGGCGGAGGCCGGCTGAACCGCGACCGCCGAATTCACCCCTGCTTTACCGTCCCCTGACGATGGTGTGGCCAGGTCACACCGCAAGGCAGGCATGGCAACCGCCGCTTCACGTACCCCGCGCCCGATCGCGATCGCCGCGGACCATCCCTGGTGGACTGCGCTTGCCGCCGTCGCGCTGGCCGTGCTGGCGATGTGCCTGCTGTGGGACTGGAACTGGTTCAAGGGGCCGGTGGAGCGCGCAGTGGAGTCCCGCACCGGCCGTAGCTTCGAAATCGCCGGCGACCTCGATGTCGACCCGGGGCTGGAAACGACCATCCGCGCGGATGCGCTGCGCCTGGGGAATGCGTCATGGGCGGAAGAAGCGGACATGGCCAGCGCCGAGCGTCTGGAGCTGCGCATCGCCCTGCCCTCGCTGCTGTCCCGTCGCGGGGCCCGGATTCCGGAGATCCGCCTCGTGAAACCGCGGCTGCGCCTGGAAACCGGCCCCGAAGGCGGCGGCAATTGGGACTTCGGCCCATCGGGTGGAGGCGCACCACCGCGCCTGGAGCGACTGTGGGTGGAGGACGGGCGTCTGCTGTTCGTCGACGCCGCGCACGACACCCGCATCGACGCGGTCGTCGCCAGCCGCGAGTCGCGGCGCGAGGGCGGCGCGCCGCCGGTCGGGATCGAGGGGGAAGGCCGCTGGCGCGGCAACCCCTTCCGGATGGAGGGCACCGCCCAGTCCCCGCTGGACCTGCAGGACAACGAACGCGCCTACCGGATCGACCTGCATGCCTCGGCCGGCGCCACTCGCGCCCACGCACGCGGCGCGCTGGTCGATCCGTTCCGACTGCAGCGGTTCGACCTGCAGATGGCGCTGTCCGGGCGCGACCTGGAGGACCTGTATCCGCTGCTGGGCATCGCGATGCCTTCCACGCCGCCCTACTCCCTGGACGGCCGCTTCCGCCGCGAAGGGAACGTCTGGCACTACACCGGATTCGAGGGCAAGGTGGGCGACAGCGACCTGGCGGGAGACGTGACCGTGGAAGTCGGCGGCGACCGGCCCTTCCTGCGTGCGGACCTCGTCTCCGACCTCCTCGACCTGGACGATCTCGCTGGATTCGTCGGCGCACCGCCGCAGGCAGGCGACGGCGAGACCGCGAACGAGACGCAGCGCGAGCAGGCCCGGCAGCAGGCCGCCAGCGGCCGTGTGCTACCCGACACTCCCTACGAACTGGACAAGCTGCAGGCGATGGATGCCGACGTGCGCCTGCGCGCTTCGCGCATCGATGCGCCGGCGCTGCCGCTGGACGACATGGAGGCGCACCTTCTCCTGGAGAACGGCCGGGTCACCCTGGATCCGCTGAACTTCGGCGTGGCCGGCGGCGATATCCGCTCGACCGTGCGCATGAACGCCAACGAGCAACCGATCCGCACCCGGCTGGACGCCCGGATCCAGGGCCTGCAGCTGGCCCGGCTGTTCCCGGACTCCACGCTGGCCGAGGACGCGGTCGGCGACATCGGCGGCATGGCGGCGATCAGCGGGACCGGCAACTCGGTGGCGAAGATGCTCGGCAGCGCCAGCGGCGACATCGCCGTGGGCATGGGCCCGGGGAAGATCAGCAATCTGCTGGTCGAACTCGCGGGCGTCGACATCGCCGAGGCGTTGCGCTTCCTCATCGCCGGCGACCGCGTCATCCCGATCCGCTGCGCATTCGGCGACTTCGCGGTGCAGGACGGGGTCATGGAGGCCCGCGCCCTCGCCTTCGACACCACCGACACGATCATCCTCGGCGAGGGAAGCATCAGCCTGCGCGACGAGTCGCTGGACCTGGTACTCAAGCCGCGGCCGAAGGACCGCAGCATCCTGACGCTGCGCTCGCCCCTGGTCGTGGACGGCACCTTCCGCGATCCGGGCTTCCGTCCCGACATGGGCCGGCTCGGCCTGCGCGGCGCCCTTGCGGTCGCGCTGGGAAGCATCGCCCCCCCGGCGGCGCTGCTGGCCACGATCGACCTCGGCGGCGGCGAGGACAGCGACTGCGGCGGGCAATACGCGAAGTAGCCCGCGCGAGCCGCTAGCTCGGCTCTACGGATCCGGGGCGTCGCGACGCTGGCACCCCCTCGTAGAGCGGAGCTTGCTCCGCTGCGCGGGCCCCGGAGACTACGCAGCCGAGCAAGCTCGGCTCTACAGGGGGCGGCCCGTTTGCGCGGCTGGCGATGGAGCGCCCGAACGGAGGTACCGGGCGGAGCTCAGGACGCGATGTAGCGCTGCAGCTGGTCCAGCTCGAGTTGCTGGTCCTCGATCACCGCCTTGACCAAATCGCCGATCGACACCACGCCCAGCACGTTGCCTGCCGCGTCGACGACCGGCAGGTGGCGGATGCGATCACGCGTCACCACCTGCATGCAGCCCTGCACGCTGTCGTCCAGGCCGATCGTGATGACCTTCGCGGTCATGATGTCGCGTACCGGCGTGTCCTTCGACGAACGCCCCTCGAGCACGATCTTGCGCGCGTAGTCGCGCTCGGACAGGATGCCCGCCAGGCGGCCGCCCTCCATCACCAGCACCGCGCCGATATGCTTCTGCCCCATCAGGCGGATCGCCTCGATCACCGGGACGTCCGGCGACACGGCGAAGATCTCAGGCGCTTTCGCCTCCAGCAGCTGTCTCACCGTACGCATGGCGCTCTCCTCCGCTCGGCTGGGCCCGGCCCGAGCATACTCCCGTCGCCGGCAACCAGCTGTCGACGAGATAGAGCGGCCGTTGCTTCGACTCCTCGTACAGGCGCCCGAGGTACTCCCCGATCATGCCCAGTGCGATCAGCTGCACGCCGCCCAGGAACAGGATCACCGCCATCATCGTCGGCCAGCCCGCCACCGGGTCGCCGAGGAAGACCGCCTTGAACACAACCCAGGCCGCATAGGCGAAGGCCAGCATCGCGGTGCCGAGACCCACGTAGGTGGCCAGCCGCAGCGGCGCGGTGGAGAAGCTGGTAATGCCCTCCAGCGCGAAGTTCCACAGCCGCCAGAAACTGAACTTGCTGTCGCCGGCCAGGCGCGGCTCACGGCGATAGGGCACCGAGACGCGCTCGTAGCCGACCCAGCCGAACAGCCCTTTCATGAACCGGTGCCGTTCGCGCAACTGCCGCAACGCCGCGAGCGCACGCGGCGACAGCAGCCGGAAATCCCCGGTGTCCACCGGAATCGGCGTCCTCGACAGCCGCTGCATCACCCGGTAGAACGCGTGCGCCGAGGCGCGCTTGAACCAGCCTTCGCCCTCGCGCTGCAACCGTGTGCCATGCACGTCGTCGTAGCCTTCGCGCCAGCGCGCGACGAACTGCGGGATCAGCTCCGGCGGATCCTGGCCGTCGGCATCGAGAATCAGCGCCGCACCGTTCTCCACCAGATCGAGCCCGGCGGTCAGCGCCGCCTCCTTGCCGAAATTGCGCGACAGCCGCAGCAGCGAGACGCGGCCGTCTGCGGCGGCGAGCGCACGCATCACCTGCCAGGTGTCGTCGCGGCTGCCGTCGTCGACGTAGAGCACCCGCCCGTCGACCGCGTCCGCCTCCAGCGCATCGAGCACGGCGGCCAGCCGCCGCTGCAGCACGGGCAGCGCCTCGGCCTCGTTGTAGGCGGCGACGACGACGGTCAGCAGATCCCTGCGCATCCCCACATCCTAAGGCCTGCTGCCGGATCGCACACCGGGTTCGCCGCGATCCAGCCGTTCGAGGTACGTCGCGCCGCCGATCTGCCGCATCTGCCTTTCGATGGCCGAAGTACGCCGCTGCACGTAGGGGCCGGGGCGCGCGGCGCTGTAGCGCCGCGGACTCGGCAGCACCGCGGCCAGGCGCGCGCTCTCGGCGGAGGAAAGCGCATCCGCATCCTTGCCGAAGAAGGTGCGCGCCGCAGCTTGCGCGCCGTACACGCCGTCGCCGAATTCGGCGACGTTGACGTAGACCTCCAGGATCCGCCGCTTGGGCCACATCGCCTCGACCAGCACCGTGTACCAGGCCTCGAGCCCCTTGCGGATCCAGCTGCGGCCGTTCCAGAGGAACACGTTCTTGGCGACCTGCTGGCTGATCGTGCTGGCGCCGCGCAGCCGGCCGCCGCGGGCGTTGTGCTCGCGCGCCTTCTCGATGGCCTCCAGGTCGAACCCGCGGTGCACGGCGAAGTTCTGGTCCTCCGCGGCGATCGCCGCCAGCGGCAGGGTCGGGGCGATGCGCTCCAGGTCGCGCCACCGGTAGGCATGGCGGAAGCCGCCGTCCCCGGCGCGCCACGCCTCCACGTGACGTGCCGCCATGAACAGCGACAACGGCGGATCGACGAAGCGCAAGGCCGCCACCTGCAGCGCACTGAACAGCGCGAGCAGCACCGGCAGCAGCAGAAGCCGCCGCAGCCAGCGCCGGCGGCGCCTCCTCGGCCCGCTCATCGCCCGCGCCCCCGCTTGTGGTTCAAGAGATCCGCCCCCATCCATCCGTCTCCGCCGCCACGACCGTTCGCGCATTATCCGACATGACGACGACGACGCGCCCTTTCGCGGCGTCCGACGCACTCCCGATGCGCGCCGACCTTTTCCCCGCATGACCGACCGCCCCGCCGACACCGACCGTCTCGACCGCTTCCTGCTGCCCCGCGCCGGCGTCCGCGGCGTGCGCGTGCACCTGGGCCAGACCTGGAAGGCGATCCGCGGCCGCGATTCGCATCCACCGGCCACTGCGGCGCTGTTGGGCGAGGCGAGCGCCGCCGCCGCCCTGTTCACCGGCCACGCCAAGGTCGACGGTCGGCTGTCCGTGCACCTGCGCGGGCAGGGCGCGTTGCGCGCGCTGTTCTCCGAATGCACCGCCGCCGGCACCCTGCGCGGCATCCTCCGGCTCGCCGAGGACGCCGCGACGGCCCCGCGCGGCCTGCGCGACGCCGGCGACGGCGCCACGCTGGCCGTCACCATCGAGAACCCGGGGGCCGGCAGCCGCGAACCGCAGCGCTACCAGGGGCTGGTGGAGCTGACGGCGGATTCGCTGTCGGAGGCGTTCGAGGACTACTTCAGGCAGTCCGAGCAGCTGCCGACGCGTCTGCTGCTGGCCGCCGGCGACAGCGCCGCCGCCGGGCTGATGCTGCAGAAGCTGCCCGGCGATACGGGCGATGTCGACGGCTGGAATCGCGCAAGCGCGCTGTTCGACACGCTTTCCGCCGCGGAGCTGCTGGCCTGGCCCGCCGCCACACTGCTGCATCGCCTGTTCCACGAGGAGGCGCCGCAGGCGCTGGGCGGCCGGCCCCTGCGGTTCGGATGCTCGTGCTCCGGCGAACGCGTCGCGGCGGTGCTGCAGTCGCTGGGGCCGGACGAGGCCCGGGCAGCCGTCATCGACGGCTTGGCGCGCGTCCACTGCGAGTTCTGCGGCCAGGCGTATCACTTCGACCGCAGCGCCATTGACGCCCTGTTCACAGGGCGAGGCGCTCCAATGGACGCCCCGACCCGGCTGCAATGACCGGGTCCCGGGAACCGGGGATATTGTTAAATAAACATAAATCGGGTAGAGTCGGTTCCCGCTGTCCCGGGGAACTTCCGACCCCACCCACGGGTCGACCGTCCGCCATGCATCTGCGCCCTGCCAAGCTCGCGATCGCCGCCCTGCTCGCCTTCGGCGCTGCGCTGGGCGCGCACGCGCAGGAGCGGAACGCCGCTCGCGGCGACGACGGGGAGCAGACGGTGCTGCCGATCTGGAACAACGCCAGCGGCCGGCTCGAGGCGCTGCTGGTGCTCGAGCCCACCGACGACGGAACCGCGCAGACCGGCGCGCGCCTGCGTTTCGGCGGCAACCGCCTGGACGCCGCGTTCGGCCTGGAATCCGGCGACTCCCTGGCCCTGCTCTGCGACCACCAGAGTGGCCTGTCGCACGCGCTCGGCAATCTCGCCAACAACTGCCTGCTCGCATCGCTCGACGATCTCGGCGACGACGCCGGGCGCCGCAGTTCCGCTTCGGCCTCCTTCAGCCGCGCCGGCGGCAGCATCGGCGTGGCCGTCGGCGAGAGCAGCGGCAACCTTCCGGCGTGGCTGACCTCGACCGGCGGTACGCGTCCCGGTGCCAGCCAGGTCGACAGCAACGACCTGACCGTGTTCGCCCAGAAGAGCATCAGCGACCAGGGCTTCGTCTCGATCGCCGGCACCGTCGCCAAGGCGCGGCTGATTCCCTACGCCCAGGCCCCGGCCGGGCTCGCCAACCGCTGGGACAGCCGTTCACTCAGCGTCGGCGGCGGTTTCGGCAATTTCGGCGCCAACGTCATCGGCCAGGTGATCGACACCCCCGGCCAACCGCGCTGGGAAGGCGTAGGGCTCGGCCTGACCTGGCGGACCCCCTGGAGCGGGCAGCTCACGGTGGGCGCCGACAACGTGGTGACCCGCGGTCGCAACCCCTTCTCACCGCGCGGTGAGAACGGCGAGGACGAGGGCACGGTGCCCTACGTCCGCTACGAACAGGACCTCTGACGGCTCCTGTTGCACCCCTGGCGGAGGCGTGAAGTTCCCGTTGTCCGCACCCGTGTTAACGACACTTTAATTTTTCTCCGAGGGGGGCTACTATCGGCCCCGGCCTTGCCAGATTAGGCGTTTCACTTGACGCCGCCGGCGGGTTCCCATGGGAATTTCCCAAGACTCACTTGGAGAGAGAGATGACATTCAAGACCACCAAGCTCCGCGACGCGATTACCCTCGCGTTGTTCGTTGGGGCGAGCAGCCTTGCCGTGACCGGCATCGCCGTCGCCCAGGAGACCGACGACGCGCAGCCGCAGCAGGAGACGGCTACCACCCTGGACCGTATCGAAGTCACCGGCAGCCGCATCATCGTTCCCGGCCTGACTGCGAACAGCCCGATCGTCGGCCTGGAGCGCGATGAGATCCAGCGCTCGCAGCCGATCACCGCCGAAGAATTCATCCGCCAGCTGCCGGGCGTGACCACGCCGATCGGCCCCGGCACCAACAACGGTTCCGACGGCGGCGCCAGGCTGGACCTGCGTTCGCTCGGCTCCAACCGGTCGGTCGTCCTTCTCGACGGTCGCCGCCTCGTCCCCTACACCCTGGCCGGCCAGGTCGACATCAACACGATCCCGGTCTCGCTGATCCAGAGCGTGGACATCGTGACCGGCGGCGCCTCGGCGGTGTACGGCGCGGACGCCATCGGCGGCGTCGCCAACTTCATCCTGCGCCGCGATTTCGAAGGCCTGGAGATCTCCTCGTCCTACGGTCAGTCGCACAAGAACGACCAGGCGCGCCAGCGCAACGACGTCACCATCGGCGCCAACCTGTACGACGGTCGCGGCAACGTGGTGCTCAGCGTCGGCCACACCAAGGCCGACCCGCTGACCCAGGGCGAGCGCGAGATCGGTCTGGCTTCGCTGTCGTCGGTCACGGGCAATCCGCAGGGCTCGGCCACCGCGGTGCCGTCGGTCTTCCTCGGCTTTCCCACGGGCGCCATCAATCCCGAGACCGGTCTTCCTGCCGTCGGCAACCGGGTGATCGATACGACGACCGGCGAGATGGTCCCCTACGACCCGGCCGTGCACTCGTTCAACTTCAATCCGCAGAACTACTTCTACACCCCGATGGACCGCTATCAGGCGACCGCTCTCGGGCGCTTCGAGATCAACCGGCATGCCGAAGCCTACGCGCAGATGCTCTACACGCGTTCGGAAGTCGAACTGAACCTCGCCTCGAGCGGCCTGTTCCTGAACGGATTGGACATCACGATCGGCAACCCGTTCATTCCGGAGGCCGCCCGTCAGCAGCTGTGCTTCGGCAACGGGATCGCCGCGGCCGACTGCGTCGTCGGCAATACCGACACCGTGGTGGTCACCCCCGGCCGCCGCCTCGTCGAGCTCGGGCCGCGCATCAACACGATCGACACCAAGACCTTCCAGTACACCGTCGGCCTGCGCGGCGACATCACCGACAACTGGCGCTACGACGCCTACTGGTCCCACGGCGAGTCCGACCAGGACAGCGCCCGGATCAACTGGGGCTCGCTGTCCAAGACCCGCCAGGCGTTGCTGGCCGTCGATCCGAACGAGTGCCTGGATACCTCGAACGGCTGCGTCCCGCTGGACATCTGGGGCCCGGAAGGATCGATCACCCCGGAGATGATCGGCTTCATCAACCTGTCGTCGTATTCCAAGCAGTCCGTCGTCCAGGAAGTCCTGGCCGGCACGGTGTCGGGCGATCTGGGCGACTTCAAGAGCCCGTGGTCCGACTATCCGGTCGGCTTGGCCTTCGGTGTCGAGAGCCGCAAGGCGACCGCCGAGACGCGCGCCGACGCGGCCTCGCAGATCCAGGGCGAGGTGATGGGCACCGGCGCTCCGTTCCCGGACCGTCGCGGCGGCTTCCGGCTCCAGGAGGCCTACGGCGAGGCCCTGGTGCCCCTGCTCAGCGGCATGACCGCCGCCAGCTCGCTGAACCTCGAGCTCGGCTATCGCTACTCGGACTTCTCGATCGAGGGCAACTCGTTCGACTACAGCACCTACAAGTACGGCCTGGAGTGGGCGCCGATCGAGACCCTGCGCTTCCGCGGCATGTTCCAGCACGCCACCCGCGCCCCGAGCATCGGCGAGCTGTTCGCTCCGGCGGTGACCGGCCTGGCGAACCTGGACACCGACCCCTGCGCCGGTTCGGCGATCAGCCCGGGCGAGGCGAACACTGCCGGTACGTTGGCCAACCTCTGCCGTCTCACCGGCGTTCCGGTCAACCAGATCGGCAGCCTTGCGCAGCCGTCCGCCGGACAGGTCAACGTCCGCACCGGCGGCAACCGGCTGCTTGAGCCGGAGAAGGCCGACACCCGCACCATCGGTTTTGTCTGGTCGCCGACGTTCACCAACGACCTGGTCGTGACCTTCGACTACTGGAAGATCGAGCTGGAAGAAATGGTCTCGACCCCCGCGGTCGGCGACATTCTGGACGGCTGCTACAGCACTGCGTTCAATCCGGGCCTGACGTTCAACAGCCTTTGCGAGCTGGTCCTCCGCTCGCCGAGCAACGGCGGCTTCAACAGCGTGGATTCGGACGGCATCGTGCTGGCGCAGTCGAACCTGGGCCGCCTGTCGACGGACGGCTACGACCTCGGCGTCCACTACGGCCTGAACCTCCCGGAGAGCTACGGCCGTCTCGGGTTCCGGCTCGACGCCAGCAAGGTCACCAGCCACGACTTCCAGGCCACCCCGGCCTCGATCAACCGCGACTGCCTTGGCTACTACAGCACCGACTGCGGCGTCGGTCCCCACAAGTTCCGTGCGAACCTGAGCACGGTGTGGTCGCTCAACGACCTGGAGTTCTCCATGCGCTGGCGCCATACCGGCAAGATGGAGCTCGAGGGCCTGCAGCAGGGCGACTTCCTCGAAGATTTCGAGGAAATCAGCGCCTACAACTACTTCGACCTGGGCATGGCCTACAACGCGCCGTTCAATGCCCGCTTCTCGCTGAACGTCAACAACGTGGCCAACAAGAAGCCGCCGCTGGTGGGCAACACCATCGGCACCACGACGACCAACAGCGGCAACACGTTCCCGCAGACCTACGACGTGATCGGTCGTTACATCACGCTGGGCGCGACCTTCACGTTCTGATTTTTGCTCGATTGCGTGACTCTGGAGGCGGGCTTCGGCCCGCCTCTTTTTTTTTGCCGCGACGCCCGCCGCCATGCCGGTTCCTGGGGTTTTCCGCGCAGTCCGACGGCCTGAATGCACGTCGGCGGGGACGTTGATCCCGGCCGCCCGGGATGCCATAGTCGGGCCTTCGGCCAACCAGGGGAATCGATCGGTGAAACGTCTCGTCTTCTGCTCCAGTCTCATGCTGTCGCTGGCATTCGGCAGCGTCTCGCTCGCCCAGTCGACGGCCGACGCCGACGACGAGGAGACCGCCGCGATGGAAATGGCCGGCGACCAGGTCGCCGAGTACCTCGCCGAGGTCCGCGAGATTCTCTCGCTTGCAGAACGGGGCGAGTACGGACGTTTCCGCGCCAGGGACAGGGACGCACTGCGCAACAACGGAAACAGGATCATCGACCTGCTGACCGACCGTTCCGGCACCGATGAGCTGTCGCTGCACCAGAAGACCGAACTCTTCAACGCGCAGAAGTCGTTCGAAGCGATCGTGCAGCACCAGCGGGAAAACGCCGTCGTCTGCCGGCAGGTGGCCAAGACGGGCACCCGCATCACCTCGACGCAATGCGCTTCCGTCGCGACCATCGAGCGGGAGCGCCGCAACGCCCGCGAAACGGCGGACCAGATCATCAGGCAACCCAGCTGCGTCTCCCACTTCGGCGGGGGAGAGGCGATGGAAGGCGGCTCCTGCTGACGCGCAGGCCGAACCAGACCAGGCGGATTGTCGCACCACAATTCGGCGTGCGCATCGGGGCATCAAACGCGCGAGGTTGCGCATTCATGAGGCGGGCTTCGGCCCGTCTCTCACTTTGGATCCGGACAGGCGCCGATGCGTCCGCTGGAGTTTCCG
Organism: Luteimonas salinisoli; assembly: GCF_013425525.1. GTDB lineage: Bacteria > Pseudomonadota > Gammaproteobacteria > Xanthomonadales > Xanthomonadaceae > Luteimonas > Luteimonas salinisoli. The sequence goes on along the minus strand of NZ_JACCKA010000091.1, from coordinate 164,822 downwards.
CATCATGCGGCGGCACCTCGGCCGCGCCGGCCGTGGCTTGATCGCCCGCCGCTCCCCGTGGCATATTCGGCCATTCAAAGTCAATACGGGGGATCAGCCGATGAGGCGCCTACTTGTTTGCGGCAGCATCATGCTGCCCCTGCTCCTGGGCAACGCGACGCTCGCTCAACCGGCTCCCGCCGCCGACGAGGCGGAAGCCGTCGAGATCGAAATGGCCGGCGACCAGGTCGCCGAATACCTCGACCAGGTACGCGAGATTCTCGCCCTCGCCGAACGGGGCGAGTACGGGCGATTCCGCGCCAGGGACAGGGACGCGCTGCGCAACAACGGAGAGAAGATCATCGCTTTGCTGACCGATCGCTCCGGCACCGACGAGCTGTCGCTGCACCAGAAGACCGAGCTCCATAACGCGCAGCAATCGTTCGAAGCGATCGTGCAGCACCAGCGGGAAAACGCCGTGGTGTGCCGGCAGGTACCCAAGACGGGCACCCGCATCACCTCGACCCAGTGTTCCTCCGTCGCCACCATCGAGCGCGAACGCCTCCGCGCCCGCGAAACGGCGGATCAGATCATCCGCCAGCCCAGCTGCATTTCGGGCGAAGGCGGGAGCTGCTAGGGCGTCCTCATCGGCCTGACTGGGGACGTCCGCTGTTTCCGCCGGCCGACCAGGGGCGCTGCCGGCGGGAGCCACCGCTTAACCATCGACACGTCGGATCGAAAGAGCTTGCCGCGTCTGGCGCGGGCGCGCTTTCCTGGCGCCCGGCCCTGTCGGTAACGGATGCTTCGGGCAGACGAGTGCTTTCAATCCTGGTTGTCTAGTTCTCAGTTCTCGGCCGTAACTCTTCGCGTCGGCGGGTTGACCCAATGCACGTGCACGAAGGCACGCCGCTGGGCTGCCCTCTCGTAGTTCTGGATGTAGTCGACATCCTGGACGAGGCGGGTTTCCGGATACGCCGGCGAGTAGGTCGAGACCGTTCGCTGGGTGCTCGCGCACGCGGACAGCGAAAGAATCACGACGCTCGAAGCGAGGACACGCAGGGACACGTTCATGGCATTTCTCCAGTAGCGGCCAGGGGTGGTCGGAGGCATGCATTCCCTATATACGCCCCGCCGGCGCGGGCTCCAGTCCCCTGGTTGTCTTTCCGACGAACGGTGCGACGAGCACCGGTCGGTCCTGGCTGGCCCGCAGCGCGCATCCGCGCGGAGCAGGCCCGGTTCTCGGCCCTGGATGCCGCCGTGGCTGGCCTGACGGATGGCGGTCCGCGGCGTCGGGCCTTCGGCGCCGGCCCGGGAACGAAAATGCGCCCGGTCGCCGGGAATCCTCAGTCCGGCGCTCGGGCCAACGCGTCGACGATCCGCCGCAGCTCCACTTTCAACGCTTCGGGCGCGCGTTCACCGTATCCGTCCAGATAGCCGCCGATGTCGGCCAGCTCCGCCCGCCACTCCGGACCATCGATGGCGAAGAGCGCGCGCGCCGCGCCGATGCCCAATCCGATGCCCTCCAGGTGGATGTCGCCCTCCCGGGGCATGCCGCCGATCGCGCTCTCCACCGCGCCGGCCGTTCCCTCCACCCGACCGATGATCCACTCCAGCACGCGCAGGTTCTCGCCGAAGCCCGGCCATACGAATCTGCCGTCCGCGTCCTTGCGGAACCAGTTGACGTGGAAGACCTTCGGCAGTTTGGCGCCCGGCTTGTCGAACGACAGCCAGTGCGAGAAGTAGTCGCCGAAGTGGTAGCCGCAGAACGGCTTCATCGCCATCGGATCGCGGCGCACCACGCCGACCTGCCCGGCGGCGGCGGCGGTGGTTTCCGAGGCCATCGCGGCGCCGATCAGCACGCCGTGCGTCCAGTCGCGCGCCTCGAACACCAGCGGCACCAGCGAGGCGCGGCGGCCGCCGAACACGATCGCCGAGATCGGCACGCCGTGCGGATCCTCCGCACGCGGCGAATACGCCGGGCACTGCTTCGCGGAGACGGTGAAGCGCGCGTTCGGATGCGCCGCGGGGCCGTTGGCCGGGTCGTACGGCCGGCCCTGCCAGTCCAGCGCCGGCACCCGGTCGTCCAGGCCCTCCCACCAGGGCTGGTTGTCCTCGGTCACCGCGACATTGGTGAAGATGGTGTCGCGGGCGATGGTCGCCAAGGCGTTCGGGTTCGATTTCGCCGAGGTTCCCGGCGCGACGCCGAAGAAGCCGGCCTCCGGGTTGATCGCCCACAGCCGCCCGTCGTCGCCGGGATGCATCCAGGCGATGTCGTCTCCCACGGTCCACACCTTCCAGCCGGCCTCGCGGTAGCCCTCCGGCGGGATCAGCATCGCCAGGTTGGTCTTGCCGCAGGCGCTGGGGAACGCCGCGGCGACGTAGTGCGTCTCGCCCCGCGGGTTCTCGATGCCGACGATCAGCATGTGTTCGGCCAGCCAGCCCTCCTGCCGCGCCTGCCACGAGGCGATGCGCAGCGCATGGCATTTCTTGCCCAGCAGCGCGTTGCCGCCATAGCCGGAGCCGTAGGACTTGATGCTCAGCTGCTCCGGGAAATGCATGATGAAGCGGCGCTCCGGGTCGAGTTCGCCCAGCGAATGCAACCCCTTCACGAATGCCGGACCCCGCTCGCCGCGGGCGGCGCGCTCGCGGCCCTCGCGCTCGATCCGCGCCAATGCCGCCTCGCCCATGCGGGTCATGATCCGCATGTTGGCGACGACGTAGGGCGAATCGGTGATCTCCACCCCGCATCGCGCCAGCGGCGAGTCGACCGGCCCCATGCAATAGGGCACGACGTACATCGTGCGGCCGCGCATGCAGCCTTCGAACAGCGCATCGATCTTCGCGTGCGCCTCGTCCGGCGGCATCCAGTGGTTGTTGGGGCCGGCGTCGTCGCGCTCGCGAGTGCAGACGAAGGTCAGGTGCTCGACGCGCGCGACGTCGTCGGGGTCGGAACGGTGCAGCCAGCAACCCGGATGGGTCGCCTGGTTGAGCGGCAGCAGGATGCCGTCGGACCGCATGCCGGCCAGCAGCGCCGCGTACTCGTCGTCGCTGCCGTCGCACCAGTGGATCGCGTCGGGCCGGACGAGCGCGGCGACCTCGCCCACCCAGTCCTGCAACTCCTGCAGCCGCGTTCCCGGAGCGGGAACGTCCTGATACAACTGCGTCACTGCGTTCATGCATGCCCCGGGGCTGGATGTCCCGGGACATTCTAGGGACTGCCGCCGGCATGTCTTGCTGCACCTGCACCATTCGCGGCGCCACCGTGGCCACATGGCGGGCCGCTGCGTGGCGCAATGCGACGAGAGTCGCAGACCGGCGGATCCGCGGCGCTCAGCGCGGGATCAGCGTCGCCATCACGTGTTCGATGTACTCGTCGAAGGTGTCGTGGTCGAGCCGCGACTGCGGCAGCTGCAGCGACAGCTGCAGAAAGCCGACATAGGCGGTGTAGGCGAGGCGGGCACGGTGCTGCGCCTCGCTGCGGCCCAACCCCACCTGCCTGAACGAGGCGGTGAGGTACTCCAGCCGCCGCTCCGACACCCGGCCGATCACCGGCTGCACGATCGGGTGATCCAGAGCCTGCAGCATCGCGCTGTAGATCGCGTGCGACTTGATCTCGTGGGCGACCATCTGGATCAGCGCGCGCAGGCGCTCCTGCGGGTCGGAGATCTTCTCCAGCGCGCCGAACACCGCCTCCTGTTCGACGTTCTCCCAGCGCTCCAGCGCCGCCTGCAGCAGCGCGTCACGGGACGGGAAATGCCAGTAGAAGCTGCCCTTGGTCACGCCCAGCCGGCGTGCCAGCGGTTCGACGGCCACCGCCGCCACGCCCTGCTCGGCGATCAGGTCCAGCGCGGCCTGGGCCCAGTCCTCGGCGCTGAGCCGGCCACTGCGCTCCGGCGGTCTGGCGGCTTTCGGCTTGCCCGAAGCCGGGGCGGCGGCGGAAGTCATGGGGAGCAAGTGTATCCATACGCCGGGGTCGGGAAAAGCGCCGTCATGCCCGCGCCACGCGCCCTGCGCGATCATTGACACGACCCGCCGGGCCTACCATACTTCTGCGTATGGTCGATGCCGCGAAGCGCATGCGGTCTTCGCCCCCACCCAGGCCTCGCCCTCCGGAGCTTCCCATGAGCGTCGCGATCCCGTTCATCGTCTTCCTCCTCGTCGGCGCATTCGCCGCCTACCATCGGCTGCGGCTGGCGGTCTGGGCCGCGCTCACCTTCACCGCACTGCTCGCCTGCTGGCTGCTCGGCGCCCACTCGGTGGCCACCGCGGTCGCCGCCGCGATCGCCGCGCTGATCGCGGTACCGCTGCTGATCCCGGCCATCCGCCGGCCGCTGATCACCCGGCCGCTATTGGGCTTCTATCTGAAGATCCTGCCGCCGCTGTCGGAGACCGAGCGTACCGCGCTGGAAGCCGGCACCGTCGGCTTCGAAGGCGAGCTGTTCTCGGGCCGGCCCGACTGGCAGGTGCTGCTGGACCAGCCGAAGGCGGAACTCAGCGCCGAGGAGCAGGCGTTCCTGGACGGGCCCACCGAAGAGCTGTGCCGGATGACCAACGACTGGGAGATCACCCACGTCGATGCCGACCTGCCGCCCGACATGTGGGAGTTCATCAAGAAGAACCGCTTCTTCGGCATGATCGTGCCGAAGGAGTACGGCGGGCTCGGCTTCTCGGCGCTGGCCAACCACAAGGTGATCCAGAAGCTGGCCTCGATCTCCAGCGTGGTCAGCTCCACCGTGGGCGTGCCCAACTCGCTCGGCCCCGGCGAGCTGCTGATCCACTACGGCACCCAGGAGCAGAAGGACCACTACCTGCCGCGCCTGGCCGACGGCCGCGAAGTGCCCTGCTTCGCCCTGACCGGGCCTTTCGCCGGTTCGGACGCCACCTCGATCCCGGACTACGGCATCGTCGCCATGGGCGAGTGGAACGGCGCGCGCGTGGTCGGGGTCAAGCTCACCTTCGACAAGCGCTACATCACCCTGGCGCCCGTGGCCACGCTGATCGGCCTGGCGTTCCGCATGTACGACCCGGACGGCATCCTCGGCGAAAAGAAGGACATCGGCATCACCCTGGCGCTGGTGCCGCGCGAGACCCCGGGGGTCGAGGCCGGCCGCCGCCACTTCCCGCTCAACAGCCCGTTCCAGAACGGGCCGGTCCGCGGCAAGGAGGTCTTCATCCCGCTCAGCCAGCTGATCGGCGGCGAGGCGTATGCGGGCAAGGGCTGGCAGATGCTGGTCGAGTGCCTGTCGATCGGCCGCTCGATCACCCTGCCCTCCTCCGGCAGCGGCGGCGCCAAGATGGGCGCCATCGTCACCGGCGCCTACGCGCGCATCCGCAAGCAGTTCGGGCTGTCGGTGGGCCGCTTCGAGGGCGTCGAGGAGGCGCTGGCGCGCATCGGCGGCCGGGCGTTCGCGATCAGCGCGCTGGCCCAGGCCACCGCCGCCGCGGTGGCGCGCGGCGAGAATCCTGCGGTGCCGTCCACCATCGCCAAGTACCACTGCACCGAGATGGCGCGCGAGGTCTCGCGCGACGTGATGGACGTGCACGGCGGCAAGGGCATCATCCTCGGCCCGCGCAACTACGCCGGCCGCAACTGGCAGGCCGTGCCGATCATGATCACGGTGGAAGGCGCCAACATCATGACCCGCAGCCTGATGATCTTCGGCCAGGGCGCGATCCTCTGCCATCCCTGGGTGCTCAAGGAAATGAAGGCCGCGCAGCTCGAGGACGAGCGCGAGCGCCTGGTCGAGTTCGACCGCAACCTGTTCGGCCACATCGGCTTCGCCATCTCCAACGCGGTGCGCAGCCTGTGGTTCGGCCTGACCGGCGCGCGGTTCGGCAAGGCCCCGGGGGATGCCTACACGCGCCGCTACTACCGCAAGCTCAACCGCTACTCGGCGGCGCTGGCGCTGATGGCCGACACCTCGATGCTGCTGCTCGGCGGCAAGCTCAAGTTCAAGGAGTCGCTGTCCGGGCGCCTGGGCGACGTGCTCAGCCAGCTCTACATCGCCAGCAGCATGCTCAAGCGCTACGAGGACGAAGGCCGGCCGGTCGGCGACCAGCCGCTCCTGGCCTGGGCGTTCCACGACTGCGTGCACAAGATCGAGGTGGCGTTCTCCGGCGCGCTGCGCAATTTCCCGATCCGCCCGGTGGGCTGGCTGCTGTGGGGTCTGGTGTTTCCCTGGGGCCGCCGCGCGGTGGCGCCGAGCGACCGCCTGGGCCACCGCGTCGCCGCGCTGCTGATGAACCCCAACGACGCCCGCGACCGCCTCGCCGAGGGTGTCTTCACCACCCCGTGCGCCAACAACCCGGCCGGGCGCATCAACAGCTACCTGGCCAAGGCGATCCAGGCCGAGCCGGTGGAGCGCAAGTTCCTCAAGGCGCTGAAGAACAGCGACATCGAATCGCTCGACTTCCCCACCCAGCTCGACGAAGGCGTGCGGGAGGGCTGGATCACCGCCGAGGAGCGGGTGCTGCTCGAGGAGCTGCGCGAACTCACCCTCGACACGATCTGGGTGGACGATTTCGACCCGCACGAACTGGTCGCGGCGTCCCACTACGATCGCGAGCAGGGCAAGGCTTCGCGCGAGGCGGCCTGAGCGAGGTTCCGGTGCCGGGCCGCGGAGAGCGCCGGTGACCGGCGAACAGCTGGTCCTGGCCTGCGGGGTGCACAGCCTCGGGTTCGCGCTGTTCCACGCCGCGTTCTGGAAGCTGTTCGACTGGAAGTACGAGCTTCGCAAGGTCGCCCTGCCGACCCGTGCGATCACCCAGATCCTCAATCTCAGGCTGATCTACGTCTTCTCAGGCATCGCCGCGCTCTGCTTCCTGTTCCCGGCGGACATGGCGGGGACCCGGCTGGGGCGCGCGCTGCTCCTGTTCATGGCGCTGTTCTGGGTGGGGCGAACGATCGAACAGTGCGTGTTTCTGCGCGTCAACCACCCGCTGGTACACGCACTGACCGCGCTGTTCGTGCTGGGCGCGGTGCTGTTCGCGCTGCCGGTCTTCGGCTGACCGGCGCCGCCGGAAGTCGGTCAGGGGTGGGGCGCGTCGCCGGGATGTTCCGGCAGCCGGCGCTGTTCGCGCACCACCCGCCAGGCGCCGAACGCCAGGCCGGCGGCGACCCCCAGGCCGGCCAGAAACACCACGCTCGAGCCGAATCCCGCGAGCAGCTTGTGGACCCAGACGAAGGTCACGTCGCCCCCGCGGTACACCGCGGTGTCGATCACCGCCTTGGCCTTGTAGCGCGCCTCGCGCTCCATGCGGGTGTAGAGAGTCTCGCGGGCGGGCTTGGCCAGCGAGAATTCGCTCGCCCGCGTCACCACCTGCACCACCGCCACCAGCAACGGCAAGGGCGAGGCGGCCAGCAGCGAGAACCCCGCCAGGATCGCCAGGGCCGGCAGCAGAAGCAGCGGGGCGACGCCGTAGCGGCGCAGCAGCCAGCGTGTCAGCAGCACCTGCACCACGATGGTCAGGCCGTTGACCGCCCAGTCGATGGTCGAGTAGTAGCGCGTCGCGGCCTCGGCGCCCGGATAGTACTGGCGCACGATCGCCGCCTGCTCGTTGTAGATGAGCGTGCCGACGCCGACGCCGAAGAACATCAGCATCGACAGCGCGCGCAGCAGCGGATCCTGCCAGGCCAGGCGCAGCCCGGCCCATACCGAGCCGCCCATCGCGCGCTCGCCGCTGGCCTCGCGGTGGGCGCGCTCGCGCAGCACCGCCCACGGACGCAGCCTGACGATGCACAGCAGGCACAGTCCGATGAACCCCGCCGACACCAGCAGCAGGTTGGCCACGCCCAGCGGTTCGACCAGCACCCGGGTCAGTCCCGGCCCCGCCAGCGCCCCCAGGGTGCCGCCGGCGCCGATGTAGCCGTACACCTGCTTGGCCTGATCGTTGTCGAACACGTCGGCCATGAAACTCCAGAACACCGTGACCGCGAACAGGTTGAACACCGCGATGAACACGAAGAACACCGCGCCGCGACCCGAAGCCCCGCTGTCGAACGCCCACCAGAACCCGGCCAGGCAGGCGATGAACGCCAGATACACCACCGGCAGGAACACCCGCCGCGGGAAGCGCGCCACCAGGGCGCCGTAGAGCGGCTGCAACGCCAGCATCGCCACGAAGGTACCGGTAAACAGGATCTGCAGCGTGTAGTCGCCGAGGGAGATGCCGCGCGCGTCCGCCAGCTCCAGCAGCCAGCGCGGGAACACGGTGGACGGGTCGCGCGAGGCGCCCATCGCGTCGCGCACCGGCCGCAGCACGTAGTAGCCGCAGAGCAGCGAAAAGAAATAGAGCAACGCCCACCACAGCGGCGGCGAGGCGGCGAGCGCGGCGCGGAAGCGCGCGATGCGCTGCGTCTGGACTTCTGCGGTCATGTGCAGGGGCGGGGATGCCCTGAAGGCATTCGCGGCACGTTAGCCGATGCCCGCCGCCTGCGCCAGCAGACCGAGCAGCGCGCAGACGGCCAGCGTCCTCAGCAAGCCCATCCGGAAGCGCAGCAACGCCAGCATCGCGAAGACACCCAGCGCCAGCGCCGCGGCGTCCAGCGACTGCAGGACCGGCAGCGGCAGGTCCAGGCCCCAGCCTTCCCAGCGTTCCACGTCGGCGAAAAGCACGTGCATGGCGAACCACAACGACAGGTTCAGGATGACGCCGACCACCGCCGCGGTGATCCCGGTCAACGCGGCCGAGAGCAGGCGATGGTCGCGCAGGCGTTCGATGTAGGGCGCGCCGAGGAAGATCCACAGGAAGCAGGGAACGAACGTGACCCAGGTGGACAGCGAAGCGCCGAGCGCGCCCGCGAGCAGCGGATGCAGCGCGCCCGGATCGCCGTAGGCGCCGAGGAAGCCGACGAAGGCGATCACCAGGATCAGAGGCCCGGGCGTGGTCTCCGCCAGCGCCAGGCCCTGGACCATCTCGGTCGGGCCGAGCCAGCCGTAGCGTTCCACCGCCTGCTGGGTCATGTAGGCCAGCACCGCGTAGGCGCCGCCGAACGTCACCAGCGCCATCTTGCTGAAGAACAGGGCCTCGTCGGCGAAGACGTGCCCCGCGCCGAGCGTGGCCAGCAGCAGCAACAGCGGCAGGCCCCACAGCGCCGCGCCGCTCAGCAGCACCCGCAGCGTCCAGCCGGGGACAGGGCGCGCCTGGCGGGGGAGCCCGGAGCGATCGCCCCCGACTGGCAGCGCCGGCAGAAACACCGCCGGGCGCAGCCTGGCGCCCGCGACGCCGGCGAGCGCGGCACCCAGGATCACCAGCGGGAACGGCGCCCCGAACGCGAAGATCGCCAGGAACGACGCCGCAGCGAAGCCCCACAGCAGCCTGTGCCGCAGCGCCCTGCGCCCGATCCGCAGCACCGCCTCGACCACGATCGCCAGGGTGGCGGCCTGCATGCCGAACAGCAGGCCACGGACCGGCCCCACCTCGCCGTACAGTACGTAGACGCAGGCGATGCCGAGCATCAGCACGAAACCCGGAAGCACGAACAGGATGCCCGCGGCGAGGCCACCGCGGACGCGGTGCAGCAGCCATCCGATGTAGGTCGCCAGCTGCTGCGCCTCCGGCCCGGGCAGCAGCATGCAATAGTTGAGCGCATGCAGGAAACGCGCCTCGCTGATCCACCGCTTCTCCTCGACCAGCAACCGGTGCATCAGCGCGATCTGCCCCGCCGGTCCGCCGAAGCTGATCAGGCCGATCCTGAGCCAGACGCGCAGGGCGTCCTTGAACGAAGGCTGCATCGGTCCACCGGCCATGGGAGTCCTGTGGAATCTGGACCGAACACTGCGGAGGGTCAATGCGCACGGCGCGGCCGCCCGTCCCACCGGCCGGCGCGAGATATCCTGCAGGCCGCCGGCGGACCGCCGTCGCCGCGCATCCGCGACGGCAAGAGCATATGCTCTAGCGTCGCCGCTTAGTTTCGCGCGATGCCCGACCGCTCCGCCGCGACCGCCTACGACTACATCATCATCGGCGCCGGCTCGGCAGGCTGCGTGCTCGCCAACCGGCTGAGCGAGGATCCGGACGTGCGGGTGCTGCTGCTCGAGGCCGGGCCGCGCGACTGGCATCCTTTCATCCACATGCCCGCAGGGTTGGCGAAACTGGTCAACCAGAAAGGCGTGAACTGGGACTACGACACCGAACCGCAGCAACAGCTGGGCAACCGCAGGCTGTGGTGGCCGCGTGGACGCGTGCTCGGCGGATCCAGCTCGATCAACGCGATGTGCTACATCCGCGGCGTTCCGGCCGACTACGACGGCTGGGCCGCGCAGGGCGCGCCCGGCTGGGACTGGGAAACGGTGCTGCCCTGTTTCCGGCGCTCGGAAGGCAACGGCCGCGGCGCCGACGCACTGCACGGCGGCGACGGGCCGCTCGCGGTCTCGGACCTGCGCTACGTCAATCCGCTCTCGCATGCGTTCGTCGAGGCGGCGCAGCAGGCCGGGCTGCCGCACAACGCCGACTTCAACGGCCCGCGGCAGGAAGGCGTGGGCCTGTACCAGGTCACGCAGAAGGACGGCGCACGCTGCTCGGCGGCGGTGGCCTACCTGCGGCCCGCGCGCGAGCGCCCCAATCTGGTCGTCGAGACGGGGGCGATGGCCAGCCGCATCACCTTCGAGCGCGGCCGCGCCAGCGGCGTGGTGTATGCCGCGCGCGGGCGCGCGTTCCACCAGCAGGCCACGCGGGAGGTGCTGCTGTGCGGTGGCGCGGTCAACTCGCCGCAGTTGCTGATGCTCTCCGGCATCGGCCCCGAACGCGAGCTGCGTGCGCACGGCATCGGCGTGCAGCTGCACCTGCCCGGGGTGGGCGGCAACCTTCAGGACCATCTGGACATCTGCACCCTGTACCACGCCAGCAGCCGCATCAGCTACGACCGCCTCAGCGACGCGCGCATCGCCTGGAGCTACTACCTGCGCGGCCGCACCGGCCCCGGCACCAGCAACATCGCCGAAGCGGGCGGTTTCGCCCGCTCGGCGCTGGCGCCCGACGAGCGCGCCGACATCCAGTTCCATTTCGTGCCGGCGATGCTCGACGACCACGGCCGCAAGCGGCTGGCCGGCGACGGCTATACCGTACACGCCTGCTTCCTGCGCCCGCGCAGCCGCGGCCGGATCCGCCTGGCCAGCGCGCGCGCCAGCGACAAGCCGCGCATCGAGCCGAACTACCTCGGCGATGCCGAAGGTTTCGACCTGAAGATGATGGTGGAGTGCGCGCGGCTCTCGCGCGAGATCATGCGGCAACCTGCGTTCGCTCCGTATCGCGGCGCGCCGATCCATCCCGCACGCGAGGACCTGGACGACGCCGGCCTGGCCGCTTTCGTCCGCGCCAAGGCCGAGAGCGTCTACCACCCGGCCGGCAGCTGCCGCATGGGCGTGGACGAGGACGCCGTGGTCGACCCGGAACTGCGCGTGCGCGGCGTCGACGGCCTGCGCGTGGTCGACGCCTCGGTGATGCCCACGCTGCCCGGTGGCAACACCAACGCGCCGGTGATCATGATCGCCGAACGCGCCGCCGATCTGATCCGCAGTCGCGCCTGAGCGGATTCATCGCCCGCGCCCCGCCGGCTTCTAGAAGCTTCGGTGCAGCGAGAGCATCACCGCACCGGCGCCGTAGTCGGGGCTCTCGCCGCCGAGCAGGATGATGCCGGACAGGGTCTCCGGGCCGACGCCGTCGAACGCCCAGTCCCGGCTCCGGAACGACTCCAGGCTGTAGCGCAGCCGCAGCCGCGTCCGCTCCTGCAGGCGGTAGTCGGCATCCAGATCGATGCGCCGCAGCCGGGCCTTGGTCGGAGGCAGCGGACCGGTCTCCAGCGCGGTGCCGGCGACCACGGCCACCTTGCCCTCGGTCCACGCCTGGCTGTAGTCGGCACGCAGCTTCAACCGGCCCTGCAGCAGTTCGCGGGAAGCACCGAGACCGAGGCTGAGCGCACGGTCGCGGTGGAAGGCGAACCAGTCGCGCTCCGGGTCGAACGCCTCCTCGAGCCTGTTGGCGCCGCCGCGGAAGCTGTGCCCGGCCTGGTCGAAGGTGAAGCGCTCGCGCCCGGCGTGGGCGTGGGCGGCCCAATCGCCTCCTGGCGCGTAGGACACGTCGATCCCCGTGGAGTCGATGCGGCTGCGCTGCAGGCCCAGCTCGGAGCGCCGATAAGCGTCGCGGGTGCGGCCATGCTCGATGCCGATGCCCAGGGCAGGCGTGGGTGTGAAGGTCGCGAACAGCTGGGCATGGCTGCGGTCGCGATCGGCCAGATGGTACTGGCGCAGCGCGGGCAGGTTCTCGAACCCGCCCGCCACGGTGTCGACGTAGTCCGGCGAGTGGCTGTCGAGGAAGGCACGGTTGCCCACGTAGGTCGAGCCGGAGCGGCGCCCCTCGCGCAGCCGCACACCGCCCGAAATCCTGTCGCCGGCATGGCCGCGCAGGGCCAGCTCGATGCGGGTCTCGTCGCTGTCCGCGCGCGACGACCAGGTGCGCGCGGTCTCCTGCCGACGCAGGCCGAGGCTGGCATCGAAACGGCGCGAGGGCCTGAACCCTGCGTCGGCGCTGACGGTGCGCTCGCGGAACCCGTACGGCAGGTTGTAGCGGCGCTGGCCGCTGGCCGGATCCGCATTCTGCGCCTGGGCATCGCCGCCGATCCCGACGTATGCGTCGCGGGGCGTGCGGTTGTCGCGGTCGTCGAAGCGATAGGTGGCACTCCAGCGCCAGTGCCGGTGCGGACGGCCCGAGAGGCGCAACTGCAGCAGCGTGGTGTCGATCCTTCCGTCGAGCGAGGCGCGCGGCAGCCCTTGCGTGGCGCTCTCGGCCAGTACCGGATCCACGGTGTACGGAAGATAGGCCTGGTTCTGGCGCATGCTGCCCAGGGCGAGATCGGCATTGATCCGCAGTGCGGCGCTGCGGCCGTAGGCGCCCGACAGGCTGAACTGCTGGAAGCGGTTGTCCGGCGCCGGCTGGGCCTGGCCGAAGCCGCCGGGATGGCTCGCCGAAGGCGCCCAGCCGGCGACATCCACGAACGGGTTCTGCCAGCGCAGCCGCGTGGCGGCGTTGTCGAACTGCGACAGGTGATGGCCGATGCGCAGCTGCAGGTGCTCGCCCGCGTAGCCGAGGGTGGTATCGGCCTGCCGGGTGAGATGGTCGACCGGCGCCGGCACAACGATCGCGCGGGCATTGCCGCCGGTGCTGCCGATCACGCCGCCGAAGCGCTGCCAGCCCTGCCGCGCCTCGCGCCGGTAGCGGGTCTCGATACGCCAGTTGCCCGGCAGCAGGAAGGCCAACCCGAGCCCGCGCTGGCGCCGCTCCAGGCCCAACCGGGCCTCGCCGAGCTCCGGCAGCCGCGACATCCCGGCGGTGCCCGGTGCCGGCACCCAGTCCGGCGGAAGCAGGAACGTGTCGCCCTCGCCGCGCAGCGGTGTCCATACGGCGGCCCCGGGCGTCGCCAGCCGGCGCATGTCGGCGTGGATCGCGTACCTGCCCTGCTCGCCGCCGCCCAGCTGCAGCCAGCGGGTGGCCAGGCCCCCGCCGCTGCCGCGGACGTACCAGCGACGCGCACCGCCCTCGCCTGGACGCGGACCGCGGCAGGCATCGATCTCGATGCCCGCGAAGCCGCCGCTGTCGCTGCCTGCATAGCGGCCATGGCGGACACCATCGTTGTCGAGATAGCCGAACAGCAGCGCGATTTCGCGGCAGCGGTCGGGGTCCGCCACAGGGTCCGCGGCACCGGCCGCTCCGCCCAGCAGCAGCGCGCACACCGCCCACGGCAACAACCTGCCTGGGGAGCGCCGCCGCGATGAATCCGGACCGTGCCGCATGTTGCTCCTCTGCCGTGGGCGGCGCCTCAGCGCGTGAAGCCCGCCCCCGAAGGGTGGTTGGAACCATGCACCTGGCTGTGACAGTTGACGCAGTTGCTGCCCAGCATCGAACCGGAGCCCGACGGCAGCGTCTCGCCCGGCAGGCCGCTGCCGCTGAGCGCGGTGCTGGGGTGGAACTGGGCGAGGTGGCACTGCTGGCACAGCCAGGGCCCGCGCTGGCGCAGCAGCGAGGCCTGCACCGAGCCGTGCGGCTGGTGGCAGATCAGGCAGTCCTCGCGCACCGGCGGGTGCTCCCACAGGAACGGCCCGCGCAGATCCGCGTGGCAGTCGTGGCAGGTCTCGTTCACGGTACCGCGGGTCATCAGCGCGGGCCCGGTGGAGCCATGCACCGCGTGGCAGTCGCTGCAGGCCATGCGCTCGTCGTTGAGCGGATGATGGGATGGGCGCAGCGTCTCGCCGCGCACTCCTGCGTGGCAGCCGTAGCAGGTCTGCGCCTGCGCCACCGGATCGCGCATCGGATCGCGCACCGAGTGCGCGCGATGGCAGGACGCGCACGACAGACCCTCGTGATCGTGCACGCTGCCCTGCCAGTGCAGGCCGGCATCCGCGCGGTGGCAGCCCAGGCAACTGGCGTTCTGCGCGTCGGCATCCAACTGCGAGGCGATCCCGAACACGACGTCGGGGGGCGCCCTGCGGCTGCCGCGCTCCGGGCGCTGCTGGTGGGCGTGGCTGGGTCCGTGGCAGGTCGCGCAACCATGCTCGGCGAACCCGCTGTGCGGATCGTCGGTCACCGCATGCGCGGTTCGCAGGATCGCGTTCACACCCGGATCGTCGTGGCAGACCATGCAGTCCTGGGCCGCTGCCGGCAACGCAGGCGGCGCTTCCTCCCGCCCCAGGCCGTCGGGCGCCCAGAACGCGGCCAACGCCACACACGCCACCAGGACGATGGCCAGCACACCTGTCCAGCACTTGCCCATCGCGCCTCCCCACCCCGGAGCAGCACAGCATGAAAGTATGCAGCACATGTTCCCTGGGGGCGTTGACGTGCCGGCAACGCGAGCCGGCTATGCTGGGCGGCGATCCGCGTCCGCATCGCGGCTCGGAGGCACGCCATCGACCCGACCAGCCCCACCGCTGCCGGCAGGTGGGCGAGGCCAGCGTTCTGGATCGCGCTCTATCTCGCCCTCATCGCCCTGCCCCTGCTCGTCCTGCTGCTGGGCGACCGCCCCGGCGGCGGCGGCTTCGCCTGGGATTTCGCCCTGATCGTCGGATACGCGGCGCTGGCGATGATGGGCGTGCAGTTCGCCCTGACTGCACGCTTCAAGCGCGCCACGGCACCGTTCGGGATCGACGTCATCTACTACTTCCACCGCTATCTGGCGGTGGTCGCCTTCGCGCTGCTGGTGCTGCATGTGGTAGTCCTGCTGGTGACGCGGCCCGAGGCGGTCGGCAGCGTGGATCCGCGCGTCGCGCCCGGCTACATGAGCCTGGGCTGGCTCGCACTGCTGGCGTTCGTCGCGATCGTGCTCAGCTCGCTGCTGCGCAAGACCCTGGGCCTGGGCTACGACGCCTGGCGCCGCGTCCACACTGTTCTGGCGGTCCTGGGCGTCCTGTTCGCACTGCTGCACGTGCTCGGCTCCGGCAGCTACCTCGTCACTCCCGCCAAGCGTGCGTTCTGGATCGCGCTGGCGCTGTCGTGGGTGCTGCTGGCGATCCACGTCCGTCTGTTCCGGCCGCTGTGGCTGCGTCGCCATCCCTGGCGCGTCGCCGAAGTCCGCGAGGAACGCGGCCGCAGCTGGACGGTGGCGGTGGAGCCGGCGCACGGGCACCGCTTCGACTACCAGCCCGGGCAGTTCGCCTGGGTCACCCTGCGCGCCTCGCCGTTCGCGATGCGCGAGCACCCGTTCTCGATCTCCTCCAGCCCTACCCGGCCGGGGCGCCTGGAGTTCACCATCAAGGCGCTGGGCGATTTCACCGCCACCATCGGCGGCATCCGGCCCGGCGAGACCGCCTGGGTGGACGGGCCCTACGGGACCTTCGGCACCGACCACCACCCCGAGGCGCGCGGCTACGTGTTCATCGCCGGCGGCGTCGGCATCGCCCCGATCATCAGCATGCTGCGCGCCTGCGCCGATCGCGGCGAGACCCGCCCGCTATGGCTGTTCTACGGCAACCGCCGCTGGGACCGCGTGGTGTTCCGCGAGGAGCTCGACGCACTGGCGGGGCGGCTCGACCTGCGTATCGTCCACGTACTGGGCGACCCGCCGGACGGCTGGGAAGGCGAACGCGGCTACATCGACCGCGCCGTGCTGGAACGCCACCTGCCGGCGCGGGGGGAGGAACTGCACCACTTCGTCTGCGGCCCGCAGCCGATGATCCAGCTCGCAGAGCGCAGCCTGCGCGCACTGGATGTCCCGGCCTCGCGCGTCCACTCGGAAATCTTCGACCTGGCCTGAGGAGCCCGTCATGCGCAAACAACTGGCAAGAACCCTCGCGATCGCCACCGGCATCATGGTGCTGGTGATTTCGGCCGCATTCGCGATGGTGATGAATCCGGCCTCGGACGACGCTCCCAGCGACGCCGTGGCGGCGGAGGCTGCAGGAGCGGCCACAGCGGGTGCACACGACGCTCCCGCGGCGCAGATCGCGCGTGGCCGTGCGGTGTTCGAGGCGCAGGACTGCATGCGCTGCCACTCGATCGCCGGCGAAGGCAGCCGCCGCAGTCCGCTGGACGATGTCGCCGACCGCCTGGACGAGGCCGAAATGCGCGACTGGATCCTGGGCACGAAGGCGGTCGCGGACGACCTCTCTCCCAGCGCCCTGCGCGCCAAGCAGGCGTACCAGGCGCTGCCCGCCGAAGACATCGACGCTCTGGTGGCCTACCTGCTGAGCCTGTAGCGGCGGCCGACCTGGATCGCATTGGAGCGGGTGAAGGGAATCGAACCCTCGTCAGTAGCTTGGGAAGCTACAGCTCTACCATTGAGCTACACCCGCGCGGGAAGGGAAGTCTAGGACGGGCAGGCCGGGCTTGGCAATCCGCCGCCCCGGTCGAAGCCCCTCCACGGAGCGACCCTGCCCTGAGCCGTAGGAGCCGGCCCGGAGCCGCGTAGGAGCGTGCCATGCATGCGAAAGCCGGCGTGGGCGGCCGTGCCGGGAATCACCGCCCACCCGGCCGGAGACGCCCCGCTTTCGCGGCCATGGCCGCCTACGGAAGCCCTGCTCCGCACCCGGCGGCCCTTTGCTGGAGCGAGCCGCGCACGTGAAGCCCGCGGCCGCGCCGGCGCGGGTGATCGGCCGCGGGCGGTCGGCTCAGAAGCCTTTGCCGAAGGTGACGTGCACGGTGGAGTTGCCGCTGTCGGCGTGCGAGAGAGTGGTGCTCAGGCCGAAGTTGGCGTCCAGTCCCAGCAGCGTGGTGCGCGCGCCCAAGGTCACCGTGGCATAGCTGTCGTCGTAGGCCATCCCGGGCACCGCGTACCAGCCGCTGCCGGCGATCGACTGCGACCGGGCGAAGGCTTCCTCGGGCGCGTCCTCGAACTCGCGGTCCCAGGTCAGGCGTGCATACGGGCGCAGGTGGCCCTCGGCCACCGCCAGCTGCCAGCCCACGCTGCCGATCAGCGAGTCGAAGGTCTGGTCGGGATAGGCCAGCGAGGTCGACAGGCCCGGGTCGCTCTCGGCGAAGCCGTCGACGTCGATCTGCTGCGACACCAGCCCCAGCACCGGGCCGTGGCGCAGATTGCCGTGGCGGAACTCCCAGCCGCCGTTGATCGCGACGGTGAGGTTCTCGCCGTCGGCCGAGCCGCGGTGGGTGCGCCGCGCCGGCCCGAGCCACACGTCGCGGTCGCTGTCGATGTCCAGCTGCGTCCAGCTCAGCTGGCCGTTGACCCAGCCGCCGCCGTCGCCGTACCAGCCGACGAAGCCGCCCAGGGTGATGTCCGAATGTTCGAACTCGCCGCGGCGCATGCCCCAGTCCTGGCGGGTGACGCCGTAGCCGCCGAATGCGCCGAACACCAGGTTGCCGCGGGTCCAGTCGACGCCGCCGGTCAGCGCCGGTGCCAGGCCGTCGTAGGCGTCGGCGTCCCGGTAGCGCTGGTAGTCGCCGCGCAGGTCCAACCACCAGTTGGCGCCGTCGCCCTGCGGGCGGCCGTCGAGGTGCCAGGCCACGCGGTCGGCGCGGGCGCGCCCGACCACCGCCGCCGACTGCGGCAGCGCGGCGATCTGCACCGGCGCCTCGAGCACCGACAGCGCCAGGTCCGCCATCACCGCGTGCCCGGCATCGGTGGGATGTACGCCGTCGGCGAACAGGTAGGTCTTCGGCGCGTCCGGGTTGGTGTAGGTGGACGGGTTGCAGGTCAGCGACTGCGAGACGATCTGCGGCTCGCAGGCGGTACCGGTGACGTTGGCGAACCCGTACAGGCCCGGGTCGGCCACCACTTCCTGCAGGAAGCTGAAGGTATCGAGCGGGATCACCCGCAGCCCGGCGCCGGCGATGCCGCCGAACAGCGCGTCGTTGTAGGCGGTGGCCAGCGCGGTCAGCTGCGCCTGCGCCACCGGGCCCTGCGCGCGCGCGGCCGGGGTGATGCCCATGTCAGGAAGGGTCGGAACCAGGATGTAGCGGGCGCCGGCCTGCTGCAGCGCGCCGACCAGGCCGACCTGCCCGGCCACCGCGGTGCCCAGGGTCTCCTCCACCGGCGCGCCCGCGGCGATCGCGAAGATGTCGTTGGCGCCGGCCCAGATCGAGTACAGCGCATCGGGATCGGCGCTGCCGCCGGTCGAGGCCAGGTAGCTGCCGACCTGGCTGGTCACCGAGGGCGTGGGGCCCAGCGCCCCCGTGCGGTCGCCGACCACCCAGGCGCCGCCCACGGCGTAGTTGTCGCCGTTCTGGCCGTTGCCGTTGGCCGAGGCGTCGGTGCCGTAATGGTCGGCGACGAACTGTGCCCACACCCAGCCCGGGTTGGTGGTGAACTGGCCGGCCACCGCCTGCGCCTCTGGCGGCAGCAGCGGACGGAAGAAGCCGCCGTCGGTGAGGCTGTCGCCGAAGAAGATGGTGCGCGAGAAGCGGTCGTCGTCGGCGGAGGCCGGCGCGGCGGCGACGGCCAGCGCGACAGCGAGGGCGGCGGGAGCGAGGCGGGACAGGGGCATTGATTCCTCCAGAATCGTGCAGACGGGCGCCAGCAGGGGACATACGGCGGCGGATGGTGGCGCATCGTTCCACGATCGCGACGGCCGCTCAAGACGCACCGCGTCATCGCGACGCCGCCGCATGCATCGCCGCCCCGCAACGGCGACAATGGCCGCCATGGACATCATCCTCAACGGCGACCCGCTCGCCCTCTCCGACCCGTCCACCATCGCCGACCTGCTGCAGGCCCGGGGCCTGGCCGGCCGGCGGGTGGCGGTCGAGGTCAACGGCGCGATCGTCCCGCGCGGCCGGCACGATGCGCACGCGCTGCAGGACGGCGATCGCGTGGAGATCGTGCACGCGCTCGGCGGCGGCTGACTGCGCCGGCCGACGCGCGCGCATTTCGGCGGCGGTCCACCGGCAATGAACCCCGCGCGAACGGCGCCGCCGCAAGCCGGTCCATCTGCGCAATAATTGCGCGATGACCGCTTTCACACCTTCCGATGACCCGCTGGTCATCGCCGGCAAGCGCTACCAGTCGCGCCTGCTCACCGGCACCGGCAAATTCAGGGATCTCGACGAGACCGCCCGCGCCACCACGGCCGCCGGCGCCCAGATCGTCACCGTGGCGATCCGCCGCACCAACATCGGCCAGAACCCGGACGAGCCCAATCTGCTGGACGTGCTGCCGCCGGACCGCTACACCATCCTGCCCAATACCGCCGGCTGCTACACCGCCGAGGACGCGGTGCGCACCTGCCGGCTGGCGCGCGAACTGCTCGACGGCCACAACCTGACCAAGCTCGAGGTGCTGGGCGACCCGAAGACGCTGTTCCCGGACGTGGTCCAGACCCTGAAGGCGGCCGAGCAGCTGGTCGCCGACGGGTTCGAGGTGATGGTCTACACCAGCGACGACCCGATCCTGGCGCGGCGCCTGGAGGAGATCGGCTGCGTGGCGGTGATGCCGCTGGCGGCGCCGATCGGTTCCGGCCTCGGCATCCAGAACAAGTACAACCTGCTCGAGATCATCGAGAACGCCAAGGTGCCGGTGCTGGTCGACGCCGGCGTCGGTACCGCCTCCGACGCCGCGATCGCGATGGAACTCGGCTGCGATGGCGTGCTGATGAACACCGCCATCGCCGGCGCCAAGGACCCGGTGCGGATGGCGCGGGCGATGAAGCTGGCGGTCGAGGCCGGCCGCGACGCGTTCCTCGCCGGCCGCATCCCCCGCAAGCGCTACGCCAGCGCCTCCAGCCCGGTGGATGGTCTGATCGGCTGATGGCGATGCGCCGCATCAATCCCCGTCGCCGTCGCCCCCCTCCCGTAGAGCGGAGCTTGCTCCGCTGCTGGCGGCTCCGGAGCCCCCGTAGCGGAGCAAGCTCCGCTCTACGGGGGCGGGCGGGGGCATGAGCGAGGCGGGCCGCGACAAGCCCTTCACCGTCGAGCCCGGCCGGCGCCGGGTGCGCAGCTTCGTGCTGCGCCAGGGCCGCTTCAGCGAGGCGCAGCAGCGCGCGTTCGAGCAGCTCTGGCCGCGCTTCGGCCTCGACCACCGCTCGCCCGCCGTGCAGCCCGTCCCGCGCGATCTCGACGCCGCATTCGGCCGTCGCGCGCCGCGCGTGCTCGAGATCGGCTTCGGCAACGGCGAGGCCCTGCGCCATGCCGCCAGCCACGACCCGGACCGCGACTACATCGGCATCGAGGTCCACGCCCCCGGCGTGGGCCGGCTGCTGAACGCCCTGGCGGAGGACGGCAGCGACCACGTGCGCGTCTACCATCACGACGCCGTCGAAGTGCTCGAGCACGAGATCGCCGACGCCTCGCTCGACGAGATCCGCATCTACTTCCCCGATCCCTGGCACAAGAAGCGCCACAACAAGCGCCGCCTGGTGCAGCCGGCGTTCGCCGACCTGCTGGTGCGCAAGCTGGCCGCAGGCGGGCGCTTGCACCTCGCCACCGATTGGCAGGACTATGCCGAGCAGATGTGGGACGTGCTAGACGCCACCGCCGGTCTCCGCAACAGCGCCGGCCCGCGCGGCCACGTGCCGCGGCCTCCCTGGCGCCCGCAGACCCACTTCGAGACGCGCGGCCAGCGCCTGGGCCATGGGGTCTGGGATCTGTTGTACGACCGGGTGATTGGTGATTCGTGATTGCTGAGCCGAAAAAGCGGCAGTTTCTTGAAGCACCCGTAGGGCCGGAAGCGCCGCACGACAGGCGAAGGCTGGCCATCCACCTGGATTTCCCGGCATCGCGAAACGGATCCTGGCCTTCCGGATGACGATCCGGGGGCCACCGGCTGACGGTCCGACGCCTGCAGCCCGCCTTTCCCAACCACGAATCACCAATCACGAACCCCGGCCCCATGGACACCGCACTCGCGCTTACCACGGACATGAAGATCGTCCTGGCCCTGGTGAGCCTGACGATGCTGCTGTTCGTGTTCCAGCGCGTGCGCGCCGATCTGGTGGCGCTGGTGGTGCTGGTGCTGCTGGGGCTGTCCGGGCAGGTGGCGTCGGAAGACGTGTTCAACGGCTTCTCCTCCAACGCCGTGATCAGCGTGATCGCCACGATGATCCTCGGCATGGGCCTGGACCGCACCGGCGCGCTCAACCGCCTGGCCGGCTGGCTGCTGCGGCGCGCGCACGGCGTGGAGCAGCGGCTGTTCCTGCTCACCTCGGCGGTGGCCGGTCTCAACTCGTCCTTCATGCAGAACCCGTCGGTGATGGCGCTGTACCTGCCGGTGGCCTCGCGGCTGGCCTCGCGCACCGGCATCACCCTGTCGCGGCTGCTGCTGCCGATCGGCGCGGCGATCGTGGTGGGCGGCACCCTGACCATGGTCGGCAGCTCGCCGCTGATCCTGCTCAACGACCTGCTGGTGGCGGCCAACGCCAACCTGCCCTCGGGCGTGGCCACGCTGGAGCCGCTGAACATGTTCGCGCCGCTGCCCATCGGCCTGGCGCTGTTGGCGATGGTGCTGGCCTACTTCCACTTCTTCGGCAACCGCCAGCTGCGGGACGGCGACGACGACGGCGGCGTCACCCCCGCCCGCACCCAGAGCTACTTCGCCCGCGCCTACGGCATCGACGGCGACGTGTTCGAGCTCACCGTTACCGCCGACAGCCCGCTCGTGGGCATGACCTTCGGCGAGGCCGAGACCCTGCACAACGCACCGGTGCTGCTGGCGCTGAAAGCCGACAGCGAGGCCAAGCTGGCGCCGGCCGCCGACTCGCGCATCTGGGTGGGCAGCGTGATCGGCGCCATGGGTACGCGCCAGCAGGTGGCGGATTTCGCGCAGAACCAGTTCCTGCGCTTGAGCACCCGGCTGCGCACCTTCGGCGACCTGTTCAACCCCGCCCGCGCCGGCATCTCCGAGGCGGTGGTGCCGCCGACCTCGCAGTTCATCGGCAAGACCGCCAACGAACTGCAGCTGCGGCGCCAGCACGGCATCCGCCTGCTGGCGATCAACCGCGGCAAGGACGAGGAGGTCATCCGCGACAACGTGCGCGACGTTGCGCTGCGCGCCGGCGACATGCTGGTGCTGCACAGCTTCTGGCAGGCGCTGACGGGAACCGCCAGGCGCGACCTGGTGATGGTGACCGACTACCCGAAAGGCGAGCAGCGCCCGCACAAGTTCAAGATCGCCATGGCGATCTTCGCGGTGACGATCCTGATCGCCCTGTCCTCGCGCATTCCCACCTCGATCGCGCTGATGACCGGCGTGGTCGGCATGCTGGTGTTCGGCGTGCTGAAGATGGACGAGGCCTACAGCGCCATCAACTGGAAGACCGTGTTCCTGATGGCCTGCCTGATCCCGCTGGGCTGGGCCATGGACTCCAGCGGCGCCGCCGCCTGGGTGGCCGGGCATACCATCGAACAGCTACCGGCCGGCCTGCCGATCTGGGCGATCGAGATCGCCGTGGCGTTCCTGACCACCGCCTTTTCGCTGGTGATCAGCCACGTCGGCGCCACCATCGTGGTGGTGCCGCTGGCCATCAACCTGGCCCTGGCCGCCGGCGGCGACCCCACTGCCTTCGCCCTGATCGTGGCGCTGGCGGCCTCCAACAATTTCATGACCCAGTCCAACCCGGTACTGTCGATGATCACCGGCCCCGCGGGCTACCAGCCCCGCGACCTCTGGCGCGTCGGCCTGCCGCTTTCGCTGGTCTACACCCTGGTCGTGGTGGCGATGGTCAACCTGCTGTTCTGAGCGCCGCGCGGCCCTCGCCCCCGCAGGGGCATGGATCGCCAATCGCCAATCGCCCGCCGGTCGCGGTCGCAGCCGCCGATGCCGGAAGGCCGATGCGATAATCCCGCATCCGCGCCCGTCGACGACAGCGCCCCGCATCTCCAGACTCCCGCACCGGAGGCCCCGATGTCCGACCCCCGCCACGACCCCTCCCGCCGCATCCGCGCCCCGCGCGGCAGCCAGCTCAGCTGCAGGTCCTGGCTGACCGAAGCCCCGTTCCGCATGCTCCAGAACAACCTGGATCCGGAAGTGGCCGAGCGCCCGGAGGACCTGGTCGTCTACGGCGGCATCGGCCGCGCCGCGCGCGACTGGGACTGCTTCGACAGGATCTTGGAGACGCTCAGGACCCTCGGCGACGACGAGACCCTGCTGGTGCAGTCCGGCAAGCCGGTCGGCGTCTTCCCCACCCACCCCGATGCGCCGCGCGTGCTGATCGCCAACTCCAACCTGGTACCGGCCTGGGCCGACTGGGAGCACTTCCACGAGCTGGACCGCAAGGGCCTGATGATGTACGGCCAGATGACCGCCGGCAGCTGGATCTATATCGGCAGCCAGGGCATCGTCCAGGGCACCTACGAGACCTTCGTCGAGATGGGCCGCCAGCACTACGGCGGCAATCTCGCCGGCAGATGGATCCTCACCGCCGGCCTCGGCGGCATGGGCGGTGCCCAACCCCTGGCCGCCAGCCTAGCCGGCGCCTGCAGCCTCAACATCGAGTGTCAGCAGAGCCGCATCGACTTCCGCCTGAAGACTCGCTACGTCGATGAGCAGGCGAGCGACCTCGACGATGCCCTCGCCCGTATCGAGAAGTACACGAAGGCGGGTCAGGCCAGGTCGATCGCGCTGCTCGGCAACGCCGCCGAGGTGCTGCCGGAACTGGTCCGCCGCGGCGTCCGCCCCGACGCCGTCACCGACCAGACCAGCGCCCACGACCCGATCCACGGCTACCTGCCGATCGGCTGGACCGTCGAGCAGTGGCTCGCCGAACAGCAGGCGAACCCGGAGCGGGTACGCGACGAGGCCAAGCGATCCATGCGCGCCCACGTCGAGGCGATGCTCGCGTTCCACCGGCAGGGCGTGCCGACCTTCGACTACGGCAACAACATCCGCCAGATGGCCAAGGACGAGGGTTGCGCGAACGCCTTCGATTTCCCGGGCTTCGTGCCCGCCTACGTGCGCCCGCTGTTCTGCCGCGGCATCGGCCCGTTCCGCTGGGTCGCCCTCTCGGGCGACCCGGAGGACATCTACAGGACCGACGCCAAGGTCAAGGAACTGATCCCCGAGGACGCTCCGCTGCACAACTGGCTCGACATGGCACGCGAGCGCATCGACTTCCAGGGCCTGCCCGCGCGCATCTGCTGGGTGGGCCTGGGCCAGCGCCACCGGCTGGGCCTGGCGTTCAACGAGATGGTCCGCACCGGCGAGCTGAAGGCGCCGGTAGTCATCGGCCGCGACCATCTGGACAGCGGCAGCGTCGCCTCGCCCAATCGCGAAACCGAAGCGATGCAGGACGGCAGCGACGCGGTCAGCGACTGGCCGTTGCTCAACGCCATGCTCAACGTCGCCGGCGGCGCCACGTGGGTGAGCCTGCACCACGGCGGCGGCGTGGGCATGGGCTACAGCCAGCACAGCGGCGTGGTGATCGTCTGCGACGGCACCGCCGAGGCCGACCGGCGCATCGCCAGAGTGCTGTGGAATGACCCGGGCACGGGAGTGATGCGGCATGCGGATGCCGGCTACGACACCGCGAAGCAGTGCGCCCTGGAGCAGGGACTGAAGCTGCCGATGGCATAGCGGCACCAACTTGCCGGAAGATGTCAGGAACCCATGCTCGCCACCCTTGCCGTCGCCCACTACCGTTCTCTGCACGAGCTCGTCGTCCCGATGGGGCGGCTGAATCTGGTCACCGGCGCCAACGGTAGCGGCAAGTCGAGCCTGTACCGCGCGCTGCGCCTGCTTGCCGAGACCGCCCAGGGCGGCGTGGTCCCGGCACTGGCGCGCGAGGGAGGCCTGGCGTCCACGCTGTGGGCCGGCCCCGAAACGCTCAGCGGCCGCATGCGGCGGGGCGAGGCGCCGGTCGAGGGAAGCCAGCGCCAGAAGCCGGTCTCGCTCAAACTGGGCTTCGCCGGCGACGACTTCGGCTATGCCATCGACCTGGGGCTGCCGACGCCCTCGCAGTCGCTGTTCTCGCGCGACCCGGAGGTCAAACGCGAGGCGATCTGGAGCGGCCCGTTCCTGCGCCAGGGTAATCTGCTGGTCGACCGTCGCGGGCCGCTGGCGCGGGTTAGGGACGGCCGGGGCTGGCGGGTCGCCGGCGAGCACCTCGGCGCGTTCGAGAGCCTGTTCGCCCAGCTTTCCGATCCGCGCAACGCCCCGGAGGTGCTGCAGCTGCGCGAGACGATCCGCGGCTGGCGCTTCTACGACCACTTCCGCGCCGATGCCGACGCGCCGGCGCGGCTGCCGCAACCGGGCACGCGCACGCCGGTACTCAGCCACGACGGCCACGACCTCGCCGCGGCCTGGGCAACGATCCGCGAGATCGGCGATCCGACGGCCTTGGACGCCGCCGTGGCCGATGCCTTTCCTGGCGCCCACGTCGAAGTCCTCGTCGAGGGCGGTCGCTTCTCGCTCCAGTTCGGCCAGCACGGGCTGCTGCGGCCGCTGTCGGCCGCAGAACTCTCCGACGGCACCCTGCGCTACCTGCTGTGGATCGCCGCCCTGCTCACCCCGCGGCCGCCGCCGCTGATGGTGCTCAACGAACCGGAAACCAGCCTGCACCCCGACCTGCTGGCGGCGCTCGCCCGCCTGATCGCCCAGGCATCGCAGCGCACCCAGGTATGGGTGGTGTCGCACGCCAGCCGGTTGATCGCCGCGCTGGAGCAGACACCCGACTGCAATTCGGTCCGGCTGGTCAAACGGGACAGCCGGACCTCGATCGAGGACCAGGGCATGCTGGACGCTCCGGCCTGGCACTGGCCGGAGCGGTAGATGCTGTCTACCTGGCGCGCACGTTGCGGTGGCGGCCTACAATCGGGTCATGGACTATCAGCTGGTCATCAAGTTCTGGCGTCCCTCGCTGCCGGACGAAGCGTTTCTCGCCACGATCGAGCAGGAACTGAACCAGGCGCTCGGCGATACCGCCGAGCAGGAGGGGCACGACGTCGGCCCGAAGGAGATCAACCTCTTCATGCTCACGGCCGACCCCCGCCATTCGTTCCGTCGCGCAAAGGCCGTTCTGGAGCGGCTCGGGGTGACGCACGGCGTTTCCGCCGCCTACCGCCTGGTCGGAGGCGCGGAGTTCACCTCGCTGTGGCCGCTGCGCGCGACGCGCAGGTTCAAACTCCCCTGACGAAGACCGGGGCTCATCGGCGCTTCGGCCTCACCGGCACCACGACCGGCGCCGGTCGGGCCGAAATCACTCCAGCGCAAACGACCCGGTCCGCACCTCGCCTTGGCGCAGGTAGCGCGAGATGAGGATGCCGTTCGGCGATGCGACGGACTCGTCCAGGCGAAAGGCGGCTGCCTGGCCCGCGTCCGGGAACAACCGCTTGCCCTTGCCGAGCAGCACCGGAAACACCAGCAGGCGCAGCTCGTCGACCATGTCGGTGGCGAGCAGTCGCTGGACCAGCTCGCTGCTGCCCTGGGTCAGCAGGTCCGCGCCGTCCTGCCGCTTCAACTCGCGCACCGCCGCGACGACGTCCTCGCCCAGCCCCCGGCTGTTCTGCCACGCCAGGGTGGCGGGGCGGTGTGTGGCGACGTGCTTGGTCACGCCGTTGAACAACGCAGCCATACCTGCGTCTTCCGCGTCGGCCGGCACGCGCGGCCAGTGCGCCGCGAAGATGTCGTAGGTCCGCCGCCCGAGCAGCAGCTCGAACGGGCGCGAGAACAGCTCGTCCATGGCCGTGCCGAACGCCTCGTCGACATGGGGAACCAGCCAGCCGCCGTGGGCGAAACCGCCGTCGGTGTCCTCTTCGGGCCCGCCCGGCGCCTGCATGACGCCGTCGAGGCTGGTGAAAGCGGCAACGATGAGTTTGCGCATTGGTCTGCTCCCTTGCTGTGGTTGGTATCGATCGGGCCCTCGCCCGTATCCTGTGGTGGCGACGGCCCGGAGGGGCGCGATTCGACATCGATCGACGTGCCGGCTGGAGCGCCAAATGGCCGAGTTGCCGACCTGCGCACATTTGCAGGTGACTTCCGGCCTGGAACCGCGGCAACGGGGCTGGTAGTTTCGCCGGCTTCGTGTCCGCACGGGCCCGTGGCGCCGATCGCGACACGCCGTGTCGATTCCCGGGGTCCCCGTCCGTCGCCTCGATGCCGCCATGGCGGCAGGTCCGCCCGGGTCTTCCCTATCTCCAGCGAGTCGCCTCCATGAGCACCGAACCGACCCAGACCGCCGAAGCCGTCGCCGCCCCGCCTCCGCCGAAGGGCTCGGTCTGGGCGGCCCTGCGCGACGCGATCCGCGGCACCGGCGCCGACTACACCAAGATCCCGATGCGCAAGGCGGTGTTCCTGCTCGCCGTCCCGATGGTGCTGGAACTGGTGCTCGAGTCCACCTTCGCGGTGGTGGACATCTACTTCGTCGGCAAGCTGGGCTCGTCCGCGGTGGCCACCGTGGGCCTGACCGAAAGCTACCTGTTCCTGCTGTACTCGATCGCGATGGGCCTGGCGATGGCCGTGACCGCCGTGATCGCCCGGCGCATCGGCGAGCACAAACCCGAGGAAGCCGCGATCACCGCCGTGCAGGCCATCCTGCTCGCGATGCTGGTGTCGGTGCCGTTCGCCCTGGTCGGCATCCTCTACGCCCAGGATCTGCTGCGGGTGATGGGCGCCGACGACTGGACCCTGCAGCACGGCTACCGCTATATGCAGTGGATGCTCGGCGGCAACGCGGTGATCATGCTGCTGTTCGTGATCAACGCGATCTACCGCGGTGCCGGCGACGCCGCCATCGCCATGCGCGTGCTGTGGGTGGCCAACGGCCTGAACATCGTGCTGGACCCGATCCTGATCTTCGGATTCGGCCCGATCCCGGCGATGGGCATCGAGGGCGCCGCCATCGCCACCAACATCGGCCGCGGCGCCGGCGTGCTGATGCAGCTGTGGATCCTGTTCCGCGGCGGCAAGCACATCCGGGTGACCGGCGCGCACCTGGTGTGGCGCGGTGCGGTGCTGTTCAACATCGTGCGCACCTCGCTGGGCGGGGTGGGCCAGATGATCGTGGCGATGACCTCGTGGATCTTCCTGATGCGGATCCTGGCCAGCATCGGCAGCGAGGCGGTCGCCGGCGCGACGATCGCGATCCGGATCATGATGTTCACGCTGATGCCGGCCTGGGGCATGTCCAACGCCGCGGCCACGCTGGTGGGGCAGAACCTCGGCGCCGGCCAGCCTGAGCGCGCCGAGGCCTCGGTGTGGCGGATCGGCTGGTACAACATGGTCTTCACCGTGGCGGTGTCGGTGGTGTTCTTCCTGTTCCACGACCGGCTGATCGCCGTGTTCACCGACGACCCCACCGTGATCGAGATCGGCGGCAGCTGGCTGCTGATCCTGTCGTATTCCTATTTCGTCTACGGCTGGTGGATGGTGGCGGTGCAGGCCTTCAACGGCGCCGGCGACACGGTCACCCCCACCAAGATCAACCTGGTGTTCTTCTGGCTGATCCAGATCCCGCTGTCGTACTGGCTGGCGATCACCCTGGACTGGCAGCACACCGGCGTGTTCTGGGCGGTGTTCGTCTCCGAGACCACCGTGGGCCTGTTCACCCTGTGGCTGTTCTCGCGCGGGAAGTGGAAGACCATGCAGGTGTAGGCTCGCCAGCCGCAGCGCCGACCGGGCGCACGCACGATCGCGGTTGTGCCGCCGCCGCTATCCGGCTGCCGCCCGGTCCATGACCACCTGCGTGGTGAAGGCGAGCACGTTGTCGTCCGGCGTCAGCCACTCGCGGGTGAAATCGACGAAGGCGTCCATGTCCTCGACCTGCACGATCAGCACGAAGTCGCTCGCGCCGGTGACGTAGTAGCACTGCACGACCTGGCTGCACCGCGCCATCCTCGCCCGAAAGCGGTCGAGCGCCTCGGGCCCCTCGCGTTCCAGGTCCACGCCGACGATGCAGGTCGTCCCCAGCCCGAGCGCGGCTGGCGATACCAGCGCAACCTCCGCTTGGATGACGCCGCATTCGCGCATGCGCTTGAGCCGGCGCTGCACCGCCGTCGCCGACAGGCCGACGGCCTCGCCGATCGCCTCGGCCGCCAGGCGGGTGTCGGCCCGGTAGATGTCCAGGATCCTGCGATCGAAGGCATCCAGCACGTGCCTCGGATGTCCACGTACGCCGGCGAGCGCCGCGCCACGGCGAGGCGTGGATGGTTGCAGGACGGTGCGGGCGTTCCCTGCATGCATGGAGCGGCCATCGAGTGAACTGCCGCAATGCTGGCACGTGGGAACGGATCGTCCACGGGCCAAATGGCATACCTGCTGCCGGTGCAGGACGCCACCACGTCGAGGCGCGGATCGCCGCATCGCGGCGCCGATGGCCGGCGCTCGGCCGCAAAACGACGCCGCGACGCAAGTACCATGACCGCGTCGCCGGCCGGATCCTCGGCCACGGCTCACCGTCGGGAAACACCATGCGCCGTCCGTGCCTGTCCACCGCTCCTTCCCGCGCGATCCGCGGGGTTCTCGGTGCCCTGCTCGCGTTCACCGTGGCCGGCCCCGTGCCGCCGTTGCATGCGGGCGCCTCGGAGGCCTCCGCCCAGGTAGCCGCGGAAGCGGCCCGGCTGCTGGAGCAGCACGTCGAAGACGTCTCCGGCCCCGGCATCGCGGTCCTCGTTGCGCGCGGAGACCAGGTGCTGTTCCGAGATGCGCGGGGCATGGCCAGCGTGGAGTTGGGCGTCCCGCTGCAGGCCGGGCACGTGGTCCGGATCGCATCGATCACCAAGCAGTTCAGCGCGGCGGGCCTGCTCAGGCTGGTCGACCAGGGCAAGGTGAAGCTGGACGATCCGCTCTCGGCATACCTGCCGGAGTTTCCCGGCGGGCACCGGATCACGCTCGCCCAGCTGCTCAACCATACGTCCGGAGTCCGCAGCTATACCCGCATTCCCAGCCACATGGACGAATCGATCCACCGGGAGATCGATACCGCGTCCCTGGTCGCCGTGTTCGGCGACCATCCCGTCGATTTCGGCCCGGGCCAGGGCTACGCCTACAACGATTCCGGCTACGTGCTGGTCGGTGCGGTGATCGAGAAGGTGACCGGCCAGGCCTGGGACGACTGGTTGAAGAGCGAACTGTTCGAGCGTTTCGGCCTGGAACGCACCCGGGGCGGCGCCACCCGCAGCGTGGTGCCGGGGCACGCGGCCGGTTATCGCATCGAGGACGACGGAACGGTGTCGCCGGCACGCCCCCTGGACATGACTCAACCCCATGCGGCCGGCGCGCTGCTGTCGACCGTGGACGACCTCTGGCGCTGGAATCGCGCATTGCACGGCGGCCGGGTGCTGTCCGCGGAGAGCTACCGGCGGATGGTCGCCCCCGAAGGGCCGGCCGCCGATGCCGGGCATCGCTATGGTTTCGGCATCCGTGCATCGACCCTGGAGGGGCTGCCGATGTACGAGCACAGCGGCGGCATCCTCGGCTTCGTCTCGATGCTGCTGTACCTGCCCGAGGGCGAGATCACCGTCGCCGTGGTGCGCAACGCCACCGGGCGCGGCGATGGCAGCGTCGACCTGATCGCGCGCCGGCTGGCGACGGCCGCGCTGGGTGCGCCGGATCCTGCTTCCCCGGCGCCCATCGCACCGGGTCCCGGACATGCGATCAATCCAACCAGGGAGACACGATGAAGGCCACCGGATATCCAACGATGCTTCGCCTGGGGCTGGCCATTGCTGCGGTGCTGGCACCCCCGGCGCTCGTACGGGCGGACGAGGGCGCCGCGATCCGAGACGAGGCCCTCGCCCAGCGCATCAACGCGCTGGATGCGGAATTCTTCGCGGCGTTCAACGCCTGCGACGTGGACGGGCACATGGCGATGGTGGACGAGGACGTCGAGTTCTACCACGACAAGGGAGGCCTGACGAAAGGCCGCAGCGGCATGGAGCGGATGGCCCGCGAACGCTGCGCCAACAGCCGGGTGACGCTTCGCCGCGAAGTGGTGGAAGGCAGCCTGAAGGTGTACCCGGTGCCCGGCCATGGCGCGATCCAGGAGGGTTCGCATCGCTTCTACCTCACCGAGGAGGGCGACGAGGAACGGCTGGTCGAGATCGCCAGGTTCGTGCACGTATGGGAGCACGGAGAGTCCGGCTGGAAGATCGTGCGCGCCCTCAGCTACGATCACCGGACTCCGTAGGCACGACCACCTGCACTCCGGCCTGCCATTGGCCTTGCGTGACGGCACCCCCCACTTCGCACTCCCAGTCGCACATGACCGTTCTCGTCACCGGCAGCGCCGGACACCTGGGTGAAGCCCTGATGCGCACGCTGCGCGCGCAGGGCCGAGATGCCGTCGGCCTGGACCGCGTCGCCTCCCCGCATACCGGCCTGGTGGGCTCGATCGCGGATCGCGCGTTCGTGGACCGGGCCATGGCGGGCGTGCGAGCGGTGCTGCATGCGGCCACCCTGCACAAGCCGCACGTCGCCACGCATTCCCGCCAGGATTTCGTCGACACCAACGTTGCCGGCACGCTCAATCTGCTGGAAGCGGCAGTCGCGCAGGGGGTCCAGGCCTTCGTCTTCACCAGCACCACCAGCGCATTCGGCGATGCGCTGGTGCCTGGCGACGGCGAGCCCGCGGCCTGGAT
The DNA here is from genome assembly GCF_013425525.1 of Luteimonas salinisoli. GTDB lineage: Bacteria > Pseudomonadota > Gammaproteobacteria > Xanthomonadales > Xanthomonadaceae > Luteimonas > Luteimonas salinisoli. The sequence continues at coordinate 132,902 of NZ_JACCKA010000091.1, read as the reverse complement.
CACGGAGGACGTGGTGCCGGTAGCCAAGAACATCTATGGGGCGACCAAGACCGCCGCCGAGGACCTGTGCCGGCTGTTCCACCGCAACCATGGCCTGCCCTGCCTGGTACTGCGCACCTCGCGTTTCTTCCCGGAAGCGGACGACGATGCCGGCAAGCGCGGCGCCTACGCCGACGGCAACCTCAAGGCCAATGAGTTCCTGTACCGGCGCGCCGACGTGCAGGACCTGGTGGATGCGCACCTGCTGGCGGTCGAGCGTGCACCGGACATCGGCTTCGGCCGCTACATCCTCAGCGCGACCACGCCCTTCGTCCGCGACGACCTGGCGGAGCTGCGTCGCGACGCGCCCGCCGTCGTGGCCAGCTACTTTCCCGGCTACCACGCCGTGTATGCGCGGCACGGCTGGAGCATGTTCCCCGGCATCGATCGGGTCTACGTCAATGCGTTGGCCCGGGACCGCCTCGGCTGGCGGCCGCGCTACGACTTCGCCCACGTGCTGGCGTGCCTGGAAGCCGGCCAGGATCCGCGCAGCCCGCTGGCGCAGGACATCGGCGCCAAGGGATATCACGCCGGCGCCTACGCCGACGGGCTCTATCCCGTGGACCCTTGAGCACGGCTGCACCGATGCGGCCCCGCCCGATCACCGTGCTGCGCCGGTGGTCCGCCAGAGCAGCGTGGCGTACAACAGCAGCGACACGACCACGTAGCCGGACTCCACCCATGCCCGCCGCCGGGCATCGTGCCGCGACCCGGTGACGTCCAGGAGGAACTGCCGAAGCAGGAACATGTAGAGGATGTAGTAGAGGAACGGCACGACATGCACGTACCAGGCGTAGTCGCCGATCTGCCTGCCGAAGCGCGCCAGGATCCAGCCGACCTGGGCGTAGATGCCGAGGATGCCGAGACCGGCGTTGATCAGCATCCACTTGACCTGGTCCAGCCCGAACAGCGCGAGATAGAACACCATGTAGACCACGATGGCGATGCCGCCGTGGGCATAGACGAACCCGATGCCCGGCCCGCTGTCGGCATAGGCCATATAGAAGCCCGACAGTCCGAACAGCAGCATGTGGAACATGAAGAACGGGTAGGCGAAGCGGCCGAGCGCGTCCTTGCCGAGACCGGGCCCGGATATCGCAATCGCCTCGCGGCGGCGTGCGGGCCTCGCTGCCGGGTCGGCGCTACGCGTTGGCTTCACGGAGCGCTCCGGCGACGGTTGTGCTCACCGCGACGCACCAGACGGTGGCGACAGGCGGGTGCGGACACGGCCCGGGAGACGAGGCGTTCCAAGCGAGGCGACTCCAAAGGCGGCCGGAGACGGATCGTCGCCGATCCCGGTCGGATCGGCTACCCCGGCACGCGGCTGCCTTGCTCCGAAAATGCACGAGGCCCCGATGGACGGGGCCTCGTGCGCGCTGGGATCGATCGCTGCCGACGCTGCTCAGTAACCGAGCGCCTCCACGATCAACCCGGTCGCCGCTTCCACCAACAGGTAGCGATCCGCGTCCGGACGCACCCAGCGATGACCCGGCGGCGGGCTGTCCAGCCGGTAGGCACGGTAGTCGTCGATGTAGTACGCCGGCTCCAGGTGCTCCAGCGGGATCCGGTCGCCGCGCTTCCAGGCCTGCTTCTGCCAGCCGAGGTGTCGGCCGTTGTCGTGGCGGCCGTGCGCCTTCGGCGGGTTGTCGCGATGGGCCTGGGCATGAGCCGGCGGACCGCCGTGACCTTCCCGTTCGTGTCCCTTGTTCTTGCCGGCCAGCACCGGCGAAGACGCAAGCGCGAGAGCGACGAGCGATGCGGTCAGGATTCGATTGTTCATCGGGGCCTCCTTCGGATTCGGATGAATCGAGTGGGCCGAGCCTACGGCCGACGCAGTGAACGGGCCGGGACGCGGGGCTGAATCCTACGCAACGGTTCAGCCGCGGCCGCAGTGGCTCAGCGCGCCGCTTCCGGCGCCTTGTCGCGGCTAAGCACCAGCGCGGTCACCACGCTGGCGACGCCCGGCAGCGCCGCGATGCGATCGCGGGCGCGGTTGACGGTGGCGGTGTCCTGGCCGGCCAGTTCCACCAGCAGGTCGACCTCGCCCGCCAGCGAATAGCAACGCTCGACTTCGGCGGCGGCGGTGACCGCCGCCACCACCTGGGCGTCGGGGGTTTGCTGCAGCCGCACCAGCAGGATGGCGTGCAGCGCGCCCGCCGGCGGCGCGAGTTCGACCGTGTAACGGCGGATGGTGCCATCGGCCTGCATGCGCGCGATGCGGTCGCGCACACTGCTGCGAGACAGCGAGACCGCGGCGGCGAGGGTCTTCAGCGGTCGGCTGTCATCCTCGCGCAGCAGCGCGAGCAGGCGGCGATCGATGTCATCCAAGTCGGCGTCCGTCCATTTGTCGGGGCGTTCCGGAAAAATGACGGGACCCGCAGCGGAGGCGGGGTGTCAGCATGGAGCCTGGCCAGGGGTAGGCATCAGCCATGCAGCGCCGCCAATTCTGCCAGCTCATCGCGGCCGCGGCCGCCACCTCCCTGCAGCCGTCCGCCACACGAGGATCCGACATGCGCATCAGACCGCAGCAACCGACCGGTAACGCGTACGCCCAGGCCTGCGAAGTAACGGGATTCTCGCGGCTGCTATTCGTCAGCGGCCAGGTGCCGGCCGACGCCTCGGGCAAGGTACCCGCCGGCTATCCCGAGCAGTACCGCCTTGCCTGGGCCAACGTCGAGGCGCAACTCGCGGCTGCGGGCATGGGCTTCGACAACCTGGTCAAGGTCACGATCTTCCTGTCCAGCCGGGACCTGATCGCGCAAAGCGCCGGACTGCGCCAGCAGGTGCTTGGCGACTGCTCGCCGGCGCTGACCATCGTGATCGCAGGCATCTACGACGCCGCCTGGCTGCTGGAGATCGAAGCGGTGGCGGCGGCATGAACGCCGCCTGTCGTCGCCCGACGGGCCGTCGGCGACCGCCCCGAGCGCCCCGGTGCGGATCGGGCGTCAGTCCGGCGCGACCCACCGCCAGGGGAAGTCGGCCGCCTTGCTGATGCCGATCCGCGGCGTCACCAGCAGCGGCCGCGTGTCGCGGTGGCCGTCGTCGAGGATGGCCACCCGGCTGCCGGCGACGAGGTCCTCGCCGTCGTGTCCTCTATCGATGCCGAACGCCTGGCCCACCTTGCCGGGGCCGTTGGCCAGGTCGATCTCGCGCCGCGGCCGGCCGCGCGCCGCGCGCATCGCTTCGATGCCGGCGAGCGGCCGCACCGCGCGGATCAGCACGCCGGCGCCGTTGCCGCAGGTGGCGTTGCAGCACCAGTGCAGCCCGTAGCTGAGGTAGACGTAGAGGTGGCCGGGCGGGCCGAACATGGTGGCATTGCGCGCGGTCCTGCCACGGAAGGAATGGGCGGCCGGGTCGTCGGCACCGCGGTAGGCCTCGACTTCGACGATGCGGCCTGCGCGTCCGTCGGCCACGGCGAAGACCCGGTGGACCAACTCGGGGGCGACTTCCAGCACGTCGCGGTCGAAGAAGGCGCGGGGCAGTCCGCGCCCGAACTCAGGACCCAAGGCCGCGCAGCACCCACCGGTGCCGCCGCCCGTGGCGGGAACCGTCGTCGCAGGCGGCTGCGCCGTTTCCGGCGTCCGCCGACGCCCGGACGGCGGCCCGGGCGCCGACGCCTGCAACCGGCGTCGCCGTCGCGCCAGGCAGGGCCGCGTCAGGCCGGTGCATGCGAGGCCCTTGGATGACTTGGCGAGGCATGCCGCAACTCTACCGATACGGGGCGCGTACGGAGTGAACGGCAGCCCGGCAGGGGGCAAGCGGACGGGGCCCCTGCCTACAATGCAGCTCCACCGCCCACGAGCACCGCCATGTCCTCCCCGCCCGTGATCGGCATCGTCGGCAGCGCGGGCGCCTACGGGCGCTGGCTGCAGGCATTCTTCGCCAAGCGGATGGGGTCCGAAGTCCTCGGCTCGGATCCGGCCGATCCGGCCGGCCTGGCCCCGGAAGCGCTGGTGGAGCGCAGCGACGTGCTGGTGTTCTCGGTGCCGATCCGCCGCACCGCCGCGACGATCGACGAATACGTCCGCATCGCAGGCGGACGCGAGCATCGCCAGCTGTGGATCGACGTCACGTCCATCAAGGCGGCGCCGGTGGCGGCGATGGTGCGCTCGCGTGCCGAAGTCGTCGGCCTGCACCCGATGACCGCGCCGCCGGCCGCGCCCACCCTCAAGGGACGGGTACTGGTGGTCTGCGAGGTACGTCTGGAACGTTGGCGCGGCTGGCTGCAGAGGCTGCTGGCGGCGCTGGAAGCGCAGTCCGTGCGCAGCGACCCCGACCGCCACGACCGGGTCATGGCGCTGGTGCAGGCGATGGTGCACGCGAGCCATCTGGCCCAGGCCGGGGTACTGCGCACGCACGCTGCGCAGCTCGGCGGGCTGGAAGGGCTGATGCCGTTCCGCTCCGCCTCGTTCGAGCTGGATTCCGCGGTGGTGGCGCGCATCCTCTCGCTGAACCCGGCGATCTACGAGGACATCCAGTTCGAGAACCCGCACGTCCCCGGCGTGCTGGACGCGTTGGCCGGCGAGCTGGCGCGGCTGCGCGATGCGGTGCATCGCGGCGGCGACGAGGCGCGCAGCGGATTCCGGCAGCACTTCCTGCTCGACAATCGCGAGGCGTTCGGCGCCGCGGCCCTGCGCGAAGGAAACCACGGCTTCCAGCGGCTCGGCTGGCTGCTGGCGGACCTGGCGGAGGTCCGGGCGCTCAGCGTGCACCTGCCCCTGGACGAACCGGGAGCGCTGCGGCGGCTGCTGCACGTATTCGAGCGGCTCGGCATCAGCCTGTCGTCGATCCATTCCGCGCGCACCCCGGAGGGCGAGGTGCATTTCCGGATCGGGTTCGCGGCGACGTGCGCGCCGGAACTGCTGCTGGAGGTCGGCGCGCAGATCGAGCGCGAGGGGATCGGCCGGGTGCTGTAGCGAGGACGTGAACCTTTTCGCCTCTGCACCGACTACTCCGGGGAACACCACAGCAGGAACCGATCAGTGGCCGAGCGGCCCCATCCGCAGGAACGCATCGACGAAGCCCTGGCGATCCGCTGCCAGCTGGGCGAGCACGCCGCCTTCGACGTATTGATCCGTCGCTGGTCCGGCCCCCTGCATCGCTACGCCGCGAGCATCGCCGGTTCCCGCGACGCCGGCGACGAACTGGTCCAGGACATCTGGCTGAAGGCGATCCAGGGCATCGGGCGCCTGCGCGACTGCTCGCGCTTTCGCGCGTGGCTGTTCGGCATCGCACACCGCACAGCGATGGACCGGTTGCGCCTGAAGTATGCCGCGCCGCCGGAACCGCATATCGACGTCGCGGAGCTGGCGTTCGAGGACGACAGCGTCGAACGCTCCGAGACCGCGCGACAGGTGGAACTCGGCCTCGCGCGGCTGCCTGTGGTCGAGCGCGACGTGCTGACGTTGTTCTACCTCCAGGAACTGTCCCTGTCCGAAGTATCCGCGGTGCTGCAGGTGCCCGTGGGGACGGTGAAATCCCGCCTGTTCCGTGCGCGCGCGCTGCTGCGCGGCACTTTCCAAGGAGAGACGCCATGAAACATCCAGAATGCCGCGACCGGATCGAGCAACTCGACCGTATCACCTCGCGGGCGCTGTCGATGCGCTCGCGCGTTGGCCACGTGGCGCTGTTGCTCGGAGCGCTCGCGATGAGCGTGCTGTTGGCTTCGTTGCTGGCCACGGAACGGGCCCTGCCCGCGCGCACGGGCGTTTCGTTCGCGGTGCTGCTCGCCGTCGGCCTGGCATGGGTGTGCTACGCGCTGTGGGTGCTCTCGAGCCGCCGTCCGCTGCTGGCGAACCATCGCATCGTCGCCGGGCGGATGAGCGTGGCGTTCACCACGCTGTTCACCGCGGGAGCGTTCGGCCTGGGGCTGTCCACCGGCAACGCCGCGCTGCTGCTCTCCGCCGGGCTCGGCGCTGCCATGCTGGTCGCGGCGCTGGCGCTGCTGGTGCGTGCGCACCGCCATCGGGCCGAGCTGTTGGCGCGGCTGCGGACCCTGCAGCAGGACCCCGAACCCAGGCGGGCTTGAGCACGCCTCCCTCCGGCCGACACGCTGGACGTCCAGCTGCGGCCCTGTCGCCGTGTAGGGACGAAAGCCGCATCGCGATGGATCGCTGCCGAGACCGGCCGCACGGTCGCCCTCCATCGGCGCGCCGAGGCGTAGCTCCCGCGGCGGGCGGGTTACCCTGCTCCCGACTTCCTCCAGTCCGGGGTCCGCGTGTACCTGTCGAGCATCCATCTGTATCCGGTCAAGTCCGGCGCCGCTTTCGATGCCGGAACGGCCGAGGTCGAGCCGCGCGGGCTGCGCCACGACCGCCGCTGGATGGCGGTGGACGGCGCAGGGCGCTTTCTCACCGGCCGCAAGCTGCCGCGGCTGACGCTGCTGCGGGCACGGCCGGATCCGGACGGCATCGTCCTCGATGGGCCCGGCATGTCGCCTCTGCGCGTGCCGAGGCCGGTGTCGGGGGAGACCCTGCGGGTCGGTGTGTGGAAGGACGAAGTGGCGGCGCGGGCCGCCGGCGCGGTCGCGGACGCATGGCTCAGCGGCTTCCTGGGGCAACCTGCGCGCCTGGTGCACATGGATTCCGCCGCGGAACGCCCCATCGTTCATCGCGGCGCTTTGCCGGGCGACGAGGTGAGCTTCGCCGATTCGATGCCGGTCCTGCTGGTCTCGCGCGCCGCGCTGGACGGGCTCAACGCCCGGCTGTCGCGACCGGTGTCGATGCTGCGCTTCCGTCCGAACCTGGTGGTGGACGGCGTCCCGGCGCACGCCGAGGACGGCTGGCACCGCATCCGCGTCGGCGACGTCGAGTTCGATATCGCCAAGCCCTGCATCCGCTGCGTCTTCACCACGGTCGACCCGGATCGCGGCGAGCGCGACGCCGACGGCGAGCCGCTGCGCACGCTGCTGGACTACCGGCGCGGCGACAAGGGCGCCTCCTTCGGCCAACTGCTGATTCCACGCGCTACGGGCACCATCCACACGACGGATGCGGTGACCGTGCTGGCGTGACCCGACGCGGGGTGCGGTCATGCGGCGCGGCCGCAGGAGTGCGCGGTGGGCGGCGGAGGTCTCCGAGGGATCGGCGGTGATTCCCGGCGTCGGCACCGGCGTGGGCTTTCGCGGGCATGGCCCGCTCCTACCGGCGGTGTCCCATGCGGCGGTACGGCGCGCGCGGCCGTCACGGTCCCTCGCGCGCCGCCGCGGTATACGGGGCCTCCGCGAGCGAATCCCCGGAGGACGCATGAGCCGCGAAGCGCGCCCGCGCGCCCGCCTTTATCGCATGGTGATGCCCGGACACCTGTGCCCCTACGGGCTCAAGGCCAAGTACCTGCTCGAGCGCAAGGGTTACGAGGTCGACGACCACTGGTTGACCACGCGCGCCGAGACCGACCGTTTCCAGGCCGAACACGGCGTCGACACCACCCCGCAGGCGTTCATCGAAGGCAGGCGGGTCGGCGGCTACGAGGACCTGCGCCGGCATTTCGGGCTGCACGTGCAGGATCCGGATGCGACCAGCTACCGGCCGGTAGCCGCCCTGTTCGCGATGACCGCGCTGATGGCGCTGGCGCTCGGCCACGCCGTCTTCGATGCAGCGCTGACCGTGCGCACGGCGGAGTGGTTCGTCGCTCTGAGCATGTGCACGCTGGCGCTGCTGAAGCTGCAGGATGTCGAGAGCTTCTCCAGCATGTTCCTCAACTACGACCTGCTGGCCAGGCGCTGGGTGCCCTACGCCTGGCTCTACCCTTACGGCGAGGGCCTGGCAGGCGTACTGATGCTCGCCGGTGCGGGGCTCTGGCTGGCGGCGCCGGTGGCGCTGTTCATCGGCAGCGTGGGCACGGTGTCGGTGATCAAGGCGGTCTACGTCGACCGGCGCGAGATCCGCTGCGCCTGCGTGGGCGGCGGCAGCCGGGTCCCGCTGGGCTTCGTCTCGCTCACCGAGAACCTGATGATGGTGGCGATGGCGGTGTGGATGCTGCTCAAGGGGTCGGGGATGGTTGCCCCAGAGCCGTAGACGTAGCCGCTGCGACTGCGGCCGCTCCGGCGCGCGCCCGGGCGTCGGGCGGGCAGCCGCAGGCGGGAGCGGCCGCCTGAGCCGGCTAGTGCCCGAGCACCTTCGGCCCGGGGTCGGGAGACCGTGCCGCCGGAGCGCCGCCCCTCGTCGGTCTTCGCCCCCGGCTAGCTTCCCAGCAGTACCCGGTTCATCCGCTGCACGAACGCCGCCGGGTCGGCCAGCGGCGCGCCGGCGGCGATCTCGGCCTGCTCCAGCAGCAGGCTGGCCAGGTCCTGGGATTTAGCTTCGTCGGTCTCGGTCTCGACGCGCTTGACCAGGGCGTGCTGCGGATTGATCTCGAGGGTCGGCCTGCTCTCCGGGACCTCCTGTCCGGCCTCGCGCAGCAGGCGCACGAAATGCGGCGCCATGTCGTGGTCGGCCAGCGCCAGGCACGAGGGCGAATCGGTGAGGCGCGCGGAGACCCTGACGTCGGCGACCCGGTCGCCGAGCAGTCCCTTGAGCTTCTGCAGCAGGGGCTCGGCGGCCTTGGCGGCCTCGTCCTGCTTCTCCCTGTCGGCGGCGTCGAGCGGCAGCTCGCCCTTGGCGACGTGCTGCAGCTTCTTGCCGGCGTACTCGCGCAGCGAGCCGAGCATCCACTCGTCGATGCGGTCGGACATCAGCAGCACCTCGATGTCCCTGGACCGGAACGCCTCCAGCTGCGGACTGCCCGCAGCGGCGGCGTGGCTGTCGGCGGTGACGTACCAGATGGTGTCCTGGCCCACCGCCATGCGGCCGATGTAGTCGTCCAGAGAAACCGTCTGCGCGCCCCCCTCGCCCTTGGTCGAGGCGAAGCGCAGCAGCTTCGCGACGCGCTCCCGATTGCCTGCGTCCTCGACGATGCCCTCCTTGAGGGTGTTGCCGAACGCCTTGTGGAACGCGGCGAACTTCTCCGGCTCGTCGCGGGCCAGCTTCTCGACCAGATCGAGCACGCGCTTGACGCAGGCGCCGCGGATGCGGTCGAGCTGGCGGTTCTGCTGCAGCAGCTCGCGGCTGACGTTGAGCGGCAGGTCGTCGGCATCGACCACGCCGCGCACGAAGCGCAGGTAGCTGGGCAGCAGTTCCTCGGCGGCGTCCATCACGAACACCCGCTTGATGTAGAGCTTCAGGCCCTTGCGCTCGTCGCGCCCGCCCATCATCAGGTCGAACGGCGGCTGCGCCGGCAGGTACAGCAGCGTGGTGAAGCTCTGGCTGCCCTCGACGCGGTTGTGGGTCCAGGCCAGGGCGTCGTTGAAGTCGTGGCCCAGCGCCTTGTAGAAGCCCTGGTAGTCCTCGTCGGAGATCTCGGTGCGCGGCTTGGTCCACAGCGCCGAGGCGGAATTGACGGTCTCCCACTGCTCCGCGTCGGCCTCCCCGCCCTCGTCCGCCGCATCCTTCGGCATGCGGATCGGGAAGGCGACGTGGTCGGAATAGCGGTGCACCAGCGAACGCAGCTTCCAGCCGGCGAGGAACTCGTCCTCGTCGGGCTTGAGGTGCAGGATCACGGTGGTGCCGCGCGCGGGCAGTTCGACCGGCTCCAGGGTGTACTGCCCCTGGCCGTCGCTTTCCCACTTCACCCCCTCCTCCGCCGCGGCGCCGGCGCGGCGGCTGAGGACGGTGACGCGGTCGGCCACCACGAAGCCCGAATAGAAGCCCACGCCGAACTGCCCGATCAGGCGCGCGTCGGCCTTCTGTTCTCCGCTCATCGCCTCCAGGAAACGGCGCGTGCCCGAACTGGCGATCGTGCCGATGTTCGCCACCACCTCGTCGCGGCCCATGCCGATGCCGTTGTCGCGCACGGTCACGGTGCGCGCGTCCGCGTCCCAGCTCACCTCGATGCGCAGCTCGCCATCGCCGGACAGCAGCTCCGGGGCGGCGATGGCCTCGAAGCGCAGCTTGTCGCAGGCGTCGGAGGCGTTGGAGATCAGCTCGCGCAGGAAGATCTCCTTGTGCGAGTAGAGCGAGTGGGTGACCAGGTGCAGGACCTGGGCGACCTCGGCTTCGAAGCTGCGGGTCTCGGCGGCGACTTGGCTCATGGCGTGGCGTGTCCGGGGCTGGCGTCAGGCCCGGAAGATGGGTGCGCGGGCGGCGAATTCAAGTCCGGCCGCCGCACCGGACGAACCCGGACGTTGCCTGGCAGCGGCAGACCGTCGGCGTGGAACGCTGGGCGTGCCTGGCGGGTGTGCGCTCAGCCCCGCAGCGGCCACACCAGCAGCAGCATCGGGATGCTCACGGCGATCACCAGCAGCTGCACCGGCAGCCCGAGCCGCCAGTAGTCGCCGAAGCGGAAGCCGCCGGGGCCGAGGATGAGGGTGTTGTTCTGGTGTCCGATCGGAGTCAGGAACGCGCACGACGCGCCCACCGCCACCGCCATCAGGAACGGATCCGCGCTGACCCCGAGCGCGCCGGCCGCGCCCAGCGCGATCGGGCACATCACCGCGGCGGTGGCGGCGTTGTTCATCAGGTCCGAGAGCGTCATCGTCACCACCAGGATCAGCGCCAGGCCGACCACCGCATGTCCCTGGGCCACGGTGTCGAACAGGAACCGGGCGATCAGGCCGGCGGTGCCGGTGGATTCCATCGCGCCCGCCACCGGGATCAGCGCTGCCAGCAGCACCACCACCGGCCAGTCGATCGCGCTGTACACCTCGCGCGGCGGAACCGTGCGCAGCACCATCGACGCGAGCACGCCTAGTGCGAAGGCGACGGGGGCGGGCACCAGCCCCAGGGCCGCGGCGCCGATCGACAGCGCCAGGATCGCGGATGCGGTGATCGCCTTGCGCCGGTCTGGGATGCGCAGCGCGCGTTCGGCCAGCGGCACGCCGCCGTAGGTCGAGGCCAGCTCGCCGATCGATTCCGGCGTGCCCTGGAGCAGCAGCAGGTCGCCCTCGCGGAAGAGCTGCGAGCGCAGGCGGGTCATCGAGCGTTGGCCTTCACGCGAGATCGCGAGCAGGTTGATGCTGTAGTGGGTGCGCAGCGCCAGGTCGCTGGCCGAGCGCCCGGCCAGCGCCGAACCCGGAAGCACCGCGATCTCCTGCAACACCACCGAACTGGCGGGCGTGCGGTCGCCGTCCTTCTTCGCGTCCTTTTCCGCTGCCGCGTCGTCGCCGTTGCCTTCGCTGCCGGCCTCGCCTGCACCGTCCTGGTTCGCCCCGTCGCCTCGCGACCCGGGCTCGTGCGCGGTCCGGGCCGAGCGCGTTCCGGTTCCGTCGGGAGCCGCCCCGCGGGAAGCGTCGTCCGCGGACGCCACCTCCCCGTCCCGCGCCGATTCGTCCTCCCGGTCATCGTCGCGCAGTTCTTCCTCCAGCCGCAGCCCCAGGCTGGACAGCGCGTTGGCCAGCGAGTCCGCCTCGGCCTCGATCACGAGGATGTCGCCGGCGCTCACCCTGCGCATCGGATTGGGGGCATGGACGCGGAACTCGCCCTGCACCATGCCGACCACCTGGGCGTCGTGTTCCTCGAGCACGGCCTCGATCTCGCGCACGGTCCTGCCGACCGCCTTCGCGCCGTCGGGCACGCGCGCCTCGGTGAGGTAGGCCCCGGTGTCGAACCCTTCGGCGGCGGCGTTGCGGCGCACCGGCACCAGCTTCCAGCCGCCGAGCGCGATCAGCAGGACGCCGGCGACGGCCACGACGACGCCGACCGGCGCATAGTCGAACATCGAAAAGCCGCCGGCGCCGGCGCTGTCGCGGAATCCCGAGACGATCAGGTTGGGCGGCGTGCCGATCAGGGTGGTCATGCCGCCGAGGATCGACCCGAACGCCAGCGGCATCAGCACCTGCCCGGGGGCGAGCTCCTGCTTGCGCGCGATCTGCACCGCCACCGGCATCAGCAGCGCCAGCGCACCGACGTTGTTCATGAATGCCGAGAGCAGCGCACCGAGCCCGGTAAGCGCGGCGATCGCCAGCATCGGGCCGGCCGCGGCCGGCAACACCGCGCGCGCCAGCGCGTCGACCGCGCCCGACGTCTGCAGGCCGCGACTGAGCACCAGCACGCAGGCCACGGTGACGACCGCCGGGTGTCCGAACCCGGCGAACGCCTGCCCCGCCGGGACCAGGCCTGCGAGCACGCAGGCCAGCAGTGCGGCCGCCGCCACCATGTCGTGGCGCCAGCGCCCCCACAGGAACAGGCCGACGGTGGCCGCCAGGATGGCGAGGATCTGGATCTGGTCTGGGCGCATCGCATGCGTCCTCGGCACAGGACCGCACAGCCTAAACGTACTCGCGCCCGCGCGCTGAGGCGGCCGGGGGACGGGCAACGCCGAGGGCGGCGGATGGCCACGCCCGCCGGGCGATGCCGCGCGGGAGCCGGTCGTTGCCGCGGACGGCGCCCCGGACCGCCGTGCTCAGGCGACCGCGGTCAGCACCCCGGCTCGCGGCTCGACGCGGTTGCGGCCGCCGGCCTTGGCCAGGTACAGGCGTCGGTCGGCCTCGGCGAGCATCGCCGAGAGGTCGCCGCCGGTGGTGCAGACGCCGATGCTGATGGTCAGGCGGATGCTGCGGCCGTCGCCCAGCGGAATCGCCATCGCCTCGACGTCGGCGCGCAGGCGTTCGAAGTGGGCGCGGGCGGCATCGCCGCTCAGCCCCGGGACGAGCACTGCGAACTCCTCGCCGCCGAAGCGGGAAGGCAGGTCCTGCACGCGCGCGTGCCGGGCCACACGATCGGCCACCGCCTTGATGGCGACGTCGCCGGCGTCGTGGCCGTAGCTGTCGTTGATGTGCTTGAAATGGTCGATGTCGATCATCCCGGCGGCCAGCCCGCATCGTTCGGCCTCGAACATCTGCATGCCGCGGTCGAAGAAGTGGCGGCGGTTGGGCAGGCCGGTGAGGAAGTCGCGCGTGGCCAGGTCCTGCAGGGTGCCGATCAGATCGAGATTGTCGACGTTCTGCGAGACCCGGCAGAAGAACTCCTCTCGCGAATAGGGCTTGTGCAGGAAGTCGTTGGCGCCGTGCTTGAGGAACTGCGCCAGCAGCGAAGGCGATCCGGACCCGGAGATGCCGATGATCGACAGACGGTCGCGGGCATGGGTCGCGCGCAGGCGCCGGATCAGTTCCAGCCCGTCGATGCCCGGCAGCTCGTAGTCGCTGATCAGCAGGCGCACCGAGGTGTCCGCCGCGATCGCCCGCAGCGCCTCCTCGCCGGTGCCCGCCTCGACCACGCGGAATCCGTACATGCGCAGCAGCGAGGCGGCCAGCTTCCGCGCAGAGGGCGAATCGTCGACCACCAGCGCGCCGATGCGGCGGTTGCGGTCCAGGCGCTGCGCCAGCCACACCAGGTAGTCGATGTTGCCCGGCGTGTTCTTGAGCACGCAGTCGACCACCGGGCGCGCCAGGATCTCCTCGCGGGTGGCCTGGTCGTAGTTTCCCGAGACCACCACGGTGGGCACGCCGGCAGCGGCGAAGAAGTCGAGGATCGCCCCCGGCTCGGCATCGGCCAGCACCAGGCCGGTCAGCACCAGGAAATAGCGATCCGTCTCGGCCAGGGCCTCCCGCGCCTCCGCCAGCGACGCCACCACGGTCACCGGCAGGTCCAGCCGCTCGCCGACCGCGGTGGCCACCATCAGCGCGAACGAACGCGAGTTGTCCACGAGCAGGATCGCGTTGGCGCGCGGTCCGGACCGGGAATCTCTCGTTGCGACGCTGCGGATGACGGGATGCAAGGGGACCCCTCGGGAGCCAGGATGCCAGCCGGATATCGACCTCTGCCCGGGAATCTGTAGGTTTCCGCCCGAGGCGCTGCGCGAGGCCCGGCCGTTCCCGGGGCTCGGGGACGGGCACCGCCGCCCGTGGCGGAGGCTCAGGTCGCGCCCACGGCACCGGGCGCTCTTCCCGGCGCCGGGCGGTCCGGGTCCGCCGGGCAGCGGGTCCCGGACAGGACGATCGAGCCCTCGGCGGCGAGCGCCAGCGGATCGCGCTTGAGCCGGCGCATGAATCGGGCCGGCTCGCCGAGGTCGACCCCGGGGGCGCCCTGGATCGCCACCCAGCCGTCGCGGCCGCCGGCCTTGGCGAGGTAGACCGCGGCGTCGCAGACGTCGACCACCTGCTCCCAGCCGAGCCCGGCGACGTCGCTGCCGGCGAAGGGGAAGCGCGCCAGGCCCACGGAACAGGTCGAGTCGATGGCGGTCCCGGCGTCGTCGACGACGAAACGGGTGGCGCGCACGCGCTCGACCAGCCGGGTCGCCAGCGCGCCGCATTGCGCCGCCTCGGTGTGCCGGGCGACCAGCAGGAACTCCTCCCCTCCCCAGCGCACCGCGTAGTCGGACTCGCGGATCACCGCGCGGATCACTTCAGCGTAGGTGCGCAGCACGCGGTCGCCGGCGGCGTGGCCGAAGGTGTCGTTGATCCGCTTGAAGTGGTCGACGTCGACCATCGCGAAGATCATGTCGCGGTTCGGATGGGCTGCGCCGCCGGCGTGGCGGCGCCGGACTTCGGCGACGTCCGCGACGACCTGGTGCGCCAGGAAGCGGCGATTGCGCAGGTCGGTGAGGGGGTCGGTGAACGATGCATGCTCGAGCCGGTCGTTGGCCTGCTCCAGGGCCCGCGTGCGCTCGCTCACCAGCTGCTGCAGCGCCCTGCGCCTGGCCTCGACGTGACGGATCCGCAGTCGCACCAGCCCCCAGACCGTCAGCACCGCGAACAGCGCCAGCATCCCGCGAGCGAGCGGCGTCTGCCACGGCGGCGGCCGCACCTCGAACCCGAACGCCGCCGTCGACTGCGGCCAGGGCTGGCCGGCCTTGCGCGCCTGCGCCTCGAACACGTAGCGGCCCGGGCCGAGGTTCGCATAGGCGATCGGGCGGTTGGCGCGCATCTCCACCCAGGCCTCGTCGGCACCCCGCAGGCGGTAGCGATACAGCAGATCCGGGTTGCGCCGGAACAGCGGCGCGGAGAAATGGAACTCGAGGCTGCGCGAGCCCGCCTGCAGAGCGCCATCCTGGACGATCGGTTCGCCAGCCGCGAGCGCCTGATGGATCACCGCCACCGGCGCAGGGCCAGCGGTATCGCGCTCGCTGTCGACGTAGCGCATCAGGCCGTCGTTGGAGGCGAACCAGCGGTCGCCGGCGGCGGTTTCCAGCGCGGCGGTGGCGGCGCCCTCCTGGTCCAGCAGGCCGTCGTCGAGCCCGTAGTTGGAGAAATCGCCGCCGTCGAAGCGCGACAGGCCACGATTGGTGTACGCCCAGACGCTGCCCCCGCGGTCCACCAGCACCTGCCAGACGAAGTCGTCGACCAGGCCGTCGCGGCGGGTATGGCGGGAGATCGCGCCGTCGGCGGCGACGTGGAACAGGCCGTCGCCGTTGCTCCCGGCCCACGCACCGCCATGGCGATCGGGGGCGACGTCCCAGATGGTCTCGTCGCTGAGCCCGGCGGCAGCGTCGAACCGGCGCACCACGCCGTCGCGGTCGAGCCGCAGCAGCCCGCCCTGCAGCGCACCGAACCAGACGCGGCCATCGTCGCCGCGGTTGATGCTGATCACCTGCGCCTGGGCCAGCGCCGGCCAGCCGATGGGAACGACGGCGCCGTCGCGCAGGGTGGCCATCCCGCCCCGGGTGGCGACGAAGACGTCGCCGCCGGGCAGCGGCTGCAGCGCGCGCACGCCGTTGCCGGGCAGGCCATCGTCCTCGGTATAGAGCCGCAGCAGCCCTTCGCCCTCGCGCCAGTGCGCCAGGCCGTTGCCGGTCGCCAGCAGCGCCTCGCCGGGCGCGGGAAACTCGATGTCGTAGATGCGGTCGTCGACCAGCCCGTCCTCGTGGGTGATCCGGAACTGTTCGTGCAGCCGCCCCGCCGCATCCACCGCCACGACCTGCACGCCCCGGCGCGTTCCCAGCCACAGCCGCCCGCGCTCGTCTTCGGCGAGGGCGCGCACGAAGCCCTGCCACAGGCCGTCGCGCTCGCCGTAGCCGACGAAGGCGCCGTCGACCAGGCTGCTGAGGCCGGCATCGCTGGCGATCCACAGGATGTCCTCGCGGTCGCGGAGCACCGCATAGAGGTTGTCGTTGGCCAGCCCGCTCTCCTGCCCGAGCAGGACGAAGCCCTCCTCCTGTGCGTGGAGCAGGCCCAGGCGGGTAGCGGCGCGGAGCCGGCCGTCCGGGCCCAGGGCCAGGCCCCGCACCTCGAGCGCCGGCAGGGCCGGGTCGAGTCCGGGGGCGTCCGTCACCTGCCCGTGCCGGTACAGCAGCAGTCCGCTGTCGGTGCCGATCCACAGCCGCTCGCCATCGCGCAGCAGCGCGCGCACCCCGGCGCCGTCGCGCAGCGCCAGCATCGGCCCGGGGCCCGCCGGCCCGATGCGGCGCAGCCCCTGCCGGCCGCCCACCCAGACACCGCCCTCGCCGTCCGGGGCCAGCGCGGCCACGTCGTCGTCGACGACGGTCTCCGCGTCGGCGTTCCCCTCCGCGTCCCTGCGCAGCAGATAGAGACCCTCGCGGGCGCCGACCCATAGCGCGTCGCCGACGACCAGCAGCGCCTGCACGTTCGCCTGGGCGATCCCCGCGAGATCGGGACACTCGAAGCGCGCCCGCGGTGCCCGCAGCAGGCACAGCCCGCGGGACTGGCCGGCCCAGACGGTGCCGTCGGCCTCGCTGGCGATCGCCTGCACGGTATTGCTGCTGAGCCCGTCGGCGGTGGTGAACTGCGCGAACGCGCGACCGTCGAAGCGGCCGAGCCCGCCGAACGTGCCCGCCCACAGGAAGCCGTGCCGGTCCTGGTGGAGCGCCGTGACCTGGGCCTGCGGCAGGCCGTCCACCGCCGAATAGTGGCGGAACTGCTGCGGCTCGGCGCAGGCCGCGGTCGCGGCGCCCAGCAGCAGGGCGCACGTCGCCAGGCGCGTTGGCGCGCGGCGTGATCCGAACATGCGCGATCCTGGCGGCATGGCGTCGATGACCGGTCCAGGCCGTGGCCGCCCTGGGGGCGGCACGCGCGCGTCGCCGCGCACTGCGCTGGTCCGGGCGGTTCCTCCGGGCAATGGTCTCGTCCGGTGTATCGGCCGCCAGGCCGGATTCCTGACCCGCCGCAGCCAGGCCGCCGGGAGCCATCCGGGATCGACCCTGTCTCCCCGGCCAACCGGTGAAGGCCGTCAGCGGTCCGTCGTGGAGCGACACCGGCCGCGGCGAGGCGCTGGTCCGGTTCTCGCGCCGCAGGTCTTGACCGCGACTCGGCCGTCGCTGCACGCTTTTGCGCTCCTCCCCCGGGACCTCGGCATGCCAGCGCCCCGCACCGTGCATACCGCGCTGCAGATCGAGCTCGACCCCCTGACCGGTCCCGAGATCTCCGGGCTGCTGCGCGAGCACCTGCGCGACGTGGCGCGCCATTCGCCCCCGGAGAGCATCCATGCGCTCGACCCGGACGGGCTGCGCGGCCCCGGCATCACCTTCTGGAGCGGCTGGCTGGACGGAACGCTGGCCGGCTGCATCGCACTCAAGCAGCTCGACCCTGAGCACGGCGAACTCAAGTCCATGCGCACCGCGGCGGCCCACCTGCGCAAGGGCGTGGCGGCTGCGCTGCTGCGCCACGTGCTCGGCGAAGCGCGCCGGCGCGGATACCGCAGGCTCAGCCTGGAGACCGGCTCGATGGCGGCGTTCGCCCCCGCCCGCGCCCTCTACGCCGGTTTCGGTTTCGCGCCTTGCGGCCCGTTCGACGGCTACGTGGAGGATCCGTACAGCGTGTTCATGACCCGGATGCTGTGAGTCCGGCGCGGCGTCGCACTGAACGGTTTTCGAATGCGCCGCAGCAGCCGCCATCGCGACCGTGAAACGACCCTCGCGGCACCCATCTGGCCGCCGGACGGGGCTCTGTTCGGGCAGCGCCGCGCGATGCCCGCCCCTACCTGTCTACGCGCGAATCGGCTCCGGGTGCGACGCCGTCAGGGGGCGACCGATTGCGCGTGCCGGAACACCTGGTCCGGATCGTAGCGTCGCTTCACCTGCCGCAGCCTCGGCCAGGCGTCGCCATAGTAGGCATCGGCCCAGCCGGACCGCTGCAGATCCGCGTAGCCCTGATACGCGTGCCCGTTCGCGTGCGCGGCCAGGGCCGCCTGCGAGGCGTCCACCCAGCGGCGCGCGTGCTCGCGCAGGTCGACGGGCGCGCGGGCGCCGACCATCGCCGTATGCCGCACCAGCAGGCGTGGCCGACGGTGGTGGAAGCAGGCGTGCGCGTTCGGCCGCGCGTAGGCGCCGCCCCAGGGGACCAGTTCCAGCTCGCGGCACTGGGGAAAACGGCGGTCGGACTGGAAACGATCGACGAGGTGGCCGATCGCGTCCGCGTCCGGTGCCGCGTCGAAGAAATCCGAACGGGTGAACTGGAACCCGACGTCGCGGTACGGCCGGCTCGGCAGCCAGGCGTCGCCGGTCTGGTGATTCAACTGTCCGACCATGTACGCGGACGCGGCAGGGCCGGCCAGCTCCCAGGTCCGCAGCGCGGCGCCGTGCGGCCCGAGCGCGGCCCGCACCGTGGCGACCTGCGCGCGCGCGCCCACCCCCTCGCCCAGTACCACACCGAACAGTTCGACGTGGCAGGGCCGCTCCGGATCGTCCGGACAGTACAGGCCGATTTCCAGGTTCACCTCGTCCGACGCGTCCGGACCCCACGACAGCCACAGGGCGATCACGTCCGCCGCGTGTTCCATCGGCCAGACCGCTCGGCAGACCGTGGCCGGTTGGAGCGGGCGGGTCCGCAACGTCAGCGACGTCACGATGGCGAAGCCGGCGCATCCCGCGCCACGCAGCGCCCAGAACAGGTCCGGATGGCTCTCGGCCGATGTCGACAGCAGCTGCCCGTCGGCGGTCACGACCTGCATCGACTCGATCTGGTCGGTGGTCAGGCCGTGGCGGCGGCCGAGGAAACCGAAGCCGCCGGCGAGCCCGAGCCCGCCGACGGCGACCAGCGGGCAGCCGCCGGTGGGGATCGCGCGTCCGGCGGCGGCGAGAGACCGGCTGACGTCGCCGGCCAGCGCACCCGGCCCGAGCTTCACCAGGTCGCCCTCCGGCACCACCGCGTCCATCGGACCGGCATCGAGGATCACCGAATCGCTCGAGGACAGGTCGGCGAAACAATGCCCTCCGCTGCGCAGGGCGAAATCGAGACCGTGCTCGCGCAGGAATTCCAGGCACGTCCGCACGTCGTCCGGCCTGGCGCAGCGCAGCAGCCTTTCCGGGAACGCCAGCGGCCTGCCCGCGGCGAAGTGCTTGCTGGCGAGCAGCATCCTGTCGTCGCCGGCCGCGATCACCTCGCCCCGCATCCGTGCGGCGAGTCGCTCCCATGGCAGCCCGCGGGCCGGGTCGGCCGCGTCGCTCACGGTTCGCCCACGGGCTCGGGGCCGTGCATCCGCATCTGCAGCCGGTACAGCTCTGCGTAGCGTCCGTCCATGGCCAGAAGTTCGCGATGGGTGCCCTGCTCCACCAGCGCCCCGCGCTCGAGGAAGAAGATCCGGTCCGCGTTGCGCACGCTGGCCAGGCGATGAGTGATCATCACCACGGTCCGGTCGCGGGACAAGCCGCGAAGCGACTCGTACACGGCGTGTTCGGCACGGGCGTCGAGCGGCGCGGTCGGCTCGTCCCAGATCACCAGCGGCGCATCGCGGTACAGGCCGCGCGCCACCGCCAGGCGCTGCCACTGCCCTGCCGACAGGTCCTGTCCGCCGCGGAATTCGCGCGACAGCAGCGTGCGCCAGCCGTCGGGAAGGGTTTCGACGACCTCGGTGGCCCGCGCCTGCCGTGCGGCCTCCATGAGCGCGGCCTCTTCCGGATCGGTGCGCGCGTACCGCCCCAGGCGGATGTTGTCCTCGGCGCTGCGCGGCCAGCGGATCGGATGCTGCTGCACCATCACCACCCGGTCGGCCAGGCTTTCCGGATCCATCTCGCGGATGTCCACGCCATCCCAGCAGATCCGCCCGCTACCCGGCCGGTAGAGCCCCGCGAGCAGCTTGGCGAGCGTGGTCTTGCCGGACCCGTTCTCCCCGACCAGGGCGACCGTCTGCCCGGCCTCGATCGTCAGCGTGAGATCGCGCAGCGCCGTGCGGCCGTGTTCGCCGGGATAGCGGAAGCCCACGTTCTCGAGCGCGATCCGGCCGGGACTGGCCGGCGCGGCCGTGCCGCGGCGCGGCCGCGAGAGTGCCGCCGAGTTCTCGGTGAACTCCCGGTAGTCGCTGATGTACAGCCCCTTCTCGAAGAGTTCGTGCACCATCTGCATGAACATGCGCAAGGATCCCGACGTCGCGCGGATCGCGATCACCGCCGTGCCCGCCACCGCGAGGTCCAGCCACTGCTGGTGCAGCATCCAGCCCAGCGCGACGAACGTCCCGACCAGTCCGGCGCCGGACAGCAGGCGCCCCGACGTGGTGGCCCGCGCCTCCGCGATGCCGAGCCGCACCAGGTGGTCCTGGAGCTCGCCGGCGCAGCGGCGGAATTCGGACAGCACGTACTCCTGCGCCTGGTTCGCGCGGATCTCCGGCGCGGCCTCGCGCTGGGTCGCCAGCTCGCCCATCATCTGGGCGCGGCGCGTATACGCGATGGTGAGGGGCATGCCCCCGTATTGCAGCCTGGCCGCGTGCAGGGCGGCCCAGCCCTCGGGCAGCAACGCCAGCACCAGCAGCACCAGCAGCAGCGGGTGCAACAGCAACAGCGCCGCGGCGGCGCCCGCGACCGCGAACGCCGCGCTCAGCGCATCGACCAGGCAGGCAGTGGCGCCCTCCAGGTGCATGACGCCGCGATCGCGGGCCCGGTGCAGCTGGTCGTAGAAGCCGGGATCGTCGAACGCGGCCAGCTCCACGCCCAGGCTCGCATGGAACAACTCCTCCTCCGCAAGCCTGCGCACCTTCGGCACCAGGTGCGCCCGGGCATGCAGCACGGCGGCATCGAGGATCATCTTCACGACGTACACGGCCGCCAGCATCGCCAGCGCCGGCAACGCCGCCCGCAGCCGGTCCGCGTTGGGCACCGTCGCCAGCAGGCTCGACAGGATGTCGGTGGTGAGCAGCAGCAGGCCGGCGGTCGCCACGCCCGAGCCCAGCTGCGCGGCCAGGATCACCAGGGAAGACGTCGGGGCCGCCCTGCGCAGGATCCGCATCACCGGGCGCACCGCCATCCCGAGCCTGCGAGTGAGCGCCCAGAGCCCGGGGCGCGCCTGCGCCTCCTCCTCCAGCCGCCAATAGGGGACCTGCAGCTCCTCCGCCGTGGCCGGGTCGACGCTCAGACGAGGCCGCCCCCGGGCGTGAGGATGGTGGGCAGGCGGCTGTCCGGATGGGCCCTGAGCAACTGGTAGGCCACGCCCCCGACCCCCGGCAGCAGGCCGGGCACGAAGGCGTCGCGGGCCAGGCCGCAGGACGGGCCATGCTCCTCCAGGCTGGTCAGCAGGAGATCGAGCAGCCGGTCGCGGTGCATGCCGTCGGGGCCCTCTCCGGCGGCGATGGCCCGGTCGAGCAGCTCCCACGCACTGGCATCGCCATGGCAGGCGCAGTGGTTCCAGCCCAAGCCGAGGCGATGCGTCGCCAGGGCCGCGTCGCGCACCAGCGCGCGGGTGCGCCCGTCCGCAAGCGCCGGATCGAGGTCGAGGTGGGCCAGCCCGATGCCGACCGAGCCATGGCACCACGCCGCCGCCGTCCCGGTCCCGCCCTCGAGGTTGCGCAGGTCCCGCCAGTTGCGCTCGGTCGCATCGAACAGCGCGTCCTCGAAGGCGAACGCGCCGGCGGCGACCTCCGCGTAGCGTTCCTCGCCGGTGGCCCGTGCGAGCCGCTGCAGGGCCCAGCCGATCCCGGTGACGCCGTGGGCGAAACCGCCGACGCCCTCCGGCCACTGGCCGTGCACCCACCAGGCCCTGCCGTCGCGGCGCACCGCATGCGCACACAGCCGGTCGCCGGCTTCGCGCGCGAGCCCGAGGTGGCGGGAATCGCCGGAGATTTCCGCGAGCGCGATCAGCGGGACGATCGCGCCCGCGGCACCCGACAGCAGGTCGTGCACCTCGTCCGCGGCGATCGACACGGGCAGTTGCGCCGCCAGCGCTTCGGCGCGCTCGATGCCGCGCCCGCCGTCCAGTCCCCACTGCGCCAGCAGCAGGTGGGTCCAGATCTGCGATCCCAGCCCGATGTAGCCGCCCGGCGGGAGCGGCCTGACCTTGAGCCCCTGGCGCTGGAGCCGCTCGCGCTTGGCCTCGAAGAGCCCCAGCGTGCGCAGGGTGTCGTCGAGGACCGCGTCGAGCCCTGCGACGGGATCGGCGCGCCCGCCCGCGACTTCCTGCAGATACGCCCCGGCCAGCACCGCCAGCCCCGACATCCCGCTGTAGAGATCCTGCTGCAGCGGCTGCACCGACCAGCCGGTGGGGTCGAGCACCGGCGCGATCCAGGCGATGCTGCCGTCCCCGGCCCTGATCGAACGGTCCGCCATCGCCTGGACGATCGAGGCGGCCTGGCGCCTGCGCCGGGCGTCGAGATCCCCGCCGCGGCCGCGCTCGGGCAGCATCGAGGCCTCGTCCGGCATCCAGCCGTCGTTGATGTAGGCGCTGACCAGCGATGCCTGGATCACGCCCCGCTCGAGCCCGAAGTCGGCCGTCCGCCAATGCGCCAGGGACTGGTCGACGAGGTTGCCGCCCGGACCCCAGCGCGTGCCTCCGGGCCCGGAGTACACCCCTTCGCCGACGCATCCTGCGAAGAAGGGGATGTCGCCTTCCTCCAGGTCCATGATCTCGGCGTGAACGACCGCCGGATCGTCCGGGGCGGTGGCGACGTTGCCGGCCATCTTCCGGAGCAGTTCGAACGCGCGCTGCCGCGCGGGTTCCGGGTCGTGCAGGGAGACCGGGTGCCACAGCATGCGGCCGACCTCGGCATAGACTTCGGTCGCCCGCGGCACCACCCGCGTGTGGCAGGCGGCGAACGGCTCCAGCCGCGCCCGCAGCACGCCGTCGCGATCCAGGCGCTGGAGGGTCGCGGTCATCGCATCGAATCCGGCCAGCACCTCCGGCCAATACTGCGCCAGCGCCGGATGCTCGCTGGGGTGGTTCCTGGCGACCGGCGCAGCGACCAGCGTCGTGCCGATGCGGGCCTGGTCCGAGCCGGCGGAAAGGATGCCCGGCTGCGCGACCATCGGCTGCTGCCCCGGAAGCATGCCGAGCGCGGAACTGTCGATCCCGCGCCAGCCGAGGCCGACGCCGCGGCCC
Source organism: Luteimonas salinisoli (assembly GCF_013425525.1). GTDB lineage: Bacteria > Pseudomonadota > Gammaproteobacteria > Xanthomonadales > Xanthomonadaceae > Luteimonas > Luteimonas salinisoli. The sequence goes on along the minus strand of NZ_JACCKA010000091.1, from coordinate 109,699 downwards.
GGCAGCAGCCCGACGTTGAGCACGGTCCTCGCGACCAGGCCGGCGGCGCGGTCCTGCGCCTGGCCGTAGTCGGAGACCCTCGGCGCGAACACGGGGGTGAACAGCGTCTCGCAGTCCACCACGACCGGCTCGCCGCCGTGAGCGATCAGGTTCTCCGCGTGCAGGTCGCTGCCCGCGAGCAGGCGCATCAGCGCCAGCCAGTGGCCGATGCCGCGATAGAAGCCCCGCAGTTCGCCGTCGTCGCGCGCGTGGCGGTGCTCGATGAATTCCACCCAGCCGTGGTCGGCGCCGCTCCAGCTGCGCGGCACGCGCATGGTCACTGCACCTGCGTGCCGCTCCGCCACGAAGGCGATGAAGTCCGCCAGCGCTGCGTCCACCGCGAGCGAGCGCGGCTTGTAGACGGTCCGCCCGCCTTCGGCGCGGATCATCGCCACGGTCCTGCCGCCGCGATGGCTGTCGCCGGCGCCGAAGCGGAGCTCCAGCATTGCGCCCGGCGGCCCCCCCAGCAGCGCGGACAGGTGCTCGCGGTCGCGGACCCAGTGGCGGGCCAGCGCGACCGATGCCGCGCAGCGGTTGTCCAGGATCGTTTCGACGCGCGCGTGCAGCGGGGGGTAGTGTTCGGACAGGTCGTCCCAGAAGGCCCGCCGCGAAGAGATTTCCAGGAACTCGCGCCATCTGTCCCCGGCCGTGGCGGCGCGCAGGCGCCCGGTCACGCGGGCAGCGTTGAGTTCGAGTACGAGCAGGCGGCCGAGCTTGGCATGGAGCACGTCGCGCAACGCCTCGCGCGTTGCCTCGACGACGACGGCACGCTCGCCCGCCCGCAGCCCTTCGATGGAAGCGAGCCGGGTTGCCAGCCCGCCCATTGCGGGCGAGATCAGGCAACCCAGCGATGCATCGAAGTTTTCAGCGTCCGCGACAGGCGCCACAGACACCATGACGCCTCAGCAGCACATGCGCGTCAGCGAGCCCGAACAGGCGGTTCCGCACTGGCCGCTGCCGGTGCCGGTCTCGCACACGATGTCCGCCTCGGCGAACTCGCCCGACACGAACAGCGGACCCGCCGGATTTCCGGCCTGGGCATTGCTGCGCCACTGCGCGACGAGCTCGGCACTCTGGGAAGCGTTCTTCATCTTTCTCTCTCCTTGAAAAAATTGAGGGGAAAACGCGTGCCGGAAGCGCGCGCAGGCGCAACCGATACTGCTTCATACCCTTCAACCGTCACGCCTTGTGACAGCCCCGGCACAGCTGCAACCTACACACGGGCGACCCTTGCGACTGTGACACGGGTTGCAGAACCGGAGCGAGAATCGCGTCGGCGCGGCCGCGGCTAGCCGCGCTCGCGCGGCGATGTCCCGGTCTCGTCCGCCAGCCGCTCCAGCAGCCCGCAGAGGCTGCGCAGGTCCTGGGCATTGTGGGCGCCGACGCGGCGCAGCCTGGCTGCGCTGCCGCCGCGCAGGTACCCGAGCCATGCCGCGGGGGCCTCGGCGCCGGGCAGGTCGTCCTCGCGCAGCACCCCCAGCAGTTCGCGCTCGACGGTGGCCAGGCGGCAGTTCGGCCATACCCCGCGATAGCGGCGGCGCACCGGATGCAGGAGATCGATATGGCCGCAGGCCGGCAGCGGGTCGGCCTGACGCGCGAGCCGGTAGCGGGTACTGAGCAACGGCCGGTCGTAGCTCTTGCCGTTGTAGCTGAGCAGCACCGTGTCGTCCCCGAGCCAGCCGGCGAAGACGCGCAGCATCTCGCTCTCGGCGGCCAATGTGGCGATGCACAGCTGGCGCAGGCGCAGGCCGCCATCGCGCCAGTCGGCGGCACCGATCATGAAGGCGCGGGTGCCGGTGCCGCCGGCCAGGCCGGTGGTCTCGGTATCGAACGCGAGCAGGCGTTCGCGCGCCACCTCGCCCTGGCCGATGCCGTACAGCGACAGCGGCCCGCGCGCTTCCCAGGGCGTCCAGGTCTCGACGTAGCGTAGGCCTGGCGCGATTTCCACGCCGTCCAGCACGCGATCGGCCGCGGGCGCCGGCTGCAGCGGCGGCCGAGGCCGCAGGTCGAGCAGGCGCCGCAGCCTGGCGAGCGCTGCCTCGCGCGCGGGCGCGCCTCCTGTTCCTGTGTCGTTCTCCCGCACCGATTGCGGATCCGGCGCATCGGCGTTTGCCGCACAGGCCGCCAGGGAAGCAGCGGCCGCGGGCACGATGCGCACCAACTCGGTCGGCGGCGTCTTGACCACGGCGTCCATCGCCCCAGCGGCGACGGGGCTCCCACGAACGGCGGATGCCCCCGCGGCGCCCGCCTGCTGCCGCAGCCCGGCCAGACGCCTCGCCAACCGGCTCATGCCGCCTCGCGCAGCAGTTCCAGCACGCGCAGCGCATGGCGCTTCGGCGCGTCCGCGCCGTTCTCTTCCTGCGCGGCCAGCACCGGGCCCACGCAGGCAGGACAGCCGCCGGTGCAGGCGCAGCCGCGCACCAGCTCCACCGCGCGTGCGTGCAGTTCCGCGCGGCGCTCGTAGAGCGGCAGCGACAGTCCTACGCCTCCGGGGTAGTTGTCGTAGAGATACAGCGTCGGCGTGAAGCCGCGGAGGTCGTCCGGCGCACCCGCCTCGCCGCCGGCATTGCGCCAGCTGCCGCGCCCGGCCGCGTCGCTGCTGGCGAACCACGCGCCGTCGCCGCTGCCGACCGCCTTCTGCAGGTCGCGGCCCTCGGCCATCACCAGCAGCTGCGCCATCAGATGCAGCGCATGCGCGGCGCCCAGGAATCCGTCGAGGGCGTGCTGGCGGCTGCCGAACGCGGCATCCAGCACGCGCTGCGGCAACTGCCACCATGCGGCAGTGGTATGCAGCTCCTGGTCGGGCAGGGCGACCGGGCCGTAGCCGATGTTCTCGTGGGTATGGAAGCGGATCTTCTTGTAGCCGGACACCCGCCGCACCACGTGCACCTCGCCGTGGCTGGCGTCGCCTTCGCCCGCTGGCGCGGCCTCAGCCTGGTCGAGCACCTTGAGCCGGGTGTAGTCGATCGCGTCGGTGTAGTAGTCGACGTGGGTGCGGCGCACGTAGGCCTTGCGGCCTTCCCAGTCCAGGCGTTCGACCTGGAACGGCTCGGACTGGATCATGTGGATCGCGCCTTCGTACAGGGTGAGCGCGGCGGCGGAGTAGTCGACCTCGGCGAGGATGGTCTGGCGGCCGTCGGTGCGATCGACCACCACGAAGTTGCCGTCGGCCACCGAACGCAGGTTGACCGCCTGCGCCGGGTAGCTGTCGGCGATCCATTCCCAGCGCCCGTCCTCGCGGTGCAGCACGCCGCTCTCGGCCAGCACTTCCAGCCACGGGCCGGGCTCGACCGGTCCGAACGCGTCGCCGTCGGCGAACGGCAGCTCGAACGCGGCGCAGCGGATGTGGTCCATCAGGATCAGCGGCTGGTCGGGCTCGATCCGCGCGTGCTCCGGATTAGCGGCGGCGAAGAATTCCGGATGGCGCACGATGTACTGGTCCATCGGCTGCGAGCTCGCCACCAGCACCCCGAGCGAGGGCTTGCGGCGGCGGCCGGCGCGGCCGAAGCGCTGCCAGGTCGCCGAGACGCTGCCGGGATAGCCGTTGAGCACCACCACGTCGAGGCTGCCGATGTCGACGCCGAGCTCCAGCGCCGAGGTACTGACGATGCCGTCGATGTCGCCGGCGCGCATCGCCCGCTCCACCGCGCGGCGCTCGGTGGGCAGGTAGCCGCCCCGGTAGGCACGGATCCGCCGCGGCTTGCGCGGATCGTGGTCGAACACCTCCTTCAGGTACTTGGTCAGCACCTCCACCATCAGCCGGGACTGGCAGAACACCAGCGTCTTCAGCCCCGCCTTGATCGCGATCCGGGCGATGCGGTTGGACTGCGAGCGCGCCGAGGCGCGGATGCCCAGGCCCGGGTTCACCATGGGCGGGTTCCATAGCAGGATGTGCCGGTCGCCGTGGGGAGCGCCGCTCTCGGTCACCGCTTCCACCGGCGCCTCCACCAGCGCCCGGGCGTGCGCGGCGGCGTTGCCGATGGTCGCCGAGCAGAGGATGAACTGCGGCGCCACCCCGTAGAACGCGCACACCCGCTTCAGCCGCCGGACCACGTTGGCCACGTGCGAGCCGAACACGCCGCGGTAGGTGTGCACCTCGTCGATCACCACGTAGCGCAGGTTCTCGAAGAACTGCGCCCACTTGGTGTGGTGCGGCAGGATCGCCTGGTGCAGCATGTCGGGGTTGCTGACCACGATGTCGCCGTTGAGGCGGATCGCCTGGCGCGCATCGCCCGGGGTGTCGCCGTCGAAGGTGGCCGCGCGCAGGCCCAGCGCGCCGGCGCGGTTGAGTTCGAGCAGCTCGGCCACCTGATCCTGCGCCAGCGCCTTGGTCGGGAACAGGTACAGCGCCTTGCTGCCCGCCTCGAGCGCCGCCGCCACCACCGGCAGGGTGTAGCACAGCGACTTGCCCGAGGCCGTGGGGGTTGCCACCACGATGCTCCGTCCCGCCCGGCAGGCTTCCCAGGCCTGGGCCTGGTGGCTGTACAGGCGCTCCAGCCCGCGCGCGCGCAGGGCGGCGCACAGTCGGGGCGGGAGATCGGCGGGGAACGGCGCGAAGCGGCCTTCCCGGCCGGGCACCAGGAAGCTGCCGGTGATGCGTTCCCCGTAGCGGCGGGCCAGGCGCTCGGCGAGCGCGGTGCCGTCGCCGGCGGCGCGGGGACGGACGATGGGATGGTCGGCGGAGCGGAGGATCGCGTTCAAGGTCGGCCCGTGGCGGCAGGGAATGCCGTTGTAGGCCGGTCGCGTCTCACTCGATGAGTCTGCAATGCCGCTGAGCCAGGGTTCCCGCGGCTGCGACACGAAAAAGGCGCGCCTTGCGGCGCGCCCTGGCCACCCGGTTTGCGGTCAGGCGGCCTGCCTGGCCGCGCGCGCGTTGCCGCCGCTCTCGGCCAGCATGGTCAGCTTCTCATCGGTGGCCTTTTCCTCGTCCAGCGTCTCCTGCAACAGCGGGATCGCATCCTTGTAGCCGAGCTGCTTGGCGAGCGCGCACAGCGTGCCGTAGGAGGCGATCTCGTAGTGCTCGACCTTCTGCGCGCCGCCGATCAGCGCGGCGTCGCGCAGCGGGCCGGCCTCGACTTCGTCGATCACTTCCTTGCCCTCCTCGATCAATCCTTCCATCGCCGCGCACTTGATCCGCTTGAGCTTGATGCCCAGCAGCTCGACTACCTGGTCGATGCGCTCGATCTGGCCGTTGGTCTCTTCCAGGTGCGCCTCGAACGCCGACGCCAGCTCCGGCGCGTCGGCCGCCTTGGCCAGCCGCGGCAGCGCCTTGGTCAGCTGCCGCTCGGCACTGTGTATGTCGGAGAGCTCGTGGATGAAAAGGTCTTCTATGGTTTTCACGGACATCGGGGGAATCTCCTGCTTGGTCGTTTCGGGGGATGGTGCCGGCGCAAGTTACGGCCGGCGGGGCAAAACCGCGGTGAAAAAAACGCCTCCCTGCCTTCACCGGATCGGAGCAATTTCCTGGGTGCGGGACCCCGGGGACGGGCTCAGCGCTTCTTCCTGGCCACCGCCACCTGCCCGACCATCGCGGTGACCAGGATCGCGGCGTTGGTGACGATGAACACCCAGTTGTCGAGCAGCCAGCTGTAGACGATGAAACCGGTGGAGGCGGCGATCTGGCCGGCGAAGAGCCACTTCGAGACGCCGCGGGCGTCCGGGTCCTTCGACTGGGTATGGATCTGCCGGGACAGGGTGGCCAGGAGGATCGCAGAGGCAGCCCAGCCGACGATGTCAGGCGACACTGCGAAGCGCTCCATTCATGCAGTCGGCCCCGCAGAGGCGCCGGTCTCGATCCGTGCCGCCCGGAGCACCTGCAGCGCCGCCTGTTTGCGCGCGTCCGAAACCGACTCGGTGCAGTCGGAGGGGACCCGGCAGTCGAGCTCGCGCATGTGCGCGTCGAGCGCGGTCGCCAGCACGCAGGACTCGGCGGCGATGCCGCTGACGATCACCCGTTTCGCGCCCAGGTGCTGCAGCAGCAGCTCCAGCGGGGTCTGGAAGAAGCCGGAATTGCGGGGCTTGAGCACGAAGCGGTCGTCCTCGTCCGGGGCGAGGCGATTGGCCAGTTCCGCGCCGGGCGTCTCCTGGACCCTCGCCAGCAGCTCGCGGAAGTTGGATTGCCACAGGCCGAAGTTGTCGTTGACGTAGACGCAGCTGCCACCCGCCGCCTTGACCCGGCGCTTGAGCCGCACCAGGCGCGGCGCCATCCGCAGCGCACGCGCGCGCAGTTTTCCCGCGGCGGGGAAATCGAACGGGTTGATCATGTCGAGGATCAGCAGCGAGACGGCACGGTTCGGCATGGGGGCTGGCGGCGTTCCGGGTAACGGCGGCGCGCGATCGTCGCGGCGCCCGCGTCCAGGGAAGGTGCAGGCACCCGATGGCGGCGCCGGCAGACGATGTCCGCGCCTCAGTCGCGCGGATGGCCCTGCCCCGGCGGCTCCTGGCCACGCTCGCCCCCGCGGCGGTCGTCGCGCCCGGGATGGTCCGGCGGCTGTCGCGACGGGTCGTCCGGGTTGCGGCCGGGGTTGTTGAGGTCCGGGGCGTCTGCCGGGCCGGAACCGCCCGGGAGCGGCGTTCCCTGTTGCTGGCTTGCCATCTGTCCTCCGTCGTTCTCGATCTGGCGGGACAGGCTATGCAGGGCGCGCGCGATACGGCGTGAAGCGAGCAACGGTCCGTCTATGCCGGACTGAACCGTTCAGCACGAATCGGAGTCGCCGTGGGCGGTTCGTCTTTCGAGGCGCCGGGGGCCCACCGCTCGTGGCCGAATGTCGCGGCACAGGCGGCCGAGCGATTCGGCACGTCCTGGAGTCGCCCTTCCAGCGATCGCGGGCGGCCGCCCGCGGTGCACGTCCGCGCTGTCCTACAGGCCGAACGGGAAGGTCTCCGGCGGTCCTGCCTCGGGGTGCTGCGGGCCCAGCGGCGTCACCGCCCGGGTCTGGTCGAACCAGACGTAGGCATCGAACTGCTGCGGCAGCGAAACCTCGGCGTAGTGGCTTTGCAGCTCGGTGTCGGGGCGGTAGATGACGCCGATGAAGCGCTCCAGCCGCGGCGCCAGCAGGCCGCGCCGCAACGCCTCGTGGCGCCCGGCGCGCAGGTCGAGCAGGCAGCGCGGCACGTCCGCGTCGTGGCACAGGCGTTCGACGCTGTCGCGATGCGAAGGCCGCACGCGCGCGATCCGCATGTCGCCGCCCCAGTCGCTGGCTGCGGCGACGGTACCGGCATGGGTGCCGAAACCGATCAGCGCCGCCGCGTCGCCGAAGCGTTCGCGACACAGCTGGCCGATGTTCAGCTCCTCCCGCGCGGCGCCCATCTCGGTGTGGCGGGCGTCGCCGATGTGCGAGTTGTGCGCCCAGACCACCGCCTTCGCGTCGTCGCCGTGCGCCTGGAGCAGATGGTTCAGGGTCTCGAACATGTGGGTGTCGCGCAGGTTCCAGCTCTCCGCGCCGCCGTAGTACATCACCCGGTAGTAGCGCTCCGCGGATGCGACCAGGCGCGCGCTCTGGGCGGCATCGAGGAAGCGCTCGCCGTCGGCCTCGGCGTAGCGCAACCGTCTCTCCAGCAGGTCGCGGCACTGGCGCACCACCGCCTGCTCGCATTTGCGGTATCCCTCGCGCAACACGGCGCGGCCGTAGGTTGCGGGGTCGCTCTGCCACGGCGTCAGGCAGCCGTAGCGCTCACGCGCGACCGCCGCGGCCTCGGGATCGATCTCGTCCAGATAGGCCAGCACGGCGGCGATCGAGTCGCTCATGTTGTAGATGTCCAGGCCATAGAAACCGGCCTGTCGCGCGGCGTCCCGCTCGCGGTTGTGCGCGCGCAGCCAGTCGACCAGCGCCGCGACCTCGGCGTTGCGCCACATCCAGGTGGGGAAGCGCTGAAATATCGGTTCGGCCCCGGCGCGTTGCGGCAGGTGGCGCACGTGGCGGTTGACCGCCGCGGCGTCGGGCCAGTCGGCTTCCACGGCGACGAAGCGGAAGCCGTGCCGCTCGATCAGACGCCGGGTGATGGCGTCCCGGGCGCGGTAGAACTCGGACGTGCCGTGGCTGCATTCGCCCAGCAGCACGACGCGACAGGCTGCGAAACGGTCGAAGGCGGCGGCGAAGTCCGGCGCATCGGGCGCCGGCAACGGCTCCGCGGCCTCGGCGATCAATTGCGGCAGCGAGCGCCCGCGCGCATGCCCGGCACTGTGGTTGCTGGCCGCGCGGCTGCCGTCCTCGGCCCACCCCTGCTCGCCGATCAGCGGGACGAAGCGCACGCCGCCCAGGTCCTCCTCGTCGTAGTCGTCGTCAGCGACGCGGGTGATCCGGCGCAGCCGCTGCCCGGCGACGTCGTCGCCGACCGGCACCACCAGCCGGCCGCCGAGGGCGAGCTGTTCGCGCAGCGCGCGCGGCGGCTCCGGTGCGCCGGCGGCGACGAGGATCGCATCGAACGGCGCCACCTCCGGCCAGCCCCGGCTGCCGTCGCCGGTGCGCAGCTCGATGTTGCGGTAGCCGAGGGCGTCGAAGCGCCGCTGTGCCGCTTCCGCGAGCGAAGCGTGGCGTTCTACCGCATGCACCCGGTCGGCGATCCGGCTCATCACGGCGGCCGCGTAGCCCGAACCGGCGCCGACCTCCAGCACGCGGTCGCCGGTGGCGATGCCGGCCGCCTCGATCATCAGCGCGACGATGTAGGGCTGCGAGATGGTCTGGCCCGCGCCGATCGGCAGCGGGCTGTCCTCGTAGGCGAACTCTTCCATCCCCGGCTCGACGAAGCGCTCGCGCGGCACCGTGGCCATCGCGTCGAGTACGGCACGGTCGCGCACGCCGCGGGCGGCGATGTGCGTTTCGACCATGCGTTCGCGGGCGCGTTGCGGATCGCGCATGTCTGCCGTACCGGCCGGATGACGCCTGCGTTCTATCAGGCCTGCCGTGCAGCCGGCGTCACCGCCGAGCGCAGCGGAAAAAGCGAAGGCCCCGCCTGGGCGGGGCCTTCGCATGCTGACGCGGCAGCGGCGGGACTATTTCGCCGCCACCACCCGCACCATCTCCAGGCACTTGTTGGAATACCCCCACTCGTTGTCGTACCAGGCGACCAGCTTGACGAAGGTGGGATCGAGCTGGATGCCCGCATCCGCGTCGAAGATCGAGGTGCGCGGGTCGGTGCGGAAATCGGTCGCGACCACCTTGTCCTCGGTATAGCCGAGGATGCCCTTCAGCGCGCCCTCCGACTGCGCCTTCATCTCGGCGCAGATCTCCTCGTAGCTGGCGCCCTTCTCCAGCTCCACGGTCAGGTCGACCACCGACACGTCGGAGGTCGGCACCCGAAACGCCATGCCGGTGAGCTTCTTGTTGAGCTCGGGAATCACCTTGCCGACCGCCTTGGCCGCACCGGTGGAGGACGGAATGATGTTCTCCAGGATGCCGCGGCCCCCGCGCCAGTCCTTGTTGGAGGGGCCGTCGACGGTCTTCTGCGTCGCGGTCGCCGCATGCACGGTGGTCATCAGGCCGCGCTCGATGCCCCACTTGTCGTTGAGCACCTTCGCCACCGGGGCGAGGCAGTTGGTGGTGCAGCTGGCGTTGGAGACGATCGCCTCGCCGGCGTATTTTTCGTGGTTGACGCCGAACACGAACATCGGCGTGTCGTCCTTGGACGGCGCCGACTGGATCACCTTCTTCGCGCCGGCGTCCAGGTGCTTCTGGCAGGTCTCCTTGGTCAGGAACAGGCCGGTCGACTCGATCACCACCTCGGCGCCCATCTCGTCCCACTTGAGGCTGGCGGGATCGCGCTCCTGGGTCAGCCGGATGCGTTTGCCGTTCACCACCAGGGTGGCCCCGTCGATCGAGACCTCGCCGTCGAAGCGGCCGTGGACCGAGTCGTAGCGCAGCATGTAGGCCAGATAGTCCGGCTCCAGCAGGTCGTTGATCGCCACGATCTCGATGTCGTCGCCGAAGTTCTGGAACGCCGAGCGCAGCACGTTGCGGCCGATGCGGCCGAAGCCGTTGATGCCAACCTTGATCGTCATGTAGCGGACTCCTGCGGTCGCGCCGAGGCGCGGTGGGGGTGGACGGACCCTGGATTTTAGCAGGCCCGCGCCGCCCGCCCCGGGCCGTACCCGGGCGCCGCCGCCTTGATCGCGATCAAGGCGCGCCGGCGCTGCGGCGCGAACACTGCCGGCATTCCCGATCGAGGCACGCCCATGACCCGCAAACCGCTCGCCACTCTCCTCGCCGCCGCGCTCTTCTCCGCCGCCGCCCTGCCCGCCGCCGCGCAGCCGGCCGGCGACTGGACCCTGGCCCTCGGCGCCCACCGGATCGACCCGAAGTCCGACAACGGCGCGCTCGCCGGCGGCACCCTGCCGCTGGACGTCGGCAGCGACGTCCGCCCCACCTTCGCAGTGGAGTACTTCCTGCGAGACGGTTTCGGCCTGGAGGTGCTGGCGGCGCTGCCGTTCCAGCACGACGTCTCCATCGACGGGCTGGGCCGCGTCGGCAGCACCCGGCACCTGCCGCCCACGGCGAGCCTGCAGTACCACTTCAACCGCGGCGGACGCGTTTCGCCGCTGCTGGGCATCGGCCTCAACTACACGAAGTTCTTCAGCGAAGACACCAGCGGCGCGCTGGCCGGCGGCGACCTGTCGCTGGGCGACTCCTGGGGCCTGGCCGCTCACGCCGGCCTGGATTTCCGCATCGGCGAGCGCGGCTCGCTGCGCATCGACGCACGCTGGATCGATATCGACACCGACGTGTCTGTCGACGGCGTCCGGCTCGGCACCGCGCAGATCGATCCGCTGGTCTACGGCGCCGCCTGGGTGTTGCGGTTCTGAGCGGACGTTCGAATGGACAGGGGGTGGAGCGGCCGTGCCGGTAGAATGCCTGGATGGTCCGCTCCCTTCTTGCCGTACTGCTGCTGTCCCTGGCGATGGCGCCCGCCTCCGCCTGGGGGCCGCGCGGCCACCGCCTGGTGGCGGAACTGGCCGACGCCGGGCTCACCCCATCGGCGCGCGCCGAAGTCCAGGCGCTGTTGCGCGACGAATCCGAGCCCACCCTCGCCGGGGTGGCCAACTGGGCCGACGCGCTGCGCTCGGAGGACCCCGACCTCGGCCGCGCCAGCGCCCCGTGGCACTACGTCAACCTCGGCGAGTCCGGCTGCAGCTACGTCGCCGCCCGCGACTGCCCCGACGGCGCCTGCGTGGTCGAGGCGATCGTCGACCAGACCGCGATCCTCGCCGATCGCGCCCGCCCACCTGAAGAGCGCCTCCAGGCGCTGAAGTTCGTGGTGCATTTCGTCGGCGACGTGCACCAGCCGATGCATGCCGGCTACGCCCGCGACAAGGGCGGCAACACGGTGCAGGTCAACCTTCCAGACGGCAGCCGCGACGGCCGCGGCAGCAACCTGCACGCGCTGTGGGACAGCGGCCTGTTCGATAGCCGGCACGAGTCGCAGTCCCGCCAGCTGGCGCGCCTGCGGGCGCTGCCGGCCGCGACCGCGACGGCCGGCGCCGGGGTGGACCCGGCCCGCTGGGCCGAGGAATCGTGTCGCATCGTCCGCCGTCCGGGCGTTTACCCCGCTCGCGCGACGCTCGATCCGGCCTACTACCGGACATGGCGCCCGGTGGCCGAGCGCCAGCTCGTGCTCGGCGGCCGCAGACTGGCGATGCTGCTGAACCAGGCGCTGGACGACTGAACGGCGCGGCGGCGCGACGCTGCCACAGCAAGTCAGCCGCTACCATTTCGCGATGAGCGAGACCGTCCTGCTGCTGGCCCTGCTGTTCTTCCTCGTCGCCACGCTCTACTCGTCCGTAGGACACGCCGGGGCCAGCGGCTACATCGCCGCCATGGCGCTGGCCGGGCTGGCGCCGGAACAGATCCGCCCGACCGCGCTGGCGCTCAACCTGCTGGTGGGCGGGATCGGCCTTGTGCGGTTCCACCGCGCCGGCCACGTGCGCTGGCGCAACGTGCTGCCCTTCGCGCTCGCCTCCGCCCCGGCCGCGTTCCTCGCCGCCGGGGTCTCCCTGCCGGAGCGCGAGTTTTCGGTCCTGCTCGGCGTGGTCCTTCTGGTCGCAGCCGCCGGGGTCTTCCGCAGCGCCGGCGCCGCCGCCGCCAGCGACGCGCGCGCCGCCGGCCGGCGCGTCCCGTGGTTGCCGGGCCTGATCGCGGGCGCGGCGATCGGTGCCCTGTCGGGACTGACCGGCACCGGCGGGGCGATCTTCCTCACCCCGCTGCTGCTGTTCATGCACTGGATGCCCACGCGCGAGGCCAGCGGCACCTCCGTGGCGTTCGTGTGGATCAACTCCCTCGCCGCGCTGGCGGGGCTGCTGCGCGCCGAGGGCACCCTGCCCGACGCGCTGCCGCTGTGGCTGTGCGTGGTGGCGGTCGGGGCGCTGCTCGGCACCCAGTTCGGGCTGTCATGGCTGCCGCTGACGGGACTGCGGCGGGTGCTGGGCCTGGTGCTGCTGGTGGCCGCCGGCAAGCTGCTACTGGCGTGAGGCGGGGACGGAGCACCGGCTCAGCCGGCCGCTCCGTGCCGGTCTGCAGCCCGCGCCGGCGCCACCCCGTCGACGGCGTTCCCGGCCGGTTCCTCGGGCGGTATCTCGAACGTGACGGGCACCCTGACCCAGCCTTCGATGGCCTCGCCCTCCTGCATCCGCGGCGCGATCTTCCACTGCCGCGCCGCATCGATGGTCGCCGCATCGAAGACCCCTGCCGGCTCGGAGGCCTCGACCACCACGTCCTTCACGCTGCCGTCGACCCCCACCAGCAGTCTGAGCACGACCCGCCCGCTCTGCTTCGCGGCGACCGCCGCGGCGGGATACCGGGGTGGCGGGGTGACGGAATCCGGTCCGCCATCGCCGGCGCCTGCGTCGGCAATGCCTGCTCCGGCCGGCCGGGCTGCAGCGGGCGCCCTCTCCGCGCCCGCCGCCGCTGGTCCAGCCTGGAGGGACGATGCCGGCGCTGCCGGCGACGCAGTGGCCAGTGCCGGCCGCACCGCCCACACGGCGTAGGCACTGCCGGCCAGCAGGACGCAAAGCATCGAGCTTCCGAGATGACGCCGGATGACGCCTGGTTGGGGATTTCCGAGCATGGTGATGCGCTCCTTCAAGGATTGGCTGGACTGCCAATGACAGCCGGCCGGCAGTCCGGGGACGGCCAGCTGCGTGTTCAACATCGCGTATCCGTAGCTGCGCCCGGCGCCGGGGTGTCGCGCCAGCACCGCCGCATCGCAGGCCAGTTCCTGGTCGAGGCGGAAGCGCGCGGCTGCCGCGTGCAGCAGGGGGTTGAACCAGTACAGGCAGCGCAGCACGGTGGCCGCGAGGCTGGCCGGCACGTCGCCGCGCCGGGCATGGACGCGCTCGTGCTCGAGGATCAGCGCCGCCTGTCGTTTCGGATAGCGCGCATCGAAATCCGGCGGCACCACGATCCGCGGACGCCAGACGCCGACCACCGCCGGACCCTGGCCGCCGCTCGATTCCCAGGCGCCGTCGGGCCGGCGCCGCAGCGCGCCCAGGGCGGCGTTGAACCGCCGCTGGCGGGCTACCAGCCGCAGTCCGAGCAGCACCGCCCCGACGGCCCAGGCGGACAGCAGCGCCGCCGCCGATGCCGCATCGGAGACGCCGGCGCCCTGCCCGTCCAGCGGCATGGCGCCGCCCACGAGCACGCCCGGGTGGAGCGGCAGGGCCTGCAGCAGCGGCGAATCCACGGCGGGGCGCGGCAGCGAAGCCGCAAGCAGCGCGGCGGGCACCAGCGCCCACGCCAGGTAGGCCGCGCCGGCGCCGAACGCGCGCCGCAGCGGCCGGCGCAGCATCAGCACCAGGCAGGCGGCGACGGCGGTCGCCGCCGTGCTTTCCGCCAGCCAGCGCAGCAGGAATTCAGTGTCCATCGTCGAGTCCGTCGATCAGCCGCCGCAGTTCGGCGATGTCCTCCGGAGTGAGCCGGCCCTGTTCGCTGAAGTGCGCCACCAGCGGCGCGACCCGGCCGCCGAAGATGCGTTGCACCAAACCCTGGCTCTGCTGCGCCACCCAGGCTTCGCGCGCCAGCACCGGCGCGTAGAGGTAGCGCCGTCCGTCGCGCTCCGCCGCGATCGCGCCCTTCTTCAGCAGGCGGTTGAGCAGGGTCTTGACCGTGGGCTCCTGCCAGTCGCGCGATTCGCGCAGGGCCTCGGCCACCTCCTCGGCCGTCCGCGGGCTGCGGCTCCAGAGCACGTCCATCACCGCCGATTCCGCCTCGCTGATCTGCATCGTTTACATCCGTAATCTTTACGATAGATTACGCCTGTAATCGATCTTGTCAAGGCGCTCGCGGACCGGGTGAGATACTCGGGACATGACTACGCCACAGCGGTTCCAGGCGCTCGACGACGCCGTCGGTTTCATGCTCGGGCGCATCGACGGACCGCTGCGCATCGGCGCCCCGCTCGGCCTCGGCAAGCCGCATCGGCTGCTCAATGCCCTCTACGCGCGCATCGAAGCGGACCCGTCGCGGCCCCTGGCGCTGTACACCGCGCTCTCGCTGGACCCGCCGACGGGAGGCGCCGGGTTGGAAGGGCGCTTCCTCGCACCCTTCGTCGCCCGGCAGTTCGGCGACGACTTTCCGCGCCTGGCCTACGTCGCCGCGATGCGCCGCGACGCCCTGCCTGCGCACATCGAGGTGGAGGAGTTCTACCTGCAATCCGGCGCGCTGCTCGGCTCGGTGCAGGCACAGCGCCGCTACGCCAGCCTCAACTACACCCACGTCGCCCGCGCGCTGGCCGACCGGGGACTCAACTGCGTGGTCCAGAAGGTCGCCGCCAGTGAAGACGGCAGCCGACTGTCGCTCTCCTCCAACACCGACCTCACCTTCGACGCGGTGGATGCGGTGGTGGCACGCGGCCTGCCGCGCCCGCTGCTGGTCGCGGAGATCGATCCGCACCTGCCCTGGCTGGGCGGCGCCGCGGAAGTGGATGCGGCGTTCTTCGATGCGGTGGTGGCGCCGCCGCCGCCGCATCCGCAGCTGTTCGGCCTGCCCAGGCAGCCGTTGGGCGACGCCGACTACGCGATCGGTTTCTATGCCAGCGCGCTGGTGCGCGACGGCGGCACACTGCAGATCGGCATCGGTGCGCTGGCCGACGCGCTCTGTCATGCGCTGGCGTTGCGGCACACCGACAACGCCGCCTACCGGCGCGTGCTCGGTGCGCTGGACCCGGACCTGGAATCGCATCCGGCGGTGCGCGCCTGCGGCGGTCTCGGCCCGTTCGAGCAGGGCCTGTACGGCTGCAGCGAGATGATCAACGAGGGCTTCAAGCGCCTGGTGGAGGCGGGGGTGATCCGCCGCAAGGTGGTCGACAAGGCAGCGCTGATGCAGCGGATGAACGACGGCAGCGCCAGCGCGCTGGACCGGGAACTGGTCGAGCGCGACGGCGAGTTTCTGCATGGCGCGTTCTACCTCGGTTCACCGGAGTTCTACGATTGGCTGCGCGGGCTGGACGACGATACCCGGCGCGGCATCGGCATGAAGCGCGTGTCCGAGGTCAACGAGCTCTACGGGCTCGACGAAGCGCTGGAGCGCCTGCAGCGGCGCGACGCGCGCTTCTTCAACTCCTGCATGATGGCCACCGCGCTCGGTGCCGCCGTTTCCGACGGGCTGGAAGACGGACGGGTGGTGTCCGGAGTCGGCGGCCAGTACAACTTCGTGGCGATGGCGCATGCGCTTGCGGACGGTCGCTCGGCGCTGCTGCTGCGCGCTACCCGCGGGGCCGGCGGGGCGACCGAGTCGAACGTCCGCTGGAACTACGGCCACGTCACCATCCCGCGCCACCTGCGCGACCTCTACGTGACCGAGTACGGCATCGCCGACGTGCGCGGCCTGGCCGACGAGGACTGCGTGATCGCGATGGCGGGCATCGCCGACGCGCGCTTCCAGGGCGGGCTGCTCGAGCGCGCGCAGCGGGCGGGCAAGCTGCGTAAGGACTTCGTCGCCCCTGCGCGCTGGCGCCGGAACGCCCCGGCGCGGCTGCGCGCGGCGCTGGCGCCGCTGCGCGGCGACGGCACTCTCCCCGACTATCCGCTCGGCAGCGACTTCACCGAAGTGGAACAACGCCTCGTTCGTGCGCTCGGATGGCTGCGCGACGAGACCGCCACGCCGGTCGGCAAGGCCCGCACCCTGGCACGGGCGCTGCTGCGCGCGACCGCAGCCGGCGACGACGCGGCGCTCGCGCGCATGGATCTGCAACGACCGCGCTCGGCACGCGCGTGGATCGAGCGTCGGCTGCTGGCGCTGGCGTTGGCGACAGCCGCGCATGGCCCCTGAACCTGGGAGACCGCGGGCGCCTTCGTCGCCTCCCGGAAGCGGGCCCTGCAGCCGCGCGCCGCCCTGCCGCGTGGCGGGCGCTGCGCCGCCCGGGCCATCGTCACCGCCCGTTTGCCTGAACGCTCCGTCGGCTCTGCGTCGGCGCTTCACGCGCGAAATGCATCGGTCCCGCCATGGTGCGGCCTCCCAAGCACGGAGTAGACGCCCATGTCCATCCGCTTCGTCGTTGCGATCTTCCTGGCGATGGCCTGCGCATTTCCGGCCGCACGCGCCGCCGATCCGGCTACGGACGACGCGGATCCGGCGCAGGCCGGCGGCGACCTGCACGCTCAGGTGCTGCTGGCACGCGCGCGCTTCTCGCCAGGCGAGATCGACGGCATCGCCGGCTCCAACCAGGCGCGGGCGCTGCGCGGGTTCCAGGCTGCGCGCGACCTGCCGGCAAGCGGGAAACTGGACGATGCGACCTGGGAGGCGCTCGACGACGGCGCTCCCGCGCTCGTCGAGCACGCGCTGACCGGAGAGGATCTCGCCGCCCCCTACGCGGAGATCCCGGAAGACATGCTCGAGAAGGCCGAGCTGGACCGGCTCGGCTACGCCTCGGCCTGGGAGGCGCTCGGCGAGCGTTTCCAGGCCAGTCCCGAATTGCTGCGCTCCCTCAATCCCGATGTCGAACCGACGGCCGGCGCGACCCTGCGCGTGCCCAACGTCCGCGACCTGCCGGCGCTGGAGAAGGCGGCCAGGGTCGTCGTCGACGAGTCCGGCGGCACGCTGGTGCTGCTCGACGGCAACGACCGGACCATGGCACAGTTTCCCGTCACCTCCGGCAGCGAGAACGATCCGCTGCCGATCGGCGAATGGACCGTCGAGGCGATCGCCCACGACCCCACCTTCCACTACAACCCCGAACTGTTCTGGGACGCCGACGACTCGGATGCCAAGGCCAACATCGCGCCCGGCCCCAACAATCCCGTCGGCACGGTGTGGATCGACCTGTCCAAGCCCCACTACGGGATTCATGGCACGCCGGAGCCCGCCAGCGTCGGCAAGACCGCATCGCATGGCTGTGTGCGCCTGACCAACTGGGACGCGCTGACCGTGGCCGCGGCGCTCGAGGTGGGCACGGCCGTGGTGATGCAGGAATAGCGCTGTGCGCGCGGTCGTCGCCGCCGTCGTCGCTGCGACCGCACTGGCGCTGTGGCTCTGGTGGACCCGGCCGGTGCACGTGTCCCCGAGCCCCGTACCGCCCGCGCCAGCAGCGGGTCGGCCGGACCAGCCGGCGGCCGCACCCGCGCCGATACGACCACGGAGCGGCCGCGAAGCCGCACCCGTGCCTGCGCCTGCGGCGTCGGAAAAGCACGGCGAACCCGGCCTCGCCCCCGGCGCGCGCCGGCAGCCGGCTCCCCGGCCGACCGTTCCCGCAATGCCCGCCACGGCAGCCGGGTCAGGAGGACTTCTGGTCCCTGTCCAGGGCGTTGCCCGAAGCGCGCTGCTCGACACCTACAGCGATGCCCGCGGCCGGGGACGCCGCCATGATGCGATCGACATCATGGCGCCCGCCGGCACACCGGTGCTGGCCGTGGCCGACGGCCACGTCGAGAAGCTGTTCGACAGCGAGCGTGGCGGCCTGACGATCTATCAGTTCGAGCCCGGCGGCCGCTACGCGTACTACTACGGGCACCTGCAGGCCTATGCGCCGGGGCTGGAGGAAGGCCAGGCACTCCGCCGCGGGCAGGTGATCGGAACGGTCGGCAGCTCCGGCAACGCCGACGTGGAGGCGCCGCACCTGCACTTCGCGATCTTCCGCCTCGGCCCGGAGCGCAACTGGTGGCAGGGCGAGCCGGTGAATCCCTTCCCGTTTCTGCGCGACGGCACGGCGCCGCGCTAGGGCGTGCCTCCGGCGCGTCGGGCGACGAGCCCTGCCCAAGCAGTCGGACGTCGCGCCGGCCATGGCCGACGACAGCATGGAGCCCGCCTCGCGGGCTGCTCGGGACCCGGGGCGCGCGAAGGCCGGCAGCCGCCGGCCTTCACCGATCTGCCCGCGCTACAGCGACCGCGCCGCCTCGAGCACCTTTTCCACGGTGAACCCGAAATGCTCGAACAGCGCGCCCGCCGGCGCCGAAGCGCCGAAGCGATCCAGGCCGATCACCGCACCGTCCAGGCCCACGTACTTGCGCCAGAAATCGGTGACGCCGGCCTCGATCGCCAAGCGCCTGCGGCAGCCGCCAGGGAGCACCGACTCGCGGTACGCGGGATCCTGGCGGTCGAACACATCGCTCGAAGGCATCGACACCACGCGCGTGCGCACGCCGTCGGCATCCAGCGCCGCCCTCGCCTGCATGGCCAGGCCGACCTCGGAGCCGGTGGCGATCAGGATCAGGTCCGGTGCGCCGCCCTCGGCATCGGCCAGCACGTAGCCACCACGGACGATCTGCCCGAGCTGCCCATCGGTGCGCGCCTGGTGCGGCAGGTTCTGGCGCGAGAACACCAGGCAGCTGGGCCCGTCCTTGCGCTCGATCGCGGCCTTCCACGCCACCGCCGACTCGACGGCGTCGCACGGGCGCCAGACGTCGTTGTGGGGGATCAGGCGCAGGCTGGCGAGGTGCTCGACCGGCTGGTGGGTGGGGCCGTCCTCGCCCAGGCCGATCGAATCGTGGGTGTAGACATGGATCGCGTGCGCCTCCATCAGCGCACCCATGCGCACCGCATTGCGCGCGTAGTCGCTGAACACCAGGAAAGTGGCGTCGTAGGGGATGAAGCCGCCGTGCAGCGCCAGGCCGTTGCTGATCGCGGTCATCGCGAACTCGCGCACGCCGTAGTACACGTAGTTGGCGTCGGGATCGTCGCCGGCCGCGGTCTTGCTGCCGCTCCACAGGGTGAGGTTGGAGGCGGCCAGGTCGGCGGAACCGCCGAGCAGCTCGGGCAGGTGCGGTGCGAACGCCTCGATCGCCATCTGCGAGGCCTTGCGCGAGGCGACCGTGGGACCATCGGCCTGAAGCTTGGCGATGTAGGCGGCGGCGGCGGCGGCGAAGTCCTCCGGCAGCTCGCCGTGGGAGCGGCGGGTCAGTTCGGCGGCCAGCTGCGGATGGCGCTGGGCATAGGCGTCGAACAGGCGGTTCCACTGCTCCTCGCGCACCTTGCCGGAACCGTTGGCGCGCCAGCCGTCGTAGATCGCGTCGGGAATCTCGAAGGCGCCGTACTCCCAGCCGAGCGCCTTGCGGGTGGCGGCGATCTCGTCGGCGCCCAGCGGCGCACCGTGCGAGGACTCCTTGCCGGCCTTCGCCGGCGAACCGAAACCGATGGTGGTGCGGCAGCAGAGCAGCACCGGACGCTCGTCCTGGGCCATGGCCTGGTCGATCGCCTTGCGGATGGCGTCGGCGTCGTGACCGTCGACGTCGCGGATCACCAGCCAGCCGTAGGCTTCGAAGCGGGCCGGAGTGTCGTCGGTGAACCAGCCCTCGACCTCACCGTCGATGGAGATGCCGTTGTCGTCCCAGAAGGCGACCAGCTTGCCGAGCCCGAGTGTGCCGGCGAGCGAGGCGGCTTCGTGCGAGATGCCCTCCATCATGCAGCCGTCGCCCATGAAGACCCAGGTGCGGTGGTCGACGACGGCGTATTCGGGACGGTTGTAGCGCTGCGCCAGCAGCTTCTCGGCGAGTGCGAAGCCGACCGCGTTGGCGAAGCCCTGGCCGAGCGGGCCGGTGGTGGTCTCGACGCCGGGGGTGACGAAGTTCTCGGGATGTCCCGGGGTGCGGAAGCCGAGCTGGCGGAAGTTCTTCAGATCCTCCAGCGTCAGGTCGTATCCCGCCAGGTGCAGCAGCGCGTACTGCAGCATCGAGCCGTGGCCGTTGGAGAGCAGGAAGCGATCGCGATTGAACCACTTCGGGTTGTCGGGGCTGTGGCCGAGGTAGTCGTTCCACAGCACTTCGGCGATGTCGGCCATACCCATCGGCATGCCGGGGTGCCCGGATTTGGCGGCTTCGACCGCGTCGGCGGCGAGGAAACGGATGGCGTTGGCGAGGTCGCGACGGGTCGGCTTGGTCATGGATTGGGGAATGTCTGGCGGCTGCGCGGCGGGCGGGCCGCCATTGTCCCATGCCCGCGCGGGTCATGCCCGCGGCGGGCCACCCAGCCCCATCCGTCACGATGTGGCATCACCGTCGTTGGGGCGACGGCGACTGGTTGGCGCGGCTTTCGTCAGCGCGCGCTAACGAAGACGCTCTTGCTTCGCTGCCTGGAAAGAACGGCGGGTTCGTGGGCTTCGGAGCCGGCGGCGCCCGGGCCGGGATATGCTCCCCGGCTCGGTCGGGCCATCCATGGCCCGACTCGCCGCCGCAGACCATCCATGGTCTGCTGTCCGCATATTCCCGGCCCAGGCGCCGCACCGGCGATTCACTGCCGGCTGCATGGCGGCCCATCCGTCCGAAGCCCACAAACGTTCAAGCGGGAGTCGCGCCGGGGGGGTTGCGGAGAGCTGCACATGGATGTGCAGCGGCCCTGAGTCCGGCC
>NZ_JACCKA010000091.1:0-88880 GCF_013425525.1 Luteimonas salinisoli | reverse complement strand
CCCCCCCGGCGCGGCTCACGCCCACGCGGTCGATCGAAGGCGCTCCCCCAAGGAGCCATCTGCCGGACGCGGCTACGCATTGGCATAGCCCCGTGGCGACGGTGATGGATCAGTTTCGACGGCGGGCACTGCCTGACGCCCGCCGGCGCGGCTCACGCCCCGTGCGATCGACCGAAGCCGCTCTTCGAGCCACAGACAACTGGTGCGACGTTTCCGCTCCCGCGTTGGGCGGTTTCGCAGACAGCGGCTGCCGAGCACCGAGACTTGAACTGCCAGCGCGAACTTCTTGCAAAACGGCGTTCAGGCCGCCTGCTGCAGGGACTCCGCCTTGCCTTCGCTGCGGCCGATCACTACCGAGCCGGCCATGTCGCCGCCGACGTTGACCACGGTGCGGCACATGTCGAGCAGCCGGTCGACCCCGAGGATCAGGCCGATGCCCTCGGGCGGGATGCCGAACATCGCCAGGATCATCGCGATCACCGGTAGCGAGCCCCCGGGGACGCCGGCGGCGCCGATCGAGCCGAAGATGCACAACACCAGGATCATCACCTGCTGAGCGATCGTCAGCTCGACGCCGAAGAACTGCGCCAGGAACAGCACCGTGATGCCCTCGAACAGGGCTGTGCCGTTCATGTTGGCGGTGGCGCCCAGAGTGCAGACGAAGCGCGCCACCCGGCTTGGCACGCCGAGATTGTCGACCGTCACCTTCAGCGTGGTCGGCAGCGTCGCGCTCGAAGACGACGTCGAGAATGCGGTCAGCAGGGCCGGTTGGGCGCCACGCAGGAACGCGAGCGGGCCCATGCCGCCGAACAGGCGCAGCAGCAGCGGGAACACCACGAAGAAGTGGATCGCCAGCGCCGCCAGCACCGTGCCGACGAAGCGCGCCAGTTGCACCAGCACATCGAAGCCGAGCTTTGCGGTGATCGAGAACAGCAGCGCAGCCACGGCGTAGGGCGCCAGCGCGATCACCCAGCCGATCAGCTTCAGACAGATGTCGTAGATCCCCTGCACCGCATCCACGAAGCTGCGGGTGCTCCGGCTGCGGATCACGGTGGCGGCAACGCCGAACATCAGCGCAAAGAACATCACCGCGATCAGGTCGCCGTTGGCGGCCGCCTCCACCGGGTTGCGGGGCACGATGTTGAGCAGGATCTGGATTCCGGATACTCCCTCGCGCGCGGTGGCGATTTCCGCAGCGCGGTCCGACGACGCGGCGAGCAGTCCTTCCCCCACCTCCGGAGGCAACCCCGTGCCCGGCTGGATCAGGTTCACCATCAGCAGGCCGATGCTCACCGCGATCGTGGTCACCGCGAGCACCCACAGCAGGGTCTTGGTACCGATGCGCCCGAGCGCGCGAGGATCGCCGATTTCCACGACCCCCAACACCAGCGCCGAGAACACCAGCGGCATGACCAGCATGAACAGCAGGCGGAGGAACAGCTGCCCGATGGGGTCGGTGACGTAGGCGATCAGCGCCTCGAGCCAGGGTGCGTCCGCGAAGAGCAGGTTGGCGGCGATGCCGGCAGCCACGCCGACGGCGAAGCCGATCAGCATCTTGGTATGCAGCGCCATGCCCGGCCGGGCGGCCACGGGGGTCTCGGTCATCCAGGAAGGCTCCGCGGGAGTCCGGCGCAGCTTAGCAAAGCGGTCACCGGCCCCGATCTTGCGGGTGCGGATCGGGTGCACCCTGCTCCGGATAGAGCGGCGGCAGCGGCGGACGCGCGCCCGTGGCCGGGCGCGGCTGCCAGGACGGGCCGCTGGCGAACGCTTCGCGCACCGCGGCACGGGCGGCCGCCGGGTCGCCACCGGCCCAGCGCGCGCGTTCCAGCGCATCCAGGGCCGCCAGCTGCGCGGGTGCCGCCAGCCGTGCGCGCAGCGCGTCGATGCCGGAGGCGGGCGGCACCGCCAGCGCGCACAGCGCGTCGGCGACCTCGCCGAGGTCCCCGGTGTCCAGCGCCATCCGCAACTGCCGCAGCCGCGCGCCTTCGGACCGGGCGTCGCTGCCGCGCTGCGCAGGGGCCGCGGCGCCTGTCGGCCCGCCCTGCGGCGACCGGCGCCGCTCCAGGCCCCAGGCCAGCGTGACCAGCCACAACAGCGCGAACACCACGGCCAGCAGCGCCCAGGGATGCACCTCGCCCTGCACCCCGGGCACCCTGATCCAGCGCTCGCCGGCGGCGGGCGGGTCCGGATCGGCCGAATCGGCCGGGACGGGCTGCGCCGCCGCGCCCGGCGCGATCTCGATCGCCACGTCGGGAAGCGACGCAACGCGCTCGCGCCCGGCGCGCGCATCCCACCACGGCAGGCGCGGGCCCCGGACCACCAGCGGCCCTGCCCGGGTGGGGACGATCGAGAAGCGCCGGGTCATCCTCACCTGCGGTCGGCCGCGCTCGAAATGCTCCTCGGTCTCGGCAGGCTCGGCGAACACCTCGGCGTCGCCGTCGACGCCCAGCTCCGGCCCGGCCAGCTGCGCCGCGGTGGCGCCATCGGCGGTCAGCTCCACCACGAAGGTGACCGCCTCGCCCGCGCGCGCCGACTGCGGCGCCTCCAGGTAGCGCAACTCCAGGCCGCGCAGCGGCAGCCACGGCCGCGGCGCGCCATCCGGCACCGGGCGCACCTCGATGAAGCGCGGGGCGCCGTTGGCGCGCAGCTGGCGCGGGCCGCTGCCGAAGACATCGTCGAAGAAGCTGCCGCTGCCGCGCCCGGTGAACTGCGCCCCGGGCACCGTCAGCGTGCCGCTGCGCTCGGGCACCAGCAGGAAACGCCGCTCCACCACG
Organism: Luteimonas salinisoli; assembly: GCF_013425525.1. Taxonomy (GTDB): domain Bacteria; phylum Pseudomonadota; class Gammaproteobacteria; order Xanthomonadales; family Xanthomonadaceae; genus Luteimonas; species Luteimonas salinisoli. The sequence goes on along the minus strand of NZ_JACCKA010000091.1, from coordinate 86,106 downwards.
GTATAGCGGCGGCCGTCGATATCGCGGCTGTATTGCAGGTCGTTACCCAGGCGCTGCAGCGAGGCGCCTTCGGGCTGCGGCTGTACCAGCTGGCCCGACACCAGCGGTGTGGCGTAGTACAGCCGCAGCACGTAGCCGATCGCCTGCTGTACGTAGGCCTCGCTGCCGTCCGCCTCGGCCTCGATGAAGGCCGACGCGCCGGCGCGGGCCGGCGCGGTGCTCGCGGGCGCGACGGTGAGCGTCAGCGGCGCCGTGCGCTCGTTGCCGACCCGCAGCGCCGGCACGGTGAGCAGCCCTTCCCGGCGCGGCTGCAGCGCCACCGCGAACAGCACGCGCGCGCGCGCGCGGCCGCCGACGCTCTCGACCCGGCGGCTGCTGGTATGGCCGCTGACCGCGAAATCGGCGTCCAGCGGCGACCAGTCGGGCACGCCGACGCCGCCCTGGTCGGTCTCGATGTTGAGCGTCGCGGTCTCGCCGGCCTCAATGCGGTCGCGGTCGAGCCAGGCGCGGGTCTCCGCCCATGCCGCGGCCGGCAGCGCGAGCAGCAGCCACAGGATCGCCAGGGAAAACCGGAATCGTTTCGCCATCGGTTCAGTCTGCACCACCGCGGCGGCGGCGCTCGTGTTCCAGCTGGAACTTGGCGCGCAGCAGGCCGCCCGGGTCGTCGGGGATGCGCCGCAGCCAGGCTTCGTTGGCCTCGCGCAGCTCGCGCTCCTCGCTGGTCTCCGCCGCGGCCGCCGCGCTCTGGTCGTCTTCGCCGGGGTCCTCGGCCTGCAGCTGGCGGCGCATGCGCTCGCGCTGCGCGGCATCGGCGTCTTCCTGCGCCTGGGCATCGGTCGGCTGCGGCGGCGGCTCGGCATCCTGCTGCTCATCGCCCGACCCTTCCCCCTTGCCCGGGGTGTCGCCGCCCGGCTCGTCCTCCGGTGGCGGCGACCCTTCCTGCGGCGCCTGCGGCGGCTGGCCCTCGCGCGGCTCGCCGGCGGCGTCGGCGCGCGGGCCGGAGGGCGGCTGCCGCTGCATCGCCGCCTCGACCGCGGCGCGGTTGGCCACCGCATCCTCCATGCCGGGCCGCAGCGCCAAGGCACGGTCGTAGGCGGCGATGGCCTCCTCGTAGCGGCCGGCCTTCGCGAGCGCGTTGCCTCGATTGTACGCGGCCTCGGCGCCGGGCAGCTCCCGCCAGGCGCGTTCGGCGGCCGCGAAGTCGTCGCTACGGAAGGCCTCGATGGCGCGGCGCATGCGCGCGTGCGCGGCCTGGTCCGCCCGCCGCCAGAGGCCACCGCCGATAAGGTCCTCTGCGGGTTCCCGTTCCGCCGCCGCCTCCCGCTCCTGCGCCTGCTGCGCCTGCACGGGCGACAGCGGGAGCCACAGGCACAGCAGCACAGCGCCCAGCATCCCGCCGCGACGGAAGGCCAACGCCGCCAGCAGCAGCAGCGGCAGCAGCAGCCAGTAGCCCTCGTCGAGCCGGACGCCGGCGCGCCCGCCGCGGTCGATGCCGGCGACAGCGGTGGCCTCGAGCACGCCGAGCGCACGCAGGTCCTGGTCGCCCGCGGCGATCTCGGCATAGGCGCCGCCGCCGGCGGCGGCGAGCGCGCGCAACGCGGCCGCATCCAGCCGAGCCGCGCGCACCCGCCCCGCGGTGTCGCGATAGTCGCCGCCGCGCGCACTGCCGAGGCCGAGCACCGACACCCGGTAGCCGTCGCCCGCGGCCGATGCGGCCGCGCGGCGCGCCGCCGCATCGGCGTCGCCGGTCAGCAGCAGGATGTCGCCACGGTCGAATCCGGCCCGGCGCAGCAACCGCGCCGCCCGCTCGATCGCGCGGGCGGGCCGGTGGCCGTCCACCGGCATGATGTCCGGCGCCAGCGCATCGACGAACAGCGCCACGTTGGCCGCGTCGGCGGTCAGCGGCGCGACCGTGAAGGCATCGTCGGCGAACGCCACCAGCCCGACCTGCCCCCCGGCGCGGGCCCGCAGCAGCGCGTCGACCTTGGCGCGGGCCCGCAGCAGCCGCGTCGGCGGCAGGTCGTCGGCCAGGGAGGCGCTGGAAAGGTCCACGGCGATCACCAGCGGCGTGCCCTGCTCCCATAGCGGTTGGGTGCCCAGGCGCCAGCTCGGCCCGGCCAGTGCCAGTGCCGCCAGCACGAACGCGAGCAGTGCGAGGGCCGGTCCCGGCGCCCCGCGCCTGGCGCCGCGCGCTTCGATCAGGTGCGCCAGCAGGTGCGGATCGACGCTCTCGCTCCAGGCGCTTCGCGCGCGCCGCCGTGCCCGCCACCACCAGGCAAGGAAGGGCAGCGCCGCGAACACCCAAAGCCAGTGTGGGCGGAGAAACTCCAGCTGCCCGAGCAGGCCGCTCACGCCGGCGCCCCCGCGGATCTCGACCGGCGCGACCAACCCGCCAGCAGCAGCGCGTCGAACCCCAGCAACAGCGCCACCGCCAGCGGCCAGTGGTAGCGCTCGACACGCGGGCGCAGCGCCTGCGCCGGCCGCTCCACCGGCTCCAGGCGATCGATCTCGGCATAGATGCCCGCGAGTCCGGCGGTGTCGCGGGCGCGGAACATCCGGCCGCCGGTCATCGCGGAGATGCGCCGCAGCGTGTCCTCGTCGATCTCCTCGCCGCCACCGGGCGTCTGCACGCGGAAGCCGAACATCGACACCCCCCCCTCGCCGCCGAAAGCGATGGTGTGGATGCGCACCCCGGCCTCGCGCGCCAGCTCGGCGGCCTTGACCGGCTCGAGCAGGCCGGCGGTGTTGACCCCGTCGGTGAGCAGAATCAGCACCCGCGGGGCATCGCCATCGGCGTCGTCCTGCGCCCGCATCCGCTTGACCGCCAGGCCGATCGCGTCGCCGATCGCGGTCTCGCGCCCGGCCAGGCCCACCACGCTGTCGAGCAGCTGCTCGCGCACGCTGTCGCGATCGAGGGTGAGTGGCGCCACCGCGTAGGCACGGCGCCCGAACACCAGCAGGCCGACGCGGTCGCCGGCGCGCTGGTCGAGAAAATCGGCGATCACCGCCTTGGCCGCGGTGAGCCGGTCGACGATCCGGCCGCCCAGCACCATGTCCTCTTCGGCCATGCTGCCCGACAGGTCCACCGCCAGCATCAGGTCGCGGCCGGCCTGCGGCGGCCGCAACGGCTCGCCGGCCTGCTGCGGGCGCGCGGCGGCGACGCAAAGCAGCGCCCAGGCCAGCGCGCCCAGCCATAGCGCCGGGCCGCCGCTGCCGCGTGCGGGGCCCCGCGCCAGCCCGATCGCGCGCAGGCGTTCGAAGAACGGCACCCGCAGCGCCGCGCCCGGGGCACGCGCCGGCGGCAGCAGGCTGCGCAGCAGCCACGGCAGCGGCAGTGCGAGCAGCAGCCAGGGCCAGGCGAAGCCATCCAGGCCGAACGGCAGCCAGGACCAGTCGAGGGCGCTCACGGCCGCCCCGTGGTCCATTGCAGGAAGCGCGCACGCGCGATCGTGCGTAGCGCTTCCAGCCGCTGCGGATCGACCTCGCGGCGATAGCCGCCGGCAAGCAGCAATCGGCCCTCCTCGCCGCCGAAGGCCGGCTGGCGGGCATCGCGGTCGAGGAACCGCAGCCACGCCTCGCCGTCGAGGGCGTCGGCGGCGGGGTCGCGGCCGCGCGCAGCGCGGCGCAGCAGCTCCGAGATGGCGGCCACCGCCGCGGCGGGAGTGGCGGCGGCATCGACGGCATCGTCGAACATGCGCTCCAGGCGTCGCCGGTGCAGCCGGCGCCGCCGCAGCCACCAGCACAGCCCCGCGACGACGCCGAGCAGCAGGACCGCCAGCAGCCACCAGCCCGGCGCGGGCGGCCACCAGCCGGGCGCGGGCGGCTCGTGGATGTCGCGCAGCACCAGCCCGGTCATGCCGATGCGCGCGCCGCGAACAGCCGCAGCCAGGCGTCGCTGGCGTCGTCGGCGGAGAGCGCGCGGGCACGCAAGCCGCGTCCGGCGAGGAGGGCCAGCGCGTCCTCGAGCGGTGCTTCGAAGGCGTCGCGCCAGCGCCGGCGCTGCGCGGCCATGCCGAGGTCGAGTTCGAGGCGCTGCCGCCCCTGCTGGAACGGCAGCGGCGCGCGCGGCGGGTCGCGCTCCAGCGGATCGGTCAGCAGCAGCACCGTCGCCACGCCGCGCATCGCCAGCGCCGGCCATCGCTGCGGCGCGACCGCGGCGATGCTGGACGGATCGGCCAGCACCAGCAGCCGCGAGCCGGGCCGCAGCAGGCGGCCGGCGTGGTCGAGGGCGGTGTCGAGACCGGCATCGTCGGCGGGCGGCGCGGCATACCAGCGCACCAGCGCGTCGAGCACCCGCAGTACGCCGCGCGGCCCGGCGCACGGCGGCACCGGCGCCTCGGCATGGCTGCCGCGAAGCGCAGCGACGCGGTCGCCGTCGCGTAGCGCCGCCCATGCCGCGATCGCGCCGGCACGCGCGGCCTGCACCGACTTGAAGCGCACCCGGGTGCCGAAGTAGAGCGCCGGCGCGGTATCGGCGACGACCAGGGTCAGGCGCTCGCGTTCGGCCTGATAGAGCTTGGTGTGGGCGCGGCCGCTGCGCGCGGTCAGCCGCCAGTCGATGTGGCGGGCGTCGTCGCCGGGGGCGTACTCGCGCGATTCCGCGTATTCCATGCCACGCCCACGCAGCGTCGATGGCGCCTGGCCGCTGCCGCCGTGGCTGCCGTGGCGCGCCGGGCGACGACCGGCCGCCATGGCCCGCAGGGCGACCAGCTCCGCGAGCGTTGGTACGATGCCGTGATTGGTGATTGGTGATTGGTGATTCGAAAGAGCATCAGCCTCGCGAGAAACCGCACGCTCGGTTTTTCCCGTCTTGCCGAACGCGATCTTCATCTGTGGACCCCTCGCCTTTTCGCGCTCTTGCCAATCACCAATCACCAATCACGGCCTTCAAGGCAGCGGCACCCGCTCGATCAGTTCGGCAACCAGGCGCTCGCCATCCCAGCCTTCGGCGGTCGCCTCGTAGCTGGGCAGGACCCGGTGCCGCAGCACGTCGGGCGCAACGGCGCGGACGTCTTCGGGGGTGACGTAGTCGCGCCCGGCCAGCCAGGCGCGCGCGCGCGCGCAGCGCTCGAGCGCGATCGATCCGCGCGGGCTGGCGCCCCAGGCGATGCGCCTAGCCAGGGTTTCGTCGTAGCGCGCGGCGTCGCGCGAGGCCAGCACCAGCTCGACCAGGTAGCGCTCCAGCTGGGGTGCCAGATGCAGATCCAGCACGGCAGCACGCGCGGCGAACACGTCCTCCAGCGGGAGCCGCGCCGGCAGGACCGCATCCGGTTTCAGCGCGCTGCGGGCACGCTCGCGGGCGAGGCGGAGGATCTCGGTTTCCGCCGAGACGTCCGGATAGCCGATCCGCACGTGCATCAGGAAACGGTCGAGCTGGGCCTCGGGCAGCGGGAACGTGCCCTCCTGCTCGATGGGGTTCTGGGTGGCCATCACCAGGAACAGCGCCGGCAACGGGTAGGTGTGGCGCCCCACCGTCACCTGGCGCTCGCCCATGGCCTCGAGCAGCGCCGACTGCACCTTGGCGGGCGCGCGATTGATCTCGTCGGCCAGCAGCAGCGGATGGAAGATCGGTCCCGGCTGGAACTCGAAGCGGCCGTCCTGGGGCCGCCAGACCTCGGTGCCGGTCAGATCGGCCGGCAGCAGGTCCGGGGTGAACTGCACGCGCGCGAAATCCGCTTCCAGGCGCGCGGCCAGGGCGCGGATCGCGCTGGTCTTGGCCAGCCCGGGCGCGCCCTCCACCAGCAGGTGGCCGTCGGCGAGCAGCGCCACCAGCAGCCGTTCGATCAGCGCCTGCTGACCGACGATCTCGGCCGAAAGCCCGTCGCGCAGCGCGCGGAAGGCGTCGTGGAGGCGCGACACCTCTTCATTGCGGGCGGCAGTATCCATGGGCCTCGAACCGGCGACGCAATGTCACGTCGGGCTTAGTTTGACCTAAACCGGCACGGGAGGTTCACGTAGACGCGTCGCCCAGGTGAAGCTATCCAATGCGCACCAACCAAGCCTGCCTCTCGAGAAGCACACGGCGGGGCCACATGGCCCCGCCGGCATCACGCGTCAAATGCGGACGTCAGGGGCAGGTTTGCACGACCCTCGCGCCACAGGAGAGTGTTCCAGTCGCGGGATACGTGCCAGAACAAGTAAGTTGCACTGTGCCTGGCCAGTCGTGCCTATCGCCTGCCCCACGCCAAGGGCGCCTTGGTATCCTCGCGCCCTGATGTAGCATCTCGCCGTGCTCTCGCTCGATGCACCGCTTGCTCTGGTGCATGTGGCGGTCGCCGGCGAGAGCACCGGCGCGTTCTCGCCGTACGTGCTGCCTTGGCTCGAGTACGCGGGAAGGGTCTGGTTCGCGACTTCACACGAACGGGCCGAACTGCGGTCAACCCGCTGGCCGTAACCCGACGCGTGAATCGCTGCTGAAACGACAACGGGGCCCGCAGGCCCCGTTGCATACCATCTTGTCAGAAGCTCATTGGGGACGCTGGGCAACCCGCAGGACCCTGGGGGTAACGAATATCAGTAGTTCGGCCTTGCTGTTGGACTTGCCGCGGGTCTTGAACAGGTTGCCCAGGATCGGGATGTCGCCGAGGAACGGAACCTTGGCCATGGTCTGGCGATCCAGGAACTCATAGACACCGCCGATCACCACGGTCTGGCCGTCGTCGATCAATACCGCGGTGGTGATCTCGCGACGCGCGAGATTGGGGACTTCGCCGATGCCGATGATCTCGGTCATGTCCTCGATTTCGTCCTTCTTGACGTTCATGGCGAGAAACACCCGGCCATCATTGGTGATGGTCGGGGTGACGGTCAGCTCAAGCAGCGCTTCTTTGAACTGCACCGTCGGCACATTGTTGCTCTGCCCGCCAGTGACCGTAAGGTACCCCACCTCGCGGCCCTGCTTGATCACCGCCTCCCGCTGATTGCTGGTCACGATGCGCGGGTTGGAGATCACTTCGCCACGCTGTTCCGACTGCAGGGCCTGCAGCTCAAGATCCCAATCGATGGCATTGCCGAGAATCGTGAACGCGATGGACCCGGGATTGAGGTTGCGGATGCCGAAGTCGTTGTTCAGCGCCCGCTCGCCCCAGTTGGGAAGATCGGCCCCGTCGGGGTCGCGGTTGAATTCGTTGATCGAATCGATCAGGTGGTGGTTGCTGTCCAGCGAGCCGGACGAGATCAGGCGGTCCTTGACGCCCCGGACACCGAACCGAGCTCCAAGATCCCGCGCGAACGATTCGTTCGCGATCACGATCCGCGCCTCGATGATGACCTGGTCGACCGGCTTGTCGAGCATCGTCACCAGGCGCTTGATCTCGGCCACGCGCTGCGGGATGTCGATGACCAACAGGGTATTGGTGCGACGGTCGAAGCTGAGGCTGCCGCGCGAGGACAGGAAGCCGCGGTTGCCGCCCGATCCGCCGCCACCGCCGGAGCTGTTCTTGCTCTCGTCGGTCAGCAGCGTGGCGATGTCCTCGGCGTTGCCGTAGCTGATCGGGAGGTACTCGGTGACCATCTCCGCGCGCTCCTCGATCGCCAGGCGCGCGTCCTCCTTGTCTTGCTCGAACTTGGCGATCTCGGACTGCGGCGCCACCCAGACCACGTTGCCGCTGCGGCGCTTGTCCAACGACTTGGCCTGCAGCACGATGTCCAGCGCCTGGTCCCAGGGCACGTTGATCAGGCGCAGCGTGACGTTGCCCTGCACGGTGTCGGAGGCGACGATGTTGAGGTTCGACTCCTCGGCGATCAGCTGCAGCACCGTGCGCACCGGCACGTCCTGGAAGTTGAACGTCACCGGCCGCCCGCTGTAAGTGCGCGCGGCATCGGCGGTGGCGGACGCCTGCGCGGTGGAGACCGCGGCGGTGGCCGCGCCCACGGCACGGCCCGCGGACGCCGCGCGCGGCACCAGCTCGACGATGTACTCGCGGCCGCTCTGGTAGGCCATCGGCTCGAACTCGCCCTGCGCGCTCAGCACCAGCCGGGCGCCGCCGGCCCCCTGCATCGCGTCGATGCGCTGCACAGGCGTAGCGAAGTCGGTGACGTTGAGCGGACGCTGCAGCGAGGCCGGCAGACTGGCGTTGCCGACCTCCACCACCACGGTATTGCCCTGGGTGCGCATGTCCGGCGCGGCGCCATCGCCATCGAAGCGCAGGATCAGTTTGCCCGAGCCGCCGTCTCCGCGCTTGAAGTCGATGTTGTCGACGGTGACCGTGCCGGGGACGTGCTTGGCCGGATCGCTGGCCGAGACCGGCCCGACCTGGGCGACGGCGAGGTAGGGCACGACGGTCGCAGGCTGCGTCGCGTGCACCCCGGCGGTCGCCGCCAGCAGACCGGTGGCGAGTCCGACGGCTGCCGTGCGGAGCGGCGGGACGCGCCGCGTCGAATTCGGGCCTTGCGCGTTGCTAACGGTCATCATGCTTCCCCTAATCAATTGTTTTCGAGCGCAACCGACGCCGGGCGTTCCAGCCAGCCGCCCGCGCCATCCGGCACAAGTTCAACGAGTTCGATCTGGTCCTCGGCGACCGCGGTGATGCGACCGTCGTTCTGCCCCAGGTAGTCTCCGACGCGGACCCGGTGGGTCACCTTGTCGGGCGCCATCACCAGCCCGACCAGCCCGCCACCCTGACCGATCGTGCCGACCATGTCGAGGCTGTCGAGCGGGAACTCCTCGAGCGGCTGCTTGCGCCGGTCCGAGTCCGGACGCGGGCCGCTGCCCCCGGCATCGGAGGTGAACGCATCGCTGAAGGGATCGCGCAGCCCCTGCGCGGCATACTCGAAGGTCTCGAACTGCTGCATCACCGGCAACGGAGGGAGCGGTGGCGCCGGTTGGGCGCGGACGTTGGCCGCCCATTCCTCGAGGTTGGGCGCGTCCCCCGGGCTACTGGTGACGCCACGGCCGCAACCGGCGACGGCGGCCGCGAGCGCGACCCAGGCGAGGGGCCGCAGTACTGTACTCATGCGCATCAGTTCGCTCCCCCGGCATTGGCCGCTTCCTGCTCGGCGGTTTCCTCTTCGTCGAGGTAGCGATAGGTCTTCACCGTGCCCGCCAGCTCGAGGTTCGAACCCGGGCGGATCGCGGCACCGTCGCGGGGCTTGAGCGAGATGTCGTGCATGGTCATGATCACCACGCGCGGCAGCGACGCCACGCCGCTGACGAACGCGCCGAACTGGTGGTAGGAGCCCTGCATGCGCAGCGCGATCGGCTTCTCGGCGTAGAACTCCTTGGGCGACTCCGGACCGGGCTGGAACAGCTCGTTCTGGATGCCGGTGGCCAGCGCCGTCTGCGAAATGTCGACGATCAGGTCCGGCATCTCGGTGCGGCTGGGCAGCTGCCGCAGCATCTGCTGCAGTTGCTGTTCCATCTGGGCCAGCTGCTGCTTGAGCGGTTCGAGGTTGGCTGCGCGGCCCTGCTTGTTCTCGAACTCCGCGCGCTTGTCGGTCTCCTGGCGCTCCAGGCCCTCCAGCACGCTGAGCTTGTCGCGCACGAAGAACCACCACAGCAGGCCGAAGATCAGCAGGCCCAGCAGCACGCAGAAGCCGATCTTGTACTCGCGCGGCCACGACCCGGTGTTGTGGAAGTCGAGCTCGCGCAGCGACATCTTGCGTTTCTGGCTCACGACTCGGCTCCTTCTGCGGCTGCATCGGCCCCGGCGGTTTCGCCGTCCGGCCCCGGATCGACGCCGTTCCCCGCCTCGCTGGCGTTGGGACTGGCCAGGGTGACCGAGAGCCTGAACTGGTAAGGCAGGCCGGGATTGAAGGCGCGCCCCTCGGCGGCCTTCGCCTCGATGATCGACAGGTCGGGGCGGGTCATCCAGCCCGAACCCTCCAGATTGCGCATGTAGGTGCTGACCCGGGCGTTGGACTGCGCGCGGCCCTCCAGGGTGAGCTTCTGCCCCTCCTGCTTGAGGGTGGTGAGCATGACGCCGTCGGGAATGGTGCGCACCAGCGAATCGAACAGGTGGACCATCTGCGAGCGGCTGGCCTGCAGCTCCTCGATCACTTCCTTGCGCGCCAGCAGCCGCGCACGCTGGCGGTCGAGTTCGTCGATCTCCTTGATCTTCTCGTCGACCTGGGCGATCTGCTGGTCGAGGTAGGCGTTGCGCTCGCGCTGGCCCTCGATCTGGCCGTTGTAGTAGGAGTTGACCAGGAACCACGCCACCACGCCGGCCACGGCGGCCAGGGCGAGCATGATCCCGAACTCTTTCTGACGCTGCTTGCGGCGCTCGGCGCGCCACGGCAGCAGATTGATCCGGGCCATCAGTCGAAGCTCCTCAGTGCGAGCCCGCAGGCGATCATCAGGGCCGGCGCGTCCTGCGCCAGGGCGTGCGCCTGCACGCGCGAACCGAGGGTCATCTGCGCCAGCGGGTTGGCGACCACGGTCTGGACGCCCAGCTGCTCCTCCACCATCTCCGACACGCCTCCGATGGACGCGCAGCCCCCGGCGAGCACGATCTGGTCGACGCGGTTGAACTCGCTGCCGGCGTAGAAGAACTGCAGCAGGCGGCTGATCTGCTGCACCAGCGCCTCCTTGAAGGGCTCGAGCACCTCGATCTCGTAGCTTTCCGGCAGGCCGCCCTGGCGCTTGGCCAGGCCCGCCTCCTCGTAGCTGAGCCCGTAGCGGCGCATGACCTCGTCGGTCAGCTGCTTGCCGCCGAAGACCTGCTCGCGGCTGTAGATGCTGCGGCCGTTGCGCAGGATGTTCAGGGTGGTCATGGTCGCGCCGACGTCGACCAGCGCGACGATGCCGTCATGCGGCGTGTTCAGGGTCCCGGCCAGCAGGGCGAAGGCGTTCTCGATGGCGAAGGCCTCGACGTCCATCACCCGCGCGGCGAGCCCGCCCAGCTCCAGCGCGGAGGCGCGCATCTCGACGTTCTCCGAGCGCGAAGCGGCCAGCAGAACCTGCGCCATCTCGGTATTGCCGGGCATCGGCCCCAGTACCTCGAAGTCGAGATTGACCTCCTCGATCGGATACGGGATGTAGTTGACGGCCTCCAGCTCCACCGCCGACTCCATCTCTTCCTCGTCCAGGTCGGCCGGCATCGGGATCACCTTGGTGATGACCGCCGAGCCCGCCACCGCCGCGGCGGCATGCTTGGCCTTGCTTCCCGAGCGCGACATGGCGCGGCGGATGGCCTCGCCGACCGCCTCGACCTCGACGATGTTCTTCTCGACCACCGCGTTGGGCGGCAGCGGCTCGACGGCGTAGTGCTCGACCCGGTAGCGGTCCCCTGAGCGCGAGAGCTGCAGGAGCTTGACCGCTGTCGAGCTGATGTCGACGCCCACGAGCGGCGACTGGCTTTTTGTGATTAACCCCACGGTTTTCCCCTTTGTCACGGGCGCTTACGTGCGCATCGTGCCCCGGCGCATTAAATAACGGACTTTTCACCCCTTGGCAACCATCGGCATGCCGGAACCGTGCCCCAGTGCCCCCTTCGCCCCCCGGATGAACGGGGGTACGGCCCACAGGGGGCCATCCGGCTGAGTCCTCTATACTCCGCCCCCACGACGAAACGCCGCTCCCCGGCCGGAACTGCCAGATGCCCCGACTCCGACGCCTGTTGCGCTGGCTGCTGATCGCCTTGCTGGGCCTGGGCCTGCTGGGGGCCCTGGCCGCCGCCACGCTTTATTTCGTGGTCTCCGCGCGCCTGCCCGAGGTGCATAGCCTGCGCAACGTCGAGCTGCAGGAACCGCTGTACGTCTATGCCCGGGACGGGAGGCTGATGGCGCTGTTCGGGGAGACCCGCCGCTATCCGGTGAAGATCGAGCAGGTCCCCGAGCCGGTCAAGCAGGCCTTCATCGCCATCGAGGACAACCGCTTCTACGAGCATGGCGGGGTCGATTACCGCGGCGTGGCGCGGGCGATCTGGCTGCTGGCGACCACCGACGACCGCCGCGTGCCGGGCGGCTCCACCATCACCCAGCAGGTCGCCCGCCAGTTCTTCCTGAGTTCCGAGTACAGCTACACGCGCAAGCTGGCCGAGATGCTGCTGGCCATGAAGATGGAGCGCGAGTTGACCAAGGACGAGATCTTCGAGCTCTACCTGAACAAGAGCTTCTTCGGCAACCGCGCCTACGGCATCGCCGCGGCAGCGGAGTTCTACTACGGCAAGCCGCTGGATGAGCTGAGCCTGGACGAGGTGGCCACGCTGGCGTCGATCCCCAAGTTCCCGTCCAGCGGCAACCCGATCACCAACCCCGAACGCGCCCGCATCCGTCGCGACTACGTGCTGCAGCGGATGCGCGAGCTCGGCTTCATCAGCCCGGCGCAGGAGCGCGCCGGTCAGGCGGCGGAGATGCACGCCACCCCGCACGAGCGCCCGGTCGAGGTCTATGCGCCCTACGTGGCGGAGATGGTGCGCCAGGAGATGATCGCCCGCTACGGCGGCGACGTGCTGACCCGGGGCTATCACGTGGTCACCACCATCGATCCGACCTACCAGGCCGCCGCGGAGCTGGCGCTGCGCGACGGTCTGACCGTCTACGACAGGCGCCACGGCTGGGCCGGGGCCGAGCAGACCTTCGAGCTGGGGGCCGGCGACGATGCGGCCGCTGTCGCGGCGCACCTGCGCGGCATCCCGGCCCAGGCGGGGATGCTGCCGGCGATCGTCCTGCGCAGCGGCGACGGCACTGCCGACGTGGTGCTGGGCGACGGCAGCACGGTCACCCTCGACGCCGCGGCCAGCCGCTGGACCAACCGTGCGCCCTCGGCGCTGCTCGAGCGCGGCCAGCTGGTGCGCGTGCGCCGCATCGAGGCTCCCCCGGCCACCGATGGCGAAGGCGCCGCGGCGGCGCCGGAGGTCGGCTATCGCCTCGAGCAGGTGCCGCGCGCCCAGTCGACTCTGGTCTCGCTCGAATACGATACCGGTGCGCTGCGGTCGCTGGTCGGCGGCTTCAGCTTCGCCGGGCAGAAGTTCAACCGCGCCACCCAGGCGCGGCGCCAGCCGGGCTCCAGCTTCAAGCCCTTCATCTATGCGGCCGCCTTCGAGCGCGGCTTCAATCCGGCTTCGATCGTGCTCGACGCCCCGGTGGTGTTCCGGATGCGCCGCGGCCAGGACTGGCGGCCGCAGAACGACGACGGCAAGTTCGCCGGGCCGATGCGGCTGCGCGAAGCCCTGGTCCGGTCGCGCAACCTGGTCTCGGTGCGTCTGCTCGACGCCATCGGCGTCGACTACGCCCGCCGCTACATCAGCCATTTCGGCTTCGACGAGGCCGAATTGCCGCCGAACCTGTCGATCTCGCTCGGCACCCCCTCGCTGGCGCCGCTCGACGTCGCCCGCGGCTATGCGGTCTTCGCCAACGGCGGCTTCCGGGTGACGCCCTGGTTCATCGACGAGGTCCGCGACCGCGACGGAGAGGTGATCTTCAAGGAAACACCCGCCACCGCGTGCCGCGGCTGCGGCTCGGATGGCGGACCGGGGCGCACCGCCGCGCAGGCGCATATCGTCGACGGCTTCAATCTCGGCCCCGCCGCCCCGGTCGCTCCGGATCCCGATCCGGAACCGGCGGCTTCCGGCGACGCCCAGGACGACGACATCGTCATCGACCTGGACCTGCCGCAGGCCCCGCGCGCCATCGACGAGCGGGTCGCCTGGCAGCTGGTGTCGATGATGCGCGACGTGGTCCGCCGCGGTACCGGCGCGGCGGCGCGCGCGCTCGAGCGCGACGACGTCGGCGGCAAGACCGGCTCGACCAACGACCACCGCGATGCCTGGTTTTCAGGGTTCGGCGGCAATCTGGTCACCACGGTCTGGGTCGGCCGCGACGACAACCGCTCGCTCGGCTACCGCGAGTACGGCGGCCGCGCCGCCCTGCCGATCTGGATCGACTACATGCGCGTGGCGCTCGACGGCCAGCCGTCGATGCCGCACGATCCGCCGCAGGGCATGGTGCAGGTGAGCGTGAGCGCCAGCGGCCGGCTGCTGCCGGGCGGCTCCGGCGGCATCACCGAATACGTCAAGGCCGAGGACCTGGAGCGGATGGCCAGCGAGGTCGACGACGTCTTCGACGACTCGCTGCCCAGCGAGGAGGCGTTCGACATCTTCTAGCGGGACGCCCCGCCGGACTCCGTCGACGCTGGTTTTCCTGCACGGCAGAACATCGGACCTGGCGCGCGGCCCGCCCCGCCGCCGCGCGGCGGACCGAGGGTCGGTCCCGCCCCGTTTGACTTTCCGGCCGCTCCCCCGCTGGTATAGAGTCGGGCTCAGGCCTCGACCGGGAAGCTGCCATGCACCACGCCCGCCAGCACGCCGAGACCCGCACCCGCGAACGCCGCCACCGGCTCGCCCATGAGGCGGCCCGGATGATGGCCGAGGGCGGCATCCGCGACTTCCACCAGGCCAAGCTCAAGGCCGCCGCGCGGCTCGGCATCCACGATGACGCCTCGCTGCCGCGCAATCGCGAGATCGAGGACGCACTGCGCGAGTACCAGCGACTGTTCCTCGGCAACAGTCAGACAGACGCCCTGCGGCAACGGCGCGAAGCCGCACTGCGCGCCCTCGATTTCTTCGCGGTGTTCCGGCCGCGCCTGGTCGGGCCGGTGCTGGAAGGCACCGCGGATGCGCATTCCCCGGTAACGTTGCACCTGTACGCCGACGACGTCGACGCGGTCCCGCGCTTCCTCGAGGAGCACGGGATTCCCGCCGAGGCGCGGACGCGCCGCCTGCGCCTGGATCGCGAACGGAGCGGGGACTTCACGGTCTGGGTCTTCGCGGCAGAGGACCTGGCCTTCGACCTGAGCGTGCTGCCGCTCGACGCGCTGCGCCAGGCGCCCCTGTCCGGGATCGACGAACGGCCCATGCGCCGGGCCGGCGCGGCGCAGCTGCGGCAACTCCTTGCCGAGCAGGAGATCGAGTGGAACCGCGAATGACGCGCTAGGCCGTGGTGCTCCGTCGGCCGCCCCGGCAGCCGGACCACCCGATGGCGTGCCGCGAGCCGCTGCCGAGCGCCGGACGCCCGGACGGGCGCGGGGCGAGCCCTTGCGTCGCGCCCGCGGCCCGCCTCAGCGTCGGCGGCCGATGCCGAACACGTTGAGTTCGATCGTCACGAAAGCGGCCAGCCACAGGCTCGCGTCCCAGGCATCCAGCCAGGCGCCGTGCTGGCCGCCGAACGCGCCAACCCACCAGGCCAGCGCGAATCCGGCCAGGGCGAGGTACAGCAGCCATGCGCTCCAGCGCCGGGCGGCGTGAAGGCGGCGGTATCGCACGGGCAGCCGCAGCTCCAGTTCCAGGGCCGCGACCACGCCCAGCCAGGCGGCGGCATTGGCGAAGTCCAGCATTTCGCCGGCCAGGCCGTACGCGATGCAGGCCCACGCCACCGCCACGCCCGCCGCCGCCCGCAACAGGCGCACGGTCGGCCGCGACCGTTCCGCCAGCCGCCAGCCGCCGGTCTCCCATTCGAACAGGAGCAACAGCAGCACCCATGCCGCGGTATCCAGGGTTTCGGTGGGCGTGCCCTGCAGGGCGTAGAGCGCCACGTTGGCGATCAACAGCGCGTAGACCGACCATTTGAAAAGAACGAAGCCGCGGACAGGCCGCGGCTCGGTCTGGTCGGCGGCCGAACCGCGCGCCATCAGCGGCGGTCGATGGCCACGTAGTCGCGGGTGTCCGCGCCGGTATAGATCTGCCGGGGACGGCCGATCTTCGCTTCAGGATCGGTCTGCTGCTCCAGCCAGTGCGCCACCCAGCCGGCGGTGCGGCCGATCGCGAACATGACGGTGAACATCTCGGTGGGGATCTTCAGCGCCTTGTAGATGATGCCGCTGTAGAAATCGACGTTCGGGTACAGCTTGCGCTGCACGAAGTAGTCGTCCTTGAGCGCCGCCTCCTCGAGCTTCATCGCCACTTCCAGCAGCGGATCGTCGACGCCGAGCTCGCCGAGCACCTTGTGAGTCATCTCGCGGATGATCTTCGCGCGCGGATCGAAGTTCTTGTAGACGCGATGGCCGAAGCCCATCAGGCGGAAGCCGGACTCCTTGTCCTTGGCGCGGGCGATCGCGCTCTCGACCTTGTCCGGGGTGCCGATCTCCTCGAGCATCTTGAGCACGGCCTCGTTGGCGCCGCCGTGCGCCGGCCCCCACAGCGCCGCGATCCCCGCCGAGACGCAGGCGTAGGGATTGGCGCCGGTGGACCCGACCAGGCGCACCGTCGAGGTCGAGGCATTCTGCTCGTGGTCGGCATGCAGGATGAACAACAGGTCCAGAGCCTTGGCGACCACCGGATTGAGCTCGAGCGGCTCGCTCGGGACCTCGAACATCATGTGCAGGAAGCGGCTGACGTAGTCGAGGTTGTTGCGCGGATAGCGGATCGGCCAGCCGATCGAGTAACGGTAGGCCGCCGCGGCGATGGTCGGAATCTTGGCGATCAGCCGCACCGCGGCCATGCGCCGCTGCTCCGGATCGTTGAGGTCGAGGGTGTCGTGGTAGAACGCCGACAGCGAGGCCACCGAACCGCAGAGCATCGCCATCGGATGGGCGTCGTGGCGGAAGCCGTTGAGGAAGCTCTTCAGCGCCTCGTGCATCATCGTGTGATGGGTGACGTCGTGGCTGAAAGCGGCGAACTGCTTCTGGTCCGGCAACTCGCCGTTGATCAGCAGGTAGGCCACCTCGAGGAAGCTCGACTTCTCGGCCAGCTGGTCGATCGGATAGCCGCGATACAGCAGCACGCCGGCATCGCCATCGATGTAGGTGATCGCCGACTTGCAGGACGCCGTGGCGGTGAAGCCGGCGTCGTAGGTGAAGCAGCCGGTCTCCTTCGGCAGCCTGGCGATATCGATACAGGGATTGCCGAGCGTGCCGGTCTGCACCGGCAACGTCACCGACTTGTCGCCGGCGCCCAGCGTGACCTGGTCAAGATCTGACACAGCACACTCCTTTCGGGATCGGCATCGACCACGGCGAGGGGCCGCGGCGATGCGGGTGGATCGTGGGAGAGACCGCGGCAAGCCGCGGAGAACGCGCATTATCGCATACGGCGCCGTGCGGTCCGGCCCGGACTCGACGCCGCGCCCGGGCCACAACGACGAAGGCCGCCCGGGGGCGGCCATCTGGAACATCGGCGTGGCGCGAGGACGCCGGCATCGGCGCGGCCCCGCTCGGCGGTCGGCGCCCGGCCGCTGCGCGGCTACTTGGCGTAGCGCTTGCGGAACTTGTCGACGCGGCCGCTGGTATCCATGAGCTTGTTCTTGCCGGTGTAGAACGGATGCGAGGCCGAGGAGACCTCGATCTTAACCAGCGGATACTCGTTGCCGTCCTCCCACTTCACCCTCTCCTTGGCGGAGCTGGCGAGGGTGGAACGGGTGAGGATCCTGAAATCGGAAGTCACGTCCTGGAACACGACTTCGCGGTACTCGGGGTGGATCTCGGCCTTCATGGCGGCACCGGAATTGCGGGAAGCCGATTATTGTAGCCGCCCGTGCCCTCCGTGCGCAATCACCCCTGCGGCCCGCCGCCGGCGGCCAGCGCGGCCCGGATCAGGTCGTGGAAACGGGGCCGGTCGTAGCGCATCAGGATCCGGGCATTGTCGGCGCCGCCGTCCTGGCGCTGCCAGTCGACCACGGTGGCGCCGCGGGTGTGGGTACCGGCCAGTTCCACCGCCACCGGCCGCTCCACCGTCTCCAGCGCGTCCTCGGGCTGAAGCGCCCAGGCCATCGCCAGCGCGTCGGCCGAGTGCCAGTGGTCGCCGCGGCGGTCGGCGGACCACAGCCTGGTCTGGCGCGAGATCGCCTCATAGAAGCGCGCGCGCGGCGAATCGGCGCGCAGCCAGGTCTCGGCCTCGGCATGGGGGAAGCCGTGCGCCAGCACCGCCTCCCAGTCGGCCAGGTCGAAGCGCGGAAATCCCTCGAACACGATCCGCGCCGCCTCCGGATCGAAAGCGACGTTGAACTCCGCCGCCGGGGTGATGTTGCCGTGGGCGGTGACCGCTCCGCCCATCACCACCAGGCGGGCGATGCGCTGCGGCAGGGTCGGGTCGAGCTTCAGCGCCAGCGCGAGATTGGTCAGCGGCCCCAGCGCCACCAGCAGCAGGCGCCCGGCGTGCAGATGCGACAGCCGCAGGATCGCCAGCGCCGCGTGCTCGCGCCCGGCCTCGCCGGCCGCCGGGACGTAGCCGACGTCGCCGAAGCCGTCGCGTCCGTGCACGTAGGCCGCATCGCGGGACGGATGCAGCAGCGGGCCGGCGCAGCCGGGGTACACGGGGACGTCGGCCCGGCATACCTCGACCAGCTTGAGCGCATTGGCCACGGTGTGGCGCAATCCGACGTTGCCTGCGGCGATGGTCAGCGCCTCCACCCGGTGGCGCGGATCGTTGAAGGCGAGCAGCAGGGCGAGGGCGTCGTCGACGCCCGGATCGGTGTCGATCAGCAGGGGAATGGGTTCGTCCATGCGCCATTATCCCCCGGCGTGGCGGCCGGCTGTCCAATCGCCGGCCCGCGGCGCGGGAGTTCGCGTGCCCTGGCGCGCTCCTGCGGGCGAGCCGCCCGCAGCGGCATCATTCCGCAAGCGACCCATGGCCGCGAAGGCCGCGAGAGTTTCCGGGCAGCCGCGCGACGACCCCAGGCATGCCCGGCGGCGCCGGCCGAGCGGCGCTGCGGCGCCTTTCCGCCCCCTCTGCCCCGGCGCGGGGTCAGGCCGCAGCGTAGCGCGCCGCGCCGCCGATCCAGCGCTCGATCAGCCGGTCGGCGATCTGCGGCGATTCCCGCAGCAGCTGCTCGCCGATCGCGTGCACGGCGGGCAGCAGGTCGGCGTCGCGCGCCAGGTCGGCCAGACGGAATGCCGCCAGGCCGGTCTGGCGCGTGCCCAGCAGTTCCCCCGGCCCGCGCAGTTCCAGGTCCTTCTCGGCGATCACGAAACCGTCGCCGGTCGCGCGCATGGTCGCCAGGCGCTGGCGGGCCATCTGCGACAGCGGCGGCTGGTACAGCAGCACACAGCTCGAGGCGGCGCTGCCGCGCCCCACCCGTCCGCGCAGCTGGTGCAGCTGCGACAACCCCAGCCGCTCGGCGTTCTCGATGATCATCAGCGACGCATTGGGGACGTCGACCCCGACTTCGATCACCGTGGTGGCCACCAGCAGGTCGGTCTCCCCGCCCTTGAAGCGCCGCATCGCCTGCTGCTTGTCGGCGGGTTTCATGCGCCCGTGGACCAGGCCGACGCGCAGCTCCGGCAGCGCTGCGCCCAGCGCCTCGAAGGTCCCCTGGGCGGCCTGCGCGACCACGTCGGCGCGGGCACCGCTGCCGGCGGCCGCACTGGAGGGCTTGGCCGCATCCTCCTCGATCAGGGTGCAGACCCAGTAGGCCTGCCGCCCCTCGGCGCAGGCGGCGCGGATCCGCTCGATCAGCTCGGGTCGGCGTTCGGCGCTCAGTACCACCGTCTGCACCGGGGTGCGCCCGGGCGGCAGCTGGTCGATCGCCGAGACGTCCAGGTCCGCGTAGGCGGTCATCGCCAGGGTCCGGGGGATCGGCGTGGCGGTCATCACCAGCTGGTGCGGCACGCGGCCGCCGCTTGCACCCTTGTCGCGCAGCGCCAGGCGCTGGTGGACGCCGAAGCGGTGCTGCTCGTCGACGATCACCAGCCCCAGCCCGCGGAACTCCACGCCTTCCTGCATCAGCGCATGGGTGCCGACGACGACCTGCACCTCCCCCGCGGCGATGTCGGCGAGCGCGCGGGTGCGCGCCTTGCCGCCGACCTTGCCGGCAAGCCAGCCCACGCGCACGCCCAGCGGCTCGAGCCATGCGCGGAAGCTGGCCAAGTGCTGCTCCGCCAGCAGTTCGGTCGGCGCCATCAGCGCGGCCTGGGTCCCGGCCTCCACCGCCAGCAGCGCCGCCAGCGCGGCGACCACGGTCTTGCCGCTGCCGACATCGCCCTGGACCAGGCGCAGCATCGGCACCGGCTGGCGCAGATCGCGACCGACCTGATCGTAGACCCGCTGCTGGGCGGCGGTGAGGGCGAAGGGCAGCGCCTCGCGCAGCCGGTCGGCCAGTTGCCCCGGGACGTCGAACGGCCGCGCGCCGTGGCGCTGCAGCGCGATCCGCTGGCGGCGCAGGCTGAGGTGATGGGCTAGCAATTCCTCCAGCGCCAGCCGCCGCTGCGCGGGATGGGTGCCGGCCAGCAGCGCGCCCAGGTCGGCCCGGGGCGGGGGGCGGTGCACGGTGAGCAAGGCCTCGCGAAGGGTCGGCAGGCCATGCGCGTCCGCCGCGGCGGACGGCAGCAGCTCGAGGACGTCGTGGCCCGGCAGGCGCTCGAGCGCCTGCCCGATCAGGCGCCGCATCGTCGCCGCGCCGACCCCCTCGACCTGCGGATACACCGGATCCAGGCTGTCGCCCAGCCCGGGTCGCTCGTCGTCGCCGAGGATGCGATAGCTCGGGTGCACGATCTCCAGACCGTGCTGTCCCGGACGCGGGGTGCCGTAGCAGCGCACCCGCGCGCCGACGCGGAACTGCGCCACCTGTGCGGGACGGAAGTGGAAGAACCTGAGCACCAGCGTCGCGCGGGAGTCGTCGCCCAGCGCCACCCGCAGCATCGGCCGATAGCGGAAACCGCGCTCGACCGCCTCCACCACGCCCTCCACCTGCACCGGCTGCCCGGCCTGCAGGCCGCGGATCGGCGCGATGCGGGTCCGGTCCTCGTACTGCCGCGGCAGCTGCAGCCACAGGTCCTGCAGGGTCAGCAGGCCGCGCGCGGCGAGCTTGTCGGCGGTGCGTGCGCCGACTCCCGCGAGCCCGGCGAGCGGCTGGTGCGCGGGGTCGAAGCTCGGAACGGGTCGTGGCGCCGCCATCGCTCAAGCATGCCGCGAAGGCGCACCGCCGCAAACCCCGCCGCGATCCGGGTCGCGCCTCAGCGCAGCACCATCACCGCGTCGACCTCGAACACCGCGCCGCGCGGGAGCGCCGCCACGCCGATGGTGGAGCGCGCCGGATAGGGCTCGGCGAACACTTCGGCCATGACCGCGTTGACCTCGGAGAACTCGCCCAGGTCGGTCAGGTACAGGCCCACCCGCACGACGTCGTCGAGCGACCCCCCGGCCGCCGCGCAGACCGCCTCGAGATTGGCGAACGCGCGCCGCGCCTGCGCGCGGATGCCGCCCTCGGCGAGCTCGCCGCTGTCGGGGTGGAGCGCGATCTGGCCGGACAGGAACACCGTGTCGCCGGCGCGCGTGGCCTGCGAGTAGGGGCCGATGGCGGCAGGCGCGCCGCCGGTGCTGACGGGGGTTCGGGGCATGACGGCTCCAGGCAGGCGTGGACCGGCAATTGTAGCGGCGGTCGCGGGGCGCCGCCCGGCTTACAGCCGCTGCACGCCGTGCACCACGCCCAGGCGCCGGGTGCGGCGGATCACGTCCGCCAGGTGCTTGCGGTTGCGCACCTCGATCGAGAAGCGGATCGCGGCGATGTTGCTGTCGCGCTCCAGGTAGTCCACCCCCTCGATATTGGAGTCGGCCTGGGCGATCGCCGCCGCTACCTGCGCCAGCACGCCCGGCCGGTTCTCGACCTCGATCCGCAGCGCCACGCTGTAGTCGCCCGAGACCTCGCGATCCCAACCGATCGACACCCAGCGATCGGGCGACTTGCGATAGTCGGCCAGGTTGCTGCATTCCAGGCGGTGGACGACCACGCCCTTACCTGCGGTGTGGTAGCCCATGATGTCGTCGCCCGGGATCGGCGTGCAGCAGTTGGCGAAGGCGATCACGCCGCGCTCGTTGCCGGTGATCAGGATGCTGTCGCCGGGCCGCGACGGGTCGGCGGCTTCGCGGGCGCCTTCGGTCTCCCCGCCGTGGCCATGCTGCGCCAGCGACTGCGCCACCTGGGCGGGCATGCGGTTGCCGAGGGCGATCTCGGCGAGGAGCTCCTCCAGGCGCGGGTAGCGGTACTCGGCCAGGAACGCGTCGAGGCGTTCGCCGGGCAGGCGCTCGAGCGAGCTGCCGATGTCTTCCAGCGCGCGGTCCAGCATGCGGTGGCCCAGCTGCACCGCGTCCTCGTGCTCGAGCTGCTTGAGCTGCTGGCGGATCGCGGTCCGCGCCTTGCTGGTGACGACGAATTCCAGCCACTGCGGCTTGGGCGCCGCCGACTTCGCGGTGATCGCCTCGGCCTGCTGGCCGCTGGCCAGCCTGGTGCGCAGCGGCACCAGCTTGCGGTCCACGCGCGCCGCCACCGCGTGGTTGCCGACGTCGGTGTGCACCGCATAGGCGAAATCGAGCGCAGTGGCGTTGCGCGGCAACGCCAGGATGTCGCCCTTGGGCGTGAACAGGTAGACCTCGTCGGGGAACAGGTCGACCTTGACGTTCTCCAGGAACTCCAGCGACGAACCGGTGGAACTCTGCGACTCGAGCAGGTTCGAGATCCAGGAGTGCGCGCGGGTCTGGGCGCTGGTCGGGCTGCCGCCATGCTTGTAGGCCCAGTGCGCGGCGATGCCGCGCTCGGCGATCAGGTCCATCTCCTCGGTACGGATCTGCACCTCGATCGGCGCCCCGTAGGGCCCGAACAGCACCGTGTGCAGCGACTGGTAGCCGTTCGCCTTGGGGATGGCGATGAAGTCGCGGAAGCGCCCGTCGAGCGGCTTGTAGACCGAGTGCGCCACCCCGAGCGCGTGGTAGCACTCGGCCACCGTACGCACGATCACCCGGAAGCCGAACACGTCCATCACCTGGTCGAAGGTCTTTCCCTCGGCCTGCATCTTGTTGTAGATGCTCCAGGGCGACTTCACCCGGCCGACCAGGCGGTACTGCAGGCCCTCGTTGGTCAGGCGCTGGGCGAGCTGCGCCTCGATCTTGGCCAGGGATTCGCGGCGCACCAGCGGCTGGGCGCGGATGCGCTTCTGCAGCACCGCGTGGCGCATCGGATGCAGCGCGCGGAATCCGAGGTCCTGGAGCTCGGCCTTGATCAGGTTCATGCCCAGCCGCTGCGCGATCGGGGCATAGACCTCGAGGGTCTCGCGGGCGATCCGCTCCCTGGCCTCAGCCGACTGCGCCCCGAGCGTGCGCATGTTGTGCAGCCGGTCGCCGAGCTTGATCAGGATCACGCGCAGGTCGCGCGCCATCGCCAGCATCATCTTGCGGAAGCTCTCGGCGGCGGCTTCCTGGCGACTGCCGAAGTGCAGCTTGTCGAGCTTGGTGACGCCGTCGACCAGCTCGGCCACGGTCTCGCCGAACTCGCCCGCCAGGGCTTCGCGGGTCAGGGGGGTGTCCTCGATGGTGTCGTGCAGGATCGCTGCGACCAGGGTCTCGAGGTCGACCTTCTGCTCGGCCAGCACCCGCGCCACCGCCACCGGGTGGGTGATGTACGGCTCGCCGGACTTGCGCGTCTGCCCGGCGTGCGCCGCGGCGCCGACCGCCCACGCCCGCCGCAGCACCCGGCGCTGCCCGGCGGACAGGTAGCCGGTGGCCTGTTCGAGCGCGAGCATGTACTCGGGCACCGCGTCGTCGGCGGGGACCGGGCCGTTCTCCTGTGCGGTTTCGACCGGCGTCATCCGGCGAGCCTAAAGCGAAGGCCGGCGATGGGGAATAGGGAATGGGAAATCGCGAATGCGCACCCGCCCGCCCACCCTCTCCCGGCCCCAAAAAACTACGGCCCCGCGAAGCGGGGCCGTCGATTTCGGCCGGGAGGGTGCCACGGGGCGGCACGGGCGTCCGCGAATCGCCGGCGCTATTCCCGATTCCCGCTTCCCGTTTCCCGGCCCTACAGGTCGTCGCCCTTGGACAGATCGTCGTCGGCGACCACCTCGGCGGCGGCCCATTCCAGCGCCTCGCGCTCCTTGCGCTCGCGCTCGGCCTTGTCCACGGCCTCGATGTAGTCGTCGTCGATGCTGCGGGCGGCGATCTCGCGCAGCGCCAGCACGGTCGGCTTGTCGTCGTGCTCGCTGTTGTCCAGCTGCGCCTCGACGCCGTTGGCCAGCTGGCGCGCGCGCTTGGCGGCCATCATGACCAGTTCGAAACGGTTGTCGACCACTTCGAGGCAGTCTTCCACGGTAATGCGGGCCATAGCGGGCTCCCGGGCGACCGATGGGTCGCGCGAACGATGGTTGAGGGGACCGCGAACGATAGCCCAGCGGCCACTGGAACGCAAGGCTTGGCCTTGAAAATCAAAGAGTTGGGTCCATTCCTGTCGGTCGCGCAGCGGCCTAGGGCGCGTATTCCCCGGCGGATCCGGCCAGCAGCGCCGCGATCAGCGCCGCATGGCGGCCGGCCTGTTGCGGCCGCCGCAGCCGGCTGGCGACGAAGATGGCGCACATTTCGTCCACGGCGGTCGCGAAATCCTCGTTGACGATCACGTAATCGAATTCGTCGTGGTGCGACATCTCCTCGCGCGCTGCCGCCAGCCGCTGGCGGATGACCTCCTCGCTGTCCTGGCCGCGCTTGCGCATGCGCTCTTCCAGCGCCTCCCGCGACGGCGGCAGGATGAAGATGCTGACCGCCTCGGGCACCTGCCTGCGCACCTGGCGCGCGCCCTGCCAGTCGATCTCCAACAGCACGTCGCGCCCGGCCGCCAACTGCGGCTCGACCGATTGCCGGGCGGTGCCCTTCCAGTCGCCGTGCACCTGCGCGTACTCGAAGAAGTCGCCGGCATCGATCATCCGCCGGAACTCGTCCGCACCAATGAAATGGTAGTGCTCGGCGTGCCGCTCGCCCGGTCGCGGCGCGCGCGAGGTGAACGAGATCGACAGGCAGATATCGCGATCGCGCGCCAGGCAGGCGTTGACGATGCTGGACTTGCCGGCGCCGGAAGGCGCCGCGACGATGTAGAGGGTTCCGCGCATCAGGGCCGGGAATCGGAAATCGGGAATCGGGAATCGGTAAACGGGGTCAGCGATCGCCGCCGCAGCCGGCTGCGCCCCCATTCCGGGCCCGTTCTATTCTTGCTGCTCACCATTCCCGATTCCCCATTCCCGCTACTCGAGATTCTGCACCTGCTCGCGTACCTGGTCGATCAGCACCTTGAGATCGACGGCGGCCTGGGAGGTGCGGCGGTCCACCGATTTCGACCCCAGGGTGTTGGCCTCGCGGTTGAACTCCTGCAGCAGAAAATCCAGCCGCCGGCCCACCGGTTCGCGCTGTGCAAGCACCCTGCGGATCTCGTCGATGTGGCTGTCGAGCCGGTCGAGCTCCTCGTCGACGTCGAGCTTCTGCAGCCACAGCACCAGTTCCTGCTCCAGGCGTCCCGGATCGAGCGGCTGTGCCAGGTCGGCGACGCGCGCCTCCAGCCGCGCGCGCTGGCCTTCGCGGATCGCCGGCATCATCGTGCGCACCTCCGCGGCGATCCTGGCGATGCCGTCGACGCGCTCGCCGATCGCGGCCGCGAGCTTTCCGCCCTCGCGCTCGCGCGCCGCCACGAATGCCGCCAGCACCTCGTCCAGCAGGGCCATGGCCTCGGCCTGCATGGCGGCCGGATCGACGTCGCGCGACTGCAGCAACCCGGGGAACTGCAGCAGCGCGGTCAGTTCGGTGCGCAGCGTGGGCAGGCGCCGGTCCAGGGTGTCGGCAAGGGCCGCCAGCTGGTCGAGCATCGCCGTGTTCACCTGCAGCGAGTCCGCGCCTTCCGCCGGACGCAGGCGCAGCGCCAGGTCCAGCTTGCCGCGCGAGACCTGGGTCGCCACCCGTTCGCGCAGCAGCGGCTCGAAAGCGCGCAGCTCGTCCGGCGCGCGCACTCCCAGTTCGAGGAAGCGGTGGTTGACCCCGCGCAGTTCGCATCCCAGCGTGCCCCAGGGCGTGGCGCGCTCGCCCGAGGCGTAGGCGGTCATGCTTCTGGTCATGCGGGTCCGGGCTGCAGGGCGGCCCGGCAGTATGCCATCCGCGCCCCGGGCATGTGACGGACTGCTAGACTTTCCCGCCCGCAGCCCGGTATTCCTGCATGACCATTTCCCGTCCCAGCGGCCGCGCGCCGGACCAGCTGCGCGACATCGGCATCGAGCGCGGCTACACGGCGCACGCCGAAGGCTCGGTGCTGGTCTGCTTCGGGCAGACCCGGGTGCTCTGCACCGCGAGCGTCGAAAACCGCGTGCCGGCGTTCCTGCGCGGCAAGGGCGAAGGCTGGGTGACGGCCGAATACGGCATGCTGCCGCGCGCCACCCATACCCGCAGCGACCGCGAGGCCGCGCGCGGCAAGCAGGGCGGACGCACCCTGGAGATCCAGCGATTGATCGGCCGCTCGCTGCGCGCCTGCGTCGACCGCAAACTGCTGGGCGAGCGCACCATCACCCTCGACTGCGACGTGCTGCAGGCCGACGGCGGCACCCGCACCGCGGCGATCACCGGTGCCTACGTGGCCCTGGTCGACGCGGTGCGCTGGCTGCAGGCGCGCCGCGAGATCACCCGCGACCCGGTATTCGGCGCGGTCGCGGCCGTCTCGGTCGGCGTCTGGCGCGGCGTGCCGGTACTCGACCTTGACTACGCCGAGGACAGCGACTGCGACACCGACATGAACGTGGTCATGAACGACGGCGGCGGCTTCATCGAACTGCAGGGCACCGCCGAGGGACATGCATTCAGGCGCGAGGAACTCGACGCGATGACCGCACTGGCCGCCGCCGGCGTGACCGAACTGGTCGCCATGCAGCGCGAGGCGCTGGCGCGGTGAGCGCGACTGCCGCGCGGGCCGGCGGGGCGCGGCGATGATCCGGCCGGCGCCGGGGGCCGTGGCGGTGGACGGCTGCGACGCCGGATTCGCAAGGAACGTGCACGTGCGGGGCCCGACGCGGCCGGAGGGCTCGCCGCCGACGCGCGGAAAGCGCCCGGAACCGCGGCGGCTGCGCCCGTGAAGCTTGTGATCGCCAGCGGCAACCGCGGCAAGCTGGCCGAGTTCCGCGACCTGCTCGGCGACGATGGCATCGAGTTCGTCGCCCAGGGCGAACTGGGCGTGCGCGACGTCGAGGAAACCGGCCTCAGCTTCGTCGAGAACGCCGTGCTCAAGGCGCGCAATGCCGCGCGCGCCACCGGGCTGCCGGCGCTCGCCGACGATTCCGGCCTCTGCGTCGATGCGCTGGACGGCGCCCCGGGGCTGTACTCGGCCCGCTATGCCGGAGGCCACGGCGACGACGCGGCGAACATCGCCGCGCTGCTCGCGGCGCTGGCCGGGGTGCCTGCTCCGCGCCGCAGCGCCTGTTTCCATGCGGTGATCGTGGTGCTGCGCCATGCGCACGACCCGCGGCCGCTGATCGCCGAGGGAAGCTGGCGGGGCCGGATCCTGGAGGCGCCCCGCGGCACCGGCGGATTCGGCTACGATCCGGTGTTCCTCGATCCCGGCTCCGGGCTGTCCGCCGCCGAGCTCGAACCGGCGCGCAAGCACCGCATCAGCCACCGCGGCCGCGCCCTGGCGGCACTGCGGCCGCTGCTGTCCGGCGCGTTCGACCAGGGGGAGCCGCCATGTTCGTGATCATCTGGCAATACCAGGTCCGTCCCGGTGCCGAGGACGCGTTCCGCGCCCTCCATGGCCCGCAGGGCGGCTGGGCGACGCTGTTCCGGGAGTATGCGGGCTACCTCGGCACCGAGCTCCTGGTCGATACCGGCACCGGGCCGTGGGTGACGATCGACCGCTGGGACTCGGAGGCGGCCTACGCGGCCTGCCTGGAGGCTTCGCGCGAGGCCTATGCCCGGATCGACGCCGAGGGGGATGCGCTGACCGAGCACGAGCGCTGCCTCGGCCGCTACCGGACGCCATGCTGACCGCACCGCCGCTGTCGCTCTATGTGCACCTGCCCTGGTGCGTGCGCAAATGCCCCTACTGCGACTTCAACTCGCACCAGGCGCGCAGCGCCCTGCCGTTCGACGCCTATGTCGACGCGCTGCTCGCCGATCTCGAACACGACCTGCCCCTCGCCTGGGGACGCACCGTGCATTCGGTGTTTTTCGGTGGTGGCACCCCGAGCCTGTTCCCCGCGGCGGCAATCGATCGCTTCCTGCAGGGCGCCGCCGCTCGGCTGCGCTTCGCGCCCGGGCTGGAGATCACCCTGGAAACCAATCCCGGAACCGCCGAGCACGGCCGCTTCGGGGACTACCGTGCCGCCGGGGTCAACCGCATCAGCTTCGGCGTCCAGAGCTTCGACGACGGCTGCCTGCGCAGGCTCGGCCGCATCCACGACGGCGCCGATGCCGAAGCGGCGGTGAAGCTGGCCCAGGATGCCGGCTACGACAACCTCAACCTCGACCTCATGTACGCCCTGCCCGCGCAGTCGCTGGCGATGGCCGAGCGCGATCTCGAGCTCGCGCTGGCGCTGGCGCCGGCGCACGTCTCGCACTACCAGCTCACCCTGGAGCCCAATACCGTCTTCGCCGCTCGGCCGCCGCCGGACCTGCCGGACGAAGACCTCGCCTGGGACATGCAGGAGCGCTGCCAGGCTCTGCTGGCGGCGGCCGGCTACGCCCAGTACGAGACATCCGCGTATGCGCGCCCGGGTCAAGAGTGCGTTCACAACCTCAACTACTGGCGCTACGGCGACTACATCGGCATCGGCGCCGGCGCCCACGGCAAGTTGACCCTCGGCGCCGCCCAGTCGATCCGCCGGCGCTGGCGCGTCCGCCACCCCACCGCCTGGCTGGCGACCGCGGGCGGCGCGCCGGCCCTCGGCGGCGACGATGCGGTCGAGCCGGCGCAGCGACCGTTCGAGTACATGCTCAACGTGCTGCGGCTGCGCGAAGGCTTCCTGCCCGGCGACTTCGAGGCGCGCACCGGCCTGCCCCGCACGGCGATCCAGGCCCCGCTTGAGCAGGCGCGCCGGCGCGGCTGGCTCATCGAGGAAGGCGGGCGCATACTTCCGACCGCGCTGGGGGGGCGCTTCGCCAATGACGTCATGCAGCTGTTCCTGCCGGAGTCCGGCACGGGACCATCCACCGGGCCGGAGCGCGACCGCTGAGGGCGGAACGCGCCTGCGCGCGCATGACGACGGTTGGCCGCAGCCGCGAGGCGTGGTAAGAATCGTGACCGACTCCGCATTCGCGGCCGCCCCATGACCACACTCCGGGACACCGGCAACCCGCGCAGCCTGGCTTCGGCCGGGCTTCCGGCGCGCGTGCGCCGGATCCTGGAACGCACGCTGGCGCTGCTGTCCGAGGAGCTCGACCACGGCATGGGCCGGATGCTCCAGGAATTCGAGCGCGAACTGTTCCGGCTCGCCGACGTGGCCCGCAACCCGGGCTCGGAATCCGGCTACATGCAGGCCCTGCGCAGCTTCCGCCTCAACCGTGCCGACCTGGTGCCGCGCTTCATGGTGGAGCTGGAGTCGGCGCTGGCCGGCGTGCGCAGTCCGGGCGAGGCGCCTGCGGCGCGCGGCGGCGAGGAAATCAGCTTCCGCAACCTGGCCCTGGTCGAGGACACGGTGATGGACGAGGACACCGTGCTGCGCGAGGTGGCCAGCCGCCAGGAGAACCGCGCCACCCTCGCCCTGCACCTGCTCGGGCAGCGCTTCGGCGTGCTCGCCGGCGCGCCCGCATTCGATGCGGGACGCCTGCCGCTGGGGCCGCAGACGCTGTGCCGCACCATGCGCAACGCCGCGGTGGACCTGGAGATCAACTACGACGCACGGCTGCTGCTGTACCGGATGTTCGACCGCCAGGTGATGGCCGGCTACCCGCAGCTGCTCGAGCGCGTCAACGACCTGCTGGCCGCCGAGGGGGTACTGCCGGCACTGACCTTCGTGCCGGTACGGGCCCGCCCGGGCGCCGCCGAGCCGGTGCCCGCGACGCCGGCGACCGGCACCAGGACGGCCGCACCCCGGGGTGGCGCGCAGCCGCCGGCGCCCAAGTCCGGCCCTGCGCTGCCGGAAGCGCTGCGACCGCATACCGCGTGGATGGGCGAAGCCCGCCCGCCCGCCGAGCGCGACGACGACGACTCGGCGTTCGCCATGCTCCAGCAGCTGCTGTCCGGCCGCCGCGAACTGATCGGCAAGCTGCGCTCGGAACCCCCGCCGCAAAGCCGCCAGCAACTGAGCACGCCCGACCTGATCGACGCGCTCAAGACCCTGCAGCGGCAACCCTCGTCGGCCAAGGGCCGCGGGGGCGTCGCGGAGATCAAGCAGGCGGTCCTGGCCCGGACGCGCCAGCAACGCGGCGCCGGCGCCGCGCTGGCGCCGGAGGACAACGACACGTTCGAACTGCTGGGCCTGCTGTACGGCCAGATCGAGAACGAAATCCGCGCCGACGCCCCGACCTCGGCCCTGGTCCGCGAGCTGCAACTGCCTCTGCTGCGGGTGGCGCTGCGGGACCGGGCATTCTTCCTGCACGCGGACCATCCCGCCCGGCAGTTGCTCAATACGGTGGCGGAGAGCGCGGCGCGCTGGATGGACCGCAACGAGCTCGACCCGCAGCTGGTGCAGCCGATGCGCCAGGTGGTGGCCGACGTGGTCGAACGGTTCGACGACGATCCCGCGGTGTTCTCCGAGGCCAACAGCCAGCTGCAGGAACACCTGCAGGTGCAGGTGCGCAAGGCGGAGATGCTGGAACGGCGCCACGTCGAGGCCGCCCGCGGCAAGGAGAAGCTGGAAGTCGCCAAGATGCGCGCCGGCGAGGCACTCGAACAGGCCATCGGCGACCAGCGCCTGCCCAAGTTCGTGCGCGCCCTGCTCAACCAGGCCTGGGCGGACGTGCTGACCCTCACCCTGCTGCGCCATGGCGAGGACTCCGACAGCTGGCGGCAGCAGCTCGACGCCACCCGCAGCATCATCGCCGCCTGCACCCAGGAACGGCCGGCCGCCGATCCGGAACTCGGCGGCCACGTCGAGACCTCGCTCGGGCTGGTCGGCTACCACGGCGAGGAGGCGACGGTCATCGCGCAGCGGCTCACCGGCCACGTCGACGACGAGGACGACGATCCGGCCTCGCGTACCGAGCTGGCGGTCAAGCTCAAGGCGCGGGTGCGCCTGGGCGAGGACAAGGCCAAGGCGGCGCGACCGAAACTGCCGCCGCGCACGCCGGTCGAACAGGCCCACTACGAACAATTGCGGGTGATGCCGTTCGGCGCCTGGATCGAGTTCGTCACCAACCAGCAGGGCGACGTGATCCGACGGCGCCTGTCCTGGTACAGCCCGCTCACCGACAATGCCCTGTTCGTCAACCAGCGCGGCCAGCGCGTCGACGAGCAATCGCTGGACAGCCTGTCGCGCATGTTCGCCAGCGGCCAGGCACGGCTGGTCACCGCGCAACGCGGGCGCCTGGTCGATCGCGCCTGGCAGGCCGCGGTGAGCGCCCTGCGCAGCTTCGCCGGGCGCGGCGACGGCGCCGCCGCTGCCGGAGCACCGGCATGACCCAGGAATTCCGCCGCGCGCGCCGCCGCAAGGCGCCGGATACCATCGTCGTCACCGACGCCATGACCGGCGACGTGGTCGGACGCATCGCCAACCTGTCCGAGACCGGCATGCTGCTGCTGGCCAACACCGAGCTGGTCAACGACGCGCTCTACCAGTTCCGCTTCACCCTGCCCGGCAGCCGGGAGCGACGCGACCATCCCCTGGAACTGGGGGCGCACCTGCTCTGGACCGACCAGGTCAGCGCCGCCGGGCAAGCCTGGACGGGACTGCGGTTCATCGGGCTCAACGACGAGCAGGCGCGACAGTTGCGCACCTGGGTCGACACGCCGGGCAGCCAGTACGTCTAGGGCCCGGCGGCGGCCCTGGCGACTTGGGCCGCCGTCGCGTCTGCGCGACAATGGGCCTTTCCGGCACCCGCGAGACCCGATGACTCCCGACCCCGCACCCCTTTATGCCGCGCATCTGGCCGTGATGCAGCAGCGCGCCGAGACCGCGCTCGAGCGCGGCGGTTTCGATCACCTGGTGATCCCCAGCGGCACCGTCCACTACCAGCTGTTCGACGATCGCGACTATCCCTACGCGGTCAACCCGCAGTTCAAGGCCTGGGCCCCGCTGACGCGCAATCCCGGCAGCTGGCTGGTGGTCACGCCCGGGCGACGGCCGAAGCTGGTGTACCTGCAGCCGTTCGACTACTGGCACGTGGTGCCGGACGCGCCTTCCGGGTATTGGGCCGAGCACTTCGAGCTGGTGGTGATCCGCAAGCCGGAGGAGGCGTCGCGGCACCTGCCGGCCGACGCCGCGCGCTGCGCGATCCTCGGCGAGGCACAGAGCGCGTTGGGCCAGTACGGCGCGTTCAAGCCCAACAATCCGCAGCCGGTGCTCGACCACCTCGACTACCATCGCGCCTTCAAGACGCCCTACGAGATCGCGATGCTGCGCCAGGCCACGCTGCGCGGCGTGCGCGGCCACCGCGCAGCCGAGCGCGCGTTCCGCGCCGGCGCCAGCGAGTTCGGCATCCACCTGGCGTACTGCCAGGCCGCCGGCCAGGACAGCGCCGAACTGCCCTACAGCAACATCGTGGCGCTCAACGCCCACGGCGCGGTGCTGCACTATACCGAGCGCGACCGCGTGCCGCCCAGGCCGCTGCGCAGCTTCCTGATCGACGCCGGCGCCAGCTTCGGCGGCTACGCCTGCGACATCACCCGCACTCATGCCGCCGACACCGACGGCGAATTCCAGCGGATGATCGACGCGGTGGACGCCGTGCAACAGCGGCTCTCGGCCGCCTTCGCCCCCGGTCGCGACTATCGCGAGCTGCACCTGCAGGCGCATCTGGAGCTTTCCGGCGTGCTGCACGAGTTCGGGATACTGACGATGTCCGCGGAGTCGGCGGTGGAGTCCGGGGTGAGCGCGAAGTTCTTCCCGCACGGGCTGGGACACGGCATCGGGCTGCAGGTGCACGACGTCGCCGGTTTCGCCGAATCCGAGCGCGGCGGCACCATCGCCAGGCCGGAAGGCCACCCCTACCTGCGGCTGACGCGGACCCTGGCCCCCGGGATGGTGGTGACCAACGAGCCTGGACTGTACTTCGCCGAGCTGCTGCTCGACGAACTGCGCCAGGGACCGCACGCCGGCGCGGTGGACTGGGAGCGCGTCGACGCCTTCCGTCCCTACGGCGGCATCCGCATCGAGGACGACATCGTGGTCACCGAGCGCGAGCCGCTCAACCTCACCCGCGAGGCGTTCGCCGACTGACCCCCGCGGGTCGGGCGCCCGCCATGAACGCCTCGATCTCGTCGGCGGACCGCGCCAGACCGTCGGTCAGCAACTCGTGGCCGTCGCGGGTCACCAGCAGATCGTCCTCGATGCGGATGCCGATGCCGCGCCACTTCGCCGCCACGCTGTCGTCGTCGGCCGGGACGTAGAGACCCGGCTCGACGGTGAAGGCCATGCCGGGCTCGAGCAGCCGCGATTGGCCGTCGACCCGATACTCGCCGACGTCGTGCACGTCCAGGCCGATCCAGTGCCCGGTCTTGTGCCGGAAGTAGCGCCGGTAGCCGCCGCTGGCCAGCTGCTTTTCGAGCCTGCCCTTGAGCAGGCCGAGCCGCAGCAGTCCCTCGGTGAGGGTCGCCACCGCGGCCTCGTGCACCGCGTCGTAGGGCACGCCCGGCCGTGCCTGCGCGATCCCAGCGGCCTGGGCCGCGGCCACGAGGTCGTGCAGCGCGCGCTGCGCCGGCGCGAAGCGGCCGTCCACCGGGAAGGTCCGGGTGATGTCGGCGGCGTATCCCCGGTACTCGGCGCCGGCATCGACCAGCACCAGTTCGCCGGCGGCGGCCCGGGCGGCGTTGGCGCGATAGTGCAGCACGCAGGCGTTGTTCCCGGCGCCGACGATGGTCTCGTAGGCGGGCACCGCGTCGCTGCGGCGGAATTCGTACTCGAGCGCGGCCTGCAGCTCGTACTCGTGCATGCCGGGGCGTGCTGCGCGCATCGCCGCCTGATGGGCGCGCACGCTGATCCTCGCCGCGCGGCGCATCAGCTTCACCTCGTCGCGCGACTTGAACAGGCGCATCTCGTCGAGCAGGTGCCCCAGTTCCAGGAACTCGTGCGGCGGCTGCGCACCGAGCCGCGCCTGGGCGCGCACGCGGTTGAGCCAGCCGATCAGCTTGAGATCGAATTCGGTGTCGCGGCCGAAGTGGTAGTAGACGCGGGTCCGGCCCTCGAGCAGGCCTGGCAGGATCTCGTCGAGGTCGTCGATCGGATAGGCATCGTCCATGCCCAGCACGTCCACCGCAGCGTCCGGACCGATGCGCGGTCCGTCCCAACCCTCGCGGTCGGGGTCGCGCTCGCGGCAGAACAGCAGCGACTCGCCATGGCTGCGGCCGGGCACCAGCACCAGCACCGCCTCCGGTTCGGCGAAACCGGCCAGGTACCAGAGATCTGAATCCTGGCGGTACGGATGGTGGGTATCGCGGCTGCGAACGCGTTCGGGCGCCGAGGGCACCACGACCATCGCGTCCGGACCCGCCATCCGCATCAGCTGGCGGCGGCGGCGCGCGTAGGCGGCGAGGGAGATGCCGGTGGTTCGGGTCATGCGGCGGTGCCGGGAGGCGGATGGCGAAGCGCCGTGCCGGCCGCCCGGTGCGCCATGCGCATCCAGGTCATCAGTTCAGTCGCTGCCGGTGGCGAGGGCCGAGCGCGCAGTCGCCGTGCAGCAGCAGCACCGCCACCCGCACGAACTCCTCTATCTCCGCCAGCGCGGCCTCGTCCTCCTGGTCGCCTCCCTCCTGCGGCGTGGCTGCGGCCAGCTTGGCGAGAT
This sequence comes from Luteimonas salinisoli, assembly GCF_013425525.1. GTDB lineage: Bacteria > Pseudomonadota > Gammaproteobacteria > Xanthomonadales > Xanthomonadaceae > Luteimonas > Luteimonas salinisoli. The sequence continues at coordinate 51,580 of NZ_JACCKA010000091.1, read as the reverse complement.
CCGCGAGCGCCTCGCGCCCCTCTTCGGACAATGGAGGCGCCTGCCCGCCCGCCAGCCCGAACCCGCCCAGGAATCCGCGGCACCAGTCGAACAGCGCCGCACTGCGCTCGTACAGGGTCGCGTCGGCGTCGGGAAGCAGCAGCTGGAAGGCGAAGCTGCGGTCTTCCAGTTGGGTGACGCTGGCGCGGCGCAGTTGCTCGAGGGCGTCGCCGGGCTCCGGCACCGATTCGTCCACCAGGACCCGGTTCAGCCAGCCGGGGCCGTCCGCGCCGCCCCCCGCCAGCCAGCCGCACAGGCTGCCGTGCAGTTCGGTGGCAGCGATGCCCAGTCCGGCCGATCGGCATGCGCCGTGCACCTCGGCCAGGGAAGGAAGGGGTTCGGTCACGTCGCTGTTCGCCGCAAATCCTTGGAACGCCAGTGTACCAACGATGCCGGCGCCGGCTTGTTGACCGGCCCGGCGGGCGCCTACACTGGCCCGGCCGCAACTCTGCGGCACCCAGGGGCTGCAGTGCTGACCGATCCCGCCGACCCGCGCCTGCTGGGCGCTGCGATCGTCCTGTTGACGGCGCTCGCCGCGGCCCTGGCCTGGCTGCTGCGCCGCCGCGCGCAGCAGCGCCGGCGCATGAAGGCGCTGCGCGACCGCGAAGAACGCCTGATGATGGCGCTCTGGGCGACCGGCGAGCACTACTGGGAATACGACGTGGTCCAGGACCGCCTCCGGCTGCTGCAGGTCGAAGCAGGCCCACGCGACCGCTCCGACGTCATGGTCGAGCGGGTGTTCGATCCGGTGCGGCTGCTGCACCCGGACGACATCGAACCCGCGCGGCGGCAGTTGCAGCAGCACCTGGACGGCATCGACAGGAGCTTTCTGGCCGAGGCAAGGGTGCTGCTGGACGGACCCGATCCGGTCTGGGTGCGCGCCCGTGGGCGCGTGGTACGCCGCGACAGCAGCGGCAGGGCCCTGCGCGTGGCAGGCACCGCGCTCGACATCACCGACAGCCGGCAGGCCGACCGAGATCGTCGGATCGCCAGCGAGGTGCTGCACAGCATGAGCGAGGCGGTGTCCGTGGTCGACCGCGATTTCCACTTCGTCTCGGTCAATCCCGCCTTCCTGCGCATCACCGGATACGAGGAGCAGGAAGCGATCGGCGCCAATGCCGACCTGCTCGACAGCAGCCAGCACGACGCCGCGTTCTATGGCCATATCCGCAGGCAGCTGATCCGCCACGGCCGCTGGAGCGGCGAGATGTGGCAGCGGCGCAAGGACGGCGAGGAATTCCTCTGCTCGATCGAAGCCAGCCTGGTGTCGGGCGGCCACGAGAACGACGTGCTCTACGTCACCGTGCTCAACGACATCACCCGGCAGAAGCGCGCCGAGCAGGAGCTGCGCTACCTGGCGAACTTCGACACCCTGACCAATCTTCCGAACCGGGCGCTGCTGTCCGAACGCCTGTCGCGCGCGATCGTGCGCGCGCGCCGCCAGGGCAGCCGCATTGCCGTGCTGTTCCTCGACCTCGACCGCTTCAAGGACATCAACGATTCGCTCGGCCATGCCGCAGGCGACCGGATCCTGCGCGCGGCCGCCAAGCGGCTGCAGGACACCGTTGGCCAGCACCACACCGTGGCGCGACTGTCCGGGGACGAGTTCACCGTGGTGCTGGAGAATCTGGAAACGCCGGAAGCGGCCGAGCGCACCGCGCGCGAGATCATCATGGCCTTCGAGGCGCCGCTGCTGCTCGACGAGCGCCAGGAGATCGCGATCTCCACCTCGATCGGAATCAGCCTGTATCCCGACCACGGCCACGTGCCCACCGCCCTGCTCAAGCGCGCCGACACCGCCATGTACCAGGCCAAGGCCGCCGGCCGCCGCACCTTCATGCGCTACGACGATGCGATGGACGTGGCCACGCGGCAGCGCGCCACGCTGTCGGGGGCGCTGCGCAAGGTGCTCGACCGCGGCGAGCTGCGACTGGCCTTCCAGCCGCGCCTCGCCCTGGCCGACTCGCGGATCACCGGGGTCGAAGCGCTGCTGCGCTGGTCCAGCGACGAGCACGGCGAGATCGCCCCGGCGGACTTCATCCCGCTCGCCGAGGAGAGCGGCCTGATCCTGGAGATCGGCGAATGGGTGCTTCGCGAGGCCTGCCTGACCCTACGCCGCTGGCAGCAGCACGGGCTGGGCGGCCTGACGGTCGCGGTGAACGTCTCGGTGCTGCAACTGCTGCGCGGCGACTTCCCGGGAGTGGTGCAGCGGGTGCTGGCCGACGTCGGCCTGGCCCCGGAGGCGCTAGAGCTGGAGCTGACCGAAAGCGTGCTCATGGCCAACGCCGAGCAGACCGCCGCCAAGCTGCAGGCGTTCCGGACCCTCGGCGTGTCGCTGGCGATCGACGACTTCGGCACGGGCTACTCCTCGCTGGCCTACCTCAAGCGCCTGCCGATCACCACGATCAAGATCGACAAGGCCTTCATCGACGACCTCAGTCACGACCCGGAGGACGCCGCCATCACCAGCACGGTGATCACCATGGCCCACTCGCTGGGCCTGAACGTGGTCGCCGAGGGGGTGGAGACCGAAGCCCAGCTGCGATTCCTGTCGCAGCACCGATGCGACGAGATCCAGGGCTTCTGGCTGGCCCAACCCCTCGACCCGCACGCCTGCCTCGCCTTCATCCGCAACTGGACCCGGGCGCAGGACGCGGGCCGTCGCCAGATGCCCTCCGTCTCGCCTTGACCGCCCCCCGCCGCCTGCCTATCTTGCCGTGATGGAAAACCAGGATCCGATCGCCCAGCTGCACGCCATGGTCGCGCGCATCGACGAACTGGTCGATCGCGCCCGCCGGCTGTCCGAAGAGAACCGCAGCCTGCGGCAGCAGCACGAGCAGCTCGCCAGCGACCGCTCGCAGCTGCTGGCCAAGAACGAACAGGCACGCTCGCGCGTGGAGGCGATGATCGCGCGGCTCAAGTCCCTGGAGCAGCACACGTGAGCGCCTCCGAGCCGGTCAACGTCCGCGTGCTGGACCGCGAGTACACCGTCGGCGTGGAGGCCGACGGCCGCGACGCGCTGATGTCGGCGGCGCGGCTGCTCGACACCAGGATGCGCGAGGTGCGCGGCGCCAACCGCATGGCCGCGGTCGACCGCGTCGCCGTGCTCGCCGCCCTGAACCTGGCCCACGAGCTCGAGCAGCTGCGCAACGAGCAGGGGCGACGCGAGCGCGAACTGGCGCGTGCGCTGGGGGAACTGCAGCGCAGGCTCGACGCAGCAGCGGACGTCGGCTGACCACTGCACCTTGCCCCGCGCACGCCACGACCGCAACGTCGGTGCCGCCGATAAGCGCCGACTTGAACGGCGACGCAATCGCGTCGTCCTCCTGCCGACAAACGGACTTGGCGGACCGACCGTCCGGGCTATACTGGCGCTGCGTCCTCTGCCGTGTTCGACGGCGTGCGCAAACATTCGCCTTGTCCCTTAACGACGACCTCGGGGACGCAGCGGTTTCCGGGTGTGCATGTCCGCCTCGCAGCGGGAAGCCCGATGGAAGCACGGCGTTCCCACTTGAACCCCGGGTTCAAGGTCGTTTCGCGCGCATCGCCATGGCGGAGGACGTACCTCTTTTCCGCGCGGGCTTCTTGCCCGCGCCGCAGCGCCCGCTGGCGGCGCAGTCCCTCGGGGCTTTGCCGCCGGCGCGCCGGCGGGCACAATCCCGGCTGGCCTTCCTGCGTTCCGCCAGATGACCGACGACCGCGCGGCCCTTCGCCGCGACCTGCGCGATCGGCGACGCGCGATTCCCGCCGCCGCCCGCATCGCCGCTGCCGAGGCGCTCGCGCAGCGCCTGCTTGCGTTTCCCGATCTCCCCGGGAGCGGATACGCCGCGGGGTACTGGGCCAGCGACGGCGAGATCGCCCTGCACGTCTGGCAGCTGCGGCTGCCCCCGCCGCTGGTGTACTGCCTGCCGGTCCTCTGCGAGGACTCGCGGCTGCGCTTCGCGCCGTGGCGGGCGGGAGATCCGCTCGTCGCCAATCGCTACGGGATCCCGGAGCCCGACGTCGCGCCCGCATCGCTGATCGGCGGCGAAGCGCTGGCCCTGGCGATCCTGCCGCTGGTGGGATTCGACGCCGCCGGCAACCGGCTCGGCATGGGCGCCGGCTGGTACGATCGCACCTTCGCCTTCCGTCGCGAATCCGGAGCGCCGCCGCTGCTGGTGGGCGCCGCGTTCGAGGCGCAGCGCGTCGCGGCCCTGCCGGCAGCGGACTGGGACGTCCCGGTCGACGCGGTCTGCACCGAATCCGCCACCCACCCGCGCCCTGGCAGCACATGACCACCCGCAAACGCTACTGGCTGATGAAGTCCGAACCGGACGACTTCTCGATCGACGACCTCGAGCGCGTCGGCACCGAGCCGTGGACCGGGGTACGCAACTACCAGGCGCGCAACTTCATGCGCGACGGCATGCGCCCCGGCGACGGGGTCCTGTTCTACCACTCGAGCACCGCAATCCCCGGCATCTACGGGGTCGCCGAGGTAGCCACGGCCGCATACCCAGACCCGACCCAGTTCGATCGCCGTTCCAAATACTTCGACGAAAAGTCCACCCGCGAGGAGCCGCGCTGGTTTCTGGTGGACGTGCGCTTCGTGCGAAAACTGGAGCGGGCGGTGCCGTTGGACGAGATCCGCGCGCATGCGGCGCGGCTCGGCGAGGACTTCGCGTTGATCCGCAGGGGCACGCGCCTGTCGGTGCTGCCGGTGACCGCCGCGCAGTGGAAACTCCTGCTCGCACTGGAATGACCGGAGCCATCATGTCCGCAGCGAAACGCCTCGCCGGCGAAAAGGCCATCGACTACGTCGAGGACGGCATGATCGTGGGGGTCGGCACCGGTTCGACGGTGACCTACTTCATCGACGCGCTCGGACGGATGCGCGACCGCATCGCCGGCGCCGTCTCCAGTTCGGAACAGAGCACCGAACGCCTGCGTAGCCACGGCATCGAGGTCATGGACCTGAACGCGGTCGGGCCGCTGCCGCTCTACGTCGACGGCGCCGACGAATGCGATCCGCACAAGCGCCTGATCAAGGGCGGCGGCGCAGCCCTGACGCGGGAAAAGATCATCGCCGAGGCCAGCGAGCGCTTCGTCTGCATCATCGACCCGGCCAAGCAGGTCCCGGTGCTCGGCCGTTTTCCGCTGCCGGTGGAAGTGATCCCGATGGCCCGCAGCCTGGCGGCGCGGGCGATCCTCGCAGCCACGGGCGGCCAGCCCGTCTGGCGCGAGGGCACCGTGACCGACAACGGCAACTGGATCCTGGACGTGCACGGGCTGGCGATCGCCGAGCCGCTGGTGGTGGAACGCGAACTCAACCAGATTCCCGGGGTCGTCGCCGTTGGACTGTTCGCACGCCGCCCGGCTGACATCGTCATCGTCGGTGGCGAGCCCCCGCAGCTGCTCTGAGTCAGCCAGCCGCACGGCCCCAAACCGGCCTGGGAGTCGAACGCACTTGCTTGGTCGGATAACGGACCGCTCCTGAGCGGCCACTCCCGCGAAGGCGGGAAGACGATACCCGACGCATCGCCGCTGGGGGTGGGCTCGACTTTTCGTTGCCGGTAGCGATCCGCCTCCAGGTTCGCGGGATAGTCGACTCCGACCCGATTTCGTTCGCACAAAGAAGAAACCCCGCAGCCAGGCTGCGGGGTTTCCGGGTAAAAACCCTGGCGATGACCTACTCTCGCATGCTGAGTGCACACTACCATCGGCGCGTACGCGTTTCACTTCCGAGTTCGGAATGGGATCGGGTGGTTCCACGCAGCTATTGTCACCAGGGAGAGGGTGGAGGGTCGCGGGTCGCTCCGACGGCAGCTGCCGAGGGAGCGATCGCGCTCACGCTCTCGTAGGGTGGGACGTAGCGAAGCTCTGGTCCGAACGTCGACGCGTCGTCGAGTCCAAGGCCACTTGAGGTTATATGGTCAAGCCGCACGGATCATTAGTACTGGTTAGCTCAACACATTGCTGTGCTTACACACCCAGCCTATCAACCACCTGGTCTTGATGGTTCCTTTAGGGGAGTCAAGCTCCCGGGAGATCTCATCTTGAGGCACGCTTCCCGCTTAGATGCTTTCAGCGGTTATCGTTTCCGAACATAGCTACCCGGCAGTGCCACTGGCGTGACAACCGGAACACCAGAGGTTCGTCCACTCCGGTCCTCTCGTACTAGGAGCAGCCCCTCTCAAATCTCCAACGCCCATGGCAGATAGGGACCGAACTGTCTCACGACGTTCTGAACCCAGCTCGCGTACCACTTTAAATGGCGAACAGCCATACCCTTGGGACCGACTACAGCCCCAGGATGTGATGAGCCGACATCGAGGTGCCAAACACCGCCGTCGATATGAACTCTTGGGCGGTATCAGCCTGTTATCCCCGGAGTACCTTTTATCCGTTGAGCGATGGCCCTTCCATACAGAACCACCGGATCACTAAGACCTACTTTCGTACCTGCTTGATCCGTCGATCTTGCAGTCAAGCACGCTTATGCCTTTGCACACAGTGCGCGATGTCCGACCGCGCTGAGCGTACCTTCGTGCTCCTCCGTTACTCTTTGGGAGGAGACCGCCCCAGTCAAACTACCCACCATACACGGTCCCCGACCCGGATTACGGGCCCAGGTTAGAACGTCAAGCACGACAGGGTGGTATTTCAAGGTTGGCTCCACGACAGCTAGCGCCATCGCTTCAAAGCCTCCCACCTATCCTACACAGACGAACTCAACGTTCAGTGTAAAGCTATAGTAAAGGTTCACGGGGTCTTTCCGTCTTGCCACGGGAACGCTGCATCTTCACAGCGATTTCAATTTCACTGAGTCTCGGGTGGAGACAGCGCCGCCATCGTTACGCCATTCGTGCAGGTCGGAACTTACCCGACAAGGAATTTCGCTACCTTAGGACCGTTATAGTTACGGCCGCCGTTTACCGGGGCTTCGATCAAGAGCTTCGCCTTGCGGCTGACCCCATCAATTAACCTTCCGGCACCGGGCAGGCGTCAGACCCTATACGTCCACTTTCGTGTTTGCAGAGTCCTGTGTTTTTGATAAACAGTCGCAGCGGCCTGGTCACTGCGGCCCCCGATCGCTATAGCCCGCATGGGCCACGACCAAGGGCGCACCTTCTCCCGAAGTTACGGTGCTATGTTGCCTAGTTCCTTCACCCGAGTTCTCTCAAGCGCCTGAGAATTCTCATCCTGCCCACCTGTGTCGGTTTACGGTACGGTCTGCATAAGCTGAAGCTTAGGGGCTTTTCCTGGAAGCGTGGGATCAGTGACTTCGTCCAATAGGACTCGTCTCGGTGCTCGGTCTTGAAGGGGCCCGGATTTGCCTAAGCCCCAAACCTACCTCCTTTCCCCGGGACAACCAACGCCCGGTACACCTACCCTTCTCCGTCCCCCCATCGCACTTATGCGAGGTGCTGGAATATTAACCAGCTTCCCATCGACTACGCATTTCTGCCTCGCCTTAGGGGCCGACTCACCCTGCGCCGATTAACGTTGCGCAAGGAAACCTTAGGCTTTCGGCGTGCGGGCTTTTCACCCGCATTATCGTTACTCATGTCAGCATTCGCACTTCCGATACCTCCAGCGGACTTCTCAATCCACCTTCAACGGCTTACGGAACGCTCCTCTACCGCGCACAAACAAGTTTGTGCACCCCAAGCTTCGGTTCATCGCTTAGCCCCGTTAAATCTTCCGCGCAGACCGACTCGACCAGTGAGCTATTACGCTTTCTTTAAAGGGTGGCTGCTTCTAAGCCAACCTCCTGGCTGTCTGTGCCTTTCCACATCGTTTCCCACTTAGCGATGAATTTGGGACCTTAGCTGTGGGTCTGGGTTGTTTCCCTTTTCACGACGGACGTTAGCACCCGCCGTGTGTCTCCCATGCAGTCCGTCTCGGTATTCGGAGTTTGCCATGGTTTGGTAAGTCGCGATGACCCCCTAGCCATAACAGTGCTCTACCCCCGAGAGGATTCACATGAGGCGCTACCTAAATAGCTTTCGAGGAGAACCAGCTATCTCCGGGTTCGATTAGCTTTTCACTCCTAATCACACCTCATCCCCTACCTTTGCAACGGGAGTGGGTTCGGGCCTCCAGTTGATGTTACTCAACCTTCACCCTGGGCATGACTAGATCACCCGGTTTCGGGTCTACTGCCCGCGACTATGCGCCCTTATCAGACTCGGTTTCCCTTCGCCTCCCCTATACGGTTAAGCTCGCCACGAACAGTAAGTCGCTGACCCATTATACAAAAGGTACGCAGTCACCCCGAAGGGCTCCTACTGCTTGTACGCACACGGTTTCAGGGTCTATTTCACTCCCCTCGCCGGGGTTCTTTTCGCCTTTCCCTCACGGTACTGGTTCACTATCGGTCGGTCAGGAGTATTTAGCCTTGGAGGATGGTCCCCCCATGTTCAGACAGGGTTTCACGTGCCCCGCCCTACTCATTTTTCATCGAAATGGCCCTTTCGCATACAGGGCTGTCACCTTCTATGGCCAGTCGTTCCAGACTGTTTTGCTAGAACCAATTCGACTTTTGGGCTGTTCCCCGTTCGCTCGTCGCTACTCAGGGAATCTCGGTTGATTTCTTTTCCTACGGTTACTTAGATATTTCAGTTCACCGCGTTCGCCTCGTACAGCTATGTATTCACTGCACGATACCTCTTGCGAGGTGGGTTTCCCCATTCGGACATTGCCGGATCAAAGCTTGTTGCCAGCTCCCCGACACTTTTCGCAGGCTGCCACGTCCTTCATCGCCTCTGACCGCCAAGGCATCCACCGTGTGCGCTTATTCGCTTGACCATATAACCCCAAGTCGCCTCGGGGCCACATCGTTGCGAATATCAACGACATTCAAGTTTCATTTCAGGGGCTCGAAGCCCCCGCCTTAGCCTCTACGACACGTCTGGACATTCGTCTCAAACGCTTCGCTACATCCCGATTTTCAAAGATCATCGCAACGGCTTCAGCGCCGCTGCGCATCAATTCTTGAGTGTGTGCAGGTCATCCAGTGTTCTTTGCGGGAGTCGCATCGATGGTGGGTCTGGGAGGACTCGAACCACCGACCTCACCCTTATCAGGGGTGCGCTCTAACCACCTGAGCTACAGACCCGAAGATGCTCGCCCTCGGGTCCGGCCAACCAGGCCGACGCACGAGGAAGTCCGCATGACCGGGGGAGCGTGGTGGAGCCAGTCGGGATCGAACCGACGACCCCCTGCTTGCAAAGCAGGTGCTCTCCCAGCTGAGCTATGGCCCCGTAAGGGACGCTCCCGCGGCAGACATGCTTGACATGTCGCCGGGAACTACTGGATGCAGGTCACTTGTGCGGACGCCTGGACAGGCGTATGCCGTCCGGTTCTCTAAAGGAGGTGATCCAGCCGCACCTTCCGATACGGCTACCTTGTTACGACTTCACCCCAGTCATCGGCCACACCGTGGCAAGCGCCCTCCTTGCGGTTAGGCTACCTGCTTCTGGTGCAACAAACTCCCATGGTGTGACGGGCGGTGTGTACAAGGCCCGGGAACGTATTCACCGCAGCAATGCTGATCTGCGATTACTAGCGATTCCGACTTCACGGAGTCGAGTTGCAGACTCCGATCCGGACTGAGAGAAGGTTTCTGGGATTGGCTTGCCCTCGCGGGTTTGCAGCCCTCTGTCCTTCCCATTGTAGTACGTGTGTAGCCCTGGCCGTAAGGGCCATGATGACTTGACGTCATCCCCACCTTCCTCCGGTTTGTCACCGGCGGTCTCCTTAGAGTTCCCACCATTACGTGCTGGCAACTAAGGACAAGGGTTGCGCTCGTTGCGGGACTTAACCCAACATCTCACGACACGAGCTGACGACAGCCATGCAGCACCTGTGTCACGGTTCCCGAAGGCACCAATCCATCTCTGGAAAGTTCCGTGCATGTCAAGGCCAGGTAAGGTTCTTCGCGTTGCATCGAATTAAACCACATACTCCACCGCTTGTGCGGGCCCCCGTCAATTCCTTTGAGTTTCAGTCTTGCGACCGTACTCCCCAGGCGGCGAACTTAACGCGTTAGCTTCGATACTGAGTTCCTAGTTGAACCCAACATCCAGTTCGCATCGTTTAGGGCGTGGACTACCAGGGTATCTAATCCTGTTTGCTCCCCACGCTTTCGTGCCTCAGTGTCAGTACTGGTCCAGGTGGCCGCCTTCGCCACGGATGTTCCTCCCGATCTCTACGCATTTCACTGCTACACCGGGAATTCCGCCACCCTCTACCGTACTCTAGCCCGCCAGTATCCAATGCAATTCCCAGGTTGAGCCCAGGGCTTTCACATCAGACTTAACGAACCACCTACGCACGCTTTACGCCCAGTAATTCCGAGTAACGCTTGCACCCTTCGTATTACCGCGGCTGCTGGCACGAAGTTAGCCGGTGCTTATTCTTTGGGTACCGTCAGAACAACCGGGTATTAACCGATTGCTTTTCTTTCCCAACAAAAGGGCTTTACAACCCGAAGGCCTTCTTCACCCACGCGGCATGGCTGGATCAGGCTTGCGCCCATTGTCCAATATTCCCCACTGCTGCCTCCCGTAGGAGTCTGGACCGTGTCTCAGTTCCAGTGTGGCTGATCATCCTCTCAGACCAGCTACGGATCGTCGCCTTGGTGGGCCTTTACCCCGCCAACTAGCTAATCCGACATCGGCTCATCTATCTGCGCGAAGCCCGAAGGTCCTCCGCTTTCACCCGTAGGTCGTATGCGGTATTAGCGTAAGTTTCCCTACGTTATCCCCCACAAATAGGCAGATTCCGATGCATTACTCACCCGTCCGCCACTCGCCACCCAGGGAGCAAGCTCCCCTGTGCTGCCGTTCGACTTGCATGTGTTAGGCCTGCCGCCAGCGTTCACTCTGAGCCAGGATCAAACTCTTCACTTAAGTATTGCGACTTCGTCCCGAAGGACTCGGTCAATTGCTTGAGTGCAGTCGTCGCTCCTGAGCCCCAAATTACTCGCTTGCATTTGCATGCATTTGAATTGACTTGTTGCTCTGTTACGAACGTCTGCAAGTTGGATGGTCATCCACCCGCCAGACGCCCGCACAAGTCACCTGCGCACACTGTCAAAGAACTTCGGGATCAGGCCTCAGCGCCTGGATCCGCAATCCTCGACTTCCGCCGAGGTGAGCCGCCCATCTTAGCGCGACTTTGGCTTTCGTCAACACCCATTTCGGGGCGACCTTGCCATCCGTTCAACGTTCCGGCCCGAAGGCGCTTCCCGTCGAGGGAGCCGCACATTCTAGCGCGGTTTCGGAGAACGTCAACACCTCACGATGGTCGATTCTCCGCCCCGTCCCGGGAGCCGGCGAGCCGGCCGCTCCGTCGCGGGGGGCGCATTGTGCACTGGTTGCGATGGCCTGGGAAGGGGGTCCAGCGGCTTCCGGCCTGGATTCTTCTTGACGCAGCGCGCCCGCCTGCAGGATCGTCGCCTGGACACGCCCCCAAGACCCGGACCACTTCCCCCATGCCGACCTTCCGACACCTGATCCTGCCGCTGGTCCTCCTGCTCTGCGCGGCTTGCGCCAGCGCCCGCGAACCGTGGGTGGAAGTGGGCGGGCACCGCTACCTGGTGGAAATCGCGGCCGACGACCAGTCCCGGGCCCGCGGCCTCATGTTCCGCGACGCCCTGGACGCTGGCCGCGGGATGCTGTTCATCCACGAGCGCGAGGAGCGCCAGGCCTACTGGATGAAGAACACGCGCATTCCCCTGGACATCCTGTACTTCGACAACGGGCTGCGCCTGGTTTCGCAACAGCGCGACGTTCCCCCCTGCGTCAGCGGCGTGGGTTGCCCCGCGTACCCGAGTTCGGCGCCGGCACGCTACGTGCTGGAGCTGAATGCGGGCGAAGCGGCGCGGCTGGGCCTGCGCGACGGCGACGAACTCCGGCTCGGCCCGGGCATCGCCGAAGCCCGCTGATCCGCCCGCGCCTTGCGCTACGCAGGCATGCGGCGCAGGCTTGGGCCATGGACCGCGAATCCCCGCTGCCGGACTGGGACAGGCTGGCCGCGCTAGACGACGCCTCGATCCCCCTGCTCGGCACCGCGCTGCTGATCGCCCGCGACGAATACCCCGACCTCGATCCCCGGCAATACGACGGCGTGCTCCAGCGCCACGTCGAACAGCTGCGTCCGCGCCTCGGGTCGATTCCGCTATGGCCGCTGAAGATGCTGGCCGTCAACGAATACCTGTTCGACGAGGTCGGATACAGCGGCAACCACGACGAGTACTACGACCCGCGCAACAGCTATCTCAACGAGGTGTTCGAACGGCGCCTGGGCATTCCGATCTCGCTGGCGCTGGTGCAGATGGAAGTCGCCAGGCGCCTGGGCATGCCGCTGGACGGGGTGTCGTTTCCCGGCCACTTCCTGGTGCGGCTGCCGGTGGACGACGGCCTGCTGGTGATGGATCCGTTCAATCGCGGCCGCCCGCTCGACGTCGACGAACTGCGCGAACGCGCGCGACCGCACGTGGGCGGAAGCGCGATCGACGACCACGTGCTGCAGCAGATCCTGCATCCCGCCTCCCACCGCGCGATCCTCGGCCGAATGCTGCGCAACCTGCACGGCGTGTACGCCGAGAGCGGCGACTGGGCGCGCGCCGTGCGCTGCGCCGACCGCGTGCTCAAGCTGCTGCCCGACGATGCCGAGGCGCTGCGCGACCGTGGGCTCGGCTACCTGCAGCTCGACTACCGCCGCGGCGCGCGCCAGGACCTCGGACGCTATCTGCTGCTGGCGCCCGACGCGCCCGACGCCCGGGCGATGCGCGAGTACCTGATCGAGGCGAGCGGCGACCCCGGGCGCCTGAATTGACGGACCCTGGAACGCGGCCCGGCGGAGCGGAACGCGTCCTACAGCGGCATCATCTCGAAATCGTCCTTGGTGACGCCGCAGTCGGGACAGGTCCAGTCCTCGGGCACGTCCTCCCAGCGCGTGCCGGGAGCGATGCCCTCCTCGGGCAATCCCGCGGCCTCGTCGTAGATGAAGCCGCAGACGACGCACATCCAGGTGCGGAAGGCGGCCTGTGTGGCGGGCTGGTTCATCCGAAGGTGCACTGCGTTGCGGAATGGGCCATTGTCCCATCTGCAGGCCTGTTTCGGAACCGATGCGCATGAACGGACCCCCAGCCCCGTCACCCCGGGGCCTCTACCTGGTCACGCCGGACGAACCGGACACCACGCAGCTGCTGCGCCGCGTCGACGCCGTGCTCGGCGAGGCCACGTGGCTGCAATACCGCAACAAGGCGGCCAGCGCGGACCTGCGCCGGGAGCAGGCCGCCGCGCTGCGGAAGCGCTGCAGCGCCGCCGGCGTGCCGCTGATCGTCAACGACGACCTGGACCTCGCGCGCGCGGTGGGCGCCGACGGACTGCATCTGGGAGAGGACGACGGCGATCCGGCGGCGGCGCGCGCGGCGCTCGGCGTCGACGCGATCATCGGGGTGTCCTGCTACGACGACCTGGCGCGGGCCGCGCGCGCGACGGCGGCGGGCGCCAGCTATCTCGCTTTCGGCGCGTTCTTCCCGACCCGGAGCAAGACCGCAGCGCGCCGCGCCGGTCCGGAGCTGCTGGGCGCCGCCGCCCGCTGGGGGCTGCCAAGGGTGGCGATCGGCGGCATCACCGCCGACAATGCCGGGCCGCTGGTGGAGGCGGGCGCGGACCTGATCGCGGTCATCGGCGGCGTGTTCGAGGCCGGCGACCCGGCGGCCGCAGCGCGCTCCCTGCGACGCTGCTTCGACGCCCCCGGCGCGACCTGATTCGACCAGCGTCTCTGGGCGTCGCCGCACGCACGCGAATCCGCCGACCGCGGTGGCGCCACCGCATCGCCACAGGACCCGACATGAACCAGTCCCGCTCGAACGCCCTCTTCGCCCGCGCCCGCGAACTGATGCCCGGAGGCGTGAATTCCCCGGTACGCGCCTTCCGCTCGGTCGGCGGCGAGCCGTTCTTCGTCGCGCGCGCCGACGGCCCGTATCTGTTCGACGTCGACGGCAACCGCTACATCGACTACGTCGGCTCGTGGGGGCCGATGATCGCCGGCCACAACCATCCGCGGGTGCGCGAGGCGGTCGAGCGCGCGGCGCGCGACGGGCTGTCCTTCGGGGCGCCCTGCGCGGCCGAGGTGACGATGGCCGAAACCCTCGCCCGGCTGGTGCCGTCCTGCGAGATGGTGCGGATGGTCAATTCCGGCACCGAGGCGACCCTGTCGGCGATCCGCCTGGCGCGCGGCGCCACCGGACGGGCGCGCATCGTCAAGTTCGAGGGCTGCTACCACGGCCATGGCGACTCCTTCCTGGTCAAGGCTGGCAGCGGCGCCCTGACCTTCGGCGTGCCCGACTCGCCCGGCGTGCCCAAGGCGCTCGCGGACCTGACCCTCACCCTGCCCTACAACGACTTCGACGCCGCAACCGCGCTGTTCGACCGCTCCGGCGACGACATCGCCGGGCTGATCATCGAGCCGGTGGTAGGCAACGCCAACTGCCTGCCGCCGCGCGACGGCTATCTCCCGCACCTGCGCGAACTGTGCACCCGCCACGGCGCGGTGCTGATCTTCGACGAGGTGATGACCGGCTTCCGCGTCGCCCTCGGCGGCGCCCAGGCGCGCTACGGGGTGACTCCGGACCTCAGCACCTTCGGCAAGATCATCGGCGGCGGCATGCCGGTCGGCGCCTACGGCGGCCGCCGCGAGCTGATGGAGCAGGTCTCGCCGGCGGGCCCGGTGTACCAGGCCGGGACCCTGAGCGGAAACCCGGTGGCGATGGCGGCGGGCCTGGCGATGCTGGAACTGGTGCAGGAACCGGAGTTCCACCAGCGACTGGAGGCCACGGCCAACGCCCTGTGCGACGGCCTCGAGGCGGCGGCGCGCGATTCCGGCGTGCCGCTCACCACCAATCGCGTCGGCGCGATGTTCGGGCTGTTCTTCACCGCGGCGCCGGCCGTCGATACCTACGCCGGCGCGGTGGCCTGCGACGCCGCGGCGTTCGCGCGCTTCTTCCGCGCCATGCTCGCGCGCGGGGTGTTCCTGGCGCCGTCGGCGTTCGAGGCGGGATTCGTCTCGGCCGCGCACGACGAAACCATCGTCGCTGCCACCGTCGACGCCGCGCGCGAGGCGTTCGCTGCCGCCCGCGCATGAACGGGGCTTCGCTGCCGCAGCTGGTGCTGTTCGACTTCGACGACGTGCTGGCCCGCTATTCGCACCAGGCGCGCATCGCGCATCTTGCGCAGGGCTGCGGCGTCGCAGGGGAACGCGTCTCCCAGGTGCTGTTCGAGTCGGGCCTGGAAAGCGACTACGACGGCGGCCTGATCGATACCGCCACCTATCTGGACAGGCTCGGGGCGGGGCTGGGCGCACCGGTCGACGAGGCGCTGTGGATCGCTTCCCGGGTGGCCGGAAGCAGCGTCGACCCGGCGGTCGTCGCGCTGGCGCAGGCGGTGGCCGCGCAGGCGCGGGTCGGGATCCTGACCAACAACGGCGCATTGCTCGCAGAGGCCTGCCGGACGCTGCTGGCGCCGCTGTTCCCGGTTCTCGAGGGCGCGGTGCTGTGCTCGGGCGCGCTGTGCATGCGCAAACCGGATGCCGCGATCTTCCGGCGCGCGCTGGCGCATTTCGATACCGCGCCCGGACAGGCGCTGTTCCTCGACGACAAGCCCGCCAACGTGGCCGGCGCCCGCGCGGTGGGCCTGCACGCGGAATGCGTGGCGGATGCGGCGAGCCTGGGCGCCGCGCTGCGCCGCCACGGCTTCGCGCTGCAGCCGGACCCGGGCGCGCACGCAATCGGCGCCGGGATCGGCTAGCTTCTCCCGGGACCGCTCCCGCAACCTGCGGGTGCACCGCCACGGAACCGATCCATGCGCCTGGAAACCCTCGCCATCCACGCCGGCGGCGACGCCGACGCCGCCACCGGCGCGCTGTCGCCGCCGATCCATCTGTCCACCACCTTCCGCCACGGGCCGGCCGCCGAACGCGCGGCCGGCTACGAGTACCAGCGCGAGGGCGACCCGACCAACGACCGCCTGCGCGCCGCCATCGCCGCGCTGGAGGGAGCCGCTGCGGCGCTGACCTTCGCCTCCGGCATGGCGGCGATCTCGGCGCTGCTCGATTCGCTCGGCCCCCGCACCAGGGTCCTGTTCCCGCAAGACTGCTATACCGGCCTGCGCGTGCTGGCGGCGGAGTTCCTTCCGGAGCGGGGCATCGAAGCGATCGCGGTCGACACCACCGACCCGGCGGCGGTGCGTGCCGCCTGTGCGGGCGGGGCGGCCCTGGTCTGGGTCGAGACGCCGTCCAATCCGCTGCTGGCGGTGAGCGACGTCGCCGCACTGGCGGCGATCGCCCACGAGCACGGCGCGCTGCTCGCCTGCGACAACACCTTCGCCACGCCGGTGCTGCAGCGGCCGCTGGCGCTCGGTGCCGACGTGGTCATGCATTCGACCACCAAGTACTTCGGCGGCCACAGCGACGTGCTCGGCGGGGCGCTGGCGTTCGCGCGCGCCGACGCCTGCTTCGCACGGGTGGCGCGCCGCCTGCACGCCACCGGCGCCACGCTGGCACCGTTCAGTGCCTGGCTGACGCTGCGCGGCTGCCGGTCGCTGCCGGCGCGGATGGCGGTGCACTGCGCCAATGCGCGCCGGGTCGCGGAATTCCTCGCCGTGCAACCGCAGGTCGAGCGGGTCCACTATCCCGGGCTCGCGTCGCACCCCGGCCACGCGGTCGCCGCACGGCAGATGGATGACGCCGGCGGCATGCTCAGCATCGAGTTGCGCGGGGGACGCGACGCGGCGCTTGGGCTGGCCGGCGCGCTGCGGCTGTTCACCAATGCCACCTCGCTGGGCGGCTGCGAATCGCTGGTCGAACACCGTGCCTCGGTGGAGGGAGACCGGCCGGTCTCCCCGCCGGGGCTGCTGCGGCTGTCTGTCGGCCTGGAGCACGTCGAGGATCTGATCGAGGATCTGCGCCAGGGATTGACCGGGCTGTAGAGCCGAACTCGCTCTGCTGCGTGGGCTCCGTAGCCCCGTAGAGCCGAGCTTGCTCGGCTGCGTGGGCTCCGGGGCCTCGTAGAGCCGAGCTTGCTCGGCTGCGTGGGCTCCGGGGCCTCGTAGAGCCGAGCTTGCTCGGCTGCGTGGGCTCCGGAGCCGGGAGCAGCGGAGCAAGCTCCGCTCTACGACGGCGGGCCAGACCCGGCCGACCGTTTTCGTCAATACGTATCATTATCATTTACAATCGCATCGAGCCGAGCCCGGCCTTTCCCCCAACTTCTGACCCGCCCCGATGCCGAATTTCCGAGAGACCCTCGCCCGCCGTCCGCAGGGCGCAATCCTGTGCCTGGCGCTTCTGGCCGCACTCCATGGCCCCGTGTACGCGGAGTCGGCCCCAGCCACCGATGCCAACACCCTCGACCGGATCCAGGTGATCGGCAGCGCCGCGCGCGCCCGGGAGATCACCGGCGCCGCCCAGTACATCGGCATCGACGCGCTGCAGGATTTTTCCCATACCGACATCCAGCGCGTGCTGCGGCAGGCGCCCGGCGTCTACGTGATCGAGGAGGACGGCTACGGCCTGCGCCCGAACATCGGCATCCGCGGCTCCGGCATCGACCGCAGCAGCCGCATCACCCTGATGGAGGACGGCGTGCTGATCGCCCCGGCGGCCTACGCCGCCCCCGCCGCCTACTACTTTCCCACGGCCGCGCGAATGAGCGCCGTGGAGATCCTCAAGGGTGCGGCCGCAGTGCGCAACGGGCCCCGCACCACCGGTGGCGCGATCAACCTCATCTCCACCCCGATTCCCGAGGCGCCCCTCGGCGGGCATGCCAGCGTGCTGTTCGGCCGCGACGACACCGTCCTCGGCCACGCCTGGCTCGGCGGACGGCAGGACAACGGCTTCGGCTTCCTGGTCGAGACCGTGCAGCAGCACAGCGACGGCTTCAAGCGGCTCGACGGCGGCGGCGACACCGGCTACGACCTGCAGGACAGCCTGGTCAAGCTGGCCTGGACCAGCGACTCCCGCGACGGCCCGGCCCAGCGCGTCGAATTGCGCCTGGGCCGCAGCGACCAGGACTCCGACGAGACCTATCTCGGCCTCGCCGAGGCGGATTTCCGCGCGACCCCGTACCGCCGCTACGCCGCCAGCCGGCTCGACGACATCGAGGTCGAGCACACCGACGCGCAGCTGCGCCATGCCATCGCCTTCAACGATCGCGTCGACCTGAGCACCGTCGTCTATCGCCACGAGACCACCCGCGCCTGGTACAAGCTGCAGGACGTCGCCGGCACCGGCCTCGGCGCGGTGCTGGCCGACCCGGACGCCTTCGCCGCCGAATTCGCCTGGCTCACCGGCGGCGACTCGCCCGCCGACGCGCTGCGCATCCGCAACAACAACCGCGCCTACGAGGCGCGCGGGGTGCAGACGGCGCTAGGCTGGCGCATCGACGGCGCGCATGCATCGCACCAGCTGCAGGCGAGCGTGCGCTACCACGAGGACGAGGAGGACCGCTTCCAGCAGGACGATCGCTACCGGATGCAGGACGGCCGGATGCTGCTGACCACCCCCGGGCTGCCCGGAAGCCAGGACAATCGCGTCGGCAGCGCCGAAGCCTGGTCGTGGTACCTCTCCGACGAGATCTCGGTGGGCCGCCTGACCCTGGCGCCGGGGCTGCGCTACGAGGACATCCGCCTGCAGCGCGTGGACTACGCGCGCACGCCCGAAGGCCGCGGGCAGGCGCCGACCCGCGTCACCCGCAGCGAGATCGACCAGTGGATCCCCGGCTTCGGCGCAAGCTGGGACTTGGGCGCGGGCTGGACGCTTTTCGGCAGCGTCACCCGCGGCTTCAACCCGCCCGGCCCCGGGTCCGACGCCGAGCCGGAGCGCAGCCGCAACCACGAGCTGGGCGTGCGCCTCGACCGCGGCGGGCTCTCCGGCGAGGCCGTGGCCTTCTACAACGACTACGCCAATCTCGTCGGCACCTGCACCGAGTCCACCGGAGGCGGCTGCGACATCGGCGCGCAGTTCGACGGTGGCCGGGCGCGCATGGCGGGCATGGAAGCCCGCCTGGCCTGGACCGCGAATCGCGACGGCGCGGTGCGGTTCCCGCTGCGCGCCAGCTATACCTGGACCGATGCCGAGTTCCGCAATAGCTTCGGCAGCGACTTCGAGGAATGGGGCGAGGTGGCCGCGGGCGACGCCCTGCCCTACCTGCCCGAGCAGCTGCTGTGGCTGGGTGTCGGCGCCGAAGGCGAGCGCTGGTCCGCCGACCTCAGCGCGACCTGGATCGACGAGATGCGCGAGACCGCCGGCCAGGGAAACATCCCGGCCGGGGAACGCATCGGCGGCGCCACCATCGTCGATCTCGCCGCCAGCTGGCGCATCGCCGGCGAGCTGGAGCTGCTGGGCAAGGTGGAGAACCTGCTGGGCGAGACCTACCTGGCCGCGCGGCGCCCCTACGGCGCGCGGCCGGGGCGCCCGCGCAGCGCCTTTGTCGGGGTTCGCTACCGGTTCTGAGCAGGCGGCACGGAGCGCCGCAGCCGGCCTCAGCGCGCCAGCGCGCGCAGCGCGGCGCCCAGGCGCTGCAGGCCCTCGGCGATGTCGTCGTCGCCGATGTTCAGCGGCGGCACGAAACGCAGCACGTCCGGCCCCGCCTGCAGCAGCAGCAGGCCCTCGGCAGCGGCGTGGTCGAGGATCTCGCCGGCGCGCCCGGCGAGATCGGGCGCCAGCACCGCCCCCAGCATCAGGCCACGTCCGCGCACGCCGGAGAACAGCCGCAGTTTGTCGTCGAGCGCGGCCAGGCCGGCGCGCAGGGCGGCGGACTGCCGGGCGACGTTGGCCGCGATCTCCGCCGAACCCAGCTTGCGCAGCGCCACCCGCGCCACCGCCGCCGCCAGCGGGTTGCCGCCGAACGTGGTGCCGTGGTCGCCGAACCGCATCACCTCGGCCACTTCCGGCCCGGCCAGCATGGCGCCGATCGGGAAGCCCCCGCCCAGCGCCTTGGCCAGGGTGACGACGTCCGGGGTGACGCCGTCCTGCCAGTGGGCGAACAGCCCGCCGGTGCGGCCCATGCCGCACTGGATCTCGTCCAGCACCAGCAGCGCGCGGTGGCGGTCGCAGAGCGCGCGTATCGCCTGCAGGAAGCCGGGCGCGGCCGGCATCACTCCGCCTTCGCCCTGCACCGGCTCGACCAGCACGGCGGCCACGTCGCCGCCCCCCATCGCCGCCTCGAGCGCCGCAACGTCGTTGAAATCGACATGACGGAACCCGCCAGGCAGCGGCTCGTAGCCGGCCTGGTACTTCGGCTGCGCGGTGGCGGTCACCGCGGCCAGGGTACGGCCGTGGAACGAGCCCCTGAAAGTGAGGATGGTGCGCCGCTCCGGCGGGCGCCCCTGGGTCGCCGCCCATTTGCGCACCAGCTTGATCGCCGCTTCGTTGGCCTCGGCGCCGGAGTTGCACAGGAACACGCGCGTGGCGAAACGCGAGGCCCTGACCAGCTCGTCGGCCAGGCGCAGCGGCGGCTCGCTGTGGAATACGTTGCTGGTATGCCACAGGCGCCCCGCCTGCTCCTGCAGCGCCGCCAGCAGGTCCGGGTCGCCGTGGCCGAGGCCGCAGACGGCGATCCCGGCCGCGAAGTCGACGTACTCGCGGCCGTCGCTGTCCCACAGCCGCGATCCGCGGCCGCGCTCGAGCACCAGCGCGCGCTGCCGGTAGACCGGCAGGTACCGGTCGGCGAGCGAGAGAGGCGACACGACCGTATCCGGCATCGTCCAGAATCCATGCGGAGGAGGTGCATTCTCACCGATCGCCGCACCTGCGGCACAATCGGCGGATGAGCATGCCGATGCGTCCGGGCACCGCCCCACCACTCGAGCCCGCCAGCGCCACCGGCTGGCGCCGCATCGGGTTCGACATCATCTACCGGCACGACACCCCGCTGTCGCGCAATTTCGACCTGCTGCTGGTGGTGGCGATCCTGGCCAGCGTGGTGGCGGTGATGCTGGACAGCGTGGCCTCCATCCATCTGGGCCACGCACGGCTGCTCTACGGGCTGGAATGGGCGTTCACGCTGCTGTTCACCGCCGAATACGTGCTGCGGCTGGTGGTGGTGCGGCGGCCGCTGCGCTACGCGCTGAGCATCTGGGGGGTGATCGACCTGCTGTCGATCCTGCCCACCTACCTGTCGCTGCTGCTGCCCGGCAGCCAGAGCCTGCTGGTGGTGCGGGTGCTGCGCATCCTGCGCCTGTTCCGGATTCTCAAGCTGACCCGCTACGTCGAGGAAAGCGGGGTGCTGGTACAGGCGCTGTGGCGCAGCCGGCGCAAGATCTTCGTGTTCATCTTCGCGGTGGTCACGATCGTGGTGATCGCCGGCGCGCTGATCTACGTGATCGAGGGTCCGGCCAACGGCTTCGACAACATTCCGCTGAGCATGTACTGGGCGATCATCACCGTGGCCACGGTCGGGTTCGGCGACATCGTGCCGGTCACCCCGACCGGACGTTTCATCACCTCGATCCTGGTGCTGATCGGCTACAGCATCATCGCCATCCCCACCGGCATCTACACCGCCGAGCTGGTCACCCACCTGCGCCAGGAAGACGCGGAGGCGCGCAGCCACGACGCGCGCGGCTGCGGGCAATGCGGCCTGCGCGGCCATGCCGCGGACGCCGCGCACTGCCGCCGCTGCGGCGGACCGCTGCCGCGCGCGGACTGAGGGCGGCGAACCCGGGTGCGGGCGCGCCGGGGCGCCTTCAATCGAGGAACAGGTCGGGCAGCAGCGGCTGCGACGGATCCACCGCATAGCGGTCCAGGTCGGCGATGCCGGCCTCCCGCAGCACTTCGTCGTCGATCAGGAACTGCCCGCTGAAGCCCCGCGCGGGACGGGTGAGGATCGCGTGCGCGGCATCGGCCATGATCGCCGGGTCGCGGCCGTTGCCCTGCTCCACGCCGGGGATCATGTTCAGCGCGTCGGTGGCGATCAGGGTGCGCGGCCACAGCGCGTTGACCGCCACGCCGCGCGGGCCGAACTCCCCGGCCAGGCCGAGGGTGACGAAGCTCATCCCCATCTTGGCCAGGGTATAGCCGGTATGCGGCGCCCACCATTTCGGGTCCAGCGAAGGCGGCGGCGCAAGGGTGAGGATGTGGGGATCGGGCGCCTCGAGCAGGTGCGGCAGGCAGGCCTGGGCGCACAGGAAGCTGCCGCGCGCGTTGACCTGCTGCATCAGGTCGAAGCGCTTCATCGGCGTGTCCAGCGCGCCGCGCAGCCAGATCGCGCTGGCGTTGTTGACCAGGATGTCGATGCCGCCGAAGGCATCCACTGCGGCCGCCACCGCCGCGCGCACCTGGTCCTCTTCGCGGATGTCGCACTTGAGCGCCAGCCCCTGCCCGCCGGCATCGGCCACCGCCTGGGCGGCGGTATGGATGGTGCCGGGCAGCTTCGGGTTGGGAACGTCGGACTTGGCGGCGATCGCCACGTTGGCGCCGTCGCGCGCCGCGCGCAGCGCGATCGCCAGGCCGATCCCGCGCGAGGCGCCGGTGATGAAGAGCGTCTTGCCAGCGAGCGTGGACATGGGGGATACCCGTGATTGGTGATTGGTGATTGGTGATTGGTGATTGGTGATTGGTGATTGGTGATTGGTCAGATGCTAGCGCACTCGGGCTCCTGCTCTTGCGAATCACGAATCACCAATCGCGGTTCTGCCAATCACGAATCACCGGCTCTCAAGGCTTCGGCCCCTGGCCCTCGTTGTCCTCCCACTTGAGAATGCGCCGGGTGACGAAGCGGTACACCGGCTTGCCGGTGCGGAACCAGAGGTCGCGCAGCCAGGAGTGGCGCTTGAGCAACCGCCGCTCCACCGGGGTCAGGAACTCGCGGCAGTACATGCGCTTGTGCTTGAGCAGGTGGCGCAGGTCCTCGCGCGCCAGCAGCCGCATCCAGCGCGCGCGCGGATTGCCGCAGGTGGCGAGCTGGAAGTCGATGATCCCCGGGCTGCCGTCCTCGAGCACCAGCCAGTTGGCCTCCTTGGCGAGGTCGTTGTGCGCCAGGCCATGCCGGTGCAGGGCCTGCAGCAGGCGCCTGGCCTGGCGGAAATAGCGCAGGTCGCCTCGCGGCGGGCGCTGGTACATGGCCGCACCGGCCAGGTGGCTGCGGTCCAGGCGCCGCCCGTCCCATCCCAGCAGGCGAGGGACCGCGGGCAGGCCGGCCACGCGGCGCAGGCCGCGCGCCTCGCGGCGCGCCAGCCACCAGGCCGGCAGCCGCAGCCACGGCGGCACGTGGGCGAGATCGCGGCGCACGAACACGCCGCGCGCGTCGCGCATCAGCGCGATGCGGCCGAAGCTGTCGGCCTTCAAGGCCTGGATCTCGACGGCGTCCTCGCGTGCCATCGCCGCATTGTAGGCGCTGGCTCCGGCCCCGGAGCGCCGCACCCGGCACCCGGTCGCGCAACCATGGTCGAAGGCGACCCGCCGCCGGCACCGCGGCTGCCATAATTGCGCGATGACAGATGCCTGGTTCGACAGCATCCTCGCCTGGATCAGCGCGCATCCCGTGGCCGCGGGCGGCCTGATCTTCCTGATCGCGTTTCTCGATTCGCTGGTGGTGCTGGGCATCGTGGTACCGGCGCTGCCGCTGCTCTTCGCGGTGGGGACGCTGATCGGGCTCGGGCACATCGACGGCGGCTACGCGATCGCCTGCGCCGCCGCGGGCGCCTTCGCCGGCGACGCGCTGAGCTTCTGGGTCGGACGCCGCTGGGGTTCGCAGATGCACGCCCACTGGCCGTTCCGGCGCTATCCGCAGCTGCTCGACCGCGGCGAGACCCTGTTTCGCAGGCATGGCACCAAGAGCATCCTGATCGCGCGCTACGTCGGCGCGGTGCGGCCGTTCGTACCGGCGATCGCCGGGATGCTGCGGATGCCGCTGCGCCGCTACGTGCCGGTGAGCCTGTTCGCGGCGGTCTCCTGGTCGGTGGCGTTCCTGGCGCCGGGGTGGCTGTTCGGCGCCTCCTACGACGCGGTGGCGGCGGTCGCCGACCGCCTCGCCCTGGTGCTCGGGGCGATGCTCGCGGTGATGGCGCTGGCGTGGGCCAGCGTGCTCTACACCTGGCGCTGGTTCGACGGCCACGCCAATGCGCTGCTGGCGCGCGCGCTGAAATGGACGCGCACCCATCCGCGCCTGGGTCGCTACGCCGCGGCGCTGATCGACCCCAACCGACCGGAGTCTCCGTCGCTGGCGATCCTCGCGGCCTGCCTGCTGGCGATCGCCTGGGCCTGGTTCGCGCTGCTGACCACGGTCCTGATGCGCGGCGAGCCGCTGGCGATCGACCGCAGCGTGTACGAGTTCATGGTTTCCCTGCGCAACCCGCTGGCCGACCGCATGCTCGCGGGGCTGGCGTCGATCGGCGACGCGGCGGTGCTGGTGCCGGCGGCCGGGCTGGCGACGCTGTGGCTGCTCTGGCGGCGGCGCTGGATCGCCGCCGCGCACTGGCTGGCGGCCCTCGCCTTCGGGCTGGTGCTGACCACCGTGCTGGAGCGGCTGATCGACATGCCGCAGCCGCCGACCGCGCACCTCGGCTTCGGTTTCCCGTCGATGACCGTGACGATGGCCACGATCGCCTTCGGGTTCTTCGCGGTGCTGATCGCGCGCGAGTTGCCGGGCCGCACCCGGGTATGGCCCTACCTGGTGTCCGGCGTGGTGGTGTCGCTGCTGGGCTTCTCGCGCATCTACCTCGGCGCGCACTGGCTCAGCGACGTGGTCGGCGGAATGCTGCTGGGCATCGTCTGGCTGCTGGCGCTGGGGCTGGCGTACCGGCGCCACGTGGCGCGCTCGTTCTGGATGCGGCCGCTGGCCTGGGTCTTCTACGGCAGCTTCGTGGTGGCGGCGGCATGGCACGCGCCGCGCGCAGTGGACCCGCTGCTGGCGAGCTTCACCCCGCCGCTGCCGAACATCAGCATGGCGCAGGACGACTGGTGGCGGAGCGGGTGGGCGCGCCTGCCGTCGCAGCGCAACGAGCGCGACAGCGAACAGCGCTGGCCCCTCGACGTCCAGGTTGCAGGCCCGCTGCAGCCGCTGCAGGCCCAGCTGGAGCCGCATGGCTGGCGCATCCAGCCCCAGGCGGACTGGACCGCCACCCTCGGACTGCTCGACGACGACACCGCGCCGGACGCCCAGCCGGTGCTGCCGGCCACCCTCGAGACCAGCGCGGAATCGCTGCTGCTGCGGCGCCCGCTCTCGCCCGAGCGCATCCAGGTGCTGCGGCTGTGGCGCGCGCCGGCGCGCCTGTCCGGCGGGACGCCGCTGTGGATCGGCTCGGTACAGACGCTGGACTACACCCGGCCGTTCGGCCTGTTCGGACTCTGGCAGCCGCAGGGCGATGCCGGCGCCACCGCGTGGGAACGCCTGCGCGGCGACGTCGGGGGCCTCGATGCGCGCAGCGACACGCACCCGCGCTCGGGCCGGCCGGTGCTGCGCATCCGCACCGCCGGGCCGGCGCTTCCGGCCACGCCCCCGCCCGGCTGACCGCGCCGCGGTTCAGGATACGAATTCGAGCAACTGCTGCAGCCGCCGGTGCGGGTCCGCCTCCTGCAGCAGGGCCTGCCGCTGCGCATGCTCCAGCGGCAACAGTTCGGCAAGGCGCCAGCCGACCCAGCCGGCATCGTCGAACCGCGCCTTGGGTACCCCCGAGACCGCCGCACCGGCATGCTCCAGGATCCGCCGCAGCAGTTCGGCCAGCAGCGCATGCTCCGGCAGCAGGCGCACGCGCGGATCCTCGTCCTGCCACGCGATCCCGGCCACTACCAGGCCGTTGTCGCGGACCCGGGTGCTGTGCACCCGGAAGCGCCGCGCGCCGCGCACGCGCAGCGACAGCAGGCCGTCCGCATCGCGGTCGAAGTCCTCGATCAGCGCCTCGGTGCCGTACGCGGCCGGCGATGCCGGAGCGCCGCTCTCCTCGCCATCGAGGATCAGGCAGATGCCGAAGGTCCCTCCGCTGCGGCCGCAGTCGCGCACCAGGTCGAGGTAGCGCGGCTCGAAGACCCGCAGCCCGAGCGCCGCGCCCGGCACCAGCACCGAGTGCAGCGGGAACAGCGGCAGGAGCTGGCCGTCGTCGCTCATGCGGCAGTTGTGCCACGGATCGGCGTGGATGAACACCGCCGCGGCGCACGGCCGGGCGCGGCGCTCAGGCCCGAGGCTGCTCGCCGCGCAGTGCGGCCAGGAAGCGCCGTGGCGCGCCGTCGAAACCGCCGTTGGACATGAACACGACATGGTCGCCGCCGCGCGCGATCGCGCCGAGCGCCCGCACCAGCGTTTCGACGTCGGCCACCGCCTGCGCCCGGCCGCGCAACGCGGCGACCACGCTGCCGGCATCCCAGGCCAGCTCCGGCCGATGCAGGAACACCACCGCGTCGGCGCCAGACAGCGCCGGCGCCAGCGCCTCGGCGTGCGCGCCCAGCCGCATCGAATTGCTGCGCGGCTCCAGCGCCACCACCACGCGCGCGCCCCCGACCCGGGCGCGCAGCCCCGCGAGCGTGGTGGCGATCGCCGTGGGATGGTGGGCGAAGTCGTCGTAGACCGAGATCCCATCCGCCTCGCCCAGCAGTTCCATGCGCCGCCGGATGCCGCCGAATCCGGCCAGCGCCGGAATCGACGCGTCCACGTCGACCCCCACCGCGGCGCAGGCGGCCAGCGCCGCCAGCGCGTTCATCACGTTGTGGCGCCCCAGCAGCGGCCAGCGCACGGTGCCCACCTCGCGGCCGCCGCGCTGCACCGTGAACACGCTGCCATCGTCCCGCTCGAGGCGCGCGTTCCAGTCGAACGCGCCGTCGATGCCGAAGCGCTCGACGGGCGTCCAGCAGCCCATCTCCAGCACCTCGGCCAGGCGTGCGTCCTCGCCGTTGACGATCAGCCGCCCGCGCCCGGGCACGGTGCGGACCAGGTGGTGGAACTGGCGCTGGATCGCGGCCACGTCCGGGAAGATGTCGGCGTGGTCGAACTCGAGATTGTTGAGCACCGCCACCGCCGGCCGGTAGTGCACGAACTTGCTGCGCTTGTCGAAGAAGGCGGTGTCGTACTCGTCCGCCTCGACGACGAACTCGCGGCCGCCGCCGAGACGCGCCGACACGTCGAAGTCGCCGGCGACCCCGCCGATCAGGAAGCCGGGTTCGCGGCCGGCCGCCTGCAGCAGGAAGGCGAGGATGGCCGTGGTGGTGGTCTTGCCGTGAGTGCCGGCCACGGCGATCGTCTCGCGCCCCGGCAGCACCTCCTCGGCCAGCCACTGCGCTCCGGAGGTGTAGCGCATCCCGCGGTCGAGCACGTGTTCGACCGCGGCGTTGCCGCGCGAGAGCGCGTTGCCGACCACCACCGCATCGCAGTCGGGAGAGACGTGCGCGGGCAGGTAGCCCTGGCGCAGTCCGATCCCCAGCGATTCGAGCTGGGTCGACATCGGCGGGTAGACCGCCTGGTCGCTGCCCTCCACCGTATGGCCCAGCTCGCGCGCCAGCGCCGCCACGCCGCCCATGAAGGTGCCGGCGATCCCGAGGATATGGATCTTCAAGGCTTTCCCGCTCCGGCCGTCGCCCGGCCCCTGTCGAAACGTTGTCGCCGCCGCGATGGATCGCATCCCCGCCGCGCGCATCGGGCCGTCACCAATCGAGCCCCAGATGCAGCAGCAGGAGCGTTGCCGCCATCGCTGCGGTGATCGCGGCCACCCTGGCGCGCGTGGCCAACAGCGCCTGCTGCCACAGCCGGAACCAGTAGCGCAGCAGCCAGGCCAGCAGCGCCGCCTCCAGTGCCAGCACGGCGACCACGGCGAGCAGCAGGCCGCCGGCGCGTTCCGCGGTGGGCGGCGGCTGCACCGCCAGCCACAGCAGCGGCAGCGAAGCCGCCACCCGCACCAGCGCCGCCATCGCCAACGCCTGCAGCGCCGGCAGCAGCAGCGCGCGCCGGCCGGCCGCCGTCAGCAGCAGCCAGCACAGCAGGATCTCCATCGTCGCCGCGGCCAGCATCGGCGCGGCGGCGCCCTGTGCGGGGTGCGGCGCGACCAGGCCGACGACCGGGATCGCCGCCAGCGCCAGCCCCCACAGCAGCAGCGTCGGCGACCACGCCGGCGGCAGCGCCTGCAGCGGCCCTCGCAGCGCCAGGAAACGCAGCCACGGGTTCGGCAAGGCTCAACCGGCGGTCGTGGCCGCCGGGGCGATCGCCGCCAGGATCCGGTTGAACACGTCGTCCAGGGAACCCACGCCGTCGACCACCGTCAGCTGCCCGTGTTGCCGGTAGAACTCGATCACCGGCGCGGTCTGCTGATCGTAGACCTGCAGGCGCTTGCGCACCGATTCGGGCCGGTCGTCGGCGCGGCCCTCGGCCTGGGCGCGGCCGGCCAGGCGCTCGATCAGCAGTTCGTTGTCCACCGCCAACTGCACCGCGGCATCGAACGGCTGCCCCAGGCGCTGCAGCAGCGCGTCCAGCGCCGCCGCCTGGGCCAGGTTGCGCGGGTAGCCGTCGAGGATGAAGCCCTCGCGGGTGTCGTCGCGGGAGAAGCGGTCTTCCAGCATGCCCAGCAGGATCTCGTCCGAGACCAGGTCGCCACGGGCCATCACTTCCTTCGCCTGCAGCCCCAACGGGGTGCCGGCGGCGACTTCGGCGCGCAGCAGGTCGCCGGTGGAAATATGCGGCACGTTCAGCGCATCCTTCAGCCGCGCGGCCTGCGTGCCCTTGCCCGACCCGGGCGCACCAAGAAGAACCAGTCGCATCGTTCGCTCCACACGGACGGAATCCGGACGGCGCGGATGTGGCGTTAAACTGCCCCGCGC
Source organism: Luteimonas salinisoli (assembly GCF_013425525.1). Taxonomy (GTDB): domain Bacteria; phylum Pseudomonadota; class Gammaproteobacteria; order Xanthomonadales; family Xanthomonadaceae; genus Luteimonas; species Luteimonas salinisoli. Next base: position 22,753 of record NZ_JACCKA010000091.1, on the reverse strand, counting down.
GCCGTCGCAGGCGTCAGCTTACCGTATCCGCCGGCGATTTCCGGCCTCCCCTCCCTCCATACGAGTTCGCCATGCCATCCGGAACCCTGCTCTACGCCCAGTCGGGCGGCGTCACCGCCGTCATCAACGCCACCGCCTCCGGGGTCATCAGCGAGGCGCGCGCACGCAAGGTCAAGGTCCTCGCCGCCCGCAACGGCATCCTCGGCGCCCTGCGCGAGGACCTGATCGATACCGGCAAGGAGTCCGCCGCGGCGATCCGCGGCCTCGCCCACACCCCGGGCGGGGCGTTCGGCTCCTGCCGGTACAAGCTCAAGTCGCTCGAAGCCGATCGCGCCAGGTACGAGCGCCTGCTCGAGGTGCTGCGCGCCCACGACGTGCGCTGGTTCCTCTACAACGGCGGCAACGATTCGGCCGACACCGCGCTCAAGGTCTCGCAGCTGGCGGCGGAGTTCGACTATCCGCTGACCTGCATCGGGGTACCCAAGACCATCGACAACGACCTGGCGGTGACCGACTGCTGTCCCGGTTTCGGTTCGGCCGCCAAGTACACCGCGGTCTCGGTGCGCGAAGCCGCGCTCGACGTCGCGGCGATGGCCGACACGTCCACCAAGGTGTTCGTGTACGAGGCGATGGGCCGCCATGCCGGCTGGCTGGCGGCGGCGGCTGGCCTCGCCGGCCAGGGCCCCGACGATGCCCCGCACATCATCCTGTTCCCCGAGCGGGCCTACGACGAGGCCGTCTTCCTGGCCCAGGTGAAGAAGGTGGTGGCGAAGGTGGGCTACTGCGTGGTCGTGGCCAGCGAAGGCATTCAGACCGCCGACGGCCGTTTCGTCGCCGACGCCGGCGGCGGCAAGGATTCGTTCGGCCATACCCAGCTCGGCGGGGTGGCCTCGTACCTGGCCGGCAAGGTCAAGGACGAACTCGGCTTCAAGGTGCACTGGACGCTGCCCGACTACCTGCAGCGCTCGGCGCGGCACATCGCCTCGCAGACCGACCTGCTGCAGGCGCAGGCGGTGGGCAAGGCGGCGGTGCAGTTCGCGCTGGCCGGGCGCAACGCCACCATGCCGGTGATCCGCCGCACCTCCGACAAGCCCTACCGCTGGAAGATCGAGAGCGCTCCGCTGGATAAGGTGGCCAACCACGAGAAGAAGATGCCGGCGGGCTTCCTGCGCAAGGACGGTTTCGGCATCACAGCCAACGCGCGCCGCTACCTCGAGCCGCTGATCCGCGGCGAGGCCTATCCGCCCTACGGGCGCGACGGCATTCCCGCGTACGTCACCCTGAAGAACGTCGCGGTGAAGAAGAAGCTGCCCGGCTGGGACGGTTGACGCGGGGGCGCCGGGCGCGCGTGCGCGGCCGGCGCTCCGGTTCCGGCGGCGCCGCGGATGGACCCTTCGGCCCGCGGCCATCGCATCTGGGATAATGCCCGGCCTTCGCAGACGAGCCCGCCGCCATGATCCGCAGGACCATCCTCAACGACAGCCATCGCGCGCTCGGCGCCCGGATGGTGGACTTCGGCGGCTGGGACATGCCGCTCAACTACGGTTCGCAGATCGAGGAGCACCACCGGGTGCGCCGCGAGGCCGGCATGTTCGACGTCAGCCACATGACCGTGGTCGACCTGCGAGGCGAGCGCGCGCGTGCGTTCCTGCGCCGGCTGCTCGCCAACTCGGTGGACAAGCTGAAGAAGCCCGGCAAGGCGCTCTACACCTGCATGCTCAACCCCGAAGGCGGGGTGATCGACGACCTGATCGTGTATTTCCTCGGCGAGGGCTTCTTTCGCCTGGTGGTCAATGCCGCCACCCGCGACAGGGACCTGGCCTGGATCGCCGGCCACGCCGGCGAATTCGCGGTCGAGGTGAGCGAGCGCCCGGAACTGGCGATGATCGCGGTGCAGGGGCCGCAGGCGCGGGCGCGGGTGATCGGCCTGCTGCGCGAGGAGGATCGCGCGGCGGTGGAGAAGCTGAGCCGCTTCGCCGCCACCGAAGCGCGAACGGCGTCGGGCGCCGCCCTGTTCGTCGCCCGCACCGGCTATACCGGCGAGGACGGCTTCGAGATCGTGCTGCCCGACACCGACGCGGTGGCGCTCTGGAGCGCGCTGCTCGATGCCGGGGTCGCGCCCGCGGGCCTCGGTGCGCGCGACACCCTGCGCCTGGAGGCGGGCATGGCGCTGTACGGCCAGGACATGGACGACACCGTCACCCCGTACGAAGCGGGCCTGGGCTGGACCGTGGCGTTCGACGAGGGTCGCGACTTCATCGGCCGCGACGCGCTCGAGCGGCAGAGGACCGAGGGCGCCCCGCGCCAGCTGATCGGGGTGGTGATGGACGAACGCGGCGTGCTGCGCCACGGCCAGCGCGTGCTGACGGGCAACGGCGAGGGCGAGGTCCTGTCCGGCACGTTCTCGCCCACGCTCGGCAAGGCGATCGCATTCGCGCGGGTACCGGCGGGCGATCCGGGCGCGGTGCGTGTGGACCTCCGCGGCCGCGAGGTTCCGCTGCGACCGGTGAAGTTCCCGTTCGTACGCGAAGGGCAGGCGCAGCCGGGAGTCCTCGGCTAGGCCGCCAGGAGCCGCGGCCGACACGGCGGATGCGCTTGCCGGCCGGCCGCCGGCCGCGATCGTCATGCCGGATCGCCGCAGGAACCACCCCGGCCTCGTGACTTTCCGGCCTGTCTCGGCGCCCCTCGCGCGCTGCGGGCGGAGGACCGCGATCCCGCGGCCCGGGACATGCCCGCCAGCGGACGCCAGGCGCTGGCAGGGGCTGACAACCCCCGCATCACCTTCGCTACACTAGCGCCCGCTTCTCCCGACACCGCGACCCCCACCCCGGAGCCAGACATGAGCGAGATCCCAGGCGACCTGAAGTTCATGAAGTCCCACGAGTGGGCGCGCGTCGAGGACGACGGCAAGGTGACCGTGGGCATTTCCGACCATGCGCAGGGATTGCTGGGCGACCTGGTGTACGTCGACCTCCCGCACGTGGGCGACAAGGTGGAGGCCGGCAACGCCGCAGCGGTGGTCGAGTCGGTCAAGGCGGCGTCGGACGTGTACGCGCCCGTCTCCGGCACCATCGTCGCGGTGAACGACGACTTGGCGGACAAACCCGAAACCATCAACGAGGACGCCTACGGCGAGGGGTGGATCTTCGTGGTCCAGGCCGACGACACCGACCAGCTCAACGAGCTGCTCGATCCGGACGCCTATGGGTCGCTGCTCGAGGACGACGACCTCTGATCGCCGACCCTCCGGGCGGCGTGCAGCAGCCCCCCGCCACGGCGTAGTCGCGGGCGGGCGGCAGTCCGCAGCCGCACAGGCTGCGGACGCGGGACGTTCCGCTCCTCCGCCATCGGCCTGCCGGCACTGAACACGGCGTCACCCCCCGGCGGCTCTGCCGGAGATCCTTCGCGAAGCCTGTTCCGGATAACTCCCGCAAGCGGGCATGCACGACGATCAGCGGCTGCCGCACTGGAACGCGAACGGCTGCCGGACGACCTTCATGCGTTCTTCGCAACGCCGACTGCAGACCCGGAAGGACATCGCGGGGAGCGGTCGCGGAAGACGAAGAAGACGCTCGCGGCCGTCGCGAAGTTCGCGCACTTTCGCGCAAACGGACTTGTGCAACGCGAAATCCGCTCCCCGTTCGACCATCGTCTCGACGCCCGCTCGGCATCCGGTCAGCCCGCGCGAGCGACGCGTCCGGCGCGCGTCGCCGCGCAAGGCGTCTTCGTGCCGCACCCGCGCAACGAGAAGAAAAGCGCTTGAAAAAAGCGGTTTCGCACGCGCGTTGCCGCTGCACCGACCGCGTGCCCGGCAATCCGCCGACGCCGCACGCGGCGATCGCGGCGGTTTCAGGGGCGAGCAGCCGCGACAGACCCCGGAAAATTATCGCTTCGGGGTGTTGACAGTGGAAAAAACCGTGATTAGGTTTCGCCCAAGCAGACGTTGCTGCAGGAACGAGTGATCCGAGTCAAGACGAAAAACGCACCAGACAACTCAGCCTTCCGCCCCGAACTTGCCAAAGGTGGAATCAGCCTTCGTCTCCCCTGCAAAAACGCGACCCACCCCTACACCGCACCCGCGACGCATCGCGTCGCGGGTGTTTTCGTTCGACGCGGACCTGTCCGCGCCCGCCGGCCGCTCCCGTGCCGGCACCCCATCCGTCCCGATGCGCGGTGCGCGTCGGCGGTTGATCGCGGGTCCGATACCCGCGATGTGTTTGCGTACTGGGCACTGGAAGCAAAGCAAGTCAACTGACGAGGAGAGCCATCACATGGCCACTAAGAAAGCTGCAAAGAAACGTCCCGCCAAGAAGGCGGCGAAAAAGGTCGCCAAGGCGAAGAAGGCAGTCCGCAAGACCGCCAAGAAGGCAACCCGCAAGGTCGCCAAGCGCCCGGCCGCCAAGAAGAAGGTAGCCAAGAAGAAGGTCGCGAAAAAGAAGGTCGCGAAAAAGAAGGTAGCCAAGAAGAAGGTCGCCAAGAAGGCAGTCCGCAAGAAGACCGCCAAGAAGACCGCGAAGAAGGCCACCAAGAAGTCCGCGAAGAAGGTCGCCAAGAAGCGCCCGGCCAAGAAGGCGGCGACCAAGACCGCCACCAAGAAGCGCGCCAAGAAGGCGGCCAAGAAGAAGCCGGCCAAGAAGGCCGCCAAAAAGAAGGCGAAGCCTGCGCGGCGTGCCCGGAAAGCGGCTCCGGTCGTGATCCCGGCCGCGCCCGCACCGCTGATGTAAGCAAGCCCCGGTTGTTCGTAGTCAGGACTCCCTCTCCGCGTGCCCAGGCGGAGAGGGAGTTTTTTTTTGGCTCGACCGGCTCCGGAGCTGGCGCCTTCACCGGCTCCGCGCGGTCGCGACGGACCCGCATGCCCCTCTTTTGGCCATGTACATGGCGGCGTCGGCCTGGGCGATCAGCGTCGCATCGTCTTCGCCGTCTTCCGGATAGATGCTGATGCCGATGCTTCCCTTCAACCTGATCCGTTGACCACCCAGCTGGCTGGGGGCGCCGAGCGCCGCGATGACCTTGTTGGCCACGACCAGGGCACCCGACGGGCCGGAGACCTCATCCAGCAATATGAGGAACTCGTCCCCACCGTATCGGCTGACGGTATCGGCTTCGCGAACCGCCGAAGCGAGGCATCGGGCCGCGAACCGGAGGGCCTGGTCGCCGCCCGCGTGGCCCAGCGTATCGTTGATGCGCTTGAAGTCGTCGATATCCACGAACAGCAGCGCCAGATGCGTACCACGGCGCTTCGCACTGGCGATCGCCCGCCCCAGACGGTCGAGCAGCACTGTCCGATTGGGAAGGCCGGTCAATCCATCGAGCTCGGCCGACCGCGACACCTCCTCGAGCCGGGACGCGGCATCCTCGGCTTGCAGGTGGGCGCGAAGGGTGGAAGCGACCATCTGCTCGACGGCCTCGACCAGCAGGCAGTCGTCCACGCGCCGTTCTTCGGCACAGGCCAGGCGCTGCAGGCGGGCCAGCTCCTCGCGCGCCAACCCGATCCGCTCCTGGAGACGGGCCAGTTCTTCGCCGGCCCGAGACACGGGGGAACCATCGCTGCCGGAAGATGCGTTCATGGCTGCAGGCTCGCGCTTCACTCCGGGCGGCCGCCCGGCCCACCGGAAGCGTCGGGCCGTCGCGGCCTCCCGCCGAGCAGGCCCTCGAGCCGGACGAGCTTGTCGCCGATGCGCAGGCCGTCGCCGTCGATGCTGTATTCGCGCAACTCGTTCGAGTGGTCGCTGGCCCGCACCTTGACGACCGCCATCATCCGCAGCAACCGGCTGTCGACCTCCATGTAGCGCTGCACGATGATCGCGTCGGTCATGAAGGCGGTCCCGTAGGGGCTGAAGCGCAGGTCGGTGTAGCGGTCCTCGAGTTCGGAGGTCATCAACACGGTGACGCCCGCGCCCGCCAGCGCGGCGACCATGCGCGCCAGGTTCTCGCGGAAGTCGGCGCGGAAGGTGGGGGCCAGGGCCAGTTCGAAACCCGAAAGGGAATCGATGACGACTCGCTTCGCATCGAGACGGCGGATCTCGCCCAGCAGCAGGCCGACGACTTCGTCGATGGAAAGGTCGGGCGCTCGGCTGTCCACGACGCCGACCCGCCCGCTGCCGACCAGGTCGGCCAGCGCGGGATTGCGCGATCGATGCGGGTGCTGTTCGAACGCCGCGATCACGCCGGCCTCGCCGCAGCGCGCGCCTTCGGCCAGGAACGCGGCGGCCAGGATGCTCTTGCCGGACCCCGAGGGCCCCGCGACGAGCAACGAGTAGCCGCGCGGCAGGCCGCCCCCCAGCATCTCGTCCAGGCCCGGCACGCCCATCAGGGCGCGCGAAGCGCCCGGTTCGTCGATCGTCCCGGGCATGGGCTGCACGCGGGCGGGTGCGAAGACCGTGATGCCGGCTTCCCCGATCCGGAACGTATGCAACCCCGGCAACGGCGGGCGGCCGCGCATCTTCGCGACCTCCAGCTTGCGGACCATGGAGTTGCGCTGGACGCTCTGCTGCATGCAGATCATGCCGTCGGCCACCGTGAAAACCGGGTTGGCTTCGGTCTCGGTGGAGTACTCGCCGATCAGGAACGTCGTCGCCTGCCAACTCGTCATCAGCATGCCGAGCTGCTGGATGAACTGCTGCAGGTCGTTGTCCGACCGGCCCTGGATCGCGTTGGCCTGCGCAATCGAGCGGAACGAGTCCACGAAGACCAGCGACGGACCGTGCTTTTCGACCTCGGCCACGATGCGACGCAGGAGCTGGTCGAGGCCCGACTTGCCCACCTCGTCGGACAGGTTGATGAAGTGGATGGAGCGGCCGATCGCGTCGCTGTCGAAGAAATCGAACTGCTGCTGATAGCGCAGCATCTTCAGCGGCGGCTCGCCCAGCACGGTCAGATACAGGGCGGGACGCTCGGGCGTGGACAGGGCGAACATGATCTGGTGCGCCAGGGTGGTCTTGCCGCTGCCCGGGGCGCCGGAAATCAGGTTGAACGAGAACTCCGGAAACCCACCACCCAGCACCTCGTCCAGTCCGGGCACGCCGGTGCGCAAGCATTGGATGATCGATTTCGTTTTCATGATGAATTGTCCGGAGCGGGCGGGCCGCTCGAATGATTCGCCCGCACGGAACGAAGCAGCCGCTCGGTAAGCGACAGCCCGACCAGGGTGACGAGCAGGTCGTGGATCGTTTGCAGCAGTGACGCGCCGTTGCTGATGGCGTCGACCCCGCTGTGCTGGGCGACCGCGGATCGCAACGCGTCGAAATCAGGCGTACCCGGCGCCCCTTCCTGGTCGGAGAGGCTCGTCATCAGCGGCCCCAGGGTAGCGCTGAGATAAAGACTGCGCCGGTAGATCAGCGCGAAGCCATGCGATCCCATGACCGGGACCAGGGCGGCCTGGATCTCGCGCAGGATGGAGACCAGCACGTCGGCGATCCTTGCCGGCTCCAAGCTTTCGCCGACCCTTGCGCGCAGGGTCGCTGCCAACCACGGATTCGGCCTTTCCACTCAGGGGACCAGCCATTGCCTTGTGGCGTAGTGGCAGGAAGAGTAGTGCTGGCGACGCGGGCATGGTGTGAAGCCAGCGCCGAGAGGTGCGGCGTTCTGCAGCTCGGAACCGCAGAGCCGGTCGCGGGGACGCCAGGCATCGGCCGTTGCCACGCTTGTGCTCCAGCCGTCCCTGGGACTGCCACGGGCCCGGCAGAATGAACCTGGCCGCTTTTTTGGGAGCTTATTCGGGCTGGGCGCGCGAGACCGAGGTGCCGCCGCCGGCCGTCTGACCCTGGCTGGGCCGTTCGCCGGCCGCGTACAGGGACTCGATGTCGACGTCGAGCCAGCGGTCCGACTGCAACCCGATGGCGCTGTCGAGGATGGTGGGCAGCAGGCCCGAAGGCAGGCTGCTCTCGCTGTTCCAGAGCACGACCAGGCCGAGATCGCGCTCCGGCAGCAGCGCCATCAGTCCGCGATAACCCTGCACCGCGCCGCCGTGGAAGACCATGCGGTGGCCTGCGTAGTCGTAGATCCGCCACCCAAGGCCGTAGCCGGCGGCGTTGAGGCGCTGGCCGCGCCACGAGGCGGACCGGCTGCGCATTTCTCCGGGAGTGCCGACGATCGGGGCGTGCAGCGTCGAAAGCAGCGGCGCCGGCAGCACGTCGGGCCGGTGTCCGCCCTGCGCGATCAGCCACTGCGCCATGTCCGCGATGCTGGCGTTGACGCCGGCCGCCGGAGACACGCGATAGTAGGTCGGCTTGGGCATCAGCGAGCTCCAGCCCTTGCCCGCGCGCACGTGCGGCTTGGCCCAGCGCGCGCTCGCCTGGATGCCTTCCAGGCCGAGGCTGGCGTCGTTCATGCCCAGCGGCTTGAACAGGCGCCGCGACACCGCCTCGTTGTAGAACTGGCCCGAGGTCGCGAATACCACGTCGCCGACCAGGCTGAAGGCGACGTTCTGGTAGCTGTAGCAGTCGCCCGGCTCGCAGGTCATCGGCGCCTGGGCGAGCTTCTGCACCAGCGCGTTGTAGTCGGCGCCGCGCTCGATGTCGCGGTCGTAGGTATGGCGGCCGAGGCCGACGCGGTGGCTGAGCACGTCGGCGACGGTGATGCGGCCGGCCGCCCCGGGATCCGACAGCTGCAGGCCGGGCATGTAGTCGACCACCTTGCTGTCCCAGCGCAGCGCGCCCTCGGACACCAGCACGCCGGCCAGGGTGCCGGCGAACGACTTGGACAGCGACGCCAGGCGGAACACGGTATGGGCGTCGACCGGCTCGGCGGCGCGCACGTCGGTGATGCCGTAGCCGCGCGCGCTGAGCACGCGCCCGTTGTGCACGATCGCCATCGCCAGGCCGGGTACGCGCTGGTCGGCGACCATCGCCTGCGCCATCGCCTCGAACCGGCGTACGTCGAAATCGGCGGCCAGCGGCATCGTCGCCGCCGGAGGCGGCATCTGCATCGGCCGCCCGTCGGTGGGCGGCGGGAACGCGGTCATGGTTTCCGGATGGGCGCTGGCCGGCGCGGGCTGCACCGCGCCCGGCGTCTGCGCCGCGCTTCCCAGCGCCATCGGCATCAACAGTCCCACCAGCCCCAGCTGCCAGGCCCGTACCCGGTGCCGACGGCGCGGCTGCGCTTTGTCTTTCATCGGGTCTGCCCCCTGCGTATGCTTGGCTTGCGGGCCGATCATAGCGCCTGTATCCGGATTTGCATGAACAAGGGGAGCTTCGATGGGTAGCGCGCTGATCCTGCTGGTATTTCTCGGCATCCTGGTGGCCTTCGCCCTGTGGGCGGTGGGCATCTACAACGGCCTGGTCACGGCCCGCAACGCCTTCAAGAACGCCTTCGCCCAGATCGACGTGCAGCTGCAGCGGCGCTTCGACCTGATCCCCAACCTGGTCGAGACCGCCAAGGGCTACTTGTCGCACGAGCGCGGCACGCTCGAGGCGGTGACCGCGGCCCGCACCGCGGCGCAGGCGGGATTGTCCGCGGCCAAGGCCAGTCCGGGCGACCCGGCGGCAATGGCCGAACTGGCCCAGACCCAGGGCGCCCTGAACGGCGCGCTGGGCCGGCTGATGGTCGTGGTCGAGGCCTATCCAGACCTCAAGGCCAACCAGAACATGATGCAGCTGACCGAGGAGCTGACCAGCACCGAGAACCGCGTCGCCTTCGCACGCCAGGCCTATAACGACTCGGTAATGGCCTACAACAACCGGCGCGAGGTGTTCCCCTCGAACATCGTCGCCGGCATGTTCAGCTTCGCCCCCGCCGCGCTGCTGGAGATCCCGGAAGACAAGGCCGAGGTGCGCGAGGCGCCGAAGGTCGAGTTCTGAACTTCTTCGAACGCCAGGCCCAGGCCCGACGCAACACCACCCGGCTGGTGTTGCTGTTCGCGCTTGCGGTGATCGGGATCGTGGTGACGGTGAACCTGGTGGTGCTGGCGTTCGCCGGGCCCAGGCCGGCGACGCTGCTGTTGGCGACCGTCGCCACGGTGGCGATCATCGGCCTCGGCTCGCTCTACCGGATCTCCTCGCTGGGCGCCGGCGGCGAGGCGGTGGCGGTACAGCTGGGCGGCGTGGCCGTCGCCGAGGACACCGCGGATCCGCAGCTGCGCCGGCTGCGCAACGTGGTCGAGGAGATGTCGATCGCCTCCGGCGTGCCGGTCCCCAAGGTCTACGTGCTCGAGCACGAGGCGGGCATCAACGCCTTCGCCGCGGGATATTCGCCCTCGGACGCGGTGGTGGCGGTGACCCGCGGCGCGCTCGACCGCCTCAACCGCGACGAGCTGCAGGGCGTGGTGGCGCACGAGTTCAGCCACGTGCTCAACGGCGACATGCGCCTGAACATCCGCCTGATGGGAATCCTGTTCGGGATCCTCATGCTCGGGCTGATCGGCCGCAAGATCCTCCTGCACAGCTATGGCATCCGCGGCCGCGGCGCACTGGGGATCCTGGGCGCGGCGATCGTCGCACTGGTCATCGGCTACGTCGGCGTGTTCTTCGGGCGCATGATCAAGGCCGGGGTGAGCCGCTCGCGCGAAGTCCTGGCCGACGCCTCGGCGGTGCAGTTCACGCGCCAGACCAGCGGCCTGTCCGGGGCGTTGAAGAAGATCGCCGGCCTGCGCGAGGGCTCGCAGCTGGAGCAGCGCGGCGATGCCGAGGAAGTCAGCCACATGCTGTTCGGCGACGGCGTCGGCCTGCGCGGGCTGTTCGCCACCCACCCGCCGATCCTGCAGCGGATCCAGGCCCTGGAACCCGGCTTCCGCCCCGAACAGGTGGAGCGCCTGCGCGCGCAGTGGCTGGCGGCGCCGCCGAACGGACTGGAGGAGGACGTGCAATTGGGCCTGGCCGCGCACGACCACGGCGCCCTGCCCGCCGCCAGCGCCGAAATGGACCTGACCCCGCCGATGGTTTCGGCGCAGGTGGCGCATCCGCAGGACGACGACTACCGGCGCGCCGATGCGCTGGTGGCGGCGATGCCGGAGTCCCTGCGCGTGCTTGCGCGCGAGCGCGAGAGCGTCATGCCGCTGCTGCTGGCGCTGCTGCTCGAAGGCGAGGGCGAGGTACGCCGGCGGCAGCACCAGGAGATCTCGGCGCGGCTGGGCGCGCGCGTCGCCGAGCGCGCCGCGCACCTGCGCAAGACCGGCCTGCAGGACCTGCACCCCATGCAGCGCCTGCCGTTGGCCTCCCTGGCCTTTCCCGTGCTGCGGCTGCGGCCGCGGCCCGACCTCGACGCCTTCCTCGACACCGTGCACGCGGTGGTCCACGCCGACGACCACGTCTCGCTGTTCGAGTACTGCCTGGGCACGCTGCTCGAGACCCAGGTTCGCGAAACCCTGGATCCGGCGCGCCACGGGCGCACCGGCCGGGGCAAGCCGGGCGGCGTCAAGCACGAGTTCTCGACGCTGCTGGCGGTCGTCGCCCAGGCCGGCCATGCCGACCCGGCCGAAGCAAAGCGCGCCTATCTGGCCGGGCTGCAGCGGGTGCTGCCGCGCGACCACGTGCCCTACGAACCACCCGCCCGCGGCGTGCAGGCGCTGGACGCGGTGTGGGAGCCTCTGGACCGCCTGGCGCCCCTGGCCAAGCAGGTGATGGTGGAGGCGGTCACCGCCGCGGCGATGCACGACGGCCGCGTCTCGGTGGCCGAAGCGGAGCTGCTGCGCACCATCTGCGGCGTGCTCCACTGCCCGCTGCCGCCGATGCTCGACCGCGGCTGAGGCCAGAGCCGCTCGAACGAACGGCCGGAAGCCACCTGGGGCCATCGGGTGGGGCGGCGCCGCAAGTCGCCCCCCGATACTCGCTCGGCGCCACCCCACCAGACGGAGAGACATTCGACGGCGCCTCCAGAAAGCAGGAGCCGAGCGACTGCACTCGGCCGCGAGCCACGCTTTCCGGCCCGGTCGCCACGTCGTCCCAGGCGGGCCGGGGGATGCGTGACAACCAAGCGAGTATCGGGGAGCGACTTGTCACGTATCCCCCGGCCCGCCCCCGGCGCATCCCCGGCTGTCCCGTCCCCGCCACCCACGGGGGGATGGTGTCGTTCAGGCCTGCGCGTCGACCTTCAGCACCACCCCGTCGGTACCGACGATGCGCACCGGGGTACCGATCTCCAGGTCCGGGCCCTCGACTACCCAGAAGGCGTCGCCGATCTTGACCCGGCCGCGGCCGGCCACGATCGGCTGCTCCAGCGCCACCACCCGGCCGACGTGCTGGGCGGCGCGCTTGTTGAGCGTCGGATGGTCGCTCTGGCGCGCATGCTGGCGGAACCACTTCCGGTAGACCTGGATCGACACGAAGCTCAGCACCACGAACGCCCCGATCTGCGCCAGCAGCGGGATCCCCGGCACGAACAGCACCGCCAGGAACACTGCCACCGCGGCAAAGCCCATCCACAGCATGAACGCGCCCGGCGCCAAGGTCTCGGCCGCGAACAGCAGCAGCGCGATCGCCGCCCAGGCCACCACGTCCCAGCGCACGGCTCAGCTCTCCTGCCGCGGCGCCAGCCGCGTCTGCGTGGCCGATTGCTGCTTGCCCAGCGCCTCCTTCGCCAGCTCGGCGACGCCGCCGATGGTGCCGATCAGGCCGCTGGCCTCCATCGGCATCAGCACGAACTTCTGGTTGGGCGCCGTGGCCAGCTTCTCGAAGGCTTCCACGTACTTCTGGGCGATGAAGTAGTTGATCGCCTGCACGTCGCCCTGGGCGATCGCCTCGGACACCATGCCGGTGGCCTTCGCCTCCGCCTCGGCGAGCCGCTCGCGCGCCTCGGCCTCGCGGAACGCCGCCTCCTTCTCGCCCTCCGCTTCCAGGATCGCCGCCTGCTTCTCGCCTTCGGCGCGCAGGATCGCCGACTGCCGGTGCCCCTCGGCCTCCAGGATTACCGCGCGGCGCTCGCGCTCGGCCTTCATCTGCCGCGCCATCGAATCGATCAGGTCGCGCGGCGGCTGGATGTCGCGGATCTCGATGCGGGTGACCTTGATCCCCCAGGGATTGGTGGCCTGGTCGACCACGTTGAGCAGCTGCGCGTTGATGGTCTCGCGGTTGCTCAGCGACTCGTCCAGGTCCATCGAGCCGATCACGGTGCGGATGTTGGTCTGCACCAGCGCGATCGTGGCGACCTCGAGGTTCGCCACCTCGTAGGCGGCCTTGGCGGCGTCCAGCACCTGGAAGAACACCACGCCATCCACCTTGACCACCGCGTTGTCCTTGGTGATCACGTCCTGGCTGGGGACGTCCAGCACCTGCTCCATCATGTTGATCTTGCGGCCGACGCCGTAGACCACCGGAACCAGGAAATGCAGCCCCGGATCCATGGTGTGGGTGTACTTGCCGAACCGCTCGACGGTCCATTCGTAGCCCTGCGGCACCATCCGCACGGTCTTGAACAACACGACGATGCCGGCGACCAGCAAGACCGCCGCCAGAAATCCCGATGCCCCCATGATCCTCTCCCCTCTCGCAGCGCGGCTCCCCCCGGCTGCCGGCAAGTATAGGACCTGCCGGTCCCGGACCGCAGGGGCGACGGCGTCTGCGACGCTTTCGCGCCCCGGCGCATCCAGAATGGGGAATGGCCGCCGAATCGCCGCAACCCGCCCGCCCCGCCCCGGCTACCGCCGCCGATGGCTGCGCCGCCTCGGTCGTCGCCGCGCCCGGGCCGCGCTCGAGCTTCGCGATCGAGGTGCCGGCGGCGCTGCTGGCGCGGGCGCGGCGCGGCGAGCGTGCAGCGCTGGAACAACTCTATCGCTGGTTCGAGCGGCCCGCATTCACCCTGGCGCTGCGCATCTGCGGCGACCGCGAGGAGGCTTTCGAAGTGCTGCAGGACACGATGCTGAAGATGATCGACCGGATCGGCGAATTCCGCGGCAGCAGCCCGTTCTGGGGCTGGCTGCGGCAGATCGCGGTCAACGAAGCGCTGATGCGCCTGCGGCGCCATCGCCGCATCGGCGACGCGCTGGACCTCGACGCGCACGAGCCCGCCGGCGAACAGCCGCCGCCGTCTGCGGCCGCCGATGCGGCGCGGCTGCAGCGCGCGCTGTCGGCCCTGCCCGCGGCGACCCGCAGCGTGCTGTGGCTGTATCACGCCGAGGGCTACACCCACGAAGAGATCGCCGCGCTGATGCAGCGCACTCCCAGCTTCTCCAAGTCGCAGCTGGCGCGCGGCAGCCGGCGGCTGCGGGCGCTGCTCGAAGCCCCCGCCGCCGCGGAGTGCAGCCATGCATGAGCCCCACGACCGCGCGGCCGGACCCGGCGACTGGGGCGCCGCCTTCGCGACGCTGCCCTCGGAGGCTCCGCCCCGGGACGGCTGGAGCGCACTCGCGGCCAGGCTGGACGCGCGCCGCCGCCCTCGCCGCTGGATCCCGTGGACGGCAGCGGCCGCGGCGCTGCTGCTTGCGATCGCGCTGCCGTGGCGGCTGCAGATGCCGGCCATGGAAGACGACGCAGGCCCGCGCGGCACGACGCACGCCGGCCCTTCCGCGCCTGTCGTCGCGACCGGGCCCGACGGCGCGCTCGCGGCGCTGCAGGCCGAATCGGCGCAGCTCGAGTCGCTGCTGCCGCTGATCCAGGACGCGCGCGTGTCCAGCGGCACCGCCGCGCTGCTGGCAGGCGAGATGGAAGCCCGTCTGGCGGCGCTCGACGCCGCGCTGGCGCAGCCGGAACTGCCGCCCGAGCGCGAACTGGACCTGTGGCAGGCACGCGTGGACACGCTGCGCGCACTGGCCGGCTTCGAGGGCACGCGCGGCTGGCTGGCAGCCCACGGCGACCAATACGACCCCGCGCTCGTGCGGGTCTACTGACCACGCAACCCACCTGGAGCCGACATGACCCGATCTCCATTCACCCGCGGCCTCCTGGCAGCCGCCCTGTCCCTCGCCGCCGGTGCCGCCTGCGCCCAGGATGCGGCCGAATCGGACGCCCTCGCCGCGGCCCGTGCCGAACTGGCCCGCGCCGCCGCGCGCGTGGCCGAATTGTCGGAGGACGGCATGGCCCACGACGCCCGCATCGCCGACCTGCGCCAGCGCCTGGCCGGCCGGCCGGTGCTCGGGGTGCTGCTCGCACCCGATGCGCAGGCCGGCGTGCGCATCGCCGGGGTCACGCCCGGCAGCGCCGCCGACGAGGCAGGGCTGAGGAGCGGCGACCGACTGGTGTCGGTGGACGGCACCCGCATTCTCGGCAGCGGCGGCGAGCTGCGCGCCGCCAACGCGCGCAAGCTGCTCGGCTCGCTCGCCGCGGACAAACCGGTCAGGATCGGCTACGAGCGCGAAGGCCGTGCCGCGACCGTGGCGCTCACACCGAAGGTCGACCGCGGCATGGCTGTGCTTCACGGCGCGGACCTGGACATGGACGAGGTGCTGCGCGAAGCGCGGCTGCGCGCCTCGGAAGGGATGGACCTCGCGGCCGCCGCCTTGCGCGACATCCAGATTCCCGACATCGCCGCCGAAGTGCGGGCGGCGCTCGCCGACTCCGGCCTCGACGCGCACTGCGACGGCGACGACTGCGCACCGCCGATGCTGCTGTCGGCCTTCCGCTGGAACGGCCTCAACCTGGCCGAGGTGGATCCCCGGCTCGGGCGCTATTTCGGCACCGAGCGCGGCGTCCTGGTGCTGTCGGCGGGCGGGCTCGACGAGCTGCAGCCCGGCGACGTGATCCAGCGCATCGACGGACGCGAGGTGGGCACGCCGCGCGAGGCGATGGCCGCCTTGCGCGACAAGCCCGCCGATGCCCGGGTGGAAGTGACCTACCTGCGCGACCGCAGGTCCGCCACCACCCGGATCACCGTCCCCAGGCTGCGCGCGCTGCGGATTCCCGCGCCTCCGGCACCGCCGCGTCCGCCTGCCCCGCCGAAGGCCGAAGCACCGCCCGCGCCGCCGCCGCCCGGGGCGCCGGCGCCTCCCACGCGCGTCCGAGTCCTGGCAGTGGCCACGACCGCTGCCGCCGCAAGCCTCGGCTGAGCAACGACGATGCGCGACGACGACGCCGGTCCCGACCCCGACGCCATGCGGCGGCGCCTGCTGCGCTACCGCGTCGGCGCCATCGCCGCCCTACTCGCAGGGGCGGCCGGCACGGTCTATCTCGCGGCGGCGCAGGACCGCTGCAGCGGCGGCGGCAGCGGCGCCGGCGGACTGGTCGTCCACGATGCCCGCGGCCAGCCACGCCTGGCGATCGGCCTGGTTGGGCGCTGCCAGCCGCGCCCCCCCTGATCCGCCCGATGGCGCGTGGGGCGGCGCAGCCTCCACGCCGCCCATTGCCGCGCCGGTCCCCACCTTGGAGGTGTATGCCGGCAACGACAGCGCCAGGACAGGCCTGCGGAAGCTCGGCGACGCCCCGGCCGATCCGTAGTCCGCCGAGCGCGGCTCGCGGCGCGCTTGCGAATCCCTCGCCGCGTCCCAATCAACGCTACGAGCCCCGGTCGCGCGGGATGGTCGGGCCCGCCGACCCCGCCGATCGAGGTTCCGTCCATGCGCCTGAAACCCATCCTGCTGGCCGTTTTGGTCGTGCTGCTGTCGCTGTCGGCGGGCGTGGCCGTGTACCTGTACCGGTCCGGCCCGCCGCTGCCGCAGGGAACCGAGCAGGCCATCGACCGGGCGATCGGCTCGCCCCTGCCCGAACTGGTGACCGGGCACAGCGGGCTGGCGGATTCGCAGGGCTGGTCCATCTGGTACGAGCGCATCGACCCCGGCGGACCGCCGCGCGGCACCGTACTGCTGATCATGGGCATTTCCAACGACGCCCTCGGATGGCCGCAACCGTTCATCGAGGCGCTCACCGCAGCCGGATACCGGGTGGTCCGCTACGATCATCGCGGGACCGGCATGTCCGACTGGCGCGCGCCCGACGGCGCGTCGGACGCCTACGATCTTTCCGACATGGCGGCCGACGGGATCGCCGTCCTGGACGCGCTGGACATCGAGCGGGCGCACGTCGTCGGGGCGTCGATGGGAGGGCTGATCGCGCAGGAGCTGGTCCTCGACCATCCAGGCCGGGTCTCGAGCCTGGCCCTGATCATGTCCATCGCCGATGTCCGGGATCCGACGTTGCCGCCGCTCTCCTCTGACGTGGCCTACAGCCTGATCCGTACCGCACTGAAGTACGGCCTGGCGGGCGGGGAACGCAACGCGATCAAGCTCCACGTCGCCAGCCGGATCATCCTGGCGGGAGAAGCCTCCGCGCATCCGCACGACGTTTCCGAGATCGCCCGCCAGGTGCTGTACAACCTGCGCGTGCGCCGAGGCTACAACCTGCGCGCGTCCGCGGCGCACCAGGCCGCGGTCCAGCGCTCGGGCGCGCGCCTGGCGCGCCTGGAACGGCTCGAGGGCGTCCGGACGCTGGTGCTGCACGGGACCGCGGACCCCTTCGTGCCGATCGCCCACGGCCGAAAGCTGGTCGCGACCATCCCCGGCGCCCGGGGCTTGTGGATCGACGACATGGGCCACGACCTGCCGCCCCATGCGATCGACCCGGTGACCGCGGCCCTGATCGCGCATTTCCACGGCCCCTGATTGCCGGGGCGGCGCGGGTCAACGCGCTCCCGCGCCGGCCCCCGGGGCCGCCTCCGCCCATTGCGCGAACACCGCCTCCATTTCCGCGTCGCTCACGGTTTCTCCGTCCTGCACGCGCTGCGCCTGCTCGAAGAGCGGGACGATCATCGCCATGCCATCGACCTCGGTCTTCAGCCGCAGTCCCGGCGGCTGCGACAGGTAGGCATCCCAATGCGCCCGCACCCGCGCCCAGTAGTCCTTCGTCGCCCGCCAGTAGTCGATGGCGGGGGTGAAGTCGACTTCGGTGTCGCTGCGGTAGTCGTTGAAACCGAACTCGCGGGCGATGGTTCGCACGGTGCTGCCGTCGGCGGCGCGCACCACCTTGGTGTTGTCCTGCTCGTGGGTCCAGCCGCCGGGCACGAGGGTGTGGCGGTTCTCGACGTTCAGCGCGTTGTAGTCCTCGCGGGTGGTGTACTCGCGCCGCGGCAGCGGGCGCCAGGTGCGGTCCGAGGTCCAGGTGGCCACGCCGTAGCGGTGGTTCCAGCGGCCGGTCCCGCAGTAGCGCGGCGCGTCGCTGACCTCGTACACGCACTGGGTCCAGGCGCCGCGGGTGAGTTCCGGGGCGATGTCGCGGACGTGCCAGGTCTGGTCGGCGCTGAACTCGAAGCGCCGTGGCGCCTCGTATTCCCAGTCCTGCCGCCAGTGCTTGGTCACGTGGCCGCTCTTCGGATCGACCAGGATGTGCTGCAGCACGATCCGCTTCGGACCGTCCTCGACCACGATCACGATCTCGCTGCCGCCGCTGCGCTTGGCCGACGCGCGCTCGTAGTCCGGGGCCAGCAGCACGGTCTCGTCGAAACTGAAGTCGACGTCGTACTCGCCCTGCATGGCGAGGATGGCGGCGCGATCGCGCTGCGGGTCGGGCTCCGGCGACTGCTGCGCGGCGGCGGTCGCACAGGACAGCCACAGCGATACGGAGGCGGCGAGCGAAAGGAATCTGGCTGGCGTCATGGAAGGATCCTCGTTGCGGACTGGCGGTGGGCGAAAGCCGATACGCGATGCGCTGCGGCATCGGCGGCGGAACGCGAGGCGCGCGCGGCGCGCGCGCAGCAGCATTCGTGGATCAGGGCGGCGTTGCCCGCGGCGTGCTGCCGCGCGATCCGCGCCGCCATCGCCGCCCCGAGGTCGGACACGGTGGCCAGGCTCGCCGACAGCAGCGCATGGCCGGCGAAGCCGGGGCCGGGATTGGAGACGTCCAGCCGCAGCACGCTGCACTGCCATTGCGCAGCGCCCAGCCGTCCGGCCAGGCCCCGCCACAGCCGTTCGGCGATCCCGGCGGCGGCCTCCGGCGCTGCCGGAGGCAGCCGCGAGGCGAGGCGTTCCCAGGCGAGGAAATCGGTGTCGGGAAGCAGGAACAGCCGCCAGCAGCAGTCGCCGCCGCCGTCGAGGAAATCCAGGCTGGCCTGCAGGCCGTCGCTGTCCATGACGCTGCGCGCGACGACCCGCCGCGCCCGGCACCAGCCGGCCAGTTCGCCGCCCGGCTGCGCGCGATACAGGCACGCCACGGTGCCCAGCGCGGCCAGTTCGCGCGGCTGCGGCAGCGCCGCCGTCGGCTCCCACGCGGCGGGAATGCCGCCGATCGGCAGGGCCCGCGCCACCGTCAGAACTCCACCGCCAGGCTGACCGCGAAATTGCGGCCCGGCGCGGTGTAGCGATCGAGCGTGCCGCTGGTGGCGGCCACCAGCGGCAGGTCGCCGGCGGCCCAGTACTTGCGGTCGGCCAGGTTGAACAGCCCGAGGTTGACCCGCGCGCCCGGCGCGAACGCCCAGTGCGCGTAGAGGTCGAGCACGCCGTAGCCCGCGGTGCGGTAGAGATCGGGGTCGGACACGCGGCGCTTCTTGCCGGCGAAGCGGCCGGCCAGTTCGACGCCCCAGGCGTCGGCGGCGTAGCCGACGCCCAGCGCCGCGGTCAGGGGATCGACCGAATCCAGCGGCGCGTCGGCGGTGCGGTCCTCGCCGCGCGACCAGGCGGCCGAGCCGCGCACCGACCACCCCGCCCAGGCCTGCGACAGCGCGCCCAGGTCGACCCCGGCCTTCAATTCGGCGCCGTAGATGCGCGCATCGGCCACGTTCTGAGACTGGAACACCATCAGTCCCTGGTCGTTGAAGCCGACGAAGCGGAACGACTCGATGAAGTCGTCGTAGCGGTTGTGGTAGCCGGTCAGGCCGGCATGGACGGCTTGGCCGGCGAAGCGCAGCCCGGCCTCGAGCCCGTCACTGGTCTCCGGCTTCAGCCCGGGATTGGCGATGGCGGTGTAGCCGAACATGAGGTTGGTAAAGCCGATGTTGACGTCGTTGTACGGCGGCGCGCGGAAGCCTCGGGCGTAGCCGCCGAACAGCGACCAGTCGCCGAAGAACTTCCACACCGCACCCAGCTTTGGCAGGACCTCCGTCTCGGACAGGCCCACCACCTCGACCCCGGGGTTGTCCTCGGCGAAGATGCCGTCGATCTCTGGATCCAGTTCGTAGCGATCCACCCGCAGCGCCGGCACCAGCCGGAACGTGCCGTCGGCGAAGGCGATTTCGTCCTGCAGGTAGAGGGCCGCGGTGGTGGTGCGGCTGACCGGGAAGTCGCGGACCGGGAACACGTCGGGCAGCATCATGTTGGTGCTGGCGCCGGTGACCAGGTCGGTCACCCTGCCGTCGCGCTTCTGCCGCGTCTCGGTGCGCGAAACGTCCAGGCCCCAGGCCAGGTCGTGCTGCACCGCGCCGGTGACGAATCCCTTGACGAAGTTCGCCTGCGCTCCGTACGCGCGCTGGTCGAAGTTGAAGCTGCGTTCGCGCCGTTCCGGCACACCGGCGGCGGTGACCCGCTCCTCCAGCGTGTCCTGGGTGGTCTCGCTGTCCTGGCGGTAGACCTGCCAGTCGAGCGCGTCGGCGAAGGCGCTGCCGAGCGCGTCGATCTCGTGCGCGAACGCCACCCGCGCGCGGGTCTGGCGATCGTCGGCCAGCACCAAAGTATTGGTGGCGCCGGTGAGCGCCTGGAAGCCGCGCTGGGTCAGCACGTCGGTGTCGGCGCGATCCTCGTTGCCCTCCACCGTCAGGCGGAAACGCTGGTCGGTCGACGGCGCGAACACCAGCTTCGACAGCAGGCTGCGGCCGTTGCGGTCCTGCGGATTGGGACGGGTGCGGGCGGCGCCGGCGCTGTCGTCCTCGCCCTGGTTCTCGAGCTCCCGGCCCTGGCGGTGCCCCACTGCCACCAGGCCGGACCAGCGGTCGCCGCCGAAGGCGGCCGTGGCGCCGCCGAACAGGCCGTCCCAGTCGCTCTCCGCGCCGAGCTTGAAACCGAAATGGGCGTCCCTGCCCGCCTCCAGATAGTCCGAAGGGTCCTTGCTCACGAAGGAGACCACGCCGCCGAGGGCGTCGGAGCCATAGAGCGCGCTGCCGGGCCCGCGCACCACCTCGACGCGCTTGAGCGTGTCCAGATCGACGAAATTGCGGTTGGCGTTGGAGAAGCTGCCGATCTCGAAGGCGTCCGACACCGGGATGCCGTCGACCAGGATGCGCACGCGGTTGCCGCCGAGTCCGCGGATGCGGATGTCGCCGATGCCGAAGCGGCCGAACGACTGCGTCACGGTGATGCCCGGCTCGTAGCGGAACAGGTCCTTCAGATCGCGCACCAGCAGTTCGTCCATGCGCTCGCGCTCGATCACGTCGACGGTGTTGGGGACATCGGCGATTGCGCGCTCGGTGCGCGTCGCGGTGACCACCACCCGGTCGAATTCGACGGGACCGGTGTCTGCCGGCGCCTCGGGCGCGGTCGCGGCGAAGGCGGCGCCCGGCAGCGCCAGGCAGAGGGCAAGGAAGAGTCGGTTCGGGCGCATCTCGTGCTCGCGGATGAAAAGGCGGGCGGCGAGCTGGCGTCCGGACGGGGCCGGGGCGGGCGGGCCTGGAGGAACGGCGGGCGGCCGCGGGGCCGCTCGTTTACGGTGGCCGGGCGCCCCTTTGCGGGGCGTCCGGTGCGGATCACTTGGTCAGGATCAACTTGTCGTTGCGGGTATGGCGCAGGCGATAGCACTCGTCGCCATGGCGGATCAGCAGCTCGCGCCGGCCGCGCAGCAGGCGCGCGCTGTCGACCTCGGCTTCGCCGCGGCCGGCGCCTGGGGCGGAGCCCGATTCGACCGCGGCGGGCGCCGTGTCGTGGGGATGGAAGGCAAGCATCGGCGCGACTCCTGGCGGGAGGAGTCGATGCTAATGATTCTCATTCGACTGTCAAGTGCCCGGGCGGCGCTCCGCAGCTCTCCGGCGGACCGAACGCTAGCGGACCGCCGCCTCGACGCGTTTCCAGGTGGCGTCGTCGATGCGCGCGTCCAGGTCCAGCGCCTCGAGGTTCTGCAGCAGCTGCGAGACCCGGGTCGCGCCCGTGAGCACCGTGGAGACGTGCGGATTGCGCAGGCACCAGGCAATCGCCAGGGGCGCCGGCGCCACCCCCAGTTCCGCCGCCAGCGCGGTGAAGGCCCGGGCGCGCTCGACGCGTCGCTCGCCGCTGTCGCCGAGCACCCAGCGCTGCAGCCACTGGTAGCCCTCCTGGCCCAGGCGCGAGTCGCCGACCACCCCTTCGTTGTACTTGCCGGTGAGCAACCCCGAGGCCAACGGCGACCAGATGGTGGTACCCAGGCCCAGCTCCCCGTACAGCGGCGCGTATTCCAGCTCCACGCGCTCGCGATGCAGCAGGTTGTACTGCGGCTGCTCCATCGTCGGCGGGTGCAGGCGGTGCTTGCGCGCCAGGTCGGCCGCTTCGCGGATCAGCGCCGCCGGCCATTCGGAGGTGCCCCAGTACAGCACCTTGCCCTGGCGGATCAGGGTGTCCATCGCCCAGACCGTCTCCGCCACTGGTGCGTCGGGATCGGGGCGGTGGCAGAAGTACAGGTCGAGATAGTCCACCCGCAGGCGCGCGAGGGCCGCGTGGCAGGCATCGTGGACGTGCTTGCGCGACAGCCCCTTCTGGGTCGGCCGCGGCGCGTCGGCCGCGCCGAAGAACACCTTGCTCGAGACGCAGAAGCCGTCGCGCGGCAGCCGCAGGTCGGCGATCGCGTCGCCCATCACCCGTTCCGCCTCGCCGTTGGCATAGCCCTCGGCGTTGTCGAAAAAGTTGATGCCGTGATCCCAGGCCGCGGCGATGAGTTCGCGCGCCGCGCCGCGCCCGACCTGCTTGCCGAACGTCACCCAGGCGCCGAACGACAGCGCGGACAGCTGCAGGCCGGAGTGGCCGAGGCGGCGATACTGCATGGCAGGCTCCTTCGGGACGGGCCGACAG
>NZ_JACCKA010000090.1 GCF_013425525.1 Luteimonas salinisoli | reverse complement strand
TCATCGAACCGGGCAAGCCAACGCAGAACGGCTTCGTCGAGCGCTTCAACGGCAGCTATCGCGCTGGCGTGCTGGACATGTACGTCTTCCGCACCTTGACCGAAGTGCGTGAGCACACCGAGCGCTGGCGCGCCGACTACAACGAAGAAGTCCCCCACGACTCCCTCAACGACCTTACCCCGCTCGAGTACCGGATCGTCCACCACCCGGAAACCTCTAGTTATGCGTGGACCTGATCAGGGGGAGTCGACGACCAGTCGTCGCGATCACTTTTCGATTGCGTCCTATGGGACCAAATCAGCCTTTCGATCAAGTACATCAGCGACCCACCATCTGTACGAAAGCGGCTTCGAGTTCACCAATTTCCCTGCAATTCACTATCGAACTACTTTGATCCCTAAGGCTCGGCAGTCGTCGAGCCGAGGGGGTGGGCGTGGCGCTACCAGCGCCGGCGTCATGTTGACAAGGAAACTGCACCTTGGTAGAAGTCACGGCCGCCCGTAAACACCGGCCGCCGACCCCTACCACTATCCCGGCCTGGGTGCCGTGCATGGCTAGGGATGCAGGCGCGGGCCGTGGGCCGCCGAAGGTCTTCGGCCAGGACCGGTTAGGCCCTGCGACCACAGGGCAGTGGTCATACGCGAGCAACGAGTATGCTTGACACGCCGACGGCAGCGCTGGCACACCAGCACCGATCAAGCGGATTCACGGCTCCCTACCTTCTTCTTACGACGCGGGGGTCTCGCCTTAGCTTCGTCTCGCTTATCGTTGTAGAAAATCCGCTCCGCCAATTCGGGCCCGAAATCGGACAAGGTCGTCACCTTCGGAACTGCTTTGCCCGGCAGACCAGCATCGCGAATGATCTCTGGCCACTGAGGCGCCCAGCACAGCAGCAGCGATATCCAATGCGACAGCGCGTGCAGCGCAAGGAGAGGTACGAGTAATAGTCCAGTCAACAGCGCAACCGGGCGACTACTGCTGCGCCACATGGGCGACATAAATCTAAATGTGGCCCGCACAGGCTCTAAAGGCCATGGTGACAATGGCAGTAAGCGGCCCGGCTTAGGAACGGAGTTTGGACCGTCCTCCATGTAGCGCCGTATGTACTCCCATAGTCCCTCGATCTCGCGACTCCCCCGCATGGGCCGCCCTAGAAAGACCGTATCCCCATAATCCGAGCCTGATCGCTCCTTGGAAAATACCACCGCCACGAAGCCACTCATACCATGGTGATCTGGCTCGCTGGGATCGATCGCAGCTACAGCTGCCTCCCAAGGCAGCACGACCACTCCGCCAGCATACGGCGGACGATTGAGGTAGACCTGCCTAGTTACACGATTGAAGCGAGCAACCAAGTGCCGCTGAGTGAAGATCTCTACGCGTAACCAACGCCAACCGTACCTTAGAACAACGAGAGCCGCCGCCGCCAACAAGATGAAGCCGAGCACAACACCAACCCAATCTCCTGCCTCTACTGGCCTATCCCAAGGGGTTGTGTTTGCAGATATCATCCAAAACAATGGCTCTAGCGACAATCTGTACAACCCCATATATCCGAGCACATAAACAAAGGCAAAGAATAGGAGTGTGATGAGTCCGCGCTTCTCTTCCTGGAATGACGCTCTCACATCCAGGAACCTATCGTTAATTGCGTAAATCGAACCTGCATCGGTCGGTTCAATCTGCAAGCAATCTTCTACGCCCCACTCTTTCGCGTCCGGGTCGATCCTAACCTGACTCGGACCAAACTCTTTGCGCTCCGTCTCATCCCATTTATTCCGATCAGCTTGGTCCTGAGTACGGTGCATCCAAATCAATCGCTCAAACAAGTACATCAGCTACCCACCATCTGCGCGAATGCAGCTTCTAGCTGATCAAGCCGACGTGCGAATGCAGCTTCTAGCTGATCAAGCCGACGTGTACGAGCAGGCGCTGGAACAAGCGCGCTGGCCTGTTGGATTCTTTTCCCCGCACAGTCCTGGCACCCGCCACGCAACCCTGATCCATTTCGCCGTCTCGATGGTTTGGATTTCACCATCGGGAATAAAATCGCCTCCGAGCTCATCGTGTAGAGCCAACTAGCTCTACGATGGGGTGGGCACTTCTGTCCACTTCGTTAGCTCTGCCTCGCTTAACGCCGGCCCCCCGGCGGCGGCAACGATCGCGGGTGGAAACTCCGGCAGCTTGGCATGGTTCACCTTGCGCAATTTGTCTCCGTGCTGCAGAGGAGGACCGCCCTCCTCCATGTAGCGACGGATGTGTTCCCACAATGACACCTGATAGTCGTCACTCCAGCCGCCACTCAAGCCTAAGCTCACCATTTCGTCGACGACATCGGGTTGCCCCGAGGTTGAACATAGGAGCTGCAGCACGGTCTCAGTGCGGGCAACTGTGCCTCCAGGTGTATCCAAACGCCGGTAGGTGCGAGCTGTCACATGATCCCATCGGTAGCTTCGCACCGTTCCGGGTTCACCCTTCTCCCAGAACCTGAAAAAGTTCAACGGTTTCAGCGAAATGACATGCACTTCGCCGGTCCTACGGTTGAACAGGATAGGATGGTCTGACGGACTGAAAAATCCGCGACGCATCATCCAAATGGAGAACAGCATCATCAGTGTCAGTGGAACCAGCATTACGAGGTAAAACCAGTCTACTCCTCCGAGCGCCATAACAACGAGCATAAACGTCACGATAACCGAGAACACCGCGCCGGAAATGCCGAGGTAAACAGCTCCCCCCTCTCCCATCAAGGTTCCCACCTCGATCCCATCCCGATGCACCCGCAGTATCGTCTTTCGGCTTGCTGGTTTCTCGTGCACTTTTTTGGTCTTGTCCTTTGGCATGACGCGCAAAGGATCCTTTCGGGCGTACAAGTTCCGCTTTCTCTGCATTCTGGTGAATTTCAGCTCGGGCTCTCCGCCTTGCCACTCGGGCACGAGAATTCCGCGCTCTCTATCGTCTACAGGCATAGTCCTTCTCAACTTTCTCGCAATATGTGCTCAACAACCGGAGCCTCCTCCGCAAGTGGATCCGCGTAGATCAGCACTTCCGCCCAAGCACCTTCATACACATCAATATCCAGATGCGCCGACAGCTCCAAGGTCCAGATCCCGGCCTTGGATTCCTCTTTAGCGTCTGGATTTACGACTATTGTGTCGTCCTGTTGCTGAGATTCTCGCCCCGT
Organism: Luteimonas salinisoli; assembly: GCF_013425525.1. Taxonomy (GTDB): domain Bacteria; phylum Pseudomonadota; class Gammaproteobacteria; order Xanthomonadales; family Xanthomonadaceae; genus Luteimonas; species Luteimonas salinisoli. Next base: position 23,067 of record NZ_JACCKA010000090.1, on the reverse strand, counting down.
GCTCCATGCGGCACCGTTAGGTTTGCGTCCATAATAGGCCACCCGCGCCTCATTACCATCCTTCCGCTTAGCGACCAGCTTAATCATGAATGGAACGCTTTCCAGTAGAACCTCGGGCATCATTATCCGCGCCCAGGCTTCGCGCATCATTTGTGGACCGGGCCGCTCGCCCCGAACCGCTTTACCAAGGTCTCGGAACCGATTAAGCGGGTTAAGATGATGAACAACTGACCTGCCGTAATTTCCGGCGTTGGAGTATCTGCTCCTAAGATCAAAATCTACTCGAACGCCCATCAACAGCTTGTTCAGTTCCTCTTGCTCTCGTCGGTGACTACCCCATTTATCGGACGCTGTTCCCCAAGTACTACGCGCAGCCCATTCTTCCGTTGGAGAATCTTGCAGGGCTGCGACGACAAATCCGGTGATAATGCCAAGTGCGGCAAGAATCAAGCCCCACCCGGTGACAGAAAGCCCAAGAAGCGGGACCGAGCCGCCGGTCAGTGCGGCAGCTACGCCCATGCCGGCTGCGCCGATAAGAAAAACACCTTGGAGGTACATCATTCTCTCGGCATCTTTGTCCCCCTTCTGGCCTTCTTTATAGCCACTGATCGCGGTTTGCACGGCATCTATCATCGTCGCAACAGCCCCCACGAGCCCAGCTGCTCTCTTCAACCCTCGCTCCGCGCCTTCTCTGGCCGCCTGCTTTGCCATCTCCGTGCCCAAGGCCAAGAATGCGCTAGAGACCCCCAGCGCAGACGTCAGCAGGCTAGTGGCGGCGTTTTCTCGCTCATCAGCACTCCCGTGCTCGAACTTGCCCCAAGCGTCGAACAGTGCCAGTGTCGAGAAGACTCCCGAGCCTGCTGCAAGCAGAGCACTGCCGTTGCTGGCCAGGACCACGCTGTTGCGCGCGAGCTTATCGAGTTGCGTGCGCGTCACCGTGCGGGCAGTCCCCTCCCATGCTCGGCTCACATTGGCCTCGGACGGCCTCAATACGTGGAGACCTCTTCGCACAAGCGCTCCTGCCCCGACGGTGGCGCCAGCCGCCACACGGGATGGGAGATCTTTCGCACTCTCCAGTGCGTCGCCGATGGCATCCGGGGCATCACTGGCCCATAGATACACGTCAATCAGTGCGTCTCCGGCAGGGGATGCACCACGGGCCTCCAGCGCGATGGCGCCGTTCAATACCAGGCTCTGCACCCGTTCGCCGCGAACGTTCCCCGCGAAAGTCCTCATTGAATTCTGCAAGGCGCCGATCTGCTGACGCCAGAGGCGGGCCGCTTCCTGCAGTGGAAGCTGGACCTTCAAGAGCGCAAGGGGCCGGGAACCACTGCTCTGGCCGGCAATGACGCCGGCAAGAATCTCAAGTCGTCGCCGAAACGCGGCTAAGATCTGTTGCCGTTTGCTCAATCCCGTTGCAACGGCACCCGCCACTGTCAGCACCGGGCTGGCCATGCCGGCGAGGCCGATCTTGAAATAAGGCAACCAGCGCAACATTCTCTTGTTCGCCTCGGTGAGTTCACCCGGGCTCGCTTCGCTTACCTTTTTCAGTCCTGTCTCTAGTTCGCTGACGATCGACTTCAGTCGCCCATAGGGGCCGCTCTTCTTGGCCACCCACTCTGTGAATGCACTTTTCTGGTTGCCCAGCAGGGCACGTAGCAGCAAATTCTCCTTATCTTCCGGGTCATCGGTCAGAAATTTCTGGTACCACTCCAGGCCATTTTCCGTGAGCGGCCCAGCGAACGTGAGCTTGCCGACACAATCGCAATAGAACATGCCGTCGACGATGAAGTCTTCATCGAAGTCATTGTCTGTCACCTGCTTTCGTGCGGGGCTGTCCAGCCAGGCATGGTAATCGCGCTCGACCTGGCTACGTCGTTCCTCGTCTTCCTTTGCCTTCAGCTGGTAAGTGTCGAGGTACGCGCGGTACGCGTGCTTGCCTCCATCGACGTCCAGCTTGTCCAGAACGTCTTCCTTGAGATTCCCGGTTTCCCGATCGATTTCGGCCGTAGTCGGAATCTGGATCGTGCCGGTCCCAACCAGCTTGCGCTCTTCAGAGCTCATCCCCCTGTAAGGGATAAACGACATGAAGGTTGCGTCCGGCGGCAGATCTCCCGCCTCCTTCATCCGTTCGAATTCGTCCCGAGTGACGCGTTGGCCTTGGTACTTGCCGTATCGGCTTGGATATTCGTCGCGCTTTGCATCGCCCTGCTGTTCGATGATGTTCAGGAGACCGTCGACGCTCAGCGCCGACATCAACATCCATTGGGCTTTATCCGCGTCCTGCTCGGCCCTTTGCAACGTCCACTCGGACGCGGTGCTGCACAGCGTCATGCGAAGCTGTGCGACCTCTGCGGTGGCGCCTACTACATCGCAGACGCTTACGATCATGGCGTCATCAACGGTGAACTGATTTCGACCGAGCCTCACAATCTTCTCGGCCTCCGCGGTGACGTCGTGGGCAGCCTCGCCCCGGCGCCCCGGCTGAACCTCGTCCCGAACTGGAAACTGATCCCAGATGTGGCCTAGGCCGTTTCTGGGCACTAGCCGCTGATGCGGATTGCCTTTCAGAACGCTGTCTGGCAACAAGTCTGCGTAGTCAGCGATCAGGCGCCGGATATTGCTCTCAGATAGGGCAATTGAGCGATCACAGCTAGCGTCCCTAGCGTTGATGCAGGTCATGCGCTTGCTACGCATGACCTCGCTCGAGGCATATGCCTGTCGAACCTTCTCGCTCCACGGGTGGTCGCTGTAAGCCACCCATACCCGATCTGTTTGCTTCGCATTCGGAATGACGAATAGCATGGCCGACGCATAACCAGCCGTTCGCTGGCAGCTGAAGGTGGGCTGTTCATCGCTGCCTACGAGAGGAACAGTATCGAGACTATGTGGCGTCAGATAGCCGCCGTCGTCCACGCTGAATACCTGCCAGCCCTGATCTGCGTTTATTTCAGGAGTATGAGGCGTCTCGTAGTAGGCGAGAACGTAGCCTCTACGCAGGGTCCGCATGACATATCCGGAGTATGAAAGCTGGGGGTCCGCGGTACCGTGCAGGAGCGGGTCAATCTCACTCTTGATCTGATCTGCATAACGCTTTTCCCCAATTCCTGGCCGCGTAAGCAGCACGGGTAGTCCCGCCTTGATGCAGGATGGGCATCCGAACAGGCTACACCCCGGCGCTCCGGCAGCCATGACCTGGGCGTTCTGCGAATAGCTGCGGTGCTGTCCGTCTGCCATGATCGAAATCCTTTTTCAGTCAGCGTGGGTTGGCCGAACGAGTATCGGCGCGAATGGCGGAGAGCTGTGAAGCCGGCAGTGTTGAGAATTGCTGTTCAAGATCCTGCCGAATCTTGTCCCAGCCATCTGGATCAGGAATGGAAGAGAGAGCCTCAGATAGCTCGCCCTGGTTTCGCTTGAACCCTGTAACGAGCGCGCTCACCTGCGGATGCTGGCAAAGTCGTGGGTGTACTTGCAGCACGTAGGCTGACATGAGTGCGAGATCTTGCGGCGATTCCAGGCCAAGAGCCTGGGCCCCATCGAGGGCCCCCGCCGTAAATTCCAGATAGTTCTGCGGCAGGGCGCGCGCCAATCGCTGCCAACCTCGCAGCAGATGCTGCACCAGATCGCATCGATCAACGCTCGTCCATTGATCGCGGGTAAGCGCGGAATGGTTGTATCCGTTCTGCAGTCCCTCGGCATGACGAGAAGATAAGTGTTCGACCAGATTTCCGCATCGGTCGAGTGTCCACCAGGCGGCAATCGGACCCAGCAAGGTGGCTTTTTGCTCCTCATCCAAGAGCGCCCACATCCATTCGAACACACGACGATCGACCAGGCGCAGGTACACCCGTCCGACCTGTGGGCGTGCGACCCACATTTGGCGAGCCAAGTGACGTGTGATCACGTTCGCTGGCTCCGCGGACTGTAGCCATCCGCCAACAGCAAAGCCGCGGGAGGCTTCTCGCGCCGGGTCGGCCTGCTCGCCCAGCGCCGCCATCAGGCTTGCTCGCAACACCCCTACCGCTTGCGGGCGCCATGCGATAAGGCGCGGCTTGTGCTCCTGAGATAGTCCGGGTCGCTCGATCGGTATCGTGGTGGTGGTGCACTCTTCGAATCGCAACAACTCTTCTGTCAGCGGCTCCTGCAGCATGGGATCGATTAGCAAGTACGGCCGCAGGCCCTCTTCCGCCTGAAGACGTTCGCCAAGTTGACGCACCAGTGTGTCGATATCGACGTGCATACGGGGCGACTACATCGTTGCGGCGCCGCCGGCCGCTGCCGCCTGATCCTTGGTGGGACAGGCCTTGAGATTGCTTTGAGGTAGTTCCAGTTGCGCAGAAGTGCCGGCTTGTGTCGTCCAATCCTTCTTGCTCGCCTTGAACTCGATCGTCCCCGGCGCCCCCAGTTCGATGTCGCCGCCCTCCAGCTTCAAGTAGGCGCCGGTCGCGGTCAGCAGCACGTGCTTGGTCGGCGCCGAGACTTCCACGTCGGCCTGGGTGCTGGCGACGGTGATGCTCTGCTTGGCCGCGATCTTGGCTTCGTTCTTGTGCGCCCGCGCACTCACCTTGCCCTGCGCCGCGTGCAGGGCGATGCCGCGCTCCTGGTTGGGCTTGCCGGCCGGGGCTTCGCTGCCCTGGGTGAACAGGGCGATGCCGCCGGCGCTGGCGATCACGGTGCCGGCCTGGCTGGCCCAGTCCAGGTCGCCGCCGGCGATCAGGCTGGCCTGGGTGCCGGAGACCCAGGCCTGGTCGGCCGGAGTCAGGCTCATCAAGCCGTCGGGGCTCGCCGCGACGAGCTGCGGGGCGCTCCAGGCTGGCGTCTCGCCTTCACCGCCACCGATGGCCTTGCCGCCCTCGCCGCCGCCGGACGCGGAAGAGCCAGTGCTGGTCGCCTGAAGCGTCTCCTGCAGGGCCTTGAGGCCTTCCTGCGCCGGCAGGGTCTCCGGGTCGTCGGGCAGCGTCGCCTCCTGGCTGCGGGCGGTGTCGGCCAGCGCCTGCAGCAATTGTTCGCTCTCGGCGAGCTGACCTTGCGCCTGGCTGGCGGCGAGCTGCTGCGCGCCGGGCTCGGTGGTCAGCAGTAGGCCAGAACCGGTGCGAATGGCGCCGCTGGCGCGGGTCGACAGCTCCACCCCGAACCCGCGCTCGGCGCCGCGCACGTTGTCCTCCCCGCCCTTCAGGTGCCCCAGGGTCAGCGTGCTGCCGTGCTGGGTCGTCGAGACCTGCGCTCGCCCCTGCCCGGGCGTGTCGTCCAGGCGCAGCTGCTGGTAGCCGCCGCTGCCGCCCTGGCTGGCAGCCAGCGCCTGGCTCTTGAACCCGGTGAACACCGCCGCGTGCGCATTGCCGTCGAACCACGCCGCGGCGTTGCCGGTGGCGCCGGCACCGCCGCCGGCCACCTGGTTGTGCTGCGCGTCGTCGTTGCCGCGGCCGTTGTAGACGCTGCCCACCACCACCGGCCGGTCGATGTCGCCTTCCAGGAACGCCACCAGCACTTCCTGGCCCTTGCGCGGAATCATCACCCCGCCCCAGTTGTCGCCCGCCCACGGCGTGGCCACGCGCACCCAGGTCCAGGCGCCGGCATCGCCGGGGGCGTTGTCGTCGCCGCCGGGGTGGCCGTGGCCGCTGCTGGCGTCGGCGCCGCGCTGCCAGGCGAACTGCACCTTGATGCGGTGGTCGCGGTCGGTCAGCACCGGGCCGCCGTCGCTGACCACGATGGCGCTCTGGGTGCCGTGCACGGTCGGCCGGGGGTGCAGGCGCAGGCCGTGGCCGTCGACGGTCTTCGGCCGATAGGGAACCGCCGCCGGGATCGCGGTGAAGCTGTTGCGATAGAACTCGGCCCGGCCGCCTCCACCACCGCCGCCACCGCCCACGCGGTCATCGCCGTCCTCGCCAGCGGCCGCCGCCGCGCCGGCGACCCGCGACAGCAGGTTGCCGACCGCGCCATCGGCCGAGGCGTCACCCGATGTCCTGGTGGCAGCGCCCATTTCGCTGGCATCGTCGTCAGGGGAGCCGCCACGCCCAACGTTGCCCCGAGCCAGTCCCGCCAGCGCCTCCGGCAGGTCGACGCCCGGCAGCGCCACCGCGCCCAACGACTGTTCCAGCGCGTCGTGGATCTCTGCGCCCAGGTTGTTGCGCGCCTCGTGCCGCACCCGCAGGCAGGCGAAACACCGGCCTTCCGGCTCCAGCAGGCCATGGTGCTGGGTCAGCTCGAATCGCGCGCCCGGCGCCAGTTGCCGCCAGCTGCCGCTGCCGGTCACCGTGTGCGCGTCGACCTGCAGCGCCTCGAGCTGCTGGCGGGCGCGGCGCTCGCCCTGGGCGCTGTCGTGCCAGCCGTAGGGGCCGGCCGGGTCGCTGTCCTCGGCGACCACATCGCCGAAGGTCTCCCCTTCGGCGATGGCCGGGCGCAGCCCCAGGCTGCGGTAGTCCCAGCTGGCGCGCGCCAGCCGCCCGGTCTGCCAGCGCCGGGCGGTGCTCCACTGCTGGATGCCGTCGCCGCGCTCGGTGACGTCGGCGCGGTGGTAGCGCACCGCGCCCGCATCGGCGAAGGCGTCGCCGTGGTCGGCGAGCACCAGGGTGTGCTGGCCGAACGTGTCCGAGGCGGCATCGCCGTCGTGCTCGAACCAGCAGAAGATGCCCTCCTCGGCCAGCAGCCGCTGCAGGAAGACGTGGTCGCTCTCCTGGTACTGCGTGGTCAGGCTGCGGCGGGCGTAGACCTCGCGGTCGGCCAGCTCCCAGCGCCACGCCGGCGCCAGCGCCCCGGCCTCGGCGTAGTCGGCGAACAAGTCCTCGACGATCTCCACCACCGTCTTGTCCTGGAACACGTAGCTGTCCACGCGCTGGCGCAGGAACGCCAGCCAGGGCTCCAGCACCAGACGGTAGCGCGCCAGGCCGCCATTGCTGCCCAGGCGCTCGAACGCGGTGACGTGGCCGTGGAACGGGCGCAGCCGATCCCCCGCGCCGTCGGTCAGCAGCTCCAGCAGCGCCGGCTGGCCGAGCAGGTCGTCGAGCGCGAGATGCGCATCCACCGACAGCGCGGTCAGCTCGAGGCGGAAGCCGCCGTCCAACGATTCCTCGCCGGACAGGGTCTCGGCGACGAGCACGTCGGGGCCGAGCGGCGTATGCAGCCGCAACAGGCGTTGCCGCTGGCCGGGGCTGGAGACCAGGGCGGTGAGTGCGGTGGCGAGTGCGTCCATGGCGATGCTCCTTGCGCGGCACCGTCCATCCCGCGGGACGGGCAGGCGCCCGCCGCTGCGGGCGCCCGGGATGCCGCCGGGGTCCAGGTCAGGCGGTGATCCGCTCCAGCTTCAGCGAGGGCGTCTCGACGCAGTGCAGCTGGAAGTTGCGGCCGGCCGCCGAAACGGTGATCTCGCGCACATTGTTGACCAGGCGGTTGCTACTGCCTTGTGCCGATGCGCCGCCGCGGATGCGCCAGGTGAAGCGCGACAGCAGGGTCGCCAGGTCGCGGGCGTCGCCGCGGGCGTCGGCTGCGGCGTTGTCGAGCAGGTCGACGACGTGCTCCGGCCGGATCCGGTTCCAGGCGCAGACGCTCTCGGTACCGCGGCCGGCGAGGCCGAGCGCGAGGCTGTCGCAGTTGGCGATGGTCTTGTCCCTGTCGATTCCGTAGAAGTCCATGGTGTTTCCTCCTTTTGATGTGGCAAGGGGCCCGCGACGTCAGGCCACCTTGTACTTGAAAGCTCCGTTCTTGCCAGCCGCGACCTTGATCTGTGCGATCTTGCCGCCTTCGGCCATGCTTGCCAATACGGTCTCGGCGATTTCCGGCAGCAGCGTGCCATTGAGGATGTGGTCGACGTTGCGGGCGCCCGAATCCACCTCGGTGCAGCGCGCCAGCACCGCGTCCACCAGCTTGTCGTCCCACTGGAACGCGGCCTTGTGGTTGGCGGCCACCCGGTCGCGGATGCGGCCGAGCTTGAGTTCGATGATCCGCGCCAGCACCTCGTCGCCGATCGGATAGTACGGCACCACCTTCAGCCGGCCCAGGAACGCGGGCTTGAAGTGCTTCATCAGGATCGGCCGCAGCGCCTCGGCCAGCGCGTCGGCGGCGGGGATCTCCGCGGCCGGCTTGTTCAGGCAGGACTGCATGATCTGCGGCGAGCCGACGTTCGAGGTGAGGATGATCAGGGTGTTGCGGAAGTCGATCTCGCGCCCCTCGGCATCGTCCATCATGCCCTTGTCGAACACCTGGAAGAACATCTCCAGCACGTCCGGGTGGGCCTTCTCCACCTCGTCCAGCAACACCACGCTGTAGGGGTTGCGGCGCACCGCCTCGGTCAGCACGCCGCCCTCGCCGTAGCCGACGTAGCCAGGCGGCGAACCCTTCAGACCGGAGACGCTGTGCGCCTCCTGGTACTCGCTCATGTTGATGGTGATCAGCTTGCGCTCGCCGCCGTAGAGGATGTCGGCCAGCGCCAGCGCGGTCTCGGTCTTGCCCACGCCGGACGGACCGACGAACATGAATACGCCGCGCGGCTTGTTCGGGTCCTCCAGCTTGGCGGTGGCGGTGCGCACGCGCTGGGCGATCGCGTCGAGCGCGTGGTCCTGGCCGATCACCCGCTCAGCCAGCATCGCGCCGAGATTGCGCACGGTGCGGATCTCGTCCTTGACCATGCGCCCGAGCGGGATGCCGGTCCAGGCCGAGACGATCTCGGCGACCACGGTGCCGTCGACCTGCAATGGCACCATCGGGGTCTCGCCCTGGAGGGCGCGCAGCTCGGTCTGCAGGCGCTGGAGTTCGGCGTGCTTGCCGGCGTCCGGACGCGCGCCTGCGCCGCCGGCACCAGCAGCCTTGCCACCCTTGCCCTTGGCGGACTTGGCAGCCTTGGTGGCCTTCGCGGCCGTGGCGGCGGCCGCCCGCTTGCCGCTCGTGCCGCCTTCCGGAACCGGTGAAGCCGCGGGGTCGTTGGCGTCGGCGCCTGCCGCCGGCGTTCCCCCCGTCCCTGCGGTGGCCGCGTCGGAATCGGCGCCGCCCTGCTCGAGCTCGGCGCGCAGCCCCTGGATCTTCTGTGCCAGCGCCGTTTCCTGCGCCAGCCGGGCCTCGTTGTCGGCCAACACGGTGCGCGCCTGCTCCTGCTGGTCGCGCAATTCGGCCAGGCGCTCGTCGTGGTGTTCGGCGCCGCCGGCGGTCTCGCGGTCGAGCGCGGCGATTTCGGCCTGCAGGCGGTCGAGGTGGCGGCGGGTGTCCTCGATGATCGCCGGGGTGGCGCTCTGCCCCAGCGCGACCTTGGCGCAGGCGGTGTCCAGCACGCCGACCGCCTTGTCGGGCAGCTGGCGCCCGCTGATGTAGCGGTGCGACAGACGCACCGCCTCGGTGATCGCTTCGTCGAGCACGCGAATGCCGAAGTGCTTCTCCATCAGCGGCACGATGCCGCGCAGCATCGCTGCCGCCAGCGGCTCGGTCGGCTCTTCCACCTTCACCACCTGGAAGCGCCGCGCCAGCGCCGCGTCCTTCTCGAAGTACTTCTTGTACTCGCTCCAGGTGGTGGCCGCGATCGTGCGCAGCTCGCCGCGCGCCAGCGCCGGCTTGAGCAGGTTGGCGGCGTCGTTCTGCCCGGCCGAGCCGCCGGCGCCGATCATGGTGTGCGCCTCGTCGATGAACAGGATGATCGGGTGCGGGCTCTTCTTGACCTCGTCGATCACGTTCTTCAGGCGGTTCTCGAACTCGCCCTTGACGCTCGCGCCGGCCTGCAACAGGCCCATGTCGAGCACGTGCAGCTCCACGCCCTGCAGCACCTCGGGCACGTCGCCCTCGGCGATGCGTCGCGCCAGGCCCTCGACCACCGCAGTCTTGCCCACGCCGGCCTCGCCGGTGAGGATCGGGTTGTTCTGGCGCCGGCGCATCAGGATGTCGACCAGCTGGCGGATCTCGGCGTCGCGGCCGATCACCGGGTCGATGTGGCCCTCGCGGGCGCGCTGGGTCAGGTTGGTGGTGAACTGGTCCAGCGCCGGGGTCTTCGACAGCCCGCCCTGGCCGGTCGGGACCTCGTCGCCGGAGCCGTCGCCGGAGCGGGCGTCTTCGTCGACGAAGCCGACACCCTGGGTGGACTCCTGCGATCCTTCCGTGAGCTTGGCGAAGTCGTGCTTGAGTTCCTCGCGCTTGAGGCGCGCGAACTGCTTGGAGCCGCGATACGCCAGCTGCGCCAGGTCGGGCGCGGTCAGCAGCGCCAGCAGCAGGTGGCCGCTGCGGATCCGGGTGGTGCCCGAGTCCAGCGAGGCCAGCAGCCAGGCGTGCTCGAACAGCGCCGGCAGGTGCTGGGAGAACACCGGGGTGCGGGTGTTGCCGGTCTTGAAGCGCGCCAGTTCGTTGCCCAGGTCCTTTTCCAGCGTCTCGACGGAAATGCCGCTGCGCCGGGCGATCAGCACGAAATCGCTCTGCGGCTGCTCCAGCAGCGCCAGGAACAGGTGCTCGAGGTCGACCTCGAAGTGGCCGCGCGCCATGCACAGGTTGGCGGCGCGCTCGGCCGCCTGGCGGCAGGTGTCGTCGAGCTTGCTGATCAGGGTCTTGAGGTTGATGCTCATGCTTGAACGGACTGCTCCATGCTGGCGAAGTGGTTGGCGGGGCGACTGCCGAAGCGGTGTAACTTCCGGCAGCTGGACGTTTCGTGGCCGGATCCGCCGGCGGACGTGGAATGACGGGTCATTGCAGGGTGTGGATGCCATAGCCGGCGTCGGAGCGCGGTACCGGCGACGGCCGGGTGCAGACATAACTGTCCCAGCCCAGGCGCGCGCCGTGGCCGCCGCCGATACCGGCGCCGCGCACGTCCTCGGCGCGCAGCAGCAACCGTACCTCGTACTCCAGACAGGAGCCGGTCAGCAGGGTGAGCCACTTGGCCAGCGCGCGGGCGGCGTCGCCGCCGGGCAGGAAGGCGTCGAAGCGCTCGCGCGCCAGCGGCCCGATCAGCAGGCGCAGGCGCAGGTCGCGCTGCCAGACCCGGTCGCCGGCCAGGGCGTCGGCGCCGAGGCGCGCATTGGCCATGCCCAGGCGCGTGGTCTGCTGTTCCGGCACCCGGTACCAGGCGCCGACGAACTGCTCCACCTCGATGTCGATACCGAAGTAGTCGGTGAGCATCCGTGCCAGGAACGCGGCCGAGACCGGTCGCTGGCGCACGCCACCGGCGTGGTAGGCGATCGCCTGGTCGAACACGTCGCCCTGCCCGTCCGCCATGCGGTCGCGCAGCCCCGGCAGGCCGACGCCGGCCAGCGAGAGCACCAGCGGCAGGAAGCGCTCGCGCCGGTCCAGCTCGTACTGCAGCGCCAGCCGGTACTTCTTCCAGGCGCCGTAGTGCAGCGCCACGGCGCGGGTGGTGAAGATGTCGAGGAAGGCGCGCGCCGCGCGGTCGCGCTGGTAGACCTCGCGCTCGTGCAGCATCTCGGTGTAGTGCAGCGGCAGCGCACCGGAGGTGCCGAGCAGGCCCATGAAGGCCGGGGTCAGTTCGACCCGGCCTACGCTCTCGGTGGCCAGCGCGTGGTCGAGCGCGGCCAGGTGCTCCAGCGGCTCGCCCTCTTCGGACCACGCCTGCGCCGCCTCCAGTTCCCCGGCCGCGAAGCCCAGCGACAGGCTGTTGCGGAACCTCACCCGCTGGGCGATCGCATCGTCGGTGCGGTCGCCCTGGCGGTGGAACAGCTGCTCGAGCACCCGCATCGCCTGGAAGAATCCGAAGCGGTGCGGCTCCGCGAGCAGCTGCCTGGCTACGCCAGGATCGATTCGCCGCTGCGTGGCTCGCATCGGACCAGGACCTCCCCGTTGTGGCTGGACAGCAGGACCAGCCGGGTAAAGCTGTTGGCGTGCACGTACAGGCCGAAGAACCGGTCCAGCACCTGCGCGAAGGCGGCGATGCCGGCGCCGACGAAACCGGCCTCGTCGACGGTCACCCGGATCTCGATGCCGCGCACCACCGAGGCGAAGTTGCGGCCCGACATCCAGGTGCTGGTCGGCTCGTGCTCCAGGCCGACGATGCCCTCGATCTGCCGCCGCGACACGCTGCTCGACGACAGGTCGTACAGGCGCAGCATCTCCTTGAGCGCCTCCAGGCCGCTCTGGGTCAGCGACAGGTGGTTCAGCGACAGATGCGAGATCAGCCGCCAGTGGGCGCCCCGGCCCTGGCGGAACCGCAGCGGGCGGGAGGGCTTGCGCAGCAGCGCGATGCTGCGCGCCGGGCTGCCACCGTCCATGCTGAGGTCGCCGCCGGCCACGCCGTAGGCCAGCTGCGCCGGCAGGTCGCGGTTGCTGCAGGTCAGCTCCACGCTGACCACATCGGTCTTCGGTACCGCCGGGTTGAAGTCCAGGTCGACGAAGGACAGCTCGGTCTCGTAGCCGGGGCTGTGCCGGGCCACGGCCTCGTCGCGGCGCGACAGCCAGTAGTGGCCGCTGCGCTCCGGGTCCTCGCCGTGGTGCAGCGAATAGAACGGGCGGAACTCCTGCACCTGCTCGCCCTGCGGCGTCTGCCGGACGCGCTTGACCGAATCGATGGAATGGATCTCGTAGGCGAACGCGCGGCGCGCGTCGGCGACCACCGGGTAGGTGGAGGTGCGCTGGGTCACGCGGATCGGGTCGCCGTGCTGTGCGAACAGGTTGACCACCGGGGTGCAGCCGGTGAGCACGTTGTCGCGGCCCAGCCCTTCTAGGATGCGGCTGGCCTGCTGTTCGGGCGGCAGGGCCTTGAGCACCAGGTGCAGGGTGAAGCCGCGCACCGCCTGCGCGGCCAGCGGCGCCAGCGGCAGGTCGAAGAAGCCGAACTTCTCCGGGAAGGCGAACAGCTCGGTGAGCAGCCGATACGCCGGGTGCGCCCGCGCCGGGAACTCGACCAGCGCCTCGTCCTCGCCGAAGCCGACGGGTTGCAGCGGCACCCGCTCGAGCCGCCGCCAGCGCCCATCGCCATCGGCCTCGACGTAGGCCGCGAGCACCTGCAGCGACAGCGCGTCGCGCAGCGCGGCGCAGAACGACGGCTCGCCGTCGACGAACAGCCGCAGCGTCTCCAGGCCCAGGGTGGCGAACGAGACCTGGTCCGAGAGCAGCTCGAAGCCGAGCGAGATCTGCCCGCCCGACCCCGGCGGCAACGCCACCGCCATCGGCGCCTCGGCGATGCCCCGGTACGCTGCGGCCTCTACCCCGATCGCGGCCAGAGCTACGTCGTAGGCGGTGCGGAAACGGCAGTTCACCCCGCGCACCGGTCGCGTCTGCAGCTGGGTGCCGCGGGCGACGCGCACCGGCGCGCTGAGCTTCGCCGCCGCCGGCCCCATGTCGAACCGCGCGATCGAGCACGACGGGAACGGCCGCAGGTAGTGCGGATACATCACCTCGAGCAGCGCGTCGGTGAACTCCGGGTAGTCGTCCTCGATCTTCTTCGACACGCGCGCGCTGAGCAGCGCGAAGGACTCGATCAGGCGCTCGACGTGCGGATCCTGGCTGCCGTCGCCGGACAGCAGCAGCCGCCCGGCGATCTTCGGGTAGCGTTCGGCGAACTCGCGCCCGTAGCGGCGCAGGTAGGCGAGCTCGCGCTCGTAGAAGGGCAGCAGGTCCTGCATGGGGTCAGGCCGCTGCCTGGCGCCGCAGGCGGCTCACCGAGTATTGCAGCGTGGTCGGCTGCAGCATGGCGTCGAAACTCACCGGCTCGCGCGCCGGCTGCAGGTCGAGCAGCGCGTTGATGGTGAAGTGGAGTCCCGTGCCCATGTGCGCGCTGTTGTCCAGGCGCACCTGCACGTTGTGCAGCCTGCGCTCGTGACGGGCGATCGCCTGCTCCAGCGAGCGGCAGATCGCGGCGCGGTCGTAGGCGTTGGCCAGGCTCATCGACGAGAAGTCGCACAGCCCGTAGGTCATCAGCGACTGCCGGCAGTTCGGGTAGTCGGCCAGGTCGTCCTCGGAAAAGGCCGAGCGGCTGTTGAGCAGCCCCTCCAGGTCGCGGGCGACCGATTCCTTGTACTGCTCCATCGACACGGACTTGAACACATTGCCGCCGGAGCCGGCACGCGGCGCGTCGTCGAGGAGCTTTTCCAGCAGGCTCGGTTCGAATCCCTTCATTGACCGCATGACCTCGTGTGCGGCGGCCCTCGGCCGCGCAGAAACTCCAAAACGCCCGCGCTCGCGGGCTTCCCCCGGACCTGCGGCCGGGCGCGCCTTCCATGCGCGGTCCGCGGTCGCCGTGGCCAAATGCGGTGGCGCGCGTGGCGCCACCGCAAAGCGCATCAGGCCGTGTAGTTGGGCACGTTCTTGATGGCACTCCACTGCGCGACGGTCTTGCCGCCGACGCCGCCTTCGGGCTTCTGCTGGTTGTAGGTCCAGCGGATGGCGCCGAAGCTCAGCTGTACGACTTCCTGCGGCATGCCGTCTTCATCGACGGTGGTCGTGACGCGATGCACCAGCACGTTGAGCAGCTCGACCGCGTAGTAGTTGAGCGCGTTGCCGTCCTTGTCGGCGCGCATGAACTCGATGCGGGCCTTGGGGAAGGTCGTGCCGTTCGCGCACGCCTGGTTCAGGGCGGTGGTGGACAAGTCGATCGACTTGACGATCTCGATCGGCGACAGGTTCACGCGGGCCGCGGACTGGCCACCGGAGGTGGACGCCGTGGCCGAGCGCGGCTGCAGCAGATCCTGCGAGAACGACTTGATCTCGATCCAATTCGGGTGCTTGTCGTCGCGCGACTCGCCCTTGATGGTATCGATTGAGAGGAATGCATGTTGCATGTCTGGATTTCCTTGTTCCGATCTTCCGTGAGATAGGGGCCGCCGGGCAGCCGCCCGGCAGTCGGTTGCCAACCGCCCCGCGGGGCGGCTGCGTCACTGCTGAGTGCGGGATCTCCGTCCCTTGACGCTACAAAGCGCTACGACTTCTTGGCACTGGCCGGCAGTTCGGCCACCAGCCGCAGCGAAACGGACAGCTCGTCGAGCTGGAAATGCGGCCTGATGAAGGCCACCGCGCGGTACACGCCGGGCTTGCCCGGCACTTCCGAAACCTGGATGGACGCCTCGCGCAGCGGGTACTGCGCCTTGGCTTCCTGGGTCGCGTTGTCGTCGAGCAGCACGTACTGCGCGATCCAGCGATTGAGGAAGTCCTCGACGTTGCCCGCGGACGCGAAGCTGCCGATCTTCTCGCGCATCATCGCCTTGAGGTAGTGGGCGATCCGCGAGACGGCGAAGATGTACTGCAGCTGCGCCGAGAGGATGGCGTTGGCATTGGCCGCGTCGGTGTTGTACTTCTTCGGCTTCTGCGCCGACTGCGCGCCGAAGAACGCCGCGTAGTCGGTGTTCTTGCAGTGCACCAGCGGGATGAAGCCGAGGTCGCTGAGCTCCTTCTCGCGACGGTCGGTGATGGCGATCTCGGTGGGGCACTTGAGCGCCACCTCGCCGTCGTCGGTGCGGAAGGTGTGGGTGGGCAGGTCCTCGACCAGGCCGCCGCCCTCCACGCCGCGGATCGCCGCGCACCAGCCGAAGTCCTCGAAGGCGCGGGTCAGGCGCGCGCCCATCGCGTAGGCGGTGTTGCACCACAGGTACTTGCCGTGGTTGGTGGCCTCCACCTCCTCGACGAAGTTGAAGCCCTCCACCGTGGTGCCGTCCTTGGGGTTGTACGGCAGTCGGCCGAGGAAGCGCGGCAGGGTCAGGCCGACGTAGCGGCTGTCCTCGGAGTCGCGGAACGACTTCCACTTGGCGTACTCGACGGTGTCGAAGATCTTCGCCAGGTCGCGCGGCTTGCCCAGCTCGGTGAAGCTCTCCAGGCCGAACATGTCCTCGGAAGCGGCGCTGATGAACGGCGCGTGCGCGGCGGCGGCCACGTGCGACATCTGCTCGACGAAGTACATGTCCTCCGGCTGCCGGCCGATCTGGTAGTCGCCGATCAGGGCACCGAACGGCGATCCGCCGAAGGTGCCGAACTCCTCCTCGTAGACCTTCTTGAACAGCGCGCTCTGATCGAAGTCGATGGCGGACTTGAAGTCCCGCACCAGGTCCTTCTTCGGCGCGTTCATCACCTTGACCTTCATCATCGGCCCGGTGGAGGTCTGCTGGCAGAGATAGTGCAGGCCGCGCCAGCTGCTCTCGAGCTGCTGGAACTCCGGGGCGTGCATGATCGCGCTCAGCTGCTCGGAGATGATCCGGTCGAGCTCGGCGACGCGCGCGTCCAGCGTGAGGTTGAGGTTCTCCGACACCACTACGGTGCCGTCCAGCACCTCCCTGGCGAGCTCGGAGATGATGTCACGGGCGCGCTTGTGTTCCGCGTCGGACTTGGCCACCTTGCTCTGCTCGACGATCTGGTCGAGCAGGCCCGCCTCTTCGACGGTGGTGGCGGCTTGTTTTGCGGTCGTCGCCTCTGCGGCCATGGTCTACTCCTGGTCCTCGCTGCCGAGCCGCTTGAGCTGCTCGGTGTTGTTGAGCACGTCGGTCAGCAGGTCCTCGAGCTTCTCGTTGCCGGCCAGCTTGTTGCGCAGGTCGGCGAGCTTGGAGCGCGATTCCAGCAGCCGCCGCAGCGGCTCCACCTGGTCGACCACCGCCTCGGGGCGGAAGTCGTCGATCGACTTGAACTTCAGCTCGACCGCGAACTCGCCGCCCTCGTCGCTGATCTTGTTGGGAGCCCGGTACACCGCGCGCGGCGTCATCGCCTCCATCACCTCGTCGAAGTTGTCGAGGTCGACATTGACGAACTTGCGGTCCTTGATCTTGGGCAGCGGCTGCTCCGGATTGCCGCTGAAATCGCCCAGCACGCCGACCACGAACGGCACTTCCTTCTGCTCGATCGCGTCGCCCTTCTCGACGTCGTAGGTCAGCTGCACGCGCGGCGGGCGCACCTTCTGCAGGCGCTTCTGGACGCTATCCTTCTTGGACATCTGAGTCGTCTCCTGACGTAGTGATGTGGCGCGACGACCGGTCAGTTGCCGCCGATGTTGCGGAAGGGATCGGGGCTCTGCCCGTCCTGCGCCGCAGGCTGGTTCGGCTCGGCGGACGGACGCTCCGGCGCGCGCGCGGCCGGGGCGCGACGCGCCGGCGCACGGCGCGCGGTGCGCGCAGGCTCGGCGTCGGCCGGGGCCAGGATCTCGTCGCCCATGGTCGCGCGCAGCGTGCCGGCAAGGGTCTCGGCCTCGCGGCGCGCGGTCTCGGACGCGAGCGCGCCGCGGCCCTGCAGGCGCTGCAGCGAGTGGTTGGCGATGCGGAAGCCGCTGACGGTGAGGATGCCGTCGGCCACCATGTCCTCGGGGTCGCGCTGCAGGACCTCCTCGGCGGCGACGATGGCGCGCGCGTAGTTGGCCCGGTCGAACTGCAGCTGCGCGGTGCGCACCCACGGGTCCTTGCTGGTGGGGTCGGCCTTGGCGGCATCGTCGAAAGCTACCAGGGCGGCATCGACGCGCCCCGCGGTGACCGCGGACTCGGCCTGCGACATCAGCCCGCCGTAATCGGCGGCGACCCCGCTCCCCGTCGTCGCGCAGGCGCCCAGCAATGACAGCAGCGCGATCCCCAGAAACGCACGAAGCGCCCCCCTACAGCTCCATCTCGTCATCATGACCTTTCCAAATCGTTCCTGATCATTCCATGTCCGCACAGCCCGTGCGGCACAGCCCCTGGGACGACTGCATCACCGTTGGCGATGCAACGACTCCCGATTCCTGCATATGCGTGGTGTGGATATAGTAGCCTTTCCCCGCTGCGTCAAGATGACACGCCCCGAAAAGTGCCCGGCCCCGCAACGGCCGCGGTCCGCTTCCCGGCTGCGGCGTCGCGTGCCGCCAGCTCTTTTCATTAGAAACCAGCGACCCAGGCGATTCAAGTATGGATACCCAGCACGCGTCGACCCGCGCCGTCGTTCCCTCCCCCACCCACCCATTCATCCGCGCCGCTGCGCTGCTTGCCGCTGCGCTGGCGCTGGGCGGCTGTGCCAGTGGCGGCGGCCTCGGCAAGGCGGTCAGCAGGACCCTGGAGACGGTCGGGATCAAGGACGCCGCCCCCGAGACGGAAGAGCGCCGGATCCCCCTGCGCCTCTACGCCGGCGACAATCTCAACGCTGGCAACGACGGCCGCGCGCTCGCGGCGGTGGTCAAGGTCTACCACCTCAAGAGCACGCGGCGCTTCGAGCAGGCGCCGTTCGACATGTTCCTGGACGAGGATCGCGAGCGGCGCGCGCTCGGCGACGAGCTTGTGGACGTTAACGAGATCGTGCTCACCCCCGGCGCGCGGCACGAGGTCGAGGAGCGGTTGGCGCCCGAGGCCGAGGTGCTGGGCGTGGTGGCGCTGTTCCGGGCGCCGGCGGGCAATCGCTGGCGTCTGGCCTTCGATGCCCGCCACCGCGACGTCGTCCGCGAGGGGGTGACCGTCGGCCTGCACGCTTGCGCTCTGACCACCAGCAGCCCGGCGCTGCTGACCCGCCTCGCCGGCGACGCGTCCAGCCTGGCGTCCGTGAGGTGCATGTCGCCGTGACCGCCCCGCGCACGGCGCCCGCCTGCTAAGATCGCCCGACCAAGGGGGGACCGCCCGCGGCGCATTGCCTGACCGGCGAGCGCATGGGTAAGCTCCGTTCCGTACTCTTCCCGGGTCCCGGCACGATGGCCGCGGCCCGGCTCATGCCGCGGCGACGCGGCATGGCGAACGAACAGCCAAAGGATTGCAGCGTGTCGCACGTCAGTCGGATGTCGAAGGTGTTCTGGGGCGAGGGCCTGTTCCTGCGCCCGCAGCACTTCCAGCGCCAGGATGCGTACCACGAGGCGCGCCTGCAGGACCTCGCCCGCAGCCTCCATCCGCACGCCTGGGGCGTGCGCAGCCTGCGCTTCGATCCGCAGAGCCTCTCCAGCGGCAGCCTGCGCGCGCTCGAGCTCTCGGTGGTCTTCCCCGACGGCGAGACCTTCGACGCCCCGGCGCACGACCATCTGCCCGACGCGCTGTCGCTCGGCGAGCTGCCCGACGGCGTGCAGTCCACTACGGTGCACCTGGCGCTGCCGCTGATCCGCGAGCACGGCGGCAACTGCGACGGCAGCGGCGACGGCGCCCAGGCGGCGCGCTTCGTGCAGGGCAGCCAGCCCACGCCGGACCTCTACACCGATGCCGCCGAAGCGGAGCTGTCGTACCTGCGCAAGTCGGTGCGGCTGCTCACCGACGACAAACCCCGCGACGCCTACGTGAGCGTGCCGGTGGCGCGGGTGCGGCGCACGCCGACCGGCGGCTTCGAGTTCGACGACGGCTTCCTGCCCCCTAGCCTGAGCCTGACCGGCGCCCAGCGCCTGCATGCGCAGCTGCGCGCCCTGCTCGACTCGCTGCAGGCCAAGGTCGAGGCCCTGTACGGCGTGCACCGGCAGCAGTCGCAGCACATCATCGAGTTCCGCTCCGGCGACATCGCTTCGTTCTGGCTGCTGCACACCGCCACCTCGGCGTTCGCGGCGCTCTCGCACCTGTTCCACAACGCCGGGCTGCACCCGGAGCGGCTGCATCAGGAACTGCTGCGGCTGGCCGGCGGCCTGCTCACTTTCTCCAAGGCCTACGGCCTGTCCGACCTGCCCAGGTACGACCACGCCTCCCCCGAGGCCGGCTTCGACCAGTTGTTCGGGATGATCCGCGAGCTGCTGGAGACGGTGATCTCGGCGCGCTACTTCCAGATCGCGCTCACCGAGGTCAAGCCGTCGTTCCACGTCGGCCGCATCGACTCGCAGCGCATCGACGACGACTCGGCCTTCTACCTGGGCGTGGCCGCCGACATGCCCGGCCAGGAGCTGATCCAGACGGTGCCGGTGCGCTTCAAGGTGGGCGCGCCCGACGACGTCGAGAAGTGCGTGCTCTCCGCGCTTCCGGGCGTGAAGCTGACGCATGCCGCGCAGGTGCCCGCCGCGATCCCGGTGCGCCCGGGCAGCTACTACTTCGCGGTCGAGGCGCGCGGCCCGCTCTACGAACGCATGCTCAAGGCGCAGTCGTTGATGATCTACGTGCCTTCCGGGCTGCGCGAACTCAAGCTCGAACTGATCGCGGTGGCACCATGAACTCCCGACTTCCCCCGGTTCCCGCGGCGATGCCGTCGCTCACCCCGCAGCATGCGGCCACACCGGGTGCCGGCGGTGCGAACAACCCGCGCAGCCTACTCGACCTGATGTCCGACGGCTTCTACCTGCTGTTGCTGCTCAAGCGCGGCCAGCTACCCGACGGCGTGGACGGCTTCGTGCAGTCGGTGCAGCGGTTCCTCGACGGCGTGGAGCGCGGCGCGATCAAGCTCGGCATCGCCTCCGAGGACGTCTATGCCGCCAAGTACGCGTTCTGCGCAGCGGTCGACGAGGTGATCCTGTCGCAGCCGTCCCCGGTGCGCGACGCCTGGGAACTGCAGCCGCTGCAGCTGCGTCTGTTCGGCGACCACCTCGCCGGCGAGCACTTCTTCGACCGGCTCGAAGAACTGCGCGCGCAGGGCGCCCCGCGCCTGCCCTCGCTGGAGGTCTACCACTACTGCCTGCTGCTCGGCTTCGAAGGCAAGTACCGGCTGGAAGGCCCGGAGAAGCTGGGCTACCTGACCGCGCGCCTGGGCGACGAAATCGTCTACCTCAAGGGCAAGCGCACCGGCTTCGCGCCGCACTGGGCGCCGCCGGACAACGTCGCCCATGCCTTGCGCCGGGTGGTGCCGCTGTGGCTGCCCGCCGCGCTGGTGGCCGGCTTCGGGCTGATCGGCTACCTCGGCCTGAGCGCCTGGTTCGGTCGCCAGACCGACGAGCGCCTGGCCGCCTACCAGGAGGTCGTGCAGATGCCCGAGCGCACGGCCCACATCACCATCACCCTGCCGTGAGAACGATATGGACATGCCTTCTCTGGCCCGCGAGGCGCTCGCCGCGCTCGCGGTACCATCGCAACATGCGCGCCTGATCCAGCTGGACGCCCCGGTTTCGGGGCTGGTGGTGGAACGATTCGACGGCAGCGAGGCCGTCTGCGCGCCGTTCCGTTTCGAGATCGACGTGTTCTCCACGTCGGCCTTCGTCGACACCGGCGAGCTGCTCGGCCAGCGCCTGGGCCTGCATCTGCACCGCGCCGACGGCGGCCGGCGCAGCTGGCACGGCCTGTGTACCGCGGTGGCGCCGCTGGGCGCCGATGGCGGCCTGGCGCGCTACCGCCTGACCCTGGAGCCCTGGACCGCGCTGCTGGCGCACCGGCGCAACGCGCTGGTGTTCCAGGACCTCGACGTGCGCGGCGTGCTCGAGCAGGTGTTCGCCGACTATCCGCTGGCCGCGTTCCGCTTCGACATCGACGACGCCCTGCCGGTGCGCGCCATCACCACCCAGTACCGCGAGAGCGACTGGGACTTCGTCACCCGGCTGCTGGCCGAGGCCGGGCTGGCCTGGCGCTATGAGCACGACCAGTCGGCCGACGGCGGAGACGGGGCCGACGACGGCGCCCGCCACACCCTGGTGATCTTCGACGCCCAGGCCGAGCTGCCCGAAGCCGGCACGCTGCGTTTCCACCGCAGCGACGCGACCGAGTCGCAGGACGCCATCAACGCCTTCACCGAGCTTCGCCAGCTGGCGCCCAACCGCAGCCACGCCGCCAGCTGGCACGGCGAGCAACTGGCCAGCGTGGCGGGCCAGTGCGAAGCCGACGCCGGCAGCCTGCCGGCGCTGGAGGTCTTCGTGCAGCCGCGCGCCGGCCGCTTCGCCCGCAGCGACCAGGCCCGGGCCGAGGCCGAACACCGCCTCGACGCCCTGCGCCTGCCGATGACCCTGCACCACGGTGCCGGCAGCGCCCGCGCTCTGGCCGCCGGCAGCACCTTCATTCTCAGCCAGCATGCCGGCCACCAGGGCCAGGCGTTCCTGCCTCTGCGTGTCGCGCACGTGGCGGTCAACAACCTCGGCAGCGGCATCACCGCCCTGCTCGCCTCGCCCGAACTGGAGCGCGGCAGCTACCGCAACCGCTTCGTGGCGGTGCCCGCCGGCACGCCGGTGGCGCCGCTGCCGCAGGACCGCCCCACCGTGCACGGCCCGCAGACCGCGCGCGTGGTGGGCCTGCCCGATGCGGCGGTCAGCCCAAACCGTGACCACCAGGTGCGGATCCAGTTCGCCTGGCAGCGCGGCCCGCGGCCCAACCCGGGCGGACTGGAGGACACCGCCAGCCAGCACCCCGGGCACGCCCCGGGCGATGCCACCTCGGGCACCTGGGTGCCGGTGGCCGAGTGGGTGGCCGGGCCCAACTGGGGCAGCCACTTCCTGCCGCGGGTGGGCGCCGAGGTGCTGGTGGAGTTCCTGCATGGCGACATCGACCAGCCGCGGGTGACCGGTCAGCTCTACAACGGCGAGGTCGCCCCGCCCTTCGCCGGCGGTATCGACGGACCGTCCAACCATCCCGGCACCTTGAGCGGCCTGCACAGCCGCGCCCACGATGGCGCCGGAACCCAGCAGTGGGTGCTCGACGACACCCCGGGCCAGCTGCGCACCCGGCTGCACACCAGCCTGGCCGACAGCCGCCTGGAACTGGGCTACCTGGTGCAGCACCAGGACGCCTCCCGCGGCGGCCTGCGCGGCCAGGGCGTGGAGTTGGCCAGCGCCGGCTGGGGCAACGTCCACGCCGGCCAGGGCCTGCTGCTGTCCACCACCGCGCGGGCCGAAGGCGCCTCCACCCAGCTCGACATCACCGAGGCCGTGGCCCAGCTCAAGGGCGCCGAACGCACCGCCGAGGGCCTGCACGAGACCCTGCTGCAGCAGCAGGTACCGGGGTTCGACGCCAACGCCCGCCTCACCGCGCTGCGCGAGGCGCTCGATGCCGAGGTCGACGGAAAGTACGCCGACAGCGTCGCCGGCCAGTCGGCGATGAAGCCCGCGGGTGGCGGGCGCGAACCGGGCGAGGAACCGGTGGAGCGTTTCGCGGATCCCAAGCTGGTCGCCGAGTCGCCGGAGTCGATCGCGTTCGCGACGCAGAAGAGCGCGGTCGCCTACGCCGGCGGCGCCCTGCACCTGACCGCGCAGGCCGACGTCCAGCTCAGCGCCGGCCAGACCTTCGCCTCGGTCTCCGGCCAGCACGCCGCGCTTTACGCCCACGCCGGCCCGATCCGCGCCATCGCCGCCAACGGCCCGCTCAGCCTGCAGGCCCATACCGGCCCCCTCGAGCTGCTGGCTGACAAGTCGGTCAC
>NZ_JACCKA010000089.1 GCF_013425525.1 Luteimonas salinisoli | reverse complement strand
GGCGCCGGAACCCAGCAGTGGGTGCTCGACGACACCCCGGGCCAGCTGCGCACCCGGCTGCACACCAGCCTGGCCGACAGCCGCCTGGAACTGGGCTACCTGGTGCAGCACCAGGACGCCTCCCGCGGCGGCCTGCGCGGCCAGGGCGTGGAGTTGGCCAGCGCCGGCTGGGGCAACGTCCACGCCGGCCAGGGCCTGCTGCTGTCCACCACCGCGCGGGCCGAAGGCGCCTCCACCCAGCTCGACATCACCGAGGCCGTGGCCCAGCTCAAGGGCGCCGAACGCACCGCCGAGGGCCTGCACGAGACCCTGCTGCAGCAGCAGGTACCGGGGTTCGACGCCAACGCCCGCCTCACCGCGCTGCGCGAGGCGCTCGATGCCGAGGTCGACGGAAAGTACGCCGACAGCGTCGCCGGCCAGTCGGCGATGAAGCCCGCGGGTGGCGGGCGCGAACCGGGCGAGGAACCGGTGGAGCGTTTCGCGGATCCCAAGCTGGTCGCCGAGTCGCCGGAGTCGATCGCGTTCGCGACGCAGAAGAGCGCGGTCGCCTACGCCGGCGGCGCCCTGCACCTGACCGCGCAGGCCGACGTCCAGCTCAGCGCCGGCCAGACCTTCGCCTCGGTCTCCGGCCAGCACGCCGCGCTTTACGCCCACGCCGGCCCGATCCGCGCCATCGCCGCCAACGGCCCGCTCAGCCTGCAGGCCCATACCGGCCCCCTCGAGCTGCTGGCTGACAAGTCGGTCACCCTCACCGCCACCGACGAACGCATCGACGTGCTGGCCAAGGAGAAGATCGTGCTGCAGGCCGGGCAGGTGCAGGTGACGCTGGAAGGCGGGAACATCACCTTCGCCTGTCCGGGGAACTTCACCGTCAAGGCGGGGGAGCAGCCGTTTCGGGGTGGGGTGAGCGGCGATGTCAGGCTCTCGCTCCCAGACGGCATCTTGAAACTCGAGCCCGACCGGATGCTCGACTTCTCCGGTTGACGATCACAGACAAGGACGCCATGCATGAGTGACGACAGCGCTCCCGCGCCACTAAAGAAGTTTGGTTATCCGTTTCCCAAGACGGATGTTTCGAACCCAACCGATCCCAGGGCCGTCGAGATCGACGATCCGCAGGTCTACTACGAAGCACTGGCCAAGGCCGAGGACGGGTTCTTCCCCATCGGCGCAAACGGCCAATGGCACGGTGGCATCCACTTCGGTAGCCAGACCGGTACGAACCTCGCGCAAGACGGCGGCGTGCGCTGCATCGCAGACGGCGAGGTCATCGCTTGGAGAATCGATGGAGAGAAGTATCCGGAGGTGGAATACGAGACCTGCGCAGCGGCTAAGTATTCGTCCGGCTTCGCTCTTCTCCGTCATCGGTTACAGCTGCCTCCTTCCCCCACCCCCAACGATACGACTTCTGGCGACGGCACCCCGGCCGATCCTCCTCCGCCAGTTGAGAGCGGCTTGCCAGGCGCTCCAGCGCAGGGCATAGCAACCGGTGCTGCTCGGCAAAATGGCGCGGTGCAGGGGGCATCGCAGACGCAGACTCGATCGCCCTCCCCCTCCGCTGCATCCGGAGATGAGCCTTCGCTGGTGTTCTACAGCTTATACATGCACCTGCTGTACTGGAAGGGATACCAGGACGACGAGGCAAAGAAGCGCCCCAACTACTGGGGCGAACCGGTCTATCTGGTCGGCGAAGACGCCAACGACAGCCGCACGAGCCACCCTGGCAACCCGAACATTCCAGAGAACAGCGTAGGACTGAACCTGCGCGACGCCAGCGGCACCTACTGTGGCTTCGCACCGCGCGGAACCAAATTGCGCCTGGGTGCGGAGTCCTCGAACAAGGGCTATTTCGAGGTGACCGAAGTCGTCTCCGGTCAAACCACGCCCGCCGAGATCTCCGGCGCCACCGCCTTCAAGGCGGAAATGAAGCCCATCGCGGCCGAGCCGCCCACCAAGGACGGCATCGTGGTCCCGGACGCACCGGTGGCGGTAAAGGCAGGCGACCTGATGGGTTACCTGGGCGAGTACCAACGTTACGGCGACATGAATCCCCTTGCCACCGCTTGCATCGGCCGCCCGCTGGCGCAGGTAGACGTATTCACCCATCAGGACATGGAGGACTTCCTCGCCAAGAGCCGGACCCGCGACCAGGAACTTGACCCCAAGCAAAAGACCCTGCTTGTGGTGGAGCCGGGCGCGACATTGGCGTTGCCTGCCGAGCCCGACCTGCAATTGGCCCCGGGCGAAAGCGTTGCCCCAACCGCCGACTCCCCGAAGTCGGGCGAGTGGGTCAAGGTTCGCAAGGGCGCGCTCCAAATTGTTCCGAAAGCCACGCTGAGCGGATACAGCACGGCCACGCGCACCTATGGCGGCGGCCAGATTCTGTCCATGATCGTGGGCGTCACGGATACGGACAGGATCTCCCTCGAGACCTACAACGCGCTGACCACCGA
The DNA here is from genome assembly GCF_013425525.1 of Luteimonas salinisoli. Lineage (GTDB taxonomy): Bacteria > Pseudomonadota > Gammaproteobacteria > Xanthomonadales > Xanthomonadaceae > Luteimonas > Luteimonas salinisoli. The sequence continues at coordinate 3,339 of NZ_JACCKA010000089.1, read as the reverse complement.
ACAGCAACAGAGTTATTCGCGGCGCGAGGTACTGCCCGCAGGCGGAACCGAGGTGTGGGCGCAGCGTTCACAGGTCGCCGAACAAGGCGCCTCGAGCACGGCCACGTCTCTTTGGAGCGAATTCCCCCTGCAGACCGCCAACGCCTCCGGCCCAAAAGCCGGATTCCTCCGCGTAAGGAAAATCAGGCTGTTGGAGAAAACTGCGGCCGAAACCGACGGCACCCGCTGGTGGGAGATCGACGTGGGCACCGCCGATGGCGCGAGCAGAACAGGCTGGGCCCGAGAGAATGGGCATGCCAACGTACACCTGTGCTCGCCCTGGGCCTGGCCCGGGTTCGAGATCGTCAAGGGCGAAACCAGCACACCGGCGCAGCTGTATGCTCGCCATGTTGTCCAACAGGGCCAAGCCACAGCCAGCGAAGAAGACGAATTGAGCGCCGAGGGCGCACCCGTCGACACCGGTCCCGTATTCAGCAGGCTCTATAACATTATCGATCAGGTAGAAGGCGGAAAGACAAAGGACGGCCATCTCTCACCGCAGGAGCTACGCAAGGCTCTAGCCAAGCCGTGGCTGGCCCAGGCCATCTCGCGCCTGATCGTCGAACACGAAAGCGAGTGGTCCGGGCCGATGAGCAAGTGGGACGAAATCGACCGGCACATCCCCCAGGAACGTCGCGAAGACTGGACCCAAGAAAAAGCCCGCATTCAATCATTGCAGTGGTGGAATGAAATTGAGGGAAAGCACGGCTTCCTGCAGAGAGGCAAGGCGCTTCATCTGCATCCCGTCGGATTCGTTGGTAATTTCCACCGGAGAAGAAACGGCGTCACAGTAGAAATGCTAAGTATGATATTCGCTGCGGCGCCAGAAACACAGCTACACATTGTAGCTGATGGTGTAAATTTGAACATGGACGACGGCAAGCTCGATAGCGAAGAGCGTCTAACCCACTTCTTCGGCCAAGTACGCCAAGAGATTGGACCGCGCATGGCATTCCGCGAAGACTTGCGTTACTCATCTGATGGTTTATTTAGGAGCAGGCTCAGTTACTATCGAGGAAATCGAGAGCGCGCAGATCGCGATGCTTTCAATGAGGAAGCAATAGCAAACAACGCCTACAGTGATGCAAATCGAAGCGAGGGTTATAAGCTTGGAAACACACAGCCTGGAGATGGATGGCGATATCGAGGACGAGGACTTAAACAGCTAACTGGGCGTTCAAACTATCGGGCGTTCACGGTTTCACACGAGCGAATCTGGGGCGAGAGGATAGATTTTGAGGCGCACCCAGATAAAGTTAATGAGCCGATCTATGCGGTGCGTTCCGGCCTCGCGTTCTGGGTTGAACATCGATTGTATGAATATGCCGATACAGGAATCACGAAGACCGCCGCAGACAATATTACCAGGGTAATTAACAGCAGCACAGATAGCTACACTCAGCGATGGGCGTTCGTACAGGACATTTGGCAGGAAAGGATATTCAGGGATGCGCTCTAGATAATTCTCATGTGGCGATTGACGGCCTGAGTTTTGTTCCTTCTACGAGTTTGGTGGAGTTAGAAACTAGATGAATGCTCTTGCGCTAGTTATCGGTACCTGCGTTGCCGCGGGGTGCAGTGCGAAGCTTCCCGTTGGCGCTGAGTTGTTCGTACCCCCGGGGCTCAGCAGCCCCATGTCTGTTGAAATACGCGACTATAAGTTCTCTTTGCGTGAATCCGATTCCGGAAAGCTTGTTACTGGCACGTTCTCGGGCGGGTCTGATATCGAGCATTCTCTCGCCCAGGCGGGTTTCGACAAAGTGGAAAGAATTTTTGCGCTGGAAAGTCACGGTTGCGGTAGCAACTCGATTGACTTGGTAATTCAGACAGGCCCGGAGAAGACTGCAGATATTCATACGCGAAACCACTATCGCATCGTATTTTCTGCGGATCTGAGCACGGTTATCACGGAGTTTTTTGATCCAAGCGTATCCGCGGCCAATGCTGTCTTACCATTGCAAAGTGTTGAAGGAATATCAGACCCGACCACTGGCGCGAGGATCGTTTGTATCGGCACAACCCCGGCGGTGGCCGAACAAGGCGGCCTCTGAATACTCCGCTCCGCCGCTCGCTGCTCGGGCGGAAACCGCAACCGGCAACGCGGGCATGGCCGTCGACACATTCACCCTGAGTCAGCATTCCGGCCACGAGGGCCAGGCGTTCCTGTCGCTGCGCGTCGCCCACGTGGCGATGAACAACCTGGGCAGCGTCATCACCGCCCTGCTCGCCTCGCCCGATCTGGAGCGCGGCAGCTACCGCGATCGCTTCGTCGCGGTACCCGCCGCCGCCCCGGTGGCCCCGCTGCCGCGCGACCGCCCGACCGTGCAGGCCCGAAGACCGCCCGCGTGGTTGGCCTGCCGGAGGCGGCGGTCAGCCCCAGCCGCGACCACCAGGTGCGGAGGTGCTGGCGGAGTTCCTGCATGGCGACATCGACCAGCCGCGGGTAACCGGGCAGCTGTACAACGGCGAGGTCGCCCCGCCCTTCGCCGGCGGCATTGACGGACCGTCCAACCATCCCGGCACCTTGAGCGGCCTGCACAGTCGCGCCCACGACGGCGCCGGAACCCAGCAGTGGGTGCTCGACGACACCCCGGGCCAGCTGCGCACCCGGCTGCACACCAGCCTGGCCGACAGCCGCCTGGAACTGGGCTACCTGGTGCAGCACCAGGACGCCTCCCGCGGCGGCCTGCGCGGCCAGGGCGTGGAGTTGGCCAGCGCCGGCTGGGGCAACGTCCACGCCGGCCAGGGCCTGCTGCTGTCCACCACCGCGCGGGCCGAAGGCGCCTCCACCCAGCTCGACATCACCGAGGCCGTGGCCCAGCTCAAGGGCGCCGAACGCACCGCCGAGGGCCTGCACGAGACCCTGCTGCAGCAGCAGGTACCGGGGTTCGACGCCAACGCCCGCCTCACCGCGCTGCGCGAGGCGCTCGATGCCGAGGTCGACGGAAAGTACGCCGACAGCGTCGCCGGCCAGTCGGCGATGAAGCCCGCGGGTGGCGGGCGCGAACCGGGCGAGGAACCGGTGGAGCGTTTCGCGGATCCCAAGCTGGTCGCCGAGTCGCCGGAGTCGATCGCGTTCGCGACGCAGAAGAGCGCGGTCGCCTACGCCGGCGGCGCCCTGCACCTGACCGCGCAGGCCGACGTCCAGCTCAGCGCCGGCCAGACCTTCGCCTCGGTCTCCGGCCAGCACGCCGCGCTTTACGCCCACGCCGGCCCGATCCGCGCCATCGCCGCCAACGGCCCGCTCAGCCTGCAGGCCCATACCGGCCCCCTCGAGCTGCTGGCTGACAAGTCGGTCAC
>NZ_JACCKA010000088.1:66338-97044 GCF_013425525.1 Luteimonas salinisoli | reverse complement strand
GGCCGGAGCGGACGCCGCCGAGGGCGCTGGCGGCGGCGTGCCGGAGGCGCTCGATGGCAGTTCGGCGAGATCGGGCGGAGCCGGTTGCGCCTCCGGAGAAGGTCCGGCAGGCGTCGCCTCGTCGCGCGTCGCCCCATCGCCGGACGGCGGGGTTTCGGACGGCGCGCCTTCGGACGGCGCGGCGGCGGGCGGCGCGCTGTCGGGAAAGGCCGCAGCGAGTTCCTCGATGCTCAGGCGCCGCCTGCTGTCTTCCGGGCGTGCCGGTTCGGGTTTGTCGCGTCGGAACCAGCTGACCATGCGGTCGAAGAATCGCGGATGGGGGAGAATGGCGTCATGTTAGCACCGCCGCCCATGACGACCCCGCCCCTGGCGTGCACCTGCAGGCCTCGCCGGTGAACACCGCGCCCGGGCGGATCCGCATCATCGGCGGACGCTGGCGCGGCACGCGGCTGCCGGTGCCGGACGTGCCCGGCCTGCGGCCGACTTCGGATCGTGCCCGGGAGACCCTGTTCAATTGGCTGCAGCCGGTGCTGCCGGGGGCGCGCGTGCTCGACCTGTTCGCCGGCACCGGCGCGCTGGGTCTGGAGGCGCTGTCGCGCGGCGCGCGCGAGGCGCTGCTGGTGGAGCGCGACCCGCGCCTGGCGCAGGCGCTGGAGGAGACCGTGCAGCGGCTCCATGCCGGGGACCGGGCGCGGGTGGTCCGCGCCGACGCGCTGGCGCTGTTGCGGGCGCCGCTGCACGGTCGCTTCGACCTGGTCTTCGTCGATCCGCCGTTTGCCGACGGGCTGTGGCAGCCGGTACTCGATGGGCTTGCGCCCTGGCTGGCCGAGGACGCCTGGCTGTACCTGGAATCGCCGGGGCAGGCCGGCGTACCGGCGGGCGAAGGCTGGCTGCCGCATCGCGAGGGACGCAGTCGCGACGCCGGTCACGCGCTGTACCGCCGCGCGCCGCGGGCGCCAGGGCGACGCTGATACACTTGCAGCCGTTGTTCCGGCCTTCCCGACCACGGACCCATCCATGAGCCTGGCCCGCACCCGCATCGCGGTCTATCCCGGCACCTTCGACCCGATCACCAACGGCCATGTCGACCTGGTCGAACGCGCCGCGCCGCTGTTCGAGAAGATCGTCGTCGGCGTGGCCGAAAGCCCGGCCAAGCGGCCAACCCTAGATCTCGACCTGCGGGTGCGGCTGGCGCGGGAGGCTCTGGCGGCCTACGGCAATATCGAGGTGCGCGGCTTCAACTCGCTGCTTGCGCACTTCGTGCGCGACCTGGGCGCCGGGGTGCTGCTGCGCGGCCTGCGCGCGGTGTCCGATTTCGAGTACGAGTTCCAGCTGGCGAGCATGAACCGGCATCTCATTCCGGAGGTCGAGACGCTGTTCCTCACGCCGGCCGAACAATACGGCTTCATATCCTCTTCGCTGGTCCGTGAGATCTCCCGCCTCGGCGGCGATGTGTCCGCGTTCGTGCCGGCGGCGGTGGCCGAAGCGCTGCAGGCCGAATGGCAGCGCACCGATGCTTGAGACGACATGACGACCATACGAGACACGGGGAGGAACACCATGCACATCATCAACCGCCTGCTGCTCGCGGCCTGCCTTGCGCTGCCTCTGGCGGCCTGCCAGAAGGACGAGGGCCCGCAGCAGGTCGAGCGCGCACCGCTCGCCGCGCCCGCCAACGGCGACTCCGCGCAGTGGCGCGCCTACCTGCAGGACCTGGTGCCCCGGCACATGGAGGGCATCCAGAACCAGCCCTTCATCTACCTGGTGCCCGACGACGAGACCGCCGATTTCGAAGGCCTGTACGAGCGCCTGAGCGAAAAGGCGCAGAACGACGTCGCCCGCGGCATCATCCGCGGCAACATGCTCGCCTACGCCGGCCCCGATTCCAATCGCGTGGCGGACATGGTGGTCACCGCGTTCGAGAGCGTGCCCGCGGGCAGCATGAACGGCGTGCGCGTGCTGTTCGTCGGCGATGCCGCCGACAGCCAGCGGGTGCAACAGGCCGTTGCGCCGGCAGGAGTCGAATACGTTTTCGTCGAGAAGTAACCTGCCCGCCGAGATCCGGTCCCGGCGCATGCCGGGCCCGGCCCCGGGCCCGATCACCAGCGCCCTGCGGCACGCGCGCGGACCCGCCGATCCACCGAGGGCCGAGCGTTGGCGCTGAAGATCAACGAGCTCTGCGTCAACTGCGACGTCTGCGAACCGGCCTGCCCCAACCAGGCGATCTCGCAGGGCGAGACCATCTACGTGATCGACCCGGCGCGCTGCACGGAATGCGTCGGGCATCACGACGAGCCGCAGTGCGTGGTGGTGTGCCCGGTCGAATGCATCGATCCCGATCCGGAGCGTCCGGAATCCGAAGCGCAGCTGCTCGCCAAGCTGCGCCGGCTGCAGGGAGGGGATCGGTCCCCGGAAGGCCCGCGCGCGGAGGGCGCGGCCGCCACGCGGCCGCCCGCATCCGATTGACGTCCCGAACCAAGTCCGGCGCGAGCCAGCCACAGGAGTCCGCATGAAACCCCTCTCCAGACTGATGTTCCTGCTGGTCCTGGCGTTCGCGCCCGCGCTGGCTTCGTGCCAGGAGGCCAGCGCGCCCGGACCCGTAGCCGACGCCCGCGGCGTCGACGCGCTGACCCCGCCGGGCGTGGCGGTGGCATCCGCCCACGCCTTGGCGACCGAGGCCGGCCTGCAGGCGCTGCGCGAGGGCGGCAATGCGTTCGACGCGGCGGTGGCGGTGTCGTCGACGCTCTCGGTGGTCGAGCCGATCAGTTCCGGCCTCGGCGGCGGCGGGTTCTTCCTGCTGCACCAGGCCGACGGCGGCCGCGACGTGTTCGTCGATGCCCGCGAGACCTCGCCGGCGGCGGCGACGATGGAGCGGTACCTCGATGCCGACGGCGGCTTCGACAGCGACCGCGCCACCAACGGGCCGTGGGCCGCAGGCATTCCCGGACTGCCGGCGGCGCTGGTGCACATGGCGGAGAAGTACGGCCGCCTGCCGCTCGAGGCGACGCTGGCGCCGGCGATCCGCATCGCCCGCGAGGGCTTCCCGGTCTACGCGCGGATGGCGCGCGGCTACGAGCGCCGGCGCGAGGTGATGGAGCGCTACACGGGCAGCCGCGCGCTCTACGCGCCGCAGGGCAGGGCGCTGCAGGAGGGCGACACGTTCCGGCAGGCGGACCTGGCGCGCACCCTGGAGCGGCTGGCCGCGCAGGGGCATGAAGGCTTCTACCGCGGCGAGACCGGCCGCCTGCTGGTCGAGGGCGTGAATGCCGAGGGCGGGCAATGGACCGCGGAGGAACTGGCCGCCTACCGGGTGGTCGAGCGCGAGCCGCTGCGGTTCCGCTACCGCGACTGGGAGGTGGTGACCGCACCGCCGCCGTCCTCGGGTGGGGTGGCGCTGGCGCAGATGCTGCAGATCCTGGCGGGCTGGGACCTGGAGTCGCTGGATCAGACCCAGCGCACCCACCTCACCGTCGAGGCGATGCGCCGCGCGTTCCGCGACCGCACCTTCTATCTGGGCGACCCCGACTTCACCGAGATCCCGATGCGCACCCTCACCAGCCGCGACTACGCCGCGGGGCTGCGCGCCACCATCCACCCGCGTCGGGCGACGCCGAGCGATCTGCTGTCCGGCGAGCCGACCCCGCTCGAGGACGAGGAGACCACCCACTTCTCGATCATCGACGCCGAGGGCAACCGCGTCGCCGCCACCCAGACCGTCAACCTGCTGTACGGCTCCGGGCTGGTCGCACCCGGCACCGGCGTGCTGCTCAACAACGAGATGGACGATTTCGCGCTCAAGCCCGGCACGCCGAACGCGTTCGGGGTGATGGGCTTCGAGGCCAACGCGCCAGAGCCGGGCAAGCGCATGCTCAGCTCGATGACGCCGACCTTCATGGTCTCGGACGACCGCATCGCCGTACTCGGCACGCCGGGCGGCACCCGCATCATCACCATGGTGCTGCTGGGGATGCTCGGTTACGACGCCGGCCTCGATGCCCAGGCCGTGGCGGCGCTGCCGCGCTTCCATCACCAGTGGACCCCGGACCGCATCTCCGCCGAGAGCGGCGCGCTGGCCGCGGCCACGGTGCGCGCGCTGCGAGAGATGGGCCACGAGGTCGACGCGCCCGACGAGGCCGAGGTCGAGCGTCAGGCCGGCGGACGCGCCTCCAGCCACGTCTGGGGCAATCTGCAGACCGTGGCCTGGGACCTGCGCGACAACGCCCTCGAGGGCGGAAGCGACCCGCGCAACCCGGTCGGCAAGGCGACGGTGGAGCCGCGCGCCGCGTCCGACTAGCCCGGACCGCGCCGGCGCCCGGTGGCCGCCGCTCGTGCGACCGTTTCGGTCCCGCGACGCCGGCGGCGCTACACTCGGGCCATGAAACTCTGGTCGATCGAAGGCAATACCCAGAAGCTCGACGGCGGCGCGATGTTCGGCAACGCACCGCGCGCCATGTGGACGAAATGGGCCGCGCCCGACGCGGTCAACCGCATCCCGCTGGCCTGCCGGGCGCTCCTGGCCCGTCCGCTCAACGGCCTGACGGTGTTGTTCGAGACCGGGGTGGGCGCGTTCTTCGAGCCGAAGCTGCGCGAGCGCTTCGGCGTGGTCGAGGACCGCCACGTCCTGCTCGATTCCCTGGCCGGGGCCGGCTGCTCGCACGAGGACATCGACGTGGTGGTGCTCTCGCACCTGCATTTCGACCACGCCGGCGGGCTGCTGACCGCCTGGCGCGAGGGCGGCGCGCCGGAGCTGCTGTTCCCGAACGCCACCTTCCTGGTCGGTCGCGAACACTGGGAGCGCGCGCGCAACCCGCATCCGCGCGATCGCGCCAGCTTCATTCCCGAGCTGCCGGGGCTGCTGGAGGCCAGCGGCCGGCTGCAGCTGGTCGACGGCGCGCGTTCGCCGGTGCTCGGCGACGCGGTCTCCTTCGGCTACAGCCACGGCCACACCCCGGGGATGATGCTGGCCGAGATCCACGGTCCCGAGATCGTCGACGGCCGCCCGCACGGCGGCGTCGCGTTCTGCGCCGACCTGGTGCCCGGCCGCCCGTGGACCCACGTGCCCATCACCATGGGCTACGACCGCGCCCCGGAGCTGCTGATCGACGAGAAGCAGGCTTTCCTGGAGGACAAGCTGGCGCGCAACGTGCACCTGTTCTACACCCACGACCCGGAGATCGCGCTGGCGCAGCCCGTTCGCGACGGGCGCGGCCGCTTCGGCACCGCGCACGAGGTGCCGCGGCTGCAGGCGAGGGTGCTGCACCCATGATGCGCGCGTGGCTGCTCGCGCTGGCGATGGCCGCCGCCCCCGCCGCCGTGGCGCAGGCTCCCGCCGCGGTGCCGGCGCCGCGCGGCGGCGAGGTCCTGGTGGACGACGAGTTCGGCGTCGGTACCCAGCAGTTCGGCCTGCGTCGCGAGGTGGAGATGGCGCAGTGGCGGCGCTCTGCGGAGGGCTACGCGCTCGAGTGGAGCGACCGGCCGCTCGATTCGCGGGAGTTTCCGCAGCAGTACCGGAACCCCGGGGAGTTCCCGGTCGCTACGCAGCAGTGGGAACGCCCGGTGAAGATGGACGACGGCCGGCCACTGGCTCCGGCCGCGCTGGCGGAGCTGGGGGAGTGGCGGCCGCTCTCTCCGGACCTGGACGCGCTGCCGGGGAACCTCGCCGCCACCTTCCGCCTGCAGGGCGACCTTCTCACCACCGCGGCCGACCTGGCCGAGCCGGCGCCGGGCGACCTGCGCGTGCGCTGGTTCGAGCGCGTGCTGCCGTCGCTGGACGGGCGGCTGGTCCTGCAGGACGGCGTTTGGATCGCCGCCGGCGCGCCGGACGGTCCCGCCGATGCGCCGCCGGCCGACGGCGAGGGCGAACTGCGCAACTACACGCCTTGGCTGGGCGGGTTGTTGCTGCTGATCGCCGCGATCCTGGTCGCCCGCCATCGCAAGCGCCGCCGCCGCACCCCGTAGAGCGGAGCTTGCTCCGCTGCTCTCGGCTCCGGAGCCCGCGCAGCCGAGCAAGCTCGGCTCTACGTGGGGCTCCGGCGCCCGCGTCGCCGGTCCGGCCCGGCGCCGCACCTCGTAGAGCGGAGCTTGCTCCGCTGCTCTCGGCTCCGGAGCCCGCGCAGCCGAGCAAGCTCGGCTCTACGGGGGTCGACCGAAGATCGCTGGACGGCGTTCTCGCGGAAAGTTCCTACTCGACATTCGGATACGCGCCGATATCCAGGCCTGCATTCGCCTGTGATGCTGTGGCAATGGCGAGTCCACGATTGCTGAAAGGCCGCGTTTCGCGAGCCGGCGATTTCTACGTGGTGACGACGGTGACCGAGCGGCGCCGGGAACTGTTCCGCAGTGAATGCTTGGCCGACGCAATTATCGGAGAGTTGCGCCGCCTGCGCCGACGAGGAAGCGCTGGATTCCCTGGCATGGGTGGTCATGCCTGATCATCTGCATTGGCTGCTGCAGCTGCGGCGGAGTTCTCTGAGCCGATGCATGCAGGCATTCAAGTCGCGGTCCGCACGTGCGGTCAACGCCGCCGGAGCGTGGCAGGGGTCGGTCTGGCAGGCGGGTTTCTACGATCACCGCCTGCGCGACGAAAGGGATCTCGAGCGCCAGAGCAGATATCTCATTGCGAATCCCATCCGTCGCGGCTTGGTCAGCGACATCGACGCCTATCCGTATTGGTGGTGTCGATGGATCTCGCGCGCCGCCGATCTGTAGTGGCGGTACCCGCGCCCTCGTTCCGTAGAGCGGAGCTTGCTCTGCGGCTCTCGGCTCCGGAGCCCGCGCAGCCGAGCAAGCTCGGCTCTACGGGGCTCCGGTGCCAGCACGGCACTGGTCCGGCCCGCCTCCGTAGAGCGGAGCTTGCTCCGCTGCTCTCGGCTCCGGAGCCCGCGCAGCCGAGCAAGCTCGGCTCTACGGGGGGCTCCGGTGCCAGCACGGCACTGGTCCGGCCCGCCTTCGTAGAGCGGAGCTTGCTCCGCTGCTCTCGGCTCCGGGGCCCGCGCAGCCGAGCAAGCTCGGCTCTACGGGGCTCCGGTGCCCGCGTGACGCCGGTCGGCCGGGCAAGGGGGTCTGCCGGTGCGGTCTGTCTTGGGAGGCCCGCGGCGTGCGGGTCAATCGGCGCGGGTGCCGAAGATCTTGTCGCCTGCGTCGCCGAGGCCGGGCAGGATGTAGCCCTTCTCGTTGAGCCGTTGGTCGATGGCCGCGGTGTAGATCTCGATGTCGGGATGCGCGGCTTCGATCGTGCGCAGTCCCTCCGGGGCCGCCACCAGGAACAGGCCCTTGATCCGCGTCGCACCGGCGGCCTTGAGCATGTCGACCGTGGCGACCAGGGTGCCGCCGGTGGCGAGCATCGGGTCCAGGATCAGCGCGGTGCGGTCCTGCATGTCGCCGACCAGGTTCTCGTAGTACGGCATCGCCTGCAGCGAGGCCTCGTCGCGCCTGATCCCGACCACGCTCACCTTGGCCGCAGGGATCAGCTCCAGCACCCCCGGCAGCATGCCCAGCCCGGCGCGCAGGATCGGCACGAGGGTGATCTTGCGGCCCTTGATGCGGCGCACGTGGACCCGGCCGGCCCAGCCGGCGACCTCGGCGTCCTCGGTCTCCAGGTCCGCGGTGGCCTCGTAGGTCAGCAGCGTGGCGACCTCCGCGGACAGCTCGCGGAAGCTCTTGGTGCTGTTGTCGGCCCTGCGCAGCAGGCCGAGCTTGTGTTGCACCAGCGGATGGCGGACTTCGACGATCTTCATGGAGGCGGGCGCCCTGGGCACGATGCGAGGAGTCTGCATCAAGGCGACAATGGCTGTCCAAGCAGTTGGAGACGCAACCGCGCATGGCCGGCTTCATTCCGTGCGGCGCCCGCGGTGTTCGGTCCTCGCAACGGGTGCCCGCCAGCCACGAGCGACCGAGGCCGGATGGCGACCGGTGCGCATCGAGGGCGGCATTCGCACACGCAACTGCCCATGCGGGACGTTGTCGCAGGGTCGCATGACCTGTGCCGGGCACACGCGCGTTTCGTCGGCCGGATTCGCCTCTTGTGCCGGCCGCGTCGGCCTCAGGCGGCCTCTGCCTGCCGCTGGCGCGGGCCCTCGAGCAGCGCCCGGCGCACCATCGCCACCAGCAGGTCCAGCTCGTCCTCGCCCATCTCGAAGCGCGGGGTGAAGCGCAGCGAGTTCTCGCCGCCGTGGATTACGCCCAGGCCGTGCTCGCGCAGCCATTCTTCGCTCGAGCCGGCGCCGTAGCCCTTGAAGTCCTTCGCCAGCTCGCAGGAGAACAGCAGGCCGGTGCCCTGGACCTTGGTGATCAACCCGCCCAGCTCGGCCTTCAGCGCTTCCAGCTTCTCCAGCGCCTGGCGGCCGCGCTCGCGGACGTTCGCGCGCAGTTCCGGGGTGATCGCGCCCAGCACCGCGCAGGCGACGTCGGCGGCGCGCGGGTTGGCAGTCATGGTGTTGCCGTAGGTGCCGCGTTGGTAGATGGCGGCAGCGCCTTCGCCGAGCGCCAGTACCGACAGCGGGTATTGGCCGGCGTTGAGCGCCTTGGAGTAGGTTTCCAGGTCGGGCGGGTCCTGCTGCTCGAAGCCGGGATAGTCGACGATCGACAGCGTGCCGGTGGCGCGCAGGCCGGCCTGGATCGAATCGACCAGCAGCAGCGCGCCGTGCGCGCGGGTGAGCTCGCGTGCGGCTGCGTAGAACTCCACCGGCACGCGGCGGCCGGGATCGCCTTCGCCCATCACCGGCTCGAGGAACATCGCCTCGATGAACCAGCCGTTGGCGTCGGCATCGGCGAAGGCCCGCTGCAGCGCGCCGATGTCGTAGGGCTCGACGGCGATCACGCTGTCCTCGCCGCGGTAGCTGGCGAGGTACTGCATGTAGGTCTTGCGGGTGGAATCGGAATAGAGCGCGGGACGGTCGGTGCGGCCGTGGAAGCTGCCCTTGACCACCAGGCGCTTGATGGCGCGCCCGGCGTGGCGCCCGCCGCCGTCGGTCATCGCCCGGGCGTTGGTATCGGCGATGCGCGCGGCCAGGCCGACCGCCTCGGAGCCGGAGTTGAGGCACATGAAGGCGGCGAACGGGCAGTCGCCCCGCGCGTGGCCGATCTCGGCGCGCAGCGCGCGCGCCAGCCGCAGCTGCGACAGGCTCGGCGTCATGATGTTGGCCATCGCCTGGGGCCTGGCCATCGCCTCGAGCACCGCCTCCGGTGCGTGGCCGAAGCCGAGCATGCCGTAGCCGCCGGTGTCGTAGAGCACGGCGCCCTTCAGGGTCACGATCCAAGGGCCGCGCGCGGCCAGGGCGACGTAGGGGTTCACGCCGTCCTGCGGGTAGAAATTCACGAAGTCGGCCTGCACGGCCTGGACCTGGGCGTCCTCGTCGAGGTCGAGCAGCCCGGCGAAGTCGCCTCCCAGGCGCGCGAACTCGGCGGCGGCGGCGTCGATCGCGGCGACCAGCTCGGGGTGCCCGGCCGCGAAGCTGGCGACGGTGGCGTCGTCGAGGCCACTGGTGCGCTGTTCGCCCTTGCGGGTGCGGAGCGGGGCGAGGGTGTCGATCACGGACATGCGGTCCTCCGGGTGCGGAATGGGGCCGGCGCCACGATTGCGGCAGGCAAACCCTATTATCGCGATGCTTTCGTCGATTAACAGGTGCGATCTGCTCTGAATTCATGTAGAAATCGGCAGATCGACGAAAATGGCTCGCCATGAAGCTCACCGACGCCGACGAAGCCCTGTTGTCGCTGCTGCGCGAGCACGCCCGCGCGCCCACCGCGGAGCTGGCGCGCCGGCTGCAGTTGTCGCGCACCACGGTGCAGAGCAGGCTGGAGCGGCTGGAGCGGCAGGGGGTGATCGCCGGCTATACGGTGCGCCTCAACGAGGACTACGAGCGCGAGCGGGTCCGTGCGCTGATCATGATCACGGTGTTCCCCAAGCGGATGCCCTCGGTGGTGGAGGCGCTGCACGGCATGTCGGGGGTGCGCAGCGTGCAGTCGGTGAGCGGCCCCTGGGATCTGGTGGCCGCGGCCGCGGTGCCCACCATCGGCGAGATGGACGTGCTGACCGACCGGATCGGCGCGCTCGACGGCGTCGAGCGCACGACGTCCTCGCTGGTGCTGTCGACCAAGTTCGCGCGCTGATCGGTTCCGCAAGCCTATAGGTGAAGAGCGGCTTCGGAAGCATCGCGGGGCGCGAGCCGCGCCGGGGGTGTTGCTCCGCCCTTCGGTCCGGCCATCCATGGCCGGACTCAGGGCCGCAGGCCATCCATGGCCTGCTCTCCGCAACACCCCCGGCACGTCTCCCGCCTCTTTGCGTTGGTGGGCTTCGGAGGGATTGGCTTCCGAGCAATCGACGGTGAATCGCCAACGCGGCATCCGGGCCGGGGGAGGCGGACAGCGGACCATGGATGGCCCGACTCCGCCGGGGAGCCTCCCCCGGCCCGGGCGCCGCTCATCCCGAAGCCCACGAACTAACGCCGTTGGCGTCGTGACCATCCGCGAAGACGTGCGTTCCGAAGCGCGCCGTACAATGCCTCGCGCCCCCGCATGGCCTGTCTTCTTGAAGCGATCCGATTTCCACTACGAGCTGCCGCCGGAGCTGATCGCCCAGGCGCCGCTGCCCGAGCGTTCCGCCAGCCGCCTGCTGGTGGTGCCGTCGGGCGAGGGCGCGTTCGCGGATCGGCAAGTGCGCGACCTGCCGGAGCTGCTGCAGCCGGGAGACCTGCTGGTGTTCAACGACACCCGGGTGATCCCGGCGCGGCTGTTCGGGCAGAAGGACAGCGGCGGGCGGGTCGAGATCCTGCTCGAACGCCTGCTGCCCGACAACCAGGCGCGGGCGCAGATCGGCGCCAGCAAGTCGCCGAAACCCGGGGGACGCATCGCCCTGGACGGCGGCGGCAGCGCCGAGGTGCTCGGGCGCGACGATGCCGGCTTCTACCACCTGCGTTTCGACGTGCCGGACGCGCTCGAATCCTGGTTGCTGCATGCCGGGCGCATGCCGCTGCCGCCGTACATCCGCCGCGAGCCGGGGCAGGACGACGCCGAGCGCTACCAGACGGTGTTCGCGCGCCAGGTCGGCGCGGTGGCCGCGCCGACCGCCGGGCTGCATTTCGACGATGCGCTGCTGTCCGCGCTGCGGGATCGCGGGATCGGCTTCGGCCACGTCACCCTGCACGTCGGTGCGGGCACGTTCCAGCCGGTGCGGGTGGAGGACGTGCACGCGCATCGCATGCACAGCGAGTGGCTCAACGTCGGTGCCGAACTGGTGGCGCAGGTCCGCCGCACACGCGCGGCCGGCGGGCGGGTGATCGCGGTGGGCACGACCGTGGTGCGGGCGCTGGAGAGCGCGATGCACGACGGCGAGCTGCGGCCGTTCGCCGGCGAGACGCGGATCTTCATTTTCCCGGGGTACCGCATCCGCAGCGTCGATGGACTGTTGACCAACTTCCATCTGCCCGAGTCGACGCTGCTGATGCTGGTATCGGCCTTCGCCGGCCGCGAACGGGTGCTGGCCGCGTACGCGCATGCGGTGGGCGAGCGCTATCGCTTCTTCTCGTACGGCGATGCGATGCTGCTGCTCCCGCAGGGCGCGGATGGTTGATGCGACCGCGGCCTGTCGCGATGCGGGCTTCGCGCCCTTGGGACGCTCCCGCAGGCATCGCACACTCTCGGCGCCGCGGGCCCGCAGGAGCGAGCCGTGCCCGCGAAGGCGATCGCGTTGGGGCATCGTCGCCGGCGATGGTCGAACACCGGCTTCGTGTCCCTGAGACGCATCTGCGCAAATGGGTGGCGCCCGTTGAACCGCTCTTCGTTGCGAGGCCGGCGAGGTGGGGCGGGCTGCCGGCGATGCCGTAAATGCGTACAATTCTCATCTACGGCCGGGACTTGGCCGGCGGCGCCCCGCGCCGGAACCCGCAACCGCAAGCCAAGGAGACTGACCGATGCGATCCATGCCTTCCCCCGCGTCCCTGCTGGTCGCCGCCTGCGCGGTGCTCCTGGCGGCCTGCGGCCAGCAGGAACCCGCGGCACCGACCGCCGGGGCGGACGGCGCCGGGCCAACGGCCACCGGCGAGGTCAACCTCTACACCACCCGCGAGCCGGGGCTGATCCAGCCGCTGCTGGATGCCTACACCGCGAGCAGCGGGGTCCGGGTGAATACGGTGTTCCTGAAGGACGGCCTGCTCGAACGCCTCGGCGCCGAGGGCGGGCGCTCGTCCGCCGACGTCCTGATGACCGTCGATACCGGCAACCTGCTCGACCTGGTCGAGGCCGGGCATACCCAGCCCGTGGACTCGGAGGTCCTGGAGTCGGCGATCCCGGGTCACCTGCGCGGCACGGACGGCGAATGGTTCGCGCTGTCGCTGCGCGACCGGGTGCTGTACGCCGACAGGGACCTCGAGCTGGACGGCTTCGCCTACGAGGACTTGGCGGACCCGCAGTGGAAGGGCAGGGTCTGCATCCGCTCCGGCCAGCACCCCTACAACACCAGCCTGTTCGCGGCGATGATCGCCCACAACGGCGCCGAGGCCACCGAACGGTGGCTGCGCGGGGTCAAGCACAACCAGGCGCGCAAGGCCGCCGGCGGCGACCGCGACGTGGCGCGCGACATCCTCGCCGGCATCTGCGACATCGGCATCGCCAACGCCTACTACGTGGGCCGCATGAAGAACGCCGAGGAAGGCTCCGAGCAGCGCCAGTGGGGCGATGCGATCCAGGTGATCCGGCCGGTGTTCGCCGGCGCCGCCGACGGCGGCACCCACGTCAACATCAGCGGTGCCGCCGTGGCCCGCCACGCGCCCAATCGCGACAACGCGGTGGGGCTGCTGGAGTATCTGGTGTCCGACGAGGCGCAGAGCCTGTACGCGCGGGCGAACTACGAGTATCCGGTCAAGGCCGGGGTCGAACTGGATCCGGTGGTCGCCAGCTTCGGCGCGATGAAGGTCGATCCGCTGCCGCTGGGCGAAGTGGTGCGCCACCGCCGCCAGGCCAGCGAACTGGTCGACAAGGTCGGCTTCGACAACTGAGCCCGACGGTGCCCGCCAGGCCGCAATCGCGCGTGCCGCAAGGACCGGACCAGCCGTGGGCACGGCCCGGCACCGGCGTGGCGGGCCCAGGGCGCCGGCGGTGACCCACGGCATCGCCGGGGCGCGCCGTCCAGACCCGTGGCAACTGGCGACGCTGGCGATCGCCGCGACGATGCTGCTCCCGCTGCTGGCGCTGCTGTGGACCGCTGCGCAGGGCAGCCAGGGGCTGTGGTCGCACATCGCGGTGTACGTGCTGCCGCGTTCGGCGCTCAATACCCTGGCGCTGCTGGCCGGGGTCGGGACGCTGGTGGTGGCGATCGGCACCGGAGCCGCGTGGCTGGTCACCGCGTACGACTTCCCCGGCCGGCGGGTGCTGGCCTGGGCGCTGCTGCTGCCGTTGGCGGTGCCGACCTACATCGTCGCCTTCGCCTACCTCGATCTCCTGCATCCGCTCGGCCCGGTGCAGGGCGCGGCGCGCGCGCTGCTCGGCTACGACAGCCCGCGCGATTTCCGCCTGCCGGACATCCGCTCGCTGGCCGGCGCGGTGCTGCTGCTCGGGTTCGTGCTGTACCCGTACGTGTACCTGACCACCCGGGCGATGTTCATGACCCAAGCCTCGAGCCTGCTCGAGGCGGCGCGCACCTTGGGCACCACGCGGGCAGCGCTGTTTCTGCGGGTGGCGCTGCCGCTGGCGCGCCCGGCGATCGCGATCGGCGCGGCGCTGGCGTTGCTGGAGACGCTCAACGACATCGGCGCCTCGGAGTTCCTCGGCGTCCAGACCCTGACAGTCGCGATCTACAGCACCTGGGTCACGCGCAGCGACCTGCCGGGCGCGGCGCAGATCGCCCTGGTCATGCTGGCGATCGTGGTGCTGCTGGTCGTGCTGGAACGCTACGGCCGCCGTCGCCAGCGTTACGCGGCCACCCAGCGGCCGCGGCCGATGCAGCCGCTGCGGCTGCGCGGCGGCGCGGCGGCACTGGCGCTCGGACTGGGCGCGATGCCGGTGGCGATCGGTTTCGCGATCCCGGCGGCGTCGCTGGGCTGGCAGAGCCTGGAGCGGCTGCGGCGCCATGGCGGCGCGACGCCGCAGTTGCTCGACAGCGCCGGGAACACCCTGGCGGTCGCGGCCGCGGCGACCGTCGCCACATTGCTTGCCGGGCTGGTCGTCGCCTGGGCGCTGCGATTGGCGCAGCGGCGCCGCAGGCCACTGCTGGCCGGCGCCGCCCTTCGGGTGGCCAGCCTCGGCTACGCGATCCCGGGTACGGTGCTGGCGATCGGCCTGCTGTTGCCGCTGGCATGGTTCGACGATGCCGCCAATGCGGTGCTGCAGGCGTTCGGCGGGGCGCCGCGGATGCTGCTGATGGGCTCGGCCACCGCCCTGGTGATCGCCTACGTGCTGCGCTTCCTGGCGATCTCCGCCGGCGGCATCGAGGCCGGGCTGACCCGCATCCCCGGTTCACTGGATCAGGCCGCGGCCAGCCTCGGCGAGCGCCCCGGCACCGCACTCGCACGGGTGCACCTGCCGTTGCTGCGGCCGGCGCTGGCGGCCGCCGCCCTGCTGGTGTTCGTCGATACGATGAAGGAGTTGCCCGCCACGCTGCTGCTCCGGCCGCTAAATTTCGAGACCCTGGCGACCCGGCTGTACGCCGAGGCGGCGCGCGGCACCTACGAGGAAGGCGCGGTGGCGGCGCTGCTGATCGTCGCCGCCGGACTGCTGCCGGTGATGCTGCTGGCGCGCGCGGGCTTGGGCTACGGCGGGGAGCGGCAGACATGACGACGCAAGACGATGGGCCGCTGCTGGAGCTGGAGCGGATCCGCGTCGGCTACCCGGCGCCGGGCGGCCTGCACGTGGTGGTAGACGAGTTGTCGCTGGCGCTGCGGCAGGGCGAGATCGGCTGCCTGCTCGGCGCCTCCGGCTGCGGCAAGACCACGGTGCTGCGCGCGATCGCCGGATTCGAGCCGGTCCGCGCCGGGCGCATCCTGCTGCAGGGCGCGGTGGTGGCCGATGCCGGCAGCGCGGTACCGCCCGAGCGTCGCCGGGTGGGCATGATGTTCCAGGACTATGCCTTGTTCCCGCATCTCACCGTGGCCGGCAACGTCGGTTTCGGCCTGCGGCGGCTGCCGCGGCCCGCGCGCGAGGCGCGGGTGGCGGCGATGCTGGAGCTGGTCGGGCTCGGCGGTTCGGCCGCCGACTATCCGCACGAGCTGTCGGGCGGCCAGCAGCAGCGCGTGGCGCTGGCCCGGGCACTCGCGCCGGAACCGGCGCTGCTGCTGCTCGACGAACCGTTCTCCAACCTCGACGTCGACACCCGCGGGCGTCTGGCCCATGAGCTGCGCGCGCTGCTGCGGTCGACCGGCGCCACCGCGCTGCTGGTCAGCCACGACCAGTCCGAGGCCTTCGCCATGGCCGACCGGATCGGAGTGATGGAGCAGGGCCGGATCCTGCAGTGGGACAGCGCCGAGGCGCTGTACCGGCGCCCGGCGCATCGCTTCGTCGCCGACTTCATCGGCCGCGGTGCGCTCGTCCCTGGCCCGGCCGTGGGCCTGGACGCGGAGCTCGAGGTGCTGTTGCGCCCGGAATGCCTGCTGCACGATCCGGAAGGTCCCATCCGCGGGGTGCTGGTAGAGGCCGGGTTCCGCGGGCCGCGTCATTTCGGCAGCGTTCGCCTGGAAAGCGGCGATGTGGTGGAGGTCGACCTGTCCGAGGCCGTGCCGCGCCAACCGGGGACCACGCTCGCGCTGCGGCTGGTGGAGGGCCCGCTGGTCGCCTTTCCGCGGCGCTGACGGGAAGGGCGGATCGGCGGTCTCCGGGTGCGCCTGGATGGAGACGCTCCCGGGTCGGAACGTTCGGGCCGTGGCCGGCTCCCATCGCCCGGCGCGATCCGCGACAATGGTCGGCCGCGCGCGTCGCAGCCGATCCGGTTTCCCTTCGCATGTCCCGAATGCAGTTCCAGCTGCTCGCCAGCGACGGCGCCGCGCGCCGGGGCCGGCTGACGTTCCCGCGCGGCACCGTCGAGACCCCTGCGTTCATGCCGGTCGGCACCTACGGCACGGTCAAGGGCGTGTTGCCCGACCAGCTGCGCGCGCTGGGCGCGCAGATCATCCTCGGCAACACCTTCCACCTCTACCTGCGGCCCGGGCTGGAGGTGATCGGGGCGCACGGCGGCCTGCACGGCTTCGCGCGCTGGGATGGCCCGATCCTCACCGACTCGGGCGGTTTCCAGGTGTTCTCGCTGGCGCACAAGCGCAAGATCACCGAGGCCGGCGTGACGTTCGCTGCGCCCACCGACGGCTCGAAGGTGTTCCTCGGGCCCGAGGAGTCGATGCATATCCAGAAGGTGCTCGGCAGCGACGTCGTGATGATCTTCGACGAGTGCCCGCCGGTCCAGGTCGACGGCCAGCCGGTCGACCGCGGCGTGGTCGAGCGCTCGATGGAGCTGTCGCTGCGCTGGGCGCAGCGCAGCCGGCGCGCGCATGAGGGCAACGACGCTGCGCTGTTCGGCATCGTCCAGGGCGGCGTGCACCATGACCTGCGCACGCGCTCGGCCGAAGGCCTGAAGGACATCGGCTTCGATGGGTACGCCATCGGCGGCCTGGCGGTGGGCGAGACCGAGGCCGAGCGCAACGCCATGCTCGAGCACACCTGCCCGCAACTGCCGGGCGAGCGGCCGCGCTACCTGATGGGCGTGGGCCGGCCGGACGACCTGGTGGAGGCGGTGGCGCGCGGAGTGGACATGTTCGACTGCGTGATGCCCACCCGCAACGCGCGCAACGGCCACTATTTCACTTCCACCGGCGTGGTCCGGGTGCGCAACGCGAAGTACGAGCAGGACCTGCGCCCGATCGAGGAGGGCTGCGGCTGCCCGGCCTGCGCCGGCGGCTACAGCCGCGCCTACCTGCGCCACCTGGACCGCTGCGGCGAGATGCTCGGCCCGATCCTGGGCACCCTGCACAATCTCTGGTACTACCAGTCGCTCATGGCCGGCATGCGCCGGGCGATCGCGGCGGGAACCTTCGCCGCCTTCCGCGAGTCATTCCACGCCTGCAAGACGCCCTGACGCGCCCCGGCGGGGCCCCGGGCGTCGCCGCGACCGCGCCACGCCGGGGCCCCGGGCCGGGAAAAGCGCCCCGGGGCGGCCGCGTGGCATAATTCCCCGCTATTTTCGTCACGGACCTGCCGATGAACCTGCTGGACTTCCTGATCGCCCCCGCCCACGCCGCCGCCGGCGCGCCGGCCGGGCCGAGCATTCTTTCGACCCTGATGTTCCCGCTGATCCTGATCGCGATCATGTACTTCCTGCTGATCAGGCCGCAGATGAAGCGCGCCAAGGA
This sequence comes from Luteimonas salinisoli, assembly GCF_013425525.1. Classification (GTDB taxonomy): domain Bacteria; phylum Pseudomonadota; class Gammaproteobacteria; order Xanthomonadales; family Xanthomonadaceae; genus Luteimonas; species Luteimonas salinisoli. The sequence goes on along the minus strand of NZ_JACCKA010000088.1, from coordinate 79,720 downwards.
GCACAAGGCGATGCTGGAGAAGCTGTCGGTGGGCGACGAGGTCATCACCGGCGGCGGCATCGCCGGCACGGTGCGGGCGATCGGCGAGAGCTTCGTGACCGTGGAGATCGCCGACCGCGTCGAGATCCGCGTGCAGAAGGGCTCCGTCGGCAACGTGCTGCCGAAGGGCACGCTCAAGTCGGCCTGATGCCTTCGGCGGGCGGCGGCGGCGCGCAAGCCGGCCGTCCGCGCGATCCGCCGCAGGTCCCCCTTCCTCCTAGGCGCCGGTCCGTCGACCCCGCGCGCAGGGCTACGCAATGCTCGAGTTTCCCCGCTGGAAGTACGTCCTCATCCTGATCGTGGTGCTGGGCAGCATGCTGTTCGCGCTGCCCAACATCTATCCGCAGGACCCCTCCGTGCAGATCACCGCGCAGCGCGGCGCCGTCGTCGACGACGCGCTGCGGGAACGCGCCGAGGGGCTGCTTCGGGAGGCGGGGGTGAGCCCCAAGGCGATCGACCAGGGCGAGGACAGCCTGCTGGTGCGCCTGCCCGACCTGGACGCCCAGACCGCCGCCGCCGACGCGCTGCGGGCAGGGATGGGCGAGCGCTACACGGTGGCGCTGAACCTGGCGCGCACGGTGCCGGACTGGCTGACGTCGGTCGGCGCCAATCCGATGATGCTGGGCCTGGACCTGCAGGGCGGCGTGCATTTCGTGATGCAGGTCGACCAGCAGTCGGCGCTGGACAAGCGCGCCGAGGCCTACGCCGAGGAGGCGCGGGTGACCCTGCGCGAGAACCGCATCCGCTATCAGTCGGTGGAGCGACGCGGTAGCGGCGCGATCGTCGCCACCCTCGCGCCCGATGCCGACCTCGACGCCGCCCTGTCGGTACTGGCCGCGGCGCAGCCGGCGCTCAACCGCGAGCCCGACGGCAACCGCATCGCCATTCGCTTGCCGCAGGCGGAGCTGGACCAGATCGCGCGCGACGCGATCGACCAGAACATCACCACGCTGCGCAACCGCATCGACGAGATCGGCGTGGCCGAGCCGGTGATCCAGCGCCAGGGCGAGGACCGCGTCGTGGTGCAGCTGCCGGGCGTGCAGGACACCGCCGAGGCCAAGCGCATGATCGGCGCCACCGCCACCCTGGAGTACCGCGCGGTGCTCGATGGCGACGCCTACGGCGCGGTGCAGAGCGGCATCGTCCCACCCGAGGGCAGGATCTACCATCACCGTCGCCTGGGCGCCGACGGCAAGCCCATCCCCTACATCCTGAACCGGCGGGTGATCGCCTCCGGCGAGGAGATGGTGGCCGCGCAGTCCACCTACGACGAGAACGGCCTGCCCGCGGTCAGCGTCACCCTGAACGCCAGCGGCGGCAAGCGCATGTTCGACTTCACCAGCCTCAACGTCGGCAAGCCGATGGCGGTGGTCTACATCGAGCGCGTCCCGCAGGTGCGGATGGTCGACGGCGAGGAAGTGCGTACCTTCCGGGTCAGCGAGGAGATCATCAGCGTCGCCAACATCAACGGCGTGTTCGGGCGCCAGTTCCAGACCACCGGCCTGGAGAAGCAGGAGGCCGACGACCTGGCCAGGCTGCTGCGCTCGGGTTCGCTGGCGGCGCCGATGGACTTCATCGAGGAGCGCATCGTCGGCCCGAGCCTGGGCAAGGAGAACGTCGAGCGCGGCGTGACCGCGGTGCTCTACGCGTTCCTCTTCACCCTGGTCTTCTTCATGGCCTACTACCGCATGTTCGGCCTGGTCACCTGCGCGGCGCTGCTGCTCAACCTGCTGATCGTCGCGGCGGTGATGTCGATCTTCGGCGCCACCATGACCCTGCCGGGCTTCGCCGGGCTGGCGTTGTCGATCGGCCTGTCGGTGGACGCCAACGTGCTGATCAACGAGCGCATCCGCGAGGAGCTGCGCAACGGGGTGCCCCCCAAGGCGGCGATCGCCGGCGGCTACGACAAGGCCTCCAGCTCGATCTTCGACGCCAACATCACCGGCGTGCTGGCGGGCGTGGCGCTGTACGCGTTCGGCACCGGGCCGCTGCGCGGCTTCGCCATCACCCTGGTGGTCGGCATCCTGGCCTCGATGTTCACCGCGCTCACCGTGACCCGCGGCATCGTCACGCTGATCTATGGGCGCCGCAAGAAGCTCAAGTCGCTGGCCATCTGACGGGACACACGCATATGAAGATCTTCCCGCTCAACCTGATTCCCAGCGGTACCAGCATCGACTTCATGCGCCTGCGCTGGGTCACCCTGGCGCTGGCCCTGGTCGCATTCGCGGTGGCGATGGGCGCCATCGCCGTCAACAGCTTCAATTTCGCCCTGGACTTCACCGGCGGCACCGCGGTCACGCTGCGATTCCAGCAGCCCGCCGACGTCGACTCGGTGCGCGCGCGCATCGCCGAGGCCGGGCATCCCAACGCCCAGGTGCAGACCTTCGGCAGCGGCAGCGACCTGCTGGTGCGCCTGCGCGCCGAGGAAGAGCAGCTGACCGTCGACCAGAACAGCCAGCTCATCCAGCAGGTGCGCGAGGCGGTCAGCACGCCCGAAAACCCGGTCGAGGTGCTCGGTAGCGAATCGATCGGCTCCCAGGTCAGCGCCGAGTTGGCCGAGAAGGCCACCGAGGCGGTGCTGTTCGTGCTGGTCGGCTTCCTGATCTACATCGGCTTCCGCTTCGAATGGAAGTTCGCGGTGGTGGCGTCGCTGACCACGTTGTTCGACGTCGGCGTGGTGGCGGGATACTTCGCCCTGAGCGGGCGAGAGTTCGATCTCACCGTGCTGGCCGGCCTGCTCGCGGTGATGGGCTTCTCGATCAACGACACCATCGTGGTGTTCGACCGCGTGCGCGAGAACTTCCGCGCCATGCGCGCGCCGCCGCTGGAGGTGTTCAACGCCTCGATCAATCAGACCCTGTCGCGCACCATCATCACCTCGGCGGTGTTCTTCCTGTCGGTGCTGGCGCTGTACCTGTACGGCGGCGGCTCGCTGGAGGGCCTGGCGTTGACCCAGATGATCGGCGTGGTGGTCGGTACCCTGTCCTCGATCTTCATCGCCTGTCCGCTGCTGACCGTCGGTTTCCTGAAGGTCACCAAGCAGGACCTGCTTCCCAAGGCGCGCGACGAGGCGGCGCTGGCCAGGCGGCCGTGACCGCCGCCGCCTGATCCCGATCCGCATCGGCGCCTGTTCCGTCTGTCAGGGCGTCCGGTGCCGTGTTTCCCGTAGGAGCGGCCCATGGCCGCGAGAGCCGCGGGCGGTTCCGATGGAGGTGGCGGTGATGCCGGGTTTGGGCGCCGGCGCCTGCCTTCGCGTGCATGGCACGCCCCGGCAAGGCCTCGACTGCGCGCCGGGGCACCCGCGCTTCCGGCGCCGGGGCGGCCTACGACCGCGAAGGATGCGGGCGGTTCCGGCGGGAATGACCGCGAGGCCGGGCCCCGATGACGCCGCCGCCGTCCGCTCCCAAACGGCGCCTAGGCGAAGGCTCGCGCGTAGCCCGACGACACGATGGTCTTCTGCAGCGGCTCGGTGATGCGGACGTTGCCGGCCAGCAGCTGGCGGCCGGCGGTACCGCGCGCGTCCATCGGGCCGGTGCCGGCGCCGCGGAAATCGCTGACCTTGCCGCCCGCCTCGCGCACCAGCAGCACGCCGGCGGCGATGTCCCAGGGCTTCACCCCGGCCTCGAAGTAGGCGTCGACGCGGCCGCAGGCGGTGTAGGCCAGGTCCAGCGCGGCCGAGCCGGTGCGGCGCACGTCCTCGGCCTCGCGCAGCAGCTCGCGGATGCACTCGAGCTGGGCGCCGGCGCGCTCGCGCTCGCGCGGCGGGAAGCCGGTGGCCAGCATCGCCCCGGCCAGTTCGCGGCGCTCGCCGATGCGGATGCGGCGCTCGTTGAGCTGTGCCCCGCCGCCGCGGCTGGCGGTGAACAGCTCGTTGCGCAGCGGGTCGAAGATCACCCCGTGCAGCGGCTCGCCGTTCTCGACCAGGGCGATCGATACGCACCAGTGCGGAAAGCCGCGCAGGTAGTTGCTGGTGCCATCGAGCGGGTCGATCACCCAGGTGTAGCGGCTGGCGCCGCGGTTGCCCTTTTTCGCGCCGCCCTCTTCGCCGAGGATGGCGTAGTCGGGATTGGCGCGGTGCAGTTCCTTGATCACCTCGGCCTCGGCCAGGCCGTCGACCTCGCTGGCGTAATCCATGCGGTCCTTTTCGACCACGTTGAGCGCGTCGAGCCGGTGCATGTGCCGCAGCAGCACGTTGCCGCCGGCGCGGGCCGCCTTGACCATGACGTTGACGGCTGGTTTTTGCATCGCGGAAGGCTCCGGGCGCGGCAGGGGCGGGCAGGGGAAAAGAACGCGCCGGCGCAGCGGCCGGCGCGCGCAGTTTACCATTGGCGGCATGCAGCCCACCCCACGGCCCGCCGAACGCATCCGCATCGTCCTGGTCGGCACCCAGCACCCGGGCAACATCGGCGCCGCGGCCCGGGCGATGAAGACCATGGGATTGTCGCGGCTGGCGCTGGTGGCGCCGCAGCGTTTCCCGCACGCCGATGCCGAAGCGATGGCCGCCGGGGCGGGCGACGTGCTCGAGGGCGCCGAGCGCCACGACGACCTGGCGGCCGCGGTCGCCGACTGCCGGCTGGTGCTGGGCTGCACCGCGCGCGACCGCCGCATCGCCCTGGAGCAGCTGGCGCCGCGCGAAGCCGCGGCCCGGGCGGTGGAAGCGGCCGCGGAACCGGTCGAGGTGGCGCTGGTGTTCGGGCGCGAGCGCACCGGGCTGGAGAATGCGGAACTGCAGCTCTGCCATGCCGCGGTGCACATACCCACCGACCCCGGCTACAGCTCGCTGAACCTCGCCGCCGCGGTGCAGGTCCTGGCCTACGAGCTGCGCCTGGCGATGTTGGCGGAAGCCGGCGCCGCTGCGGCCGGCACCGCGCGCGGCGAGCCCCCGGCCAGCCACGCCGAGATGGAGGGCTTCTTCGCCCAGCTCGCCGATACCCTGGACGCCATCGATTTCCACAAGGGCCGGACCCCGGAGGCCGCCATGCACAAGTTGCGGCGGCTGTTCCTGCGCAGCCGGCTGGACGCGCGCGAGGTACGGCTGCTGCGCGGGGTGCTGGCCGACGCCCAGCGCATGGCCAGGCTAGCCGGCGACCGCGAGTGACGCGCCGCCCGCGGAAACGCTGTCGTGGCCCGGGCATTTCCGCTAGTCTCGCGCTGCCGCCACGACGATGAAGCCAGCTTGACCACGACCGCCCGCCAGCTGTGCCGTCTGTTGTGCGGACTGGTCCTCGCCGCGGCGGCTGCGCTTCCCGCCGCCGGTTCAGATCGCCACGTGCTGGTGCTGGGCCGGATCACCGACGATCCCGCTGCGCACTACGAGCAGCTCAGGCCGCTGCTCGACTACGTGGTGCCGCGCATGGCCGACGTCGGCATCCGCGAGGGGCGCATCCTGATGGCGCGCGACCATCAGCAGATGCAGAGCTACCTGCGCCGGGGCCGCGTCGACTGGGTCACCGAGACCTCCGCCAGCGCGATGCTGCTGCAGCAGCGCGCCGGCGCCGTGCCGCTGCTGTTGACCGAGCGCACCGGCGTCAGCCACTACCGCACCGTGTTCTTCGCCCGCCGCGACAGCGGCATCGACTCGCTGGACGACCTGCGCGGGCGCAGCGTGGCGTTCCAGAGCCGCGCATCCACCAGCGCCTACTTCGTGCCCGCCGTGGAACTGCTGGAGCGCCGGCTGCCGCTGGAGATCCTGCTCTCGCCGCTGGACCGTCCCCCCGTGGACACGGTCGGCTACCTGTTCGCTCGTTCGGAAGCCAACATCTCCACCTGGGTGCACAAGCGTCTGGTCGACGTCGGCGCCATGAGCAACCTCGATTGGGACAATCCCCGGTCGACGCCGCATTCGTATCGTCACGATCTCAGGATCCTGCACCAGACCCCCGACTACCCCCGCGCGCTGGAGATGGTGCGCGGCGACCTGGACCCGGCGGTCCAGGCGCGGCTGCGCGAGGTGCTGCTGGAGGCGGCCGACGACCCCGACGCCGCGGAGGCGCTGCTGGGGTTCTTCCAGACCACCCGTTTTCTGGCGCTGGACGCGGAGACCGCGCGGGGGCTCGACTACCTGCGCAAAGCGGTGGCGCGGGTGAGCGCGGAGATCGAATGAGCATGCGCTACGGCCTGTACGCGCGCTCGGTCACGGTGCTGCTGGCGGCCATGCTGATCACGCTGGCGGTGATCGTGCTGATCCTGCAGCGACAGGACGAAATGCGCGAGGAGATGCTGGCCCACAGCCGCGACTCCCTGCACGGGCTGGCCTTCAGCCGCCTGCGCGCGCATGGCGAGGGCCAGGCCGAGCACCTGGCCGCCAGCCTGGTCAATCCGCTCTACTACTTCGACCTGGATGCGATCGGCGCGGCCATCGCCCATGTCCAGCGCCAGCCGGACGTCGACTACGTGATCGTCTACTCCGCCGCCGGCGAGGTGATCCACGACGGTTCCCGCGACATCGCCACCTACGGCCAGGCGATGGCCGACGCCTTCGCGCCCGACGCGGTCGCTGCCGATGCGGTGCGCGTACAGAGCGACGAACGCGTGTTCGACGTCGCGGCGCCGGTGTGGATCGGCGAGGAGAAGCTCGGCGGGGTGCGGATCGGCTACTCGCTGGCCTCGGTGCGCGCCGACGAGCATCGCGCCACCGCGGCGCTGCGCGACAGCCTGCTGGAGATCGGCCGCCGCCACCTGCAGTGGGTGGCGCTGCTGCTCACCGCGCTGGTGCTGCTGGGGGTGGCGATGAGCTTCATCGTGCAGCGCGCGCTGGTGCGCCCGATCCGCCAGCTGGCCGAGGCCGCGCGCGAGATCGAGGCCGGCAACTTCAGCGCGGAGGTGCCCGCGAGCCGGCGCAACGACGAGGTCGGCGACCTGATGCGCGGCTTCAGGCGGATGGGCGAGAGCATCGTGCGCCACGATCGCGACATCCGCCGGATGGCCTACACCGACAGCCTGACCGGGCTGGCCAACCGCCTGGCGTTCCGTGAGATCCTCGACCAGCGCATGATCCAGTCGCAGGGCGCGGCGCGGCGCCTGGCGCTGCTGTTCACCGATATCGACGATTTCAAGCGCGTCAACGACACCCTCGGACACGACGCCGGCGACGAGGTGCTGATGAGCTTCGCCGAGCGCATCCGCACCACGGTCGAACGCGAGGGCGGCGACGGCGCGCTGCTGGCGCGTTTCGGCGGCGACGAGTTCGTGGTCCTCGTCGAGGCGATGGAGGGCGACATCCGCGAGATCGCCAGCCGCCTGGCCGGGCGCCTGGTCGAGGAGGTGGGACGGCCGATCGTGATCGAGCAGCGCCAGGTCTTCCTCGGGATCTCGATCGGCGTGACCCTGTTTCCCGAGGACGCCTCGGGCGCCACCATGCTGATGAAGAACGCCGACATCGCCATGTACCAGGCGAAGCTGGCCGGCAAGAACTGCTACCGCTTCTACAGCCGCGCCATGGACCAGGCGGTGGAGCGGCGGGTGCGCATGGAACAGGACCTGCGCGGCGCCTGGGAGCGGGGCGAGCTCAGCCTGGTCTACCAGCCGGTGTTCCGCATGGCCGACAACCGCCTGCTCGGCGCCGAGGCGCTGCTGCGCTGGAAGCATCCGACCCAGGGCATGGTGGCGCCGTCGATCTTCATCGAGGTGGCCGAGCAGAGCGGGCTGATCGAGACCCTCGGGCCGGCGGTGCTGCGCGCCGCCTGCATCGACGCCACCCGCTGGCATCGCGAACTCGGCCACGACGAGCTGTTCGTCGCGGTGAACGTGTCGCCGCGCCAGTTGCGCGCCGGCAACCTGGCGCGCCAGGTGGAGGACGTGCTGCGCGAGACCGGCATGGCGCCGCGGCGCCTGCACCTGGAACTGACCGAGACCGCGGTGATCGGCGACGAGCTGCACATCAGCAGCCTGCTCGCCCGCCTGCGCACGTCCGGGGTGCAGGTATGGCTGGACGATTTCGGCACCGGCTTTTCGGGGCTGAGCCACCTGCGCCGGGTGCCGATCGACGGGGTCAAGATCGACCGCAGCTTCGTCGCCGACGTGCTGCGCGACCCCGACGACCTGGCGCTGACCACCGCGATCATCGCCATGGCGCACTCGCTGGGCATGACCGTGGTGGCCGAGGGCGTGGAGCAGGAGGGCCAGTTCGAGGTGCTGCGCGAGCGCGGCTGCGACCTCGCCCAGGGCTACTGGCTGGGCCACCCGATGAGCTCGCAGGAGCTGGCGCGGTTGATCGGCTGATCGCCGGACGGTTGCGGAGCCGGATCAGAACAGCATCGAGATCCAGTTCGCGGCGGCCGCGACCAGCGCGCCGCTGAGGATTCCGAACACGGCGATCGCGATCACCCCGAGTACCCAGGCGCCGAGCATGAGCGCGCCATCGCGCTCCAGCAGGGCGAGCGCGTAGACCAGCAGCAGCGCGCCGAACAGGTAGTTGGTGAAGGGGATCGGCAGCGCCAGCAGGACGCCCAGCAGCACCAGCAGCAGGCCGGTGAACATCGTGGCCGCGCGGTGGGCGATCACCCAGGTCAGGCGCGGCCGGACCAGGTGTTCCAGACGCTCGAGCCACGGCGAAACGCGGCGCTCGAAGCGCAGCAGGGTGCGGCGGTGCGGCCCGCGCCGGGAGATGAACCGCGGCAGCCACGGCCGCCGCAGCCCGGCCAGCAGCTGCAGGCCGATGAAGACCGTCAGCGGGCCGGCGATCGCCCCGGCGAGGCCTGGGATGGGAATGAAGGACGGCACGACCGCTATGAACAGCAGCATCCCGAACACGCGCTTGCCCAGGCCCGACAGCAGCTCGCTTAGCGCCAGATGCTCGTCGGGGTCGCCGACCGCGTAGGCCGCCAGCAGCGCGCGCACGCCGGCCTCTGGCGAGGCGTGCCAGCGCCCGTGTCCGGCGCCGGAGCCGGAGCCAGAGCCAGAGCCGGAGCCGGAGCCGGAGCCGGAGCTTTCCTCATCGGTCATCGTCGGCGTCCGCCTCCGGCGGGGGCTGCAGCAGCAGCTTGTCCACGCGTGGGCCGTCCAGGTCGACCACCTCGATGCGCCAGCCGTTCCACTCGAACCATTCGCCGGTATTGGGGATGCGGCCGAAACGGGCGATTACCATGCCGGCCGCGGTGTGATAGTCGTGTTCGTCCTCGCCGGGCAGGGGGCCGCCGCCGAGCAGCTCGCGCACGTTGTCGACGGTGAGGCCGCCGTCGACCAGCAGCGAGCCGTCGTCGCGCACGGTGACCAGCGGGGTGGCGTCGGCGCCCTCGCCGGTCTGGGTGCGGCCGATCACCGCCTCGAGCAGGTCGTTGACGGTGATCAGGCCGGTGACGTCGCCGTACTCGTCGACCACCAGCGCCAGCGACTGCTGCTCCTCGCGAAAGATCTCCAGCAGCTTCAACGCGGGCGTGGATTCGGAGACGAACAGGGTCTCGCGCAGATACTTGAACAGGTCGAACTCGCGCTCGTCGATGCGGTCGATCAGCGACTTGACCTCGAGCACGCCGAGCACGTCGGCGTCGCTGTCGCGATACACCGGATAGCGCGAGAACGGCGTGCGCCGCATCACCGCCAGGTTCTCCTCGAAGCTCTCGCCGGCGTCGAGCCAGGCGACGCGGGTGCGCGGGGTCATCAGGCTCTCGGCGCTGCGATCGCCCAGGCGCAGCACCCGGTTCATCATGTTGCGCTCGTCGGTGTCGATCACGCCTTGCTCGTGGCTCTCGCTGACCAGCAGGCGGATCTCCTCCTCGCTGACGTGGGCGGCCTGGGTGTCGGCCAGGCGAAGCAGGCGCAGCGCGCCGCGCACGCTGGCGCTGAGCAGCCATACCGCCGGGGTGGCGATGCGGGCGATGGCGTGCATCGGCAGGGCCACCCCCGCGGCCAGGCGTTCGGGCGCCAGCAGGGCCAGGCGCTTGGGCAGCAGCTCGCCGAGCACGATGGTCAGGTAGGTGATCAGGCCCACCGCCAGCACCAGGCCGATGGTCGGCGCGTACTCGGCGAACATCGGGACCGCGGTGCCCAGCCACGCCCCGATCGAGTGGCCGATCGCCTTGCCGCCGAACATGCCGGTGAGGATGCCGATCAGGGTGATGCCCACCTGGACGGTCGACAGGAAGCGCTCGGGGTGCTCGGCCAGCTCCAGCGCCCGGCGCGCGCCGCGGCTGGCCGAGGCCTGCTGCTTCAGCCGCGCCCGGCGCGAGGTGACCACCGACATCTCGGACAACGCGAAGAACGCGTTGCAGACGATCAGCGCGAGGACGATCAGGAATTCCAGCATCGGCCGGAGTCCGGGGGCGGGGCGGGGCGGGGGGCCGGAGCGCTGGGGAGGCGGAGCGGAAGCCGGAGCGGCGGTCTGGAGTCGTCGTCCATCGTGTTCGGCGGCGCGGCAGCGCGGCTGGAAAGCATAGCAGGGGCGGGGCGGCTGCAGCCCGGCAGCGGCGGGTCGGGGCGGCGAATATGACGGAAACGGGCAATTCCGTCATCAAAGCTTCATAATCCGCGCCCGGAAGCCCCGGCGGCCCGCCGGGGGGCATCGAAAGGTCCACCATGCTCTCCCTGCAAACCATCTTCGGCCGCGGCAACCAGTTCTACAACCTGCTCGAGGAGGCGGCGGTGGCGGCGCACGACGCCGCGCGGGCGCTGCACGAGATGCTGCGCGAGTCGGACCGCCAGCCGGCCCTGGACGCCTTCCGCCTGGCGCGCCTGCGCGAGCGCGAGGTCTCCAACCGGATCAGCCAGGAACTGGTGGACAGCTTCATCACCCCGATCGAGCGCGAGGACATCGAGGCGCTGGGCTCGGCGCTGTACAAGATCCCCAAGCAGATCGAGAAGTTCGCCGACCGCTACTCGCTGGCCATCCAGCACCTGGAGCACATCGACTTCGCGCCGCGCGCGGCGATGCTCGAGCAGGCGGCCGGCGTGGTGGTGAAGATGGTGCGCGACCTCAAGCGGATGAAGCTCGAGCCGATGAAGGCGATGGGCGACGAACTGCGCACGATCGAGAACGAGGCCGACCGGCTGATGCTCGAGCTCTACGGCGACATCTACTCCGGCAAGCTCGATCCGCTGCAGATGTTCCTGCTCAAGGAGTTCTTCGAGATCCTCGAAAAGGCCATCGACCGCTGCCGCGAGGCCGGCGTGGTGGCCTACGAAATCGTGCTGAAGAATTCTTGATGGACATCTTCCGAGCTCGCCGATGGCCGGCTTCGGAACGGCAGGCATCGGCTCCGCCGATGCCTGTGCGCCATTCCTCCACGACCCCGGTCCCGCCGCTGCGCGGCGGGACCGTCCCCTTGAGTCAAGGGGGCCATGAATGCTGACTCTGGTCCTGATCGTGGTGCTGACCGCTCTGGTGTTCGAATACATCAACGGCTTCCACGACACCGCCAACTCCATCGCCACGGTGGTCGCCACCAAGGTGCTCTCGCCGATGCAGGCGGTGGGCATGGCGGCGGTGATGAACCTGATCGGCGCGCTGGCGGGCACCGCCGTTGCCAAGACCATCGCCTCGGGGCTGATCGACGCCGGGGTGGTCGACGTCGGATCGCAGTTGATCCTCTGCGCGCTGCTGGGCGGCATCGTCTGGAACCTGATCACCTGGTGGTGGGGGCTGCCGTCGTCGTCCTCGCATGCGCTGATCGGCGGCCTGATCGGCGCCGCCCTGGCCGCGGCGTCGATGGATTTCGACGTGGTGATCTGGTCGCGGCCGGCCGAGCCGGTGTGGCAGAGCGCCGGGGTGCTGTGGAAGGTGATCGTGCCGATGGTCAGCTCGCCGGTGCTCGGCTTCATGGCCGGCTTCCTGATGATGGGCGTGCTGTTCTTCGCGATCGCGATGATGGCGCGGTCCGGCGGCTGGCTGGCGCGGATCGCGCGGCCGCGCTGGGTGAACGCTTTCTTCGGCAAGAGCCAGATCGTCAGCGCCGCCAGCATGGGCTTCGCCCACGGCATGAACGATGCGCAGAAGACCATGGGCATCATCGCCCTGACCCTGATCAGCGCCGAGGCGGCCGGCACCATGGACGCCCTGCCGGCGCTGCTGGCGTTCCTGCACCCGTCCGAGGCGGCGCTCGCCGAGGGCGACATCGACCTCTGGATCAAGATCACCTGCGCCCTGGTGATGGCCGCCGGTACCGCCGCGGGCGGCTGGCGCATCATCAAGACCCTGGGCCACAAGCTGGTCAAGCTGCACCCGATCCACGGCTTCGCCGCCGAGACCAGCGCCGCGTCGGTGATTCTCGGCGCCTCGGCGCTGGGGATCCCGGTCTCGACCACCCACAACATCTCCGCGGCGATCATGGGCGTGGGCACCGCCAAGCGCCTGAACGCGATCAAGTGGGGGGTGGTGAACAAGATGATCTGGGCCTGGATCCTGACCATCCCGATGTCGGGGGGGATCGCTTTCGGCCTGTTCCGGCTGCTCCAGTGGATGGGCTGGGTCTAGAAAGGGGGCTAAAAAAGGGGGCAGGTTCAATTTTCCTCGAGGAATGGCGCCGCCTGAACCTGCATAGGGGAAAACTGAACCTGACCCCTTTTTTTCCCCTACAGCAGGTCGCCGTCGGCCGACAGCGCGCGTTCCAGGCGGTCTCCCATGCCGCCGATCTCCAGCACCAGGCGGCCAAGCTCGGCCGCGTCCAGGCTGCTGTAGGGGCGGTTCTCGCACAGCTGCAGGTAGGGCACCCCGTCGAGGTCGCCAACGGCGAGGTAGCCCACCCGGCTCTCCCAGTTGAACGCCAGCGCGCGGCGCGCGTCGACGCCGGTGGTCGGCGCGATCACCGTGCTCACGCGCAGGTACTCGCGGCCGTCGTCGTCCTGCAGCTCGGACAGGAAGATCGCCTGGTGGCGGCGGCCGCTGTCGAGCGAGAGCTCGACGCAGATCACGTACGGCTCCTGCATGGTGATGCGGAAATCGGCGCTGCGGAGGTGGCTGCGGACCTGTTCGAAGTTCTGCATACGCTTGCGGTGCCCGGAGTGGATCGTGCCGTTATCCTAATGCCCCATGGACCAGCTGTCTGCCGAGGCCCGCATCCTCGCGGCGATCCGCGCGATCCCGCGCGGGCGGGTCGCCGGCTACGGCGAGGTCGCGCGGCGTGCCGGGCTGCCCGGCCGCGCGCGCCTGGTGGCGCGCATCCTCGCCGGCAACGGCGACGACGCGCTGCCCTGGCACCGGGTGCTGCGCAGCGACGGCCGCATCGCCTTCGCCGAGAACAGCCGCGGCTGGCGCGAACAGGCGCGGCGCCTGCGCGCCGAGGGCGTGGAAGTGGTGCGGGGCAGGGTGCGCATGGTGCGGCCCGACGCCGACCTCGACGCCGCGCTCTGGGGGCCTTCGGCGTGAGAAAAAATGGGGTCAGAGTCGTTTTTCCCCCAAGAAGCCGCCC
>NZ_JACCKA010000088.1:0-66318 GCF_013425525.1 Luteimonas salinisoli | reverse complement strand
AGGAAAAACGACTCTGACCCCATTTTTTCCCCGGTATCATGGCGCGTCTCTCTAGGAGCCCGGATGTTCTCCAACCTGCCCCCCGTCACCAAGACGCTGCTGATCGCCAACGGCGCGGTCTTCCTGCTGCAGATGCTGCTGGGCGATGCGCTGTTCCGGCCATTCATGCTGTGGCCGCTGGGCGGCGCCGATGCCGGCGGCATGTCGTTCCTGCCGTGGCAGCTGCTCAGCTACGGCTTCCTGCACGGCAGCCCCTTCCACCTGCTGTTCAACATGCTGGTGCTGCTGATGTTCGGCGCGCCGCTGGAATACACCTGGGGGCAGAAACGCTTCCTGACCTATTTCCTGGTGTGCGTCGGCGGCGCGGGGTTGTGCCAGCTGGTGGTGGTGTCCTGGGCCCTGGCCCAGGGCGGCATGGCCTATCCGACGCTCGGCGCCTCGGGCGGCGTGTTCGGGCTGCTGCTGGCCTACGGCATGCTGTTTCCCAACCAGCGGGTGATGCTGCTGATCCCGCCGATCCCGATGAAGGCGCGCACCCTGGTGATCGTGCTCGGCGCGATCGAGCTGGTGTTCGGCATCAGCGGCACGCGTTCGGGAGTGGCGCACTTCGCCCACCTGGGCGGCATGCTGTTCGGCTGGCTGCTGATCCAGCAGTGGCGCGGCCGTCCGCCGTTCAGCCGCACCTCCCGCAACAACGTGCGGCGGTTCTAGTCCCGGTTTCCGCCCCTCACCGCCAGATCCGTACCTGCTCGTCCTCGCCGCGCTGCATCGCAGTGCCTGCCTTGCAGTCGAACGCGCCGCCGAAGGCGGGCAGGTTGGCCAGCGGGCCGTTGGTGCGCCACTGCCCCGGGGGGTGCTCGCCGGCGGCCAGGCGGCTGGCCACGTCGGCGGACATCTGCTGGCGCCACAGCTGCGCCCAGGCCCGGAAGAACGACTTCGCCGATTCGGCGGGCAGTTCCGGCGTGGCGGTCTGCAGCGCGTCCCAGGCCAGTTCGACGCCGGCCAGGTCGGCGGCGTTCTCGTCGCGGGTGCGGGTGCCGTCGACCATCAGCGCGGTGCCGGCCGGCCAGGCGTAGCCGTTGTACTGGCCGGCCAGGCGGTTGGCCAGGTCGTTCCAGGCGGCCTGGTCGGTCTCGCTCCACCAGGTCCGCACGTTGCCGCCGGCATCGACCAGGCGGCCGCGGACGTCGACGCTGCGGCCGAGCTCGTGGCCGACCAGGGCGCCGTAGCTTCCGTAGTGCGCGGCGGCGTCCTGGGCCATGTCCAGGACCGGCGGCTGCAGCACCGCGGCCGAGACGATCAGCCGGTTGTGCGCCAGGTCGTAGGCCAGCGCAGGCTGCTGCGGCAGCACCTCCCAGCGCTGGTCGGCGTTGTGCTGGCCGATGCGGCGCATCTCCTCGCGATGGCGCCAGGTGGAGGCGATCAGCATGTTGCCGCCGAAGCTGCCGCGCCCCATGGGCTGCACGCTGTAGTCGATGTCGCGCTCCGGTGCGCCGATCTCGATGCGCATCGCCTCGAGCTTGGCGCGCGCCTCGGCCTTGCCGGGCTCGCTCAACCATGCGCTGCGCTCGATGCCGCGGAGCAGGGCGTCGCGGACCTCGGTGGCGATGGTGGTCGCGCGCATGCGGCTACCGTCGGGGAGGTGGCGGGCGACGTATTCGCGCCCGAGCATCGGTCCGGCGGCCTTGTTGATGGCGTCGAGCACCTGGGTCTGCCGCGGCAGCGGTTCGGCCTGGCCGCGCAGGACGCGGCCGTGGAACTCGAATTCCGCCTCGCGGAAGGTGCGCGACAGGTACGGCGCCATGGCGTCGCCGATGTGGAAGCGCAGGTACGCCTTCCACTGGGCCGGCTTGACGCTGCCGACGAGTTCGTCGAGGGCGGCGAACAGATCGGGATTGGCCATCGACACCGTGTCGCCGTCGATGGCGAGGGTCTTGAGGAACTCGTCCAGCTGCAGGCGCTTGTACTGCCTGTCGAAGCCTGCGGTCGGCACCGGCGCGTAGTTGGCGCGGGGGTCGCGTGCGAGGGTGATCGCGCGCCAGTGCCGGGCGATGCGGGTCTCGAGGTCGATCACCGCCGCGGTGTCCTCGTCGAGCGTCTTCTCGGCCGTGCCGGTCAGCGCCAGGATGCTGCGCACGTAGTCGCGGTAGCGGCCGAAGATCGCCTGGGTGTCGGCGTCGTCGCGGGTGTAGTAGGCCGGATCGGGCAGCCCCAGGCCGCCCTGGCTGAAGTAGCCGATGTGGCGGGAGAGGTCGGCCAGGTCGACGTCGGCGTTGAAGTTGAAGGCCACCGGGATGCCGACCTGGTGCAACGCGGCGATCGCCGGCGGAACGTCGCGGGCGCGGCGGATGCCGTCGATGCGCGCCAGCAGCGGCGCGATCGGCTGCGCGCCGTCGGCCTCCACGGCGGCCTCGTCCAGGCCGCTGGCCCAGAAGTCGCCGAGCAGCTGCTGGACGTGGTTCTGCGGCGAGCGCATCGCCGCGTCGAGCAGGTCGCGCTGCTGCTGCAGCGCCAGCGCCTGCAGTTCGCCCAGCGCCGAGACGCTGCCCGAGCCGATCACCATGTTGGCCGCGAGCCAGTCCTTGTTGACCGTCGAATAGAAGTCGGTGCATTCGGTCGGCCCGGCCGGCGCCCGGGCCGCGCGACGTTGCGCATCGGCATCGATGGGCAGGCCCAGCGCCAGGCATGCGGCGAGGGCGAAGGCGAGCGGTCTGGCGTGAGGCATCGCGGGATCCATCCGGAAAGGTCGCGGAAGTCTAGCAAGCTCACCGGCGATCGCGATGAACGCGTCGGCGGCTAAAAAAAAAGGCCCGGCGCTGGCCGGGCCCTTCGCGGTCGCGGCGCTCGCGGCCGGCTACCAGATCACCACCTGCTCGTCGCCACCGCGCACCATCGGGTCGCCGGGCTTGCAGTCGAACGCGGCGGCGAAGGCCGGCAGGTTGGACGGTGCGCCGATCGCGCGGAACCCGGCCAGCGCGTGCTCGTCGGTCTGCAGGCGGCGGTCCAGCTCCTCGCCGGTGAAGTTGCGGCGCCAAACCGTGGCCCAGCCGAGGAAGAAGCGCTGGTCGCGGGTGAGTCCGTCGATCACCGGGTCCTCGGCGCCGTCGGTGGCGGTCTTCATCGCGTCGTAGGCCGTGGCCAGTCCGCCGAGGTCGGCGATGTTCTCGCCCAGGGTATGGTTGCCGTTGAGGTTGCGGCCGTCCTCGGTGGTGTAGGCGTCGAACTGCGTCACCAGCTTGCCGGTGCGCGCCTTGAAGCCTTCCAGGTCGGCCTCGGTCCACCAGTTCACCATGTTGCCCTGCGGGTCGAAGCGCGCGCCCTGGTCGTCGTAGCCGTGGGTCATCTCGTGGCCGATCACCGCGCCGATGCCGCCGTAGTTGAGCGGATCGTCCGCTTCGGGGTCGAAGAACGGCGGCTGCAGGATCGCTGCCGGGAAGGTGAGCTGGTTGGCGAGCGGGTTGTAGGAGGCGTTGACGGTCTGCGGACGCATGCCCCATTCGGACCGGTCCACCGGCTGGCCGATCTTGCCGATGTCCCAGCGATGGTTGAACTCGCGCGCGGCCAGCACGTTGCCGATGTAGCTGTCGCGGCCGGTGGCCAGGCCGCTCCAGTCGCGCCACTTGTCCGGATAGCCCACCCGCGGCTCGAACGTTTCCCACTTCTCCAGCGCCCTGGCCTTGGTCTCCTCGCTCATCCATTCGAGGTTCTCGATGCGGACCTTGAGCGCATCGCTGAGGTTGCCGATCAGCTCCTCCATCCTGGCCTTGGACTCGGGCGGGAAGGCCACCTTCACGTACAGCTGGCCCAGCGCCTCGCCGGCGCTGCGGTCGATGGTCTGGAGCACGCGCTTGCCGCGCTCCTTCAGCTCCTGCTGGCCACCGAGGGTGCGGCCGTAGAAGGCGTGGTTCTGCTCGACGAACGCGTCGGACAGGAACGGCGAGGCCTCGTCGACCAGGTGGAAGCGCAGGTAGCTCTTCCACTGCTCGACCGGCACCTCGGCGAGCATCGTGCTGACCTCGGCGTGGTACTCGGGTACCGACAGCGAGAACGTCTCGGGCACCTCGACGCCCTGCGACTCGAAGAATGCCGTGAACGGGAAGTTGGGCGAGAGCGCGTCGGCCTCGGCCGGGGTCACCGGGTTGTAGTAGAGCCCGACGTCGCGCGAGAACTGCTCCCGGGACTTCGACACCGAGGCCAGCCGGGTCTCGAACGCCATCACGTCGGCGGCCTGGGTCGCGGCATCCGCCGCGGGAACGTCGGACAGTTCCAGCACCTTGGCGATGTGGGCGACATAGGCATCGCGGATCTTCTGCTTGTCCTCGGCGGTGTAGTACGGCGCGTCCGGCAGGCCCAGGCCGCCCTGGCCGGTGGCGGCGATGTTGACGGTCGCGTCCTGGAAGTCGGGCATCGCGCCGATGCCCACCAGGAAGCCGCCGCCCTTCGCCGCGGACCTGCGCAGGTAGTCGGCCACGGCGGGGCCGTCGGCCAGCGCGTCGATCTCGGCCAGTTCCTCGCGCAGCGGTTCGATGCCCTGGGCGTTGATCTTCTCCGCGTCCATGCCGGTGGCCCAGAAATCGCCGACGAGTTTCTGCGGGCCGGTGGCGTCCGCGTTCGCCGCGGACTGTTCGGCCAGCTGGCGCTGCACGGCGGTGGAGCGCTCGTCGAGCATCTCGAACGCGCCCCACGAGCTGCGGTCGCCGGGAATCGGATTGGCCGCCAGCCAGGTGCCGTTGGCGAAGGCGTTGAAGTCGCGGCAGGCGTCGGCTTCGGCGTCAAGGTCCGAGAGCTGGAAGCGGTTGACGGGCGGCAGGGTGGTCTCGTCGAGGGCGAGAGTGGGCGCGGCGCCGGGGTCGGCATCGGCGTCGGTCGCCGCCGGATCGCCCTGGTCGCGGGCGCAGGCGGACAGCGCCAGCGAGATCGCCAGCGTCAGGGCAATGGAGTTCGGGAATCTGGAAGACACGTGCAACGCTCCGCCCGGTGGGCACTGTAGAAAAGGGGGCGCCCTGCGGACGCGGGGCCACTCTACGCCGCGAATCCCACGGCCGGGGGTGTCGATGGTCATGGGCTGGCAAGGGCGGCTTCGACCCGGACCGGTTGCTGCGCCAGCCGTGCGCCTCAGACCCTGGCCACCTGCTGCTGCGAGATCGCAAGGAGCATGGTCGTGGCCGAGGGCGGCGATCTCACCGCAACAGCAGCACCGGGACCTGGCAGGTGCGGATCATCGCCGTCGTCGTGCTGCCGACGATCAGCTGGCGAACCCTGGAATGGCCGTAGGCACCCATCACCAGCAGGTCGATCGCATGCTCCTTGACGTAGCCGCCGATCACCGACTCGGCCTCGCCCGGGACGATCGAGGCCTCGACCTCGAAGCCGGCCTCCACCAGCAGCGCGCGGGCCCGGGCCTGGGCCTCGCCCAGCGCGCCGCCGCCGTCGCCCGCGCTGACCAGGTGGCAGGGCAGGCCGCGGAACAGCGGGCTCTGCGCCACCATCTGCACGCACTTGCGGGTGGTGGGGCTGCCGTCGAAGGCGATCGCGAAGCGTTCGACCGCGCGGAACGCGCGCGAAGCCACCAGCAGCGGGCGGTGGATCGCGCGCGCGACGCGCTCCAGGTTGCCGCCGAGATGGCCTTTGTCGAAATCTGCGGCCTCGCCGCGCTTGCCGACGACGAACAGCCTCGCGTCGCCTTCCAGGCCGGCCAGGGTCTCGACCAGGCTGCCGTGGCGCTGCAGGCCGTCGACCTCGGCCGCCCCGGCGCTGGCCGCGCGCTCGCGCGCCCGCGCCAGCAGCAGCCGGCCGTGCTCGGCCGACAGCCGGCTGCGCTTCTGGTCCAGTTCCACCAGTTCCTGCAGCAGTTCGGCCTGGGCCTCGAGCCCGATGTTGCCGCTGTAGTCCGCGCTCGCGGTCGGGTGTTCCTTGCGGTCGAGCACATGCAGGAACTGCAGCGGCGCGCCGAGCCGCCGCGCTGCCCAGACGGCGTGGTCGGCGACGCTGTCGGCGTAGACCGAGGCGTCGATGCAGGCCAGCACCTTGCCGTCGAGGGGGATTTCGTAGCCGTCGTTCGCGCTCATCTCGTAGTCCTCAGTGTCCGCCCATCAGGTGCTCGGCGCCGGGCTTGTCGTGCACGCCCAGCCGGTCGACCAGGGTGCGGCTGGCCTCGTCCATGCCCACAAGCTCGACCTCGGTGCCCTCGCGGCGGAACTTGAGCACCACCTTGTCGAGCGCACCGACCGCGCTCAGGTCCCAGAAGTGCGCATCGGAGACGTCGATGCGGACCCGCTCGAGCACCTCGCCGAAGTCGAACGCGGCGATGAAGCGCTCCGCCGAGGCGAAGAATACCTGTCCGGTCACCGTGTAGTGACGGGCGGCGCCGTCCTCGGCCGGGACCGAGCCGACATGCAGCACCTGGCCGACCTTGCGGGCGAAGAACAGCGCCGACAGCAGCACCCCGGTCAGCACGCCTTTGGCCAGGTCGTGGGTCAACACCGTGACCACCACCGTAGCGATCATCACCAGGCTGGAAGACTTCGGGAAGGTGCGCAGGTCGGCGACCGAGCGCCAGCTGAAGGTGCCGATCGACACCATGATCATCACCGCCACCAGTGCGGCCATCGGGATCCGCCCCACCCAGTCGGCGGCGAACACCACCATCAGCAGCAGCACCACGCCGGCGGTCAGCGTCGACAGCCGGCCGCGGCCGCCGGATTTCACGTTGATCACCGACTGCCCGATCATCGCGCAGCCGGCCATGCCGCCGAGGAAGCCCGAGGCGATGTTGGCGATGCCCTGGCCCTTGGCCTCGCGGTGCTTGTCGCTGGGGGTATCGGTGAGATCGTCGACGATGCTGGCGGTCAGGAACGACTCCAGCAGGCCGACCACCATCAGCGTCAGCGAGACCGGCAGGATGATCCGCAGGGTTTCCAGGTTCAGGGGAATGTCCGGCAGCAGGAACACCGGCAGGCTGTCGGGCAGTTCGCCCTTGTCGCCCACGGTGGGCACCTCGATCCCCATCAGCATCGCGGCACCGGTCAGCAGCACGATCGCCACCAGCGGCGAGGGCACCGTGCGGGTCAACCGCGGCAGGCCGTAGATGATCCCCAGGCCGATCGCCACCATCGGGTAGACCATCCACGGCACCGCGATGAGTTCGGGGATCTGCGCCATGAAGATCAGGATCGCCAGCGCGTTGACGAAGCCGGTGATCACCGAGCGCGACACGAACCGCATCAGGTCGGCCAGGCGCAGATAACCGGCGACGATCTGGAGGATGCCGGTGAGCACCGTCGCGGCGAGCAGGTACTGCAGGCCGTGGTCCCGCACCAGCGTCACCATCAGCAGCGCCATGGCGCCGGTGGCGGCGGAGATCATCCCGGGCCGGCCGCCCGTGAACGCGATCACCACGGCGATGCAGAACGAGGCGTACAGCCCGACCTTGGGGTCGACGCCGGCGATGATGGAGAAGGCGATCGCTTCGGGAATCAGCGCCAGCGCGACCACCAGGCCGGCGAGCAGGTCGGCGCGCACGTTCGGGAACCATTCCGCGCGCAGGTTGGGAAACGTCATGGGCGAGTGATCCTGGACCGGCCGGGAATCCGGGCGGTCGATGAGGGATTTCGGGGGGAGAAGGAAGCGGGCGCCATTCGCGGGCGCCGGCGGGGACCGGCTGGACGCGCTATGGTGGCGTCGGTCGCGCCGCGATCGCGCAGCCCGGAAGGGGCCGGTCGCAGGGCGGGGCTGGATCGGGTGCCAGGGCGGTCCGTTGCTGCATCGCAGCATGATAGCAGCAGGGCGGCCAGGCAACCAGTCGCGTCAAAGCCCGGCGCCCCCGTCCGTTTCCGGCAGTCGACTCAGGTTCCGGAGTCCGGGGAGCCGTCCTCAGACTGCGCGGCGCCGGCCGTCGCGTCGTTGAGGGCGCGTCCCTCGCGCTTCGGGGTGGTGAACGGCGTCGGCTTCGGCGGCGCGTTGCCGCGCAGCAGCGGGATGCCGGCGCGCGGGTCGCCGCCGGCCGCCAGCTCCAGTTCGAAGCGCTCGGCGTCCAGCCGCCGCACTTCCGCCGCGATCGCCGCCGCCTCGTCGGCCCCGACGCCGAGCGCGCGCAGCGCTGCCTCGCCGAAGCGCACCGCCGACTCGAAGGTCTCGCGGATCTGGTAGTCGACGCCGGCGGCCACCAGCTGCAGCGAATGTTCGCGGTCGAACGCGCGTACCAGCAACCTGGCGTGCGGGAAGGCCTGCGCCGCCAGTCCGGCGATGCGGGTTGCGGCCGCGCGGTCGTCGATGCAGACCGCGATCGCCCGCGCGCGATGCGCGCCGGAGGCGTGCAGCACGTCGAGCCGGGTGCCATCGCCGTAGTAGACCTTGAAGCCGAACTCGGCGGCGCTCCTGATCATCTCGATGTCGGTGTCGATGATGGTCACGTCGACGTCGCGCGCCAGCAGCGACTGGCTCATCACCTGGCCGAAGCGGCCGAAGCCGATGATCAGCACGCTGCCGCTCTGCCCGCCGGCGCGTTCCACCCCGTCCATCGACGGCGCCGACGGGACGGTGAAGCGCTTCGCCAGCAGCACCGCCAGCGGCGTCAGCGCCATCGACAGCACCACGACCGCGGTCAGGGTGGCGTTGACCTGCGCGTCGAGGATGCCGCCGGAGGCCGCCGCCGCGTACAGCACGAAGGCGAACTCGCCGCCCTGCGCCATCAGCACCGCGCGGTCCAGGGCATCGCCGTGGCTGCTGCGGGTCAGGCGGGCGACCAGGTAGATGCACGCGCCCTTGGCGACCATCATCGCCGGCACGGCGGCGGCGATCAGCGGCCAGTTGGCGGCGACCACCGACAGGTCCAGCGACATTCCCACGGCGAGGAAGAACAGGCCGAGCAGCAGTCCGCGGAACGGTTCGATATCGGCCTCGAGCTGATGCCGGAAGGTCGACTCGGACAGCAGCACGCCGGCCAGGAACGCTCCCATCGCGGTCGACAGGCCGCCCATCTCCATCAGCAGCGCCGCGCCCAGCACCACCAGCAGCGCGGCCGCGGTCATCACTTCGCGCGCACCGGCCACGGCGAGGATCCGGAACAGCGGGTTGAGCAGGTACAGACCGGCGACGATCAGGCCGGCCAGCGAGGCGACCGCGACGCCGATCGAGGCAAGCCGCGACCCGGCCTCCGGATCGGCCGCGGTCGGCGACATCAGCGCCACCAGCGCCAGCAGCGGCACGATCAGCAGGTCCTCGAACAGCAGGACCGAGACCATGCGCTGGCCGCGGGGCAGGGCGATGTCGCCGCGCTCGCCGAGCAGCTGCATCACGATCGCGGTCGAGGTGAGCACGAAACCGGCCGCGCCGATGAAGGCCACCGGCAGGCTGAAACCGAACGCCATCCCGACCCCGAGCAGCGCCGCGGTGCAGGCGAGGATCTGCACGGTGCCGAGGCCGAAGATCTGCCGCCGCAGGCTCCACAGGTGCGAGGGGCGCATCTCCAGCCCGACCACGAACAGGAACATCACCACGCCCAGTTCGGCGAAATGCAGGATGGCCTGGGGCTCGGCGAACAGTGCCAGCCCGAACGGACCGATCGCCAGCCCCGCGGCGAGGTAGCCGAGCACCGAGCCGAGCCCGAGGCGGCGGAACAGCGGCACAGCCACCACCGCCGCGCCCAGCAGGGTCACCACCTTGACCAGTTGCCCGGCATCGCCTTCCAGCGCCATCGCTCAGCTCCTGCGGACGACCGGAGCGCCGGTCGGCGGCGCGTGGCCGCCGGTCGACGGGAAGCGCTTCGAGGGCGTCCGCCGGCCGCTCATCCGCCGGGAACCCCGGGCGGCGGACGCTGCCCCAGCACGTCCGCGGCAGTGCGGTGCGAGCGGCTCGGCCGCCACAGCGCCAGGACCGCGCTGCCGGCCGTCAACACCGCCACCGTCGCGGCCGGCGGGAACCAGTAGCGGCCGTAGCGCAGCAGCAGCGCGCTCGACAGCAGCGTCACGGCGACGCCCAGCAGCGCCATCGCCCATGGGCGGCGCCACGGGGCGCTCCCGCCGTAGAGCATCACCGGCAGCAGCACCAGGCCGATCGCGAGGATCCACTGCTGCAGGCGGGTGAGCGGCGCGATCGCCTGGTCGAGGAGCAGCGTGTTGAGCAGGTTGGCGTGGTACGCGATCGCCGGCAGGCTTCGACCGGGGCCGGTGAGCGGCGACGGCACGCCCTGGTCGATGCCGGCGGCGGTGGTGCCGACCAGCACCCAGCGATCGTGCAGCAGCGCGTCGCCGGCCCGGCCCTGCAGCACGTCGAGATAGGACACCTGCGCGAATGCGTCGGGCGCGTAGGGCACCATGATCCGGTGGTCGCGCACCCAGTGATAGGGCGAGGGCTGCCGGGGCTGCGGATCGCGCGTGCCCGGCAGGGCGGCGGGCGGCGCGGTGCCGGCTTCCAGCAGCGCCAGCGCCAGCGCCGGCCAGTGCGCCGATCCCAGGCCGGCGCGCAGGTAGGCATCCCTGGCCACACCGTCGCGGTCGACGGCGGCTTCGACATGCCCGAGCCCGGCCGCGGCCTCGATGAGGTCGGGCATCGGCAGCACCTCGATGAGCATCCCGTCCGGTTCCGACGGCTCGGCCATGACCGGCAGGACGGCACGCCCGCTGCGCGCCAGTGCCGCGGCCAGGCGTGCATCCCCGTCGCCGCCGTCGCGCGCCGGTTCGGCGAAAACCACGTTCAGCGCCACGCCGCGCGCGCCGGCCTCGTGAAGGCGGTCGAGCAGCCGGGCGTGGGTGTCGCGCGGCCAGGGCCAGCGCCCGAGCGCGGCCAGGCTGCGCTCGTCGATGGCGACCACCACGATGCGCTCGTCGACGTCCTGTTGGGTGCCCGCCAGCAGGGCGTCGTAGATCCAGGTGTCGATGCGCCAGGTCAGGTCGCGCGCCAGCAGCCCGGACACGCACAGGCAGGCCAGCAGGCCGATCGCCAGGCGCCCGGCCGTTTCGCGCCGCCGGCTGCCGGATGCGGTCACAGCACCAGCAGAAGCGCAGCGCCGACGCCCAGCGCGATCCTGCACGGCAGGCAGCCGATCCTGACGCTCTGCACCGGACCGAACGGATGCGCGTAGCCGTCGCTGTCGACCAGCCGGGTGCGCATGTACCAGGTACCGGAGCCGAGCCCGGGCAGTTCGATGCGGTTTTCGTCGAGCTCGCGTTCCAGCTCGATGCGCGCGAAGTCGCGGTCGCGAGAGAGCTGGAAATGGTAGCGCTGGTCGTCGCCGCCGGCCGGCCAGCGCACCTGCAGGCTGCGCCTGTCGCGGTCGACGTCGCCGGTGCCGATCGCCGGACCCGGCTCCGGGTCGCGCAGCGCGAACCGGACGGGCTTGCCGTAGGGGCCGTGTTTGCCGTCGGCATCGATGGCGCCGATGCGCCAGAAGTAGTCGCCCGGCGGCAGCTCCTGCGGCGCCCGGAGCTCGGTGCGGGCCAGCCCGGCGCGATCGATCAGCGGCGTGGCGAACGAGGCATCGGCGGCGACCTGCAGACGGTAGCGTGCGGCCCCCTCGCTGCGGGTCCAGCGGAACCGCGGCCGCGGCCCGTGCGTGGCGCCCTCCTCGATCGGCGCGATCGCGAACGGCGGCGGGGGATTGGCGGCGACCCGGACCTCGCGCACCGCGTCCAGGCCTTCCAGCCCGCGCGCGTCGATCGCGCGGACGCGCGCGTGGAAGACGCCGTCGCCCGGCGCGGACAGTTCGACGACGGGCGTGTCGCTGGTGCGGTCCTGCAGCAGGGTCAGGAACTCGGGGTCCGCGGCCAGCTGTAAGCGGTATCCCTGTGCGCCGTCCAGCGCCGGCCAGCTCAGCGGGGCGGGCATCTGCTGCAGTTCCGCCGGCCACGAGGACAGGTCCGGCGCGGGCAGCAGCGGGGCGGCCGGCCGGGGGCGGTTGCGGTCGTCGTTGAGCGTGCCGAGCCCGGCGCCGAGGAGCAGGCTGCGGCCGCCGCCGCTGACCGCCACGCGGCCTTCGAGCACCTCGGAGCGGGTGGTGCGCGCCTGGGTGTCGTAGCCGATGCGGAACCCGGTGCCCCGGACCGAGGCCATGGTGCCGGGAGTGTCGACGATGAAGTGCGAGGCCGGGCCGCGGGCGCGGGCGGCCGAATTGGTGCTGCGGCCGCGAAGCAGGCGCGTGCGGGTGTCGACCATGCCGGTGGAGCCGTAGGCGCTGAGCTTGTCCAGGCGCAGTTCGCTGTCCGCGTGCAGTTGCAGCCGCGAGCCGTCGGCGAAGCGCAGGGTGAGGTTGGCATCGTCGGCCGTGCGGACGATGCTGCCGGCGCCGACCTGCATCCCGGTGCGCGCCGGATCCTGCCTGCCGCCGGCGTCGGCGACGCTCGCCTCCCCGTGCAGCGCGACGATGGTGGCCGTGGCCGGTTGCACTCGTAGCCAGGCGACCGGGATCCGCACCTGGATGCCCGGGGGCATCCGCCAGGGATCGTCGATGGCGTTGTGCGCCTGCAGGCGCTGCCACGGGATGTCCGGGCGCAGGTGTTTCCGGCTCAGGTCCCAGACGGTATCGCCCGGACGCACCCGGTAGCGCCACTCCTGCGCGGCGACCGTGCCGCTGGCCAGCAGCGCCAGCAGGATCGCGAGCACCCAGACGATGCTGGAGCGCCGGGGGCGGCATGCCGCATCCCCGTCAGGCGCGTGTCCGTACGCTGGCGGCGCGTTGCCGTGGTTGCGCTTCAATACCGACGCTCTGGCGGGGACCGGCGCCATTGTAGGCGATGGCGTTCATGCGTGGCAGCCGTGTCCGCGCCAGTCGCGCCGCCGCTCGCGGCACTCAGGGCGGGACCAACGGTCGACCCGCGGGGACGAACGACTTCCCGCTGTTGCGGACGGGGCCGCGCTGGCCTAGCTTGGTCGGATGAGCTTCCGTTCGCCCCTTTTCTGGCTCGCGATCGTCGGTGGCTGGACGCTCTACGGCCTGCTGCTGTCGGCCCAGCTGCTGAC
This sequence comes from Luteimonas salinisoli, assembly GCF_013425525.1. Taxonomy (GTDB): domain Bacteria; phylum Pseudomonadota; class Gammaproteobacteria; order Xanthomonadales; family Xanthomonadaceae; genus Luteimonas; species Luteimonas salinisoli. The sequence continues at coordinate 53,364 of NZ_JACCKA010000088.1, read as the reverse complement.
CATGGACCTCGCCGACGGCACCAGGATGGCGACGGCGACCGCGTTCCGCCTCGGCATGGCCTCGGGCCTGCTCTGGGTCCCCATGGTCGTGGTGCTGCTGTGGTGGCTGCGGACCCTCCCGATCGAGCGCCCGCGGCTGGTGGTCTCGATCGTCGCGGCGCTGCTGCTGGTGGTGGCGCTGGTGATGCTGCGCGTGGCGGCGGTGGCGCTGCTCAATCCGTGGATCGGCTGGTACCAGGAGTTCCCGGGCTTCTGGCGCGAACTCGCGGCGAGTTTTCCCAGGAATTTCCTGCTGCTTTGCCTGATGGTCGGAGTCGCCCACGCCTGGCTGTACGCGCAGCGCGCGCGCCAGCGCGAGCGCGAGGCCGAACAGCTGCAGGCGCGGCTGACCGAGACCCGACTGGAGGCGCTGGGAGCGCAGCTCAACCCGCATTTCATGTTCAACGCGCTCAATTCGATCGCCGAGATGGTGCACCGGGACGCCGATGCCGCCGACCGCATGCTGGTGGGGCTGGGAGAGCTGCTGCGCAGCAGCCTCGACCACCAGCGTTCGCAGCTGGTGCCGCTGGGCGAGGAGCTGCGGCTGCTGCGCCACTACCTGGAGATCGAGAAAGTGCGGCTCGGCGCGCGCCTGCGGCTGCGCTGGCGGGTCGACCCGGGGCTCGACGATGTGCTTGTGCCGCCGCTGGTGCTGCAGCCGCTGGCCGAGAACGCGATTCTCCATGCCATCGCCCCGCGGACCGCGGCCGGACTGCTGCAGGTGGTGGCGCGGCGCGAGGGCGCCCACCTGCTGCTCGAGGTCAGCGACGACGGCGACGGCGTCCCGGGCGCGCACCGGCACGGCACCGGGCTGAGCAACATCCGCGCGCGCCTGCACTATCTGTTCGGCGACGACCAGGCCGTCGAACTGCAGATCGGCGAGGGCGGCGGCACCACGGCGCGGGTGCGGCTGCCGTGCGGGCGCCGGGCGGTGGCGGCGTGAGCCGCCTGCGCGTCGCGATCGTCGACGACGAGCCGTTGGCGCGCGCGCGCCTGGCGCGCCTGCTGCAGGCCGAGGGCGACGTGGAGGTGGTGGCCGAGTATGCCGACGGGCTCCAGGCCGCCTCGGGCCTGCTGCAGGCGGCGGCGGACGTGGCCTTCGTCGACGTGCGGATGCCGCATGTCGACGGTTTCGCGATGCTCGAGCGGCTGCCTGCGGCACGGCGCCCGCTGGTGGTGTTCGTGACCGCGTATTCCGCCCACGCCCTGCAGGCGTTCGACGCCGCTGCCGTGGACTACCTGATGAAGCCGGTGGCGCCGGAGCGGCTGCGCGAGGCCGTGGCCAGGCTCCGGCTGCGGCTGGCCGGCGGCGCGGCGCCCGCCAGCGGCGACTATCCCGAGCGCCTGGCGGTGCCGGACGGCCAGCGCCTGCGCATGGTCGCGGTGGCCGACATCGAGTACGTGCTCGCCCAGGGCAACTACCTGGAGCTGCACCTGGACGGCCGTGCGTTGCTGCTGCGCGAGACCATGGCGGCGTTCGCGCAGCGACTCGATCCGCGGCGGTTCGTGCGGATCCACCGCTCGCGGATCGTGCGCATCGACGCGATCGAGCAGATCGAGGCCTGGGGCGCGGCGCAGTACTGGCTGCGGCTGCGCAGCGGCGCGTGCGTGACCTCGGGTCGCAGCTACCGCGATCAGTTGCGGCAGGCGCTGGGCATCTCCCGCGCGCCGCACCTGCGGGGCGGGGAGGGCCTGCACACGGTCTGAGCCGTGCGCGTCCGGGCGCGGCGGCTGAACGCCCGGCGCAGGCGGCGCTGGCGGGGCGGTCCGGGCTAGCGTAGACTCCGCGGCTGTTCTGCAACACGGCTCCCCCTGCCCACGGGCAGAGACGATCCTGGTATGCCCGCCGCGGGGATTCCCCGGCAACTTATTCCGCACGTCCAACGTCGCGCAGATCAACGGTCCGGAACCTTTCCGCACCGTCACCAATTACTCGCAGCGCGGTTCTGGATAGCTCCGAGTAAGCCGTCACGGTCGCCCGACCGGCCCGCCCCATGGCGGCCGGCGCCGCGCCGCGACGTACAGGAGCATCAAACGCATGACGTTCGAAACCCTCGGGCTCTCGCCCGCGCTGCTGCGCGCGCTGTCCGACAGCAACTACACCGTACCCACACCGATCCAAACCCAGGCGATCCCGCTGGCGCTGGCCGGCCACGACCTGCTGGGCGGCGCCCAGACCGGCACCGGCAAGACCGCCGCCTTCGGCCTGCCGCTGCTGCAGCGTCTGGCCAAGGAAACCCCGCCCAAGGGCCCGCGCAAGCCGCGCGCGCTGATCCTGGTGCCGACCCGCGAGCTGGCGGTGCAGGTGGGCGACAGCCTCAAGGCCTACGGCCGCCACCTGCGCCTGCACGTGGCGACGATCTTCGGCGGCGCCGGCATGCAGCCGCAGATCGAGAACCTGCGCCGCGGCGTGGACATCCTGGTGGCCTGCCCGGGCCGCCTGCTCGACCACATGGAGAACGGCCATGCCAAGCTCGATGCGGTCGAGATCCTGGTCCTGGACGAGGCCGACCGGATGCTCGACATGGGCTTCCTGCCGGCGATGAAGCGGGTGCTGGCGCGGGTCCCCAAGGACCGCCAGACGCTGCTGTTCTCGGCCACCTTCGAGCCGCGGATCAAGGCCCTGGCGCTGGAGTTCATGCGCGACCCGAAGCAGGTGCAGGTGGCCGCCCAGAACACCATCGCCGAGACCATCACCCACCGGGTGCACCCGGTCGACGGCGCGCGCAAGCGCGATCTGCTGGTCGAGATCCTGGCCCGCCGCCATACCGAGCGGGTGCTGGTGTTCGGCAAGACCAAGCACGGCTGCAACCGGCTCGCCGAGCAGCTGGAGCAGGCCGGGCTGCCGGCGGTGGCGATCCACGGCAACAAGAGCCAGGCGCAGCGGCAGAAGGCGCTGATCGCGTTCAAGGCCGGCAAGGCGCGGATCCTGGTCGCCACCGACGTGGCCGCGCGCGGCCTCGACATCCCCGATCTGCCGCTGGTGATCAACCACGACCTGCCGATGGTGGCCGAGGACTACATCCACCGCATCGGCCGTACCGGCCGCAACGGCGCGTCCGGCGAAGCGCTGTCGCTGGTGGCGCCGGAGGAGGGGGGGCTGCTGCGCCAGATCCAGCGCATGCTCAAGGCCGACGTGGTGGTCGAGTCCGTCGCGGGCTTCGAGCCGAGCCGCCCGATCGACCTCAACGCCCCGATCCCGAAGAACGGCGGTGGCGGCCAGCGCCAGGGCCAGCGCACCCAGGCGCGCGCTCCGGCCAAGCCGACGCACCGCGCCCACGGCAAGCCGCAGGCGCGCGGCCCCCAGGCCCACGCCGGTCCCAAGCAGCACCGCGGCGGCGGCAAGCCGGCCGGTGCGCGCCGCGGCGCGCGCGCCTGAGACCCGGTTGCGATCGCGGAACGAAGAGGGCCGGCAATGCCGGCCCTTTTTAATGCGCGGGTGCCAGGGAGTCTTGCGTGTCGCGTCACGGTCGAGGCGAGTTCGCGGATTTCGGGGCAGCGGCGCCCGGGCCGGAATGTGCTCCCCGGCTCGCCGCCGCGGACCCGTGCCGTTGCGCGCCCCGGGCGTGCCGTTCGCACGGGCCGCGCGCCAGTACCGCGCAAGCGGCCTGTCATTCGCTTTCGGATGCTCGGCAACCCATCCCTCCGAAGCCCAACAACGTTCAAGCGGGAGTCGCGCCGGGGCGCGGTTCACGCGCCGCGCGGTCGACCGAAGGCGGTCTTCCGACGAACCAACTGCCAGACGCGGCGATTCATTGACGCAGCCCCGTGGCGGCGGTGATGGATCCCCGCAATGGATGGAACTGCCTGGCGCGGCCGGACCGAAGGGCGGAGCAACACCCCGGCGCGGCTCCCGCCCCGCGCGGTCAATCGAAGGCGCTCTTTGGAACCATCTGCCAGACACGACTATTCATTGGCGCCGCCCCGTGGCGACGGTGATGGATCACAACGACGGATGGGACGGCCTGGCGCGGCGACGGTGATGGATCCTCGCAACGGATGGGCAAGGGCCGGCCATGCCGGCCCTTGCGGTGCGAAAGGATGGGGCAGGCCGTGCAGGCGGTGGCCGTACCGTTCAGCCCTGTTGTGCCGCGATCCAGCCATCGATCTTGCTTTCCAGCACTTCCAGCGGCACCGAGCCGTCCTTCAGCACCTCGGCGTGGAAGGCGCGCACGTCGAAGCGGTCGCCGAGCGCCTGCTCGGCCCTGGCGCGCAGTTCCTTGATCTTCAACTCGCCGATCTTGTAGGCCAGCGCCTGGCCCGGCCATGCGATGTAGCGCTCCGCCTCGGCGATCGCGTCAGGCTCGCTGACCGAAGAGTTCTCGAACATGTAGTCGAGCACCTGCTGGCGGGTCCAGCCCTTGCTGTGCAGCCCGGTGTCGACCACCAGCCGCACCGCGCGCCAGAGCTCCCCCTGGAGGCGGCCGAAGTAGCTGTACGGATCGGTATAGAGGCCGAGGTCGCGGCCCAGGCCCTCGGCGTAAAGGCCCCAGCCCTCGATGAAGGCGGTCTCGCCGCCGAAGCGGCGGAACGCCGGCACGCCCTCGAGTTCCTGCTGCAGGGCCAGTTGGAAATGGTGGCCGGGGATGGCCTCGTGCAGGAACAGGTCCTCGGCGTCCCAGGTCTTGCGGGTGGGCAGGTCATGGGTGTTGACGTAGAAGATACCGGGGCGGCTGCCGTCCTCGCTCGGCGTCATGTACGAGCCTCCGGCCGCCGATTCGGCGCGGAACGCCTCCACCGGGCGGATCTCGAAGCCGGCCTCGGGGGTCAGCGAGAACAGCTCGCCGACCCGCTCGTTCACTTTGGCTTCCAAGCCGCGGTAGTGGGCGAGCAGGGCCTCCTCGGACTCGAACTCGAACTGCGCGTCGTTCTGCATGAACGCGAAGAACTCCTGCAGCGAACCCTCGAAGCCGACCTCCTCCATCACCGTGCGGATCTCGCCCTGAATGCGCGCCACCTCGTCCAGGCCGATCTGGTGGATCCGTTCCGGCGGCAGGTCCGTCGTGGTGCTCTGGCGGGCCGAGAACGCGTACCAGTCGCCGCCCTCGGGCAGCGCGGCGAGGCTGACCGAGTCGCGGGCCGCCGGGAGGTATTCGTCGGCGATGAAGTCGCGCTGCTCGCGCAATGCCGGCATGAGCTGGTCGGCGATCAGCTCGCGGTAGGCGGCGGTCAGGCGCTCGCGGTCCTCCGCGGAGAAGTCCTCGGGCATGCCGGAGATCGGGCCCCAGAACTGGCTCTTCTCCGGATCGTCGACGATCACCGCGTCCAGCTGCGGCAGCACCTTCTCCATCACCACCCGCGGCTGCGCCACGCCCGCCTCCATGCCGGCGCGCATGTTGGCGATCTCGGTGTCGAGCAGCACCGGGATGCGCGAGGCGCGCGCCAGCCAGTTGTCGTAGTCCTTCACCGTCTTGAACGGTTGCGCGACCGAGCCGGAGCCGAGCATCACCGCGTAGCTGGCCAGGCTGCCCATCTGGTTGACCGGCATCATCCACGAGGGAAAGCGCTCGGCCTCCAGCGCATCGCGGCGCTCGCGCACGAAGATCCGGTAGCTCAACAGATCCTGGCCCTCAAGGCCCTCTTCGCCGACCTGCTCGACGCGCTGCAGCCAGCGGGTGTTGAAATCGTGCACCTGCTGCCGGTATTCGGCCGAACCGAAATCGGGTAGCTGGTCGTCGTAGCGGTGATCGCCCTGGAACGTCGCCTGCACCGGGTTGAGCTGCAGCGTTTCCTCCCAGAACTCCTCGTACAGCGCGTTCAGCCGGGCGGCGCGGTCCCCGGCCTGTTCCTGGCCGGCGGCGGACTCGGGCCGGGCGCTGCTTCCGGTGTCGGGCGAGGGCCCGCACGCGGCCAGGACGGCGGCGAGGGCGAGCGGGACGGCGAGTGCGAGCGGACGCAGGATCATGAGGGTTCCGGGCATGGGCAGACCGGCCAGCCTCGCCGCTCGGCCGCCGGCGGACATGGGCCAAAGGTCATTCGGCCCGCTCAGGGCGATGGGCGCTGTCCGGGGGGCGAGAACGGGATCGTATCGGGCGCCGAGGCGCCGCCGGAAATGATGAACGCCATCGCCTCGTCCACGGTCCAGTCGGTCGGCGTGAGCATCTCGACCGGGACGATCTCGAGGTAGCCGGACGTCGGATTCGGCGTGGTCGGCACGTAGACCGCGGCCAGTTCGCGGCCGCTGCCGATTTCGCGCATCACCCGCGTCACCAGGCCCACCGACTTCATCTGCGGATGCGGGAAATCGATCAGCACCACGCGCTGGGTGGTCCCGGGCTTGGTCTGCAGGATGTCCAGCAGCTTGCGCGCGCTGGAATAGATGGTGCTGGCGAGCGGGATGCGCGCGATCAGCCGTTCGAACCAGCCCAGCATGCGCTGGCCGACCACACGCCGGGTCAGCCAGCCGGCGCCGAGGATCGCCGCGACGGTGGCGACCAGGGCGATGAAATTCTGCACCCAGAGCGCATTGACCCAGCCCATCGAGTCGGGGAACCAGGCCGCGATCCGCCGCGACAGCGGGGCGACCCATGGCTTGCTGGCGTCGCCCAGCAATACGAAGACGAACTTGACCACCACCCAGGTCAGCCAGATCGGCAGCAGGGTGAGCAGTCCGGCGAGAAACAGGCGCTGCAGGCGCCGCGCGAGCGATGGCGGGTGCGACATGGGCACATCTTAGCCCCGTGCGCCGATCGATTCAGGGCTCGCGCACCAGCCTGAAGCCGACGTCGTCGTAGCCGCGCGCGGCGTCGCCGTCGCGGGTGCCGGCGTCCTGGCGCCAGCTCGCGCCGCGGATCTGGCGGCGCGCGCAGCCGGCGCTGCTGCAATCGAGCAGCCACTCGGCGACGGCCGTGGCGCCGGCGTGGTGCGCCAGGCCGCGCGCCTCGCTCGCGGTGGGCAGCCGGTAGCGGTGGCCGTTGCGCTCGCCCAGCCAGCGCGCGTACGCGTCGGCATCGGCCCACGACACGCAGACCACGGCGTCGCCGCCGTCCTGCGCGTACCCCGGCGATGTCCAGTCGCGCGGCGAGAACACCCGCAGCACCGAGGCGCGCTCGCGGCACAGCGACGCGTCGCGGCCGGTGGCCCCGGCGAAGCGGCGGTACTCGTCGACCCCGACCGTGCGCCGCGCGATCGCGTAGGCGTCGTCGCCCTTGCGCATCACGATCATCTCCGCGGCCTCGCCGGGGATCCGCTCGCCGACGGCCGGAATCGCCGCGGCGCGCCGGCGCAGCGCGTCGACGGCGCCCTCGTCCAGAGCTGCGCTGCGCGCCAGTCCGGCCACTTTCAGCGCCGCGTCGCGGTCGAAGCGTGCGGCCTCGGCGTCGATGCGCGCAGTCATCGCCGCGGCCGCCTTGCGACGCAGATCGGCGAGGCCGGCGAGGGTGTCCGGAGGCATCCGTTCCGACATCCGCGCCAGCCGACGCAGCGGCTCCACCGCTGCGTCGGTGTCGCCGGCGCCGATCCTGCGCCTGGCCTCGGCGGCGAGCGCCGAGGCTAGCGCCGCAACCGCCTGCGGCAGTTGCAGGTGATCGGGGTCCGCCGCTGCGGCATTGGCGAGGTTGTCGAAGGCGTTGTCGTTGCGTGGCGCGTACAGGCGGCCCGCGCGGATCTGCCGCTCGGCGGCGGCGATCAGCCTGCTGGCCTGCGACTCCGGCGCGGCGCGCAGCAGCGCGTCGTCCGGATTGGCCAGCATGCCCGCCCCGCCCGCGGTGGGCGACGGCAGGCCCCGCCCTGCGGACACCTGGGCTTCGGCGTTGCCGGCACGAAAGAATTCGCTGCCGGGATCGCTGCCGGTCTGGCGCAGCGCCAGGCCGGCAGCGGCCGCGACGGCGAGGCCGGCGACGATCCACGACGCGCGCGGCAGCGCGCGCAGCCGCGCCGGGATCGTCCGGAGCGCGTCCTGCAGGGCGTCGGTCCTTCGCGGGCCGCGACGCGAGACGCGTTCGAGGGCGCGCAGCATGTCGTCGGCATCGAGGTGGCGCTTGAGCGGCCCCTTGGCCATCGCCTTGTCGATGAAGCGCTGCCAGTGGCGCAGCTGGCGCGGAAGCCTGGGAACCGGGTCCTGGGCATGCATCACCGCCATCGACAGCGCATCGCCGGCCTTGAACGGCAGCTCGCCGGTCAACATCTCCCAGGCCAGCACGCCGACGCTATAGAGGTCGGCGCGCGGGTCCACCTCCTCGCCGCGCGCTTGTTCCGGCGCCATGTAGGCGGTGCTGCCCAACGCCAGCCCGGCACTGGTGACGCGGCTGCCGTAGCCGCGACGCAGGGCGATGCCGAAATCCGCCAGCAGGGGGCGTTCGGCTTCGTCGAACAGGACGTTCTCCGCCTTGACGTCGCGATGGATCACGCCGCGCGCATGCGCGTAGGAGAGCGCGGAAAGCAACGCGCGCAGGATCTCGCGCACGCGTTCCTCGTGGCCGCGGAAATCGCGCTGCCCCAGGTGACCGCGCGGCATGTGCGGCATCACGTAGTAGGGCAGGTCCGCAGCGGTGCGGCCGATCTGGTAGATGCCGACGATGTGCGGGTGCTCGAGGCGTCCGATGGTGCGCGCCTCGTTCTCGAAGCGGCGCCTGCTGACCTCGTCCGACAGCGCCTCCGGGCGCATCACCTTGATCGCCACCTCGCGCCCGAGCGCCTCCTGTCGGGCGAGATAGACGGTCGACATGCCTCCGTGCGCGATCACGCGCAGCAGCCTGTATCCGGCAATCTCCGGCAGCGGCGCGTCGTCGCGCTGGCTCGATCCTTCCGACATCCGGCCCCCTGTCTCCATCGGGAAGCATAGCGATCCTGCGCCATGGCTTTGTGAACCCGGATCACGGGTCCGGAGCGTGCGCGCGAGCTCGGGCGCATGGCAGGACGAGGCGGGAATGGCGGGCCTGCCGGTGCGCGGAAGCAGCGCGCGGCCTCGCGTTCACCCCCGACGGGACGGGCTTGAGGATCTCGCTCTACGGGACGGCAGTGGACGAGTGGAGAGCGATGCTTCCCCCCGAACTGCGCGAGCCGGCGGCGGACTGGGGATTTTTCTAGCGCCCTTTCTTGCGGCGCACGTAGATCTGCTTGCGCAGCCGCGCGACCACCTCGCCCGCGGCGTCGACGATGTCGGTGGCGAACCAGTGCAGGTACTTGTCGCCGCCGGCGGTGGCCTGGCGCATCGTGCGCAGGATGTCCTCGTCGACGGCGAATTCCGCGTGGACCGTGCCGCGCCCGGGGCTCAGGAATTCGATCTCCGCGGCGCGGTCCCAGACCATGTAGTCGCGCCCGAGCGACTCCTTGACCAGCAGCATCCAGAACGGATCGGTCATCGAGAACAGGCTGCCGCCGAAGTGGGTGCCCACGTAGTTGCGGTTCCACGGACGCATCCGCAGCTCGACCCGGGCGCTGCGCCAGTCGACGCCGATGCGGTCGACGTGGATGCCCGAGAACAGGAACGGCGGCCACAGGTTCATGACCAGGCGCAGGGTGCTGGGCTTCATCGATGGCTAGGCCGATGGGCGGGATCCAAGGCTACCATACGCGATGGTATGGACCGTGCGGGGTCGGGATTCGAGCACCCGGCGCGGCTCCCGCCCCCGCGCGGTCGAGCGAAATCGCCCTTCGCTTCGCGACTGCCGAGGCCGCGCAGCCGAGGCCGCGCAGCCGAGGCCGCGCAGCCGAGGCGGAGCAGCCGAGGCGGAGCAGCCGAGGCGGAGCAGCCGAGCAAGCTCGGCTCTACGGGAGCTGCCATGCCCGGTCGGGGGGCGCCGCATCGCCGGCGGGGCGAGGCGTTCCGCAGCACCGGGCGCCTCCCAGGCGCGCGCCTGCCGGCTGCGGCTCAGAACAGCAGCGAAGCCATGCGCCTGCGGTAGCGGCCGACCAGCGCGGCATCGTCGATCACGCGGAAAGCGTCGATCAGCACCCGCCTGGGCAGCCCATCCTCGTATCCGGCATCGCGCTGCAGCATCTCGATGAACTGTTCGAGGCCCGCCTCGGCGTTCCCGGCGACGAGGCGATGGGCGCCGAGCAGGTGGCGGGCGCGCAGATCGTCGGGATCGGCGGAGACCGCCGCTTCCAGGGTCTCCGGCGGCGGGGCGTCCTGCAGCAGTGCGGCGAAGCCCAGGCTCGCACGCGCCCGTACGCTGCGCTCGTCGGTGGCCAGGTTGGCGGGCAGGGCGTCGAGCAGCCCCTCGGCCTCGGCGGCCGCGCCGGTACGCAGCAGAGCGAGGGCGAGGTCCAGCTTGAGCTCGTCGCGATCCGGCGCGGCTTCCACCTCGCGACGCAGCCGCTGCACCTCGGTGTGGGGGTCGGGCGGGGGAGGCGGGGCCGCATCGGCGCCGGCGGCCTCGATCCCTGCCAGCGCCGGCGCTGCCGGCTCGATGCCGTGGCGCTGCAGGAACTCGCGCAGCTGCCCCTCCGGCAGGGCGCCCGGGAAACCGTCGACGGGCTGGCCGCCGACCAGCAGGAACACGGTCGGAATCGAACGCACCTGGAAGGCCGCGGCGAGCTGCTGCTCGCTGTCCACGTCCACCTTGGCCAGCAGGAAGGCGCCGTTGTACTCGGCCGCCAGCTTCTCGAGGATCGGACCCAGGGTCTTGCACGGCCCGCACCACTCGGCCCAGAAATCGATCAGGACCGGAGTCTGCAGCGACTTCTGCAGCACTTCGGTCTCGAAATTGGCGGCGGTGGCGTCGAAGACGTGCGGATTGGCGGGGGACTCTGCGGACATTCGGCGATTTCCTGATAGCGTCAGGAGCAGATGGTGCCAGATGGCGGCGAATCCAACCGCCTGCGGTGCGGCCGGTCGCCGCCGGCGCCGGGCGGACTTCGCCCGCGCGCGCCGGGCGTGCGCGAGAATCCGGAGGAAACGTGACGGTCAACCGTTGGTGGTCGATGGCCCGGCATGCGGGATGGCTGGCGGGGGTGCTGTTCGCCGGAGCGGTGGCGGGCTTCGCGCTGCTGCCGCAGGGCTATTCGCACCTGCTGCACCCCGTGGCGCTGCTCGGTGCCCGCGGCGTGCCGGGCGCGACGGCGTTCAACGCGCTGGGGCTGGCGCTGCCCGGACTGCTGGCGGCGGTAGCGGCGCTCGCGGTCTACCGCGATCTGCCGCCGGCGTCGGGATGGGCTCCGCGCATCGGCGCGCGCCTGTTGCTGCTCTCGACGCTGGCGTTCGCCGCGCAGGGGTTCCTGCCGCTGGACCTGCGCGAACTCGACGGCGGCAGCGGCCGGCTGCACGGCAGCGCCTGGACGCTGTGGTGGGTGGCTTTCGTACCCGGAGCGCTGCTGCTGGCGGCGGTGCCGCGGCTGCGGATCGCCGGGCCGGTGGCGGCGGCAGCGGTCGCTGGGCTGGCGCTGGCGCCGCTCGAGTCGCTGCCGCCGGCGCTGGCGCAGCGGCTGGCGTTCGCGGCCTGGTTCGGCTGGCTGGCGCTGGCGCCGTGGCGGCTGGCGGCCGCGCTCAACCGTAGCGCAGCTTGAGCCCGAGGATGGTCGCCGCCAGCGCGAAGGTGACGCTGTTGGCGAGGATCATCGGCCAGGACATCAGCGCCACGCCATAGGCGAACCAGAACCCCACCCCGACGGTGAACACCACGTACATGCCGAGCGAGATGCTGCGGGTATCGCGGCTGCGCACCGTCTTGATCGCCTGCGGCACGAAGGCGATGCTGGTGAGCACCGCTGCCGCGTAGCCGAGCCATTCCGCGCTCATCGGGTCCCGGGGCCGAGAAACACCTCGCCGTCCTTCATCACGAAGCGCACGTCGAGCACGGCCTGGATGTCCTCCAGCGGATCGGCCGCCAGGGCGATGATGTCGGCGCGACGGCCCGGCGCGATCACGCCCTGGTCGTCCACGCCCAGCACCTCGGCGGCGTGCACGGTGGCCGCCTGCAGGGCCTCGGCGGCAGGCATGCCGGCCTCGACCATGTAGAGGAACTCGCGCGCGTTGTCGCCGTGAGGGCCTACGCCCATGTCGGTGCCGAAGGCGATCGGCACGCCGGCGCGCCAGGCGCGGGCGAAGGTCTCCTGGATCTGCGCGCCGATGGCCGCGGCCTTGGGCCGCACGATCTCCGGAAAGTAACCGTCCTCTTTCGCCTTGTCGGCGACGAAGCGGCCGGCGTGGATGGTCGGTACGTACCAGGTACCGCGCTGCTTCATCAGCCGCATCACCTCGTCGGTCATGTGAGTGCCGTGCTCGATGCTGGTCACTCCCGCCTCGACCGCGCGCAGCATGCCCTCGGTGCCGTGGGCGTGGGCGGCGACGCGGTAGCCGTAGTCGCGGGCGGTTTCGACCACCGCGCGCACCTCGTCCTCGGTGAACTGCGGAGCGTCGCCGGAGCGGGCGTAGGAGAGCACTCCGCCGGTGGCGGTGATCTTGATCACGTCGCTGCCGTCCTTGTAGCGCTGGCGCACCGCCTGACGCGCGTCGTCGGCCGAGTTGATCACCCCTTCGGTCGGACCCGGCGGGCCCATGAGGTGCGACAACATCGAGTTGTAGCCGTTGCTGGGATCCGCATGGCCGCCGGTGGTGGCGATGGACTTGCCGGCGGCGAAGATCCGCGGCCCCCGCACCAGGCCCTGATTGATCGCGTCGCGCAGGTGCGGCGCGACCTCGCCGCCGAGGTCGCGGACGCTGGTGAAGCCGGCCAGCAGGGTCTTCTCGGCGTAGCCGACCGCGCGGAACGCGTAGTCCACCGGGTCCAGCCGGAACCCCTCCGAATAGCTCTGCGGGCTCGATTGCGAACCCAGGTGCACGTGCAGGTCGGTCCAGCCGGGCAGACAGACGCGGTCGCGCAGGTCGATGTCCTCGACGCCCTGGACGCTGGCATTGCCGCCGGAGACCAGCGAGTCGATGCGGCCGTCGCGCACCAGGATCGTGTGCGGCCCCAGCATCCGCCCGCTGCGCGCGTCGAACAACTTGCCGCAGTGCACGGCGCTGGGCCCGGCCGCCGCCGCGGCGACGGGGAGGAGCAGGGCCAGGGCAGCGAGCGCGGCGCGGACGTTGGGTACGGACATGGTGTGGTTCCCCGGTGAAGAGGCGTGAATTGAAGCACAGCGCGGCCGGCGCCGGGGCCGGGGCCAGGCCCGGGGAAGGCCCCCGCGCCGGCGCGTGGCGGGGCGTGTTGCGCTGCGGTACGCTTGCCGGTCCTCGTCCCGCGATGCCCGCCGTGTCCGAAGCGTCTCCCGCAGCCGATCCGTCCGCCTACCAGCCCGCCGCCCTCGAGACGGACGCCCAGCGCTTCTGGGACGCCACTCGCGCTTTCGAGGTCGGCGAAGACGACCCGAGGCCGAAGTTCTACTGCCTGTCGATGCTGCCGTACCCGTCCGGGGCCCTTCACATGGGCCATGTGCGCAACTACACCATCGGCGACGTGATCAGCCGCTACCAGCGGATGACCGGCAAGAACGTGCTGCAGCCGATGGGCTGGGACGCCTTCGGCCTGCCCGCCGAGAATGCGGCGATCAAGAACCGCACGGCGCCGGCGAAGTGGACCTACGCCAACATCGACCACATGCGCGCGCAGCTCAAGTCGCTGGGCTACGCGATCGACTGGAGCCGCGAGTTCGCCACCTGCCGGCCCGACTACTACGTGCACGAGCAGCGCATGTTCGTGCGCCTGCTGAAGAAGGGCCTGGCCTACCGCCGCAATGCGGTGGTCAACTGGGACCCGATCGACCAGACCGTGCTGGCCAACGAGCAGGTCGTCGACGGCCGCGGCTGGCGCTCGGGCGCGCCGGTGGAGAAGCGGGAGATCCCGCAGTGGTTCCTGAAGATCACCGACTACGCGCAGGAACTGCTCGATGGACTGGAGACGCTGGAGGGCTGGCCGGAATCGGTGCGCACCATGCAGCGCAACTGGATCGGCCGCAGCGAGGGGCTGGAGATCGCCTTCGACATCGAGGGCCTGGACCAGCGCGTCGAGGTCTACACCACGCGCCCGGATACGCTGATGGGCGTGACCTTCCTCTCGGTCGCCGCCGAGCACCCGCTGGCGCAGCACGCCGTCCGCGGCAATCCGGAGCTGGCGGACTTCGTCGCGGAACTGCGCCGGGGCGGCGTGTCCGAGGCCGAACTGGAGACCCAGGTCAAGCGCGGCATGGACACCGGCCTGCGCGCGGTGCATCCGCTGACCGGCGAGCGCATCCCGGTCTGGGTGGCCAATTTCGTGCTGATGGGCTACGGCACCGGCGCGGTGATGGCCGTCCCCGGCCACGACCAGCGCGACTGGGAGTTCGCCAGGACCTACGGGCTGCCGATCCGCATGGTGGTGGTGCCGAACGAGGTGCGCGATGCCCTGGACGAGGTCGGTCGCGACGTCGACAGCCATGCCGACCCGATGCGCAGCGCCCTGGGCGGAGCCGGCGCCGTGGACGCCTACGACACCCGCGCCGCCGTCCAGGTGGTCGAGGACTTCCAGCGCGGCATCGCCGAGCAGGGCGCCTGGACCGGCCGCGGCTGGCTGGTCAACTCGGGCGAGCTGGACGGCATGGATTTCCAGCAGGCGTTCGACGCCCTGGCCGCGCGCTTCGAACGCGAGGGCCGCGGCGGCCGGCGGGTCAACTTCCGCCTGCGCGACTGGGGCGTGAGCCGGCAGCGCTACTGGGGCTGCCCGATCCCGGTGATCCACTGCCAGGCCTGCGGCGTGGTGCCGGTACCGGAAGACCAGCTGCCGGTGCTGTTGCCGGAGGACGTCGAGGCGGCGTTCGCCAGCGGCCTGGTGCAGTCGCCGCTCAAGGCTGACCCCGAATGGCGCAGGACCAGCTGCCCGCAGTGCGGCGGCGGCGCCGAGCGCGAGACCGACACCTTCGACACCTTCATGGAGTCGAGCTGGTACTACGCCCGCTACACCTCCCCGGGCGCCGCCGACATGGTCGATGCCCGCGCCGACTACTGGACGCCGGTGGACCAGTACATCGGCGGCATCGAGCACGCGATCCTGCACCTGCTGTACTTCCGCTTCTACCACAAGCTCATGCGCGACGCAGGGCTGGTGCGCAGCGACGAGCCTGCGGTCAACCTGCTCACCCAGGGCATGGTGATCGCCGAGACCTTCTACCGCGACCAGGACGACGGGTCGAGGGAATGGATCAATCCCGCCGAGGTGGAGGTCGAGCGCGACGAGCGGGGCCGCATCGCCGGCGCACGGGCGAAATCCGACGGCGGGCCGGTGCATGTCGGCGGCATCGAGAAGATGTCCAAGTCGAAGAACAACGGCGTCGACCCGCAATCGATGGTGGACAAGTACGGGGCGGACACGGTGCGGCTGTTCTCGATGTTCGCCGCGCCGCCGGAGCAGTCGCTGGAATGGAACGAGGCCGGTGTCGAGGGCATGGCGCGGTTCCTGCGCCGGCTGTGGGCGCAGGTGGCCCGCCATGGCGCCGGGGGCGCGGTGCCGGCGCTCGACCGCGAGGCGCTGACGGCTGCGCAGGCGACCCTGCGGCGGCAGCTGCACGAGACCATCCAGAAGGTCGGCGACGACTACGGCCGCCGCCACAGCTTCAATACCGCGATCGCCGCGGTGATGGAACTGCTCAACCACCTGGCGAAATTCGAGGATCCCAGCGGCAACGGCCGCGCGTTGCGCCAGGAGGCCTTCGAGGCGATCGTGCTGCTGCTCAATCCGATCACCCCCCACGCCAGCCACGCGTTGTGGCAACGACTCGGCCACCCCGAGACCCTGCTCGAGGACCTGCCGTTCCCGCAGCCGGATCCGGCTGCGCTGCAGCGCGACGCGGTGACCCTGGCGGTGCAGGTCAACGGCAAGCTGCGCGGCACCATCGAGGTGGCGGTGGACGCCGACCGCGCGGCGATCGAGGCCCAGGCGCTGGCGGAGCCCAATGTCGGGCGCTTCATCGGCGACGGCACGGTGCGCAAGGTGATCGTGGTGCCCGGCAAGATCGTGAACGTGGTGGTTGCCTGAACCGCGATGATCTTGCCGCCAGCCGCCGCCTCGGCCAGACTCCGGCCATGATCCGGTCCATCGCTCTCGCGTTCCTCGCCCTGGCCCTGGCGGCCTGCGGCTTCCATCTGCGCAGCGCGCTGTCGCTGCCGCCCGATCTCGGCCCGATCCAGGTGGTGGCGCGGGACCCGTACAGCCCGCTGCCCGAGGCGCTGGTGCAGTCGCTCGCGCGCGCCGGGGCGGACGTCAGCCGCGCCAGCCGCGAGCGCGGGGACGTGGCCACGCTGGCGATCCTTTCGGAGCGATGGGCGTCCACGCCGATCAGCATCGACGCCCGCGGCCGGGCACAGGAGTACGCCCTGCGCTATGCGGTGGTCTTCAGCCTGCGGGACGCCGACGGCGAGGACATCGTGCCGCAGCAGGCGGTCGAACTGGCGCGCGACTACATCGCCAGCCCCGACGACCTGATCGGTACCGACAGCGAGCGCGACCTGCTCGGGCGCGAGCTGGAGCGCGAGATGACCGCTTCGATCATCCGCCGCATCGACGGCGCTTCGCGCCAGCCGATGCCGTGACCGCGGCAGCCGCCCGCATCCCGCCCCCGCCGTGGAACTGACCCCGGAACGCCTGGCGGCCCAGCTCGAGGGCGGGACGCTGAGCCCGGCGTACCTGATCGCCGGCCCGGAGCCGCTGCGGGTGCTGGAGGCGGCCGACGCGGTGCGTGCGAAGGCGAGAGCCGAGGGCTATGCCGAGCGCGAGGTCTTCGAGGCCGACGGCCGCGGCTTCGACTGGGGCGCCGTCGAGGCGACGTTTCGCGCACCCAGCCTGTTCGCCACCCGACGCGTCGTCGAGGTGCGCCTGCCGACCTGCAAGCCGGGCAAGGAGGGATCGGCGGCTATCGCCGGGTTCTGCGCGGATCCGCCGGCCGACGTGCTGCTGCTGGTCACCGGCGGCGAGTGGAGCCGCCAGCACGGCGGCAAGTGGAGCGAGGCGATCGGACGGATCGGCCACGTGGTGGTGGCCTGGGCGGTCAAGCCGCACGAGATGGCCGAATGGATCGAGCGGCGCCTGCGCAGCCGCGGCGTGGCCGCGGACCGCGACGCGGTGCTGCGCCTGGCCGAGCGGGTCGAGGGCAACCTGCTGGCCGCGGCGCAGGAGATCGACAAGCTGGCGCTGCTCGCCGACGGCACCCCCCTCGATGCCGCGCGCATGGAAGCGCTGGTGGCCGATGCCGCGCGCTACGACGTCTTCCGCCTGGTCGACGCCGCGCTCAACGGCCAGCCCGCGCAGGTCTCGCGCATGCTCGGCGGCCTGCGGGCCGAGGGCGAGGCGGTGCCGGCGCTGATGGGCATGGTGGTGATGGAACTGCAGCGCGCCGCCGCGCTGGCGCAGGTGCAGGCGCGCGGAGGCAACCTGGCCGGAGAGTTCCGCGCGCAGCGGGTCTGGGAATCGAAACAGGCGGTGTACCGGCGCGCGCTGCAGCGCCACGGCGCCGGCCGGTGGGAGCGGTTCCTGGCCGAGGCAGGGCGCATCGACCGCATCGCCAAGGGCCGCGCCGCCGGGGATGCCTGGCAGGTGCTCGAGCGCCTGCTGCTGGCGGTCGCCGAGCCGCGCGCGATGACGCTGCTCGGGCAGGGATGACCGTGCGGGTCCATCCGCGGCGGCCGCGATCCGCCCGCCGCAGCGCGCAGGTGGGGTCCGTAGCATGAGCGGCGCCGTCGAGACATCCGGGCGCCCGGGACTGCTGCTGCTGTACGGCGGCACCTTCGACCCTGTGCACAACGGCCACCTGGCCATCGCCCGTGCCGCGCGCGATCGCCTGCGCCGCCCGGTCCGGATGATGCCGGCGGCCGACCCGCCGCACCGGCCGCCGCCGGGCGCCGACGCGCGGCACCGCGCGGCGATGCTGCGGCTGGCGGTGGCGGAAGAGCCCGGCCTGAGCGTGGATCTGCGCGAGCTGGAGCGCGACGGCCGCAGCTACACGGTCGATACCCTGCGCGCGCTGCGTCGCGCAGAACCGGCCGCCCCGGTGGCGTTGCTGATGGGTGCCGACAGCTTCGCCGGGCTGATGTCGTGGAAGGATTGGCGCGATCTGTTCAGCCTTGCCCACCTGGTGGTCGCCGAGCGTGCCGGAAACGCGCTCGACGATCTGCCCGCACCGTTGGCGGCCGAACTCGACGCGCGCGGATGCGCGGACCCCGCGGCGCTGGAAGGCGGGCCGGCCGGCCGCATCCTCCGCCTGGGCCAGCCGCTGAGCGGCGAATCGGCCACCGGCCTGCGCGCGCTGGTCGCCGCCGGCGGCGACTGGCGTGCGCTGGTCCCCGCGCCCGTGGCCGGCTACATCGACCGCCACGGCCTGTATCGTGACGGTGGCGACACGGCCGCTCCGCTATAATCCGCCGCTCATCCCAGAGTCCAGCGCTTTGACCAGCCCCGCACACGTCATCAAGACCCGCCTTCCCGATCCGCCGCCGCCCGTCGAGGTGCTGCTCGCGCACGTGCGCAACGCCATCGACGAGCTCAAGGCCAAGGACGTCGTCGAGATCGACGTGCGCGGCAAGACCAGCGTCTGCGACTACATGGTGGTGGCCTCGGGCACCTCCAGCCGCCACGTCAAGTCGATCGCCGAGGAAGTGGTCCGATACGCCAAGCGTCTCGACGTGCAGCCGCTCGGCGTCGAGGGCGAGCGCGAGGCGGAATGGGTGCTGGTCGATCTCGGCGACGTCGTGGTGCACGTCATGCTGCCGCGGATCCGCGAGTTCTACGCGCTCGAGCGCCTGTGGACGGTCGGCGACCAGCCGCCGGAGGATGGCGACGGCGGGAGTGCCGCCCCGCGTTGAAGGCGCGGCTGGTCGCCGTTGGCGAGCGACCGCCCGCGTGGGTGGCCGAAGGCTTCGCCGAGTACCGCAAGCGGCTGTCGCACTGGCTGCCGCTGGAACTGGTCGAGATCGAGCCCGGCCTGCGCGGCAAGGGCCGCGACGCCGCGCGCGCGATGCACGACGAAGGCGCGCGGGTGCTGGCGGCGCTGCCCAGGCAAGCCCAGGTAGTGGCGCTGGACGGCCGCGGCCGCGACTACAGTTCGGAGCAACTGGCGCAGCGGCTCGAGCACTGGCGTGGCCTGGGGCGCGACCTGGCGCTGCTGGTCGGCGGCCCCGAGGGCCATGCCCCGGAGGTGCTGGCGCGCGCCGACGAGCGCTGGTCGCTGGGCCCGCTGACCCTGCCGCACATGCTGGTGCGCCTGGTCGCCGCCGAGCAGCTCTACCGCGCCGCTGCGATGCTCGCCAACCACCCCTACCACCGCGCCTAGCGGCTCATCCCCGCTCCAGGCTGAAGTCGATCGGCACCAGGCCGATCGCCTGCACCGGCTGCCCGTCGCGTACGGCCGGCCGGAACCGCCAGTTGCGCAGCACGTGGCGGCGTGCGCTGGCGTCGAGCACGCGATGGCCGCTGCTCTGGTGGATGCGCACCTCGATCGGCGTGCCGTCGACGTCGACCAGGACTTCGAGCAGTACCGTGCCCTGCAGGCCCTTGGCGAGCGCTTCGTTCGGATAGCGTGGCGCCGGGGCGCTGGCGTATTCCAGCCGCATGCCCTGCGCCGGAGTCGCCGGGTCGTCGAATGCCGGGGCTTGCGGTCCCGCCGGCAGCGGCTCGACGATCGGGGTGGCGGCAAGCGGGCCCGTATCCACCACCACCGGCGCGATCGCCGGCGCCTCGACCCGGGGCGGGGAATGGGTCCGGATCTGCGGGGGCACGGGCTGCTGCGGCATCACCTCCACCTGTGGCGGCGGTGGATCCGGCGGCAGCGGCCGCGGCTCGATCCAGCGCATTTCGAGCTGGCCGGCCTCCGGCGGCGCGATCAGCCCCGGGTTGGCCATCGGAACCAGCAGCAGGGCCAGGGCGACGATGTTGAGCAGCAGGGTGCCGCTGATCCCGGCGATGCGCACCGGGTCCGGGTGCGGAGGGGCGCCGCGTACGGACGGCGCTGCATGGGCGTGTGCGCGGGAGTGCGGGCGGGCGTGTGCGTGGGCGTGCTGCGGGACCATGATCCACCTCCGGGTTGTCGTGCGTGACGGACAACGGCCGGACGGGCGGTGCGGGGTCAGGCGGTTCCGCATCCGGCGACCGGCTCGACAGCGGTTTCACGCTGCGCCGGCGGGGCGGTTCAGGCAAGCCGCGCGCGGACGGCCGGCGTGGCGAAAGCGACGGGCGGTCGCCTCGCCGCTTCCGCCCGTCGCCTGCCACCGGTGTCCGCGCGGACGCGGTCAGTCGTCCTCGGCCGGATCCGCATCGTCCTCGGGATCGCGCTCCAGGCCCCCGGCGTCCGGATCGGTCTTCGGCGGCTTGCCGACGTTGCGCGCGTCGTCGCGGTCGCGTGGCAGACGTTCGGCGTAGCCCGACTTGTCGTCGTCGCGGCCGGCGGGGGTGGACTTGTCGGGGTTCTTTTCCGGAGTCACGTCAGCGTCCCAGTTCGAAGACGACGTCGAGATTGGCGGTCAGCGTGCTCTCGCCGGGCGAGACCGGGCTGGAGGCCGCCATGTCCATCGCCTCGGCCTGCATCCGCATCATCGGCCTCGGCGGCGGCATGAACCCGCCGCCTTCGCTGATGCTGACGATGCGGCGCACGCGCAGGCCCAGGGATTCGGCATACATGTCCGCACGCTCGCGCGCCTTGACCAGGGCGGCGCGGCGCGCCTCGTCGTAGGCTTCGTCGGGCTGGTCGATCTCGAAGCTGGGTCCGTTCACCTGGTTGGCGCCGCTGGCGACCAGGGCGTCGAGCACGTCGCCCAGCGAGCCGATGTCGCGGACCTTCAGCGAAACGGTATTGCTGGCCTGGTAGCCGGTGATGGTCGGCGCTTTGTCGCCATCGTGGCGGTATTGGGGGTGGACGTTCAGGCCGCTGGTCTGGGTGTCCTTCTCGGCGATGCCGGCCTTGCGCACCGCCGCCATCAGCTGCTGCATCTGCGCGGCGTTGGCGCGCAGCGCGGCATTGGCATCGGGCGCCTGGGTGACCACGCCGGCCGAGAGGGTGGCCACGTCGGGAACCCGGCTGGCCTCGGCCTGGGCCGAGACCGAAAGCAGGGTGCCGTCGGTGACGGCGGCCTGGGGGCCGGTCGGTGTTTGCGCGACGGCGACGGCGGCGGGGGCGGCCAGCGCGGCGGCCAGCAGCAGGGGCAACAGGGCGTGACGGGTCATGCGGATCTCCTCGATCGATGGGGGACAGGGTCGAATCCAACCGGTGAACGGGTCGTGAGCCGGAACGGGGTCGAAGCGGGCGAAGGCGCGGTCGCGCCGGGGCTGCGGGGTATCCTGTGCGGATGCTGCATCTCGCCTCGAAATCCCCCCGCCGCCGCGAACTCCTGGAGCGCCTCGGCGTGCCGTTCGTGCCCCTTCACGTCGACGTCCCGGAAGTGCGCGCGGCTGGCGAGTCGCCCGAAGCCTACGTGCGCCGGGTGGCGCGCGACAAGGCGCGCGCCGGGTTACGGATGCTCGGCGCCGCCGGCGGAGGACCCGCCGTGCTCGGTGCGGACACCGAGGTGGTGCTGGACGACGTGGTGTTCGGCAAGCCCGTCGACCGCGATGATGCCGCGTCGATGCTGCGACGGCTGTCGGGGCGTGACCATCTGGCGATCTCCGCGGTCGTCCTCGCCGCGGCGGATACCGAGCGCGAGGCGGTCGCGGTGACGCGGGTGCGCTTCGCGCCGCTGTCCGAGGCGCGCATCGCCGCCTACGTCGCCGGAGACGAGGCCATGGGCAAGGCCGGCGCCTACGCCATCCAGGGCGCGGCCGAGGCGTTCGTCGAGCGACTGGAAGGCAGCTATTCGGCCGTGATGGGGCTGCCGCTGTTCGAGACGGACCGCCTGCTTCGCGCCGCCGGCCTGCTTCCCGTGGATGCCGACATCGGCGCTGGCGCCATCGCGGACATCGCCGCCGATGCCGGGATGGCGGCGCCGTGACCGAGGAGATCCTGGTCAACGTGACCCCGCGCGAGACCCGCGTTGCGGTGGTCGAGAACGGCATGCTGCAGGAACTGCACATCGAGCGCGGCTGGAGCCGCGGCGTGGTCGGCAACATCTACAAGGGCAGGGTGCAGCGGGTGATGCCCGGGATGCAGGCGGCGTTCGTCGAGATCGGCCTGGACCGCGCCGCGTTCCTGCACGCCAACGACGTGATGCGATCCCTGCCCCCGGCCGAGATCGAAGGCGAGCCGGCGGCGCTGTCGGTGCCGCCGCCGGTGCTGCCGATCGCCGAGCTGCTGCGCGAGGGCCAGGACGTGGTGGTGCAGGTGGTCAAGGAGCCGATCGGCTCCAAGGGCGCCCGCCTGACCACCCAGATCAGCATTCCCTCGCGCTACCTGGTGCTGCTGCCGCAGTCGAGCGTGGTCGGGGTCTCGGCGCGGATCGAGGACGAGGCCGAGCGCGCGCGGCTCAAGGGCCTGGTGGCCGAACTGGCGCTGGCCGGCTCCAGCCACGGCTACATCGTGCGGACCAACGCCGAGGGCCAGCCGGCCGAGGCGCTGGCCGAGGACATCGCCTACCTGGCGCGGGTCTGGGCCCTGGTCGAGCAGCAGGTGCGCGAAGCGCGCGTTGGCGCCTGCGTGTACGAGGATCTCACCCTGCCGATGCGTGCCGTACGCGACCTGATGCGGCGCGACGTGGAGAAGGTGAAGGTCGACTCGCGCGAAACCTGGCAGCGCCTGCGCACCTTCGCCGCCCAGTACATGCCCGGCCTGGCCGAGAAGATCGAGCACTACGGCGGCGAGCGGCCGGTGTTCGACCTGTACGGCGTCGAGGACGAGATCCAGCGCGCGCTGGACAAGGAGGTGCCGCTCAAGTCGGGCGGCTACCTGGTCATCGACCAGACCGAGGCCATGACCACGGTCGACGTCAACACCGGCTCGTTCCTGGGCCAGCGCAATCTCGAGGAAACCGTCTACCGGACCAACCTCGAGGCCGCGCAGGCGGTGGCGCGCCAGCTGCGGCTGCGCAACCTGGGCGGAATCATCATCATCGACTTCATCGACATGGTCGATCCGGAGCACCGCCGCCAGGTATTGCGCACGCTGGAGAAGTCGCTGGCGCGCGACCATGCCAAGACCACGGTGTACGACTTCTCGCCGCTGGGCCTGGTGGAGATGACCCGCAAGCGCACCGTGGAGAGCCTGCAGCGCCAGCTCAGCGAGCCGTGCCACGCCTGCGGCGGTCGCGGCATGCTCAAGACCTCGGAAACGGTGACCTACGAGATCTTCCGCGAGATCACCCGGGCGGTGCGCCAGTTCGAGGCGGCGCGGCTGCTGGTGATCGCCTCGCCCAAGGTGGTGGCGCGCATCACCGACGAGGAATCGGCGGCGGTGGCCGAGCTCGAGGAGTTCCTGGGCAAGTCGATCCGCTTCCAGCCCGACGAGCAGTACCTGCAGGAACAGTTCGATGTCGTGCTGCTCTAGGGCCGGGAATCGGGAATCGGGGATCGGGAATGGGCAGGTCCATGTCGATGCTCCCGGATCGTGCAAGCGGGGAATCGACGTTCCCAGGCACTCCTCGACAGCGCTTTTCCGATTCCCGATTCCCGGTTCCCGATTCCCGGCGCCACCGGCGCGCGAAGCGCGCCGGTGAGCCTGCTGCGCCATCGTCTGCGGGCGCTGCGCCGCGTGCTGTGGCTGGGACTGGCCGTGGTGCTGGTGTTGATGGCGCTGACCGCCGGCATCACCAGCCAGATGCTGCCGCTGGTGGAGCGGCATCCCGATCGCGTCGCGGACTGGCTCGGCGAGCGCGTCGGCCGCAAGATCGGATTCGACAGGCTGGAGACCGAGTGGACCAGGCGCGGGCCGCTGTTGCGCCTGGACGGTCTGCGCATCGGCAGCGGCGAGGATGCGGTGCAGGTCGGTGCCGCCGAGATCCTGGTCGCGCAGTATGCCGGGCTGCTGCCGGGGCGCTCGCTGACCGAGTTGCGCCTGCGCGATCTCGCGCTGACCCTCGAGCGCGACGGCGACGGGCGCTGGAGCGTACGCGGCCTGCCGGGACACGACCGGGCTGACGACGACCGCTTCGCGGCGCTGGAGCGGCTCGGCGAGCTGCATGTGATCGGCGGCAGCCTGACCGTGCTGGCCCCGGAGCTGGACATCGACGCCACGGTGCCGCGGATCGATCTGCGCCTGCGCGTGGACGGCCGCCGGGTGCGGGCGGCCGCGCGCGCCTGGATGGCCGACGACCGCGCGCCCGTCCACGCGGCGTTCGACCTGGAGCGCGACGGGGGCGACGGCCGCGCCTACGCCGCGCTACGCGACGCCGACCTCGATCGCTGGGCCCCGCTGATGCGCTACGCCGGAGTCGCCGTCGACGACGGCCACGGCCGTGCCGAGGCATGGGCGACGCTGCGCGGCCATCGCATCACCGCGCTCGGCCTGCGCGCGACGCTGGAGGAGGTCGGGCTGCGCTCGACCCGCACCGCCGGCGGAGCGCCGTCGCGCGTCGATTTCGCAGCGATCCGCACGCAGTTGCACTGGGTCGATACCGGCGGCGGCTGGCGCATCGACGTACCGCTGCTGCGCATCGCCGGCGACGATGGCGAAGAACGATCGCTCGACGGGCTGCTGCTGGCGGCCGGCGAGCGCTACGCCTTCGCCGCCGAGCGCCTCGACGCCGGGCCGGCGCTGGCGCTGCTGGCACTCAGCGACCGGATCCCGGCCGGCCTGCGCGACTGGCTGCGCCGGGCGCGGCCCGCCGCGGTACTGGGCGATGTCGAGCTCGCCGGCATGCGCGGCGGTGCGCTGCGGCTGCACGCGCGCATCGAAGACCTGGCCTTCGCCAGCGTCGGCGACCGCCCCGGGATGCAGGGCGTGAAAGGGGCGCTGCACGGCAGCGGCGACGGCCTGGTGCTTTCGTTCGATCCCGACGCCGGGGTGCGCGTGGACTGGCCCAGCGGGTTCGGCGAGGCGCACGACATCGCCCTGCGCGGCGACCTGGTGGCCTGGCGCGACGACGGCCACTGGCAGGTGCAGACGCCGGCGCTGCGGATCGACGGCCGCGGCTACGGTGCCGACCTCCGTGGCGGCCTGCGTTTCGGCGCCGGCCGGCCGCGCATCGATCTGGCCGCCCGTCTGGACGATGCGCACGTGTCGGTGGCGAAGCGCTTCTGGATTCGCCATGAAATGTCCGAGGCGACGATCGACTGGCTCGATTCGGCGCTCGTCGACGGCATGGTGCGCAACGCGCGTGCTGTGGTCTCGGGCGACCTCGACGATTGGCCGTTCCGGGCGGCGGGCTCGGTCCCGGCGCCGGGCCTGTTCCACGCCGAGGCGGAGCTGGACGGGGTGGAGCTGAAGTTCCAGCCAGACTGGCCCGCTGCGCAGGGACTTTCCGGCACGGTGCGGTTCATCGCCGACGGCTTCGACGTGCGCGGGCGCGGCGCGCTCGGCAAGGTGGCCTTCAGCGGGCTCGAGGGCGGCATCCCGCGCTTCGGCCGCGCGCTGCTGCAGGTGGAGGCGCGGACCGGCACCGATGCGGCTGCGCTGCTGGCGCTGTTGCGCGAGAGCCCGCTGCAGGGCCTGAGGGGCGGAGCGCTCGACCAGCTGGCAGTGGCCGGCGCCGCCGATGCGAGCTTCGCGATGACGCTGCCGCTGCACGGCGGCGGTGGCGGGCCGCGCATCGACGGCCGCGTGCAGCTGCACGGCGCGCGTGCGCGGATGCCGGAATGGGGCCTGGTTCTGGACGAAGTGCGCGGCGAGGCTCGCTACGATGAGCACGGTTTCGCCGCCGAGCGCCTGACGGCCCTGCAGCAGGGCCGGCCCGGCACCCTGGTGCTGCGCGCCGGAGCAGGGCATGTGCGCGATCCTGCCCAGGCCTTCGAGGGCGAGCTGCACGCCCCGCTGGATGCGGCCGAGCTGCTGGCGCAGGCGCCGGAACTCGCCTGGCTGCGGCCGCACGTGCGCGGCGTTTCCGACTGGACCGTTGCGGTGGCGGTCCCGGCTTCCGCGCCCCCGGGGCGGCCGTCCGCACCGGCACGCCTGCACATGGCGTCCGAGCTGGCCGGCACCGCCCTGCAGCTGCCCGCGCCCCTGGACAAGCCGGCGGCGGCGGCGCTGCCCAGTCGCATCGAGACCCCGCTGCCGCTCGGCGATGGGGAGCTGTCGGTCCGGCTCGGCGAGCGCCTGGCGCTGCGCTCGCGCGACGGCACCAGCATCATGCTCGGTGGCGCCGAGGCGGCCGCGCCGCCGGACGCCGGCCTGACCATCGGCGGCCGGACCGCCGCGCTGGACGCGCTGGAATGGGCGGCGCTGGCGGTGGCCGCGGCCGGCGTCGGCGACGGTGGCGATCCCGCTGCGGCGAATGCGGGCGGCGGGCCCGACCTGCAGCGCATCGACCTGCAGGTCGACCGCCTGCTGCTACTCGGGGGCGCGTTCCCCGAGACCGCCATTCGCGGCGCCCGCGAAGGCGTCGCCACCACCCTGCGTTTCGACGGCCCCGCGCTGGCGGGCGCGCTGTCGCTGTCGGGCGGACCCGCTGGCGCGCTCGCCGGGCAGTTCCAGCGCCTGCACTGGCGCGATGCGGCCGGGCCGCGCGCTTCCGCGCCCCGACCGGAGGACGCGCCCCGGGCGGATCCTGCGGACCCCTCGCAGGCGATGGATCCAGCGCGCATCCCGCCGATCGACCTGCGGGTCGGCGACCTGCGCGTACGCGGGGTGGAACTGGGCGAGGCCGCGCTGCGTACCCGCCCGACACCGGGCGGGTTGCGCGTGGAGCAGCTGCAGACGCGCTCGGCACGCCAGCGCATCGATGCGGACGGCGACTGGACGGGCCGCGGCGGCGGCGCCCGGACCCGCCTGGCGATCGATATCGGCAGCAAGGATTTCGGCGAGTTGCTCGGCGGACTGGGGCTCGCCGGCCGCATCCGCGGCGGCGAGGGCGAGGTGCGGCTGGACGGGGCCTGGCCGGGCAGCCCCGCCGGGTTCCGCGCCGAGGCCGTGAACGGCACCCTGGCGCTGAAGGTGAAGGACGGGCAACTGGTCGAGATCGAGCCCGGCGCGGGCCGCGTGCTCGGCCTGCTCAGCGTCGCCGAGCTGCCGCGGCGCCTGACCCTGGATTTCCGCGACTTCTTCGAGAGGGGTTTCGCCTTCAACCGGATCGCCGGCGAGGTCCGATTCGATCGCGGCCGGGCGCGCGCCGACGACCTGCTGATCGACGGCCCGGCGGCCGAGATCCGCATCGCCGGCAGCGCCGACCTGCGTGCCCGGACCTACGACCAGACCATCGACGTGCTGCCGAAATCGGGCAACCTGTTGACCGCGGTCGGCGCGATCGCCGCCGGGCCGGTGGGCGCGGCGGTCGGCGCGGTGGCCAACGCGGTGCTCAGGAAGCCGCTCGGCGAGCTCGGTGCGACCACTTACCGGGTCACTGGCCCGTGGAGCGAGCCCAAGGTGGAGGTGATCCGCCGGGAGCCGCCGCGCGTGGCCGATCGCGATGCCCGGCAATCGGGCGGCTGACCGTGGCCGCTTGCCATCCGCATCCCGCACCCCAAGATCGAGAGCCATGACCGACGACACGACCCGGACCGCCATCGCCGCCGCGCAGGACCCGCTCGCGCTCGCCCGCAGTCGCCTGCTGGGCCCCGCAGGCCTCGACGAACGCGGCCTGGAGCGCGCATTCGCCGCCCTGCTCGGCCCGGGGGTCGATTTCGGCGACCTCTACTTCCAGCACACCCGGCGCGAGGGCTGGACGGTGGAGGACGGCATCGTCAAGGACGGGGCCCACTCGATCGAGCAGGGCGTGGGCGTGCGCGCGATCTCCGGCGAGAAGACCGGCTTCGCCTATTCCGACGAGATCAATGCCGATGCGCTGCTGGCCGCGGCGGGCTCGGCGCGGGCGATCGCGCGCAGCGGGAACGCCCACGGCGCCCGGGGGCTGGTCGCCGGGGCAGGGCGTTCGCTGTACCGTCCGGAGGATCCGATCGATGCGCTGGGCAGTGCCGTCAAGGTGGAAGCGCTGCGCCGGGTCGATCGCATGCTGCGCGCCGCCGACCCGCGGGTGCGCCAGGTGGTCGTGGCCCTGAGCGCCGTGGTGGACACCGTGCTGGTCGCACGCAGCGATGGCGTGCTGGCCGGAGACGTCCGGCCGCTGGTGCGGCTGAACGTGCAGGTCATCGTCGAGCAGGGTGGGCGCCGCGAATCCGGCTCCGCGGGCTACGGAGGCCGCTACTCGTACGCGGAACTGCTGGCCGCCGACCGTCCGGAGAGCTTTGCGCGCGAGGCATTGCGCCAGGCGCTGGTGAACCTGGAGGCGGTGGACGCGCCGGCCGGGGTGATGCCGGTGGTGCTGGGCGCCGGCTGGCCCGGGGTGCTCCTGCACGAGGCCGTCGGCCACGGGCTGGAAGGCGACTTCAACCGCAAGGGCACCAGCACCTACGCCGGGCGCATGGGCCAGCGCGTGGCCGCGCCGGGCGTCACCATCGTCGACGACGGCACCCTGGAGGCCCGCAGGGGCTCGCTCAACATCGACGACGAGGGTACGCCGACCCAGTGCACCACGCTGATCGAGGACGGCGTGCTCGCCGGCTACATGCAGGACACGCACAACGCCCGGCTGATGGGCGCGCGGCCCACCGGCAACGGCCGCCGCGAGTCGTACGCGCACCTGGTGATGCCGAGGATGACCAATACCTACATGCTGGGCGGCGCCCACGAGCGCGAGGAGATGATCCGCTCGGTGAAGAAGGGCCTGTACGCGGTCAATTTCGGCGGCGGCCAGGTCGACATCACCAGCGGCAAGTACGTGTTCTCGGCCACCGAGGCGTACCTGATCGAGGACGGCCGCGTCACCGCGCCGGTCAAGGGCGCGACGCTGATCGGCAACGGCCCGGAGACGATGCAGCGCGTGACCATGGTCGGCAACGACTTCGCTCTCGACGACGGCGTCGGCGTCTGCGGCAAGGACGGCCAGAGCGTGCCGGTCGGCGTCGGGCAGCCTTCGCTGTTGATCGACCGGCTGACGGTGGGCGGAACGCAGGCCCAGGAGCCGTGACTGGTGATGGGAGATTGGCGATTGGCGATTCGAAAAAGCGCCTCGCCCCGGAAAAAAGGGGGTCAGAGTCAGTTTTCGGAGGAAGATGCCGGGTCGATTCAGGATCTCGATCCGAAAAATGACTCTGACCCCTTTTTCTTCGACCCCTTCTTTTCGGCTTTTCGATTCCCTATTCCCTATTCGCGATTCCCGGCTGCTCCAGCAGCTCGCGCAGCAGCCGGAACAGCTCGCGCTGCGCCCGCGGCGGCTTGCCGCGGCGGTGTTCTTCCAGCGCGTTGCGCACCAGCTGGCGCAGGTGCTGGCGGTCCACGGCCGGGTGGGCGTCCAGCAATTCGGACAGCGCCGCATCGCCGTCGGCGAGCAGGCGCTCGCGCCAGGCCTCGGCGCGGTGCAGCAGCGCGGTTTCCTGGCGCGCCGCCTCGCCGCCGGCTTCCAGGGCGTCGCGGATCGCCTGCAGGGTGGCGTCGTCTTCGCGCCGCATCTGCTTGGCCAGGAACGCCAGCTGGCGCTTGCGGGCGATGTGCGAGGTGATCCTGCGCGTCTCCAGCACCTGCGCCAGCAGCGCCTCCGGCAGCGGCAGCTGCTGCAGTTGCGCCGGCGACAGTGCCGCAAGCCGTTCGCCCAGCTCCAGCACTCCGAGCGCTTCGCGCCGCTGCTGGCTGCGGCTGGGGCCGAGGTACTCGCCGCTGTCTTCGTCGATGCCGCGCATGCGTCCTTCCGCAGGGGGCGACGCCGCGACGCGGAGCCGCCATCCGAACCAGAGCCAAGGATAAGTCATCGATGACCGATATCGCCCTCACGCCCGTCACGTCCGACGATTCCGCGCTGCGCCTGGAGCGGATGCGCGAGACCGCCCAGCGGATGCTGGCGCTTGCGCGCGCGGCCGGCGCCTCGCAGGTCGAGGTTTCGTGCACCGAGGAGCGCGGCCTCACCGTGGGAGTGCGCATGGGCGAGGTGGAGACGGTGGAGGCCACGCGCGACCGCGGCATCGGATTGACGGTGTACTTCGGTCGCCGGAAGGGCACCGCGAGCACCGCCGACCTGCGCGAGGAAAGCCTGCGCGCCACCGTCGAGCAGGCCTGTGCGATCGCCCGCTTCACCGAGGAGGATCCGGCCGCCGGACTTGCCGACGCGGCGCTGATGGCCGGCGAAGTGCGCCAATTCGACACCTGGCATCCGTGGGCGCTCGACGCCGAGCGCGCCGCCGCGCTGGCTCTGGCCTGCGAGGCCGGCGGACGCGACTACGACGCACGGATCGCCAACTCCGACGGTGCATCCGTCGGCAGCGGCGAGTCGCTTTCGGTGTATGCCAATTCCCACGGCTTCACCGGTGTCGATCGCGACACCCAGCACAGCATCGGCTGCGGACTGATCGCCGGGCGCGGCGATCGGATGCAGCGCGACGGCTGGTACAGCATCGGCCTTGCCGAGGGCGACCTCGATGCGCCGGTCGCGATCGGGCGCAAGGCCGCGCAACGGGCGTTGGCGCGGCTGGATCCGCGCCCGGTGCCGACCGGGAAGTACCCGGTGTTGTTCGCTGCGGAGATGGCGCGCTCCCTGGTCGGCCACCTGCTCGGTGCGGTCTCTGGCGGTGCGCAATACCGGCGCGCGAGCTTCCTGCTCGACAGCGTCGGCGAGCGGCTGTTCCCGGAATGGATGACGATCCGCGAACGGCCGTTCCTGATGCGCGGCTTCCGCTCCACCAGCTTCGACGACGACGGCGTGGCCACGCGCGAGTCGCCGCTGGTCGAGGACGGCGTGCTGCAGCGCTACGTGCTCGGCAGCTATGCGGCGCGCAAGCTCGGCCTGCGCACCACCGGCAACGCCGGCGGCGTGCACAACATCGAGGTGGCGTCCAACGCCGGCGGCTTCGAGGAGCTGGTACGCGGGATGGGCCGCGGCCTGGTGGTGACGGAACTGATGGGGCAGGGCGTCAACCCGGTGACCGGCGACTATTCGCGCGGCGCTTCCGGGCTCTGGGTCGAGGACGGCGCGGTCGCCCATGCGGTGGACGGGATCACCGTGGCCGGCAACCTGCGGGCGATGTTCGGCGGTGTCGAGGCGGTGGGCAACGACGTCGATCCGCGCTCTCACATACGCACCGGTTCCATCATGATCGGCCGGATGACCGTCGCCGGCGGCGATTGACGTTAAGCTTGGGGGATGGGACTCGGTCCCAACGGCCGCCGGGAACGCGCCTGTCCCGGCGGGTGAAACGCGTCGGCGCAGAGGGGGCTTTCATGACCGATCCACACGAAACCGCACCACCACCACCACCGGCGCCGCCACCCGCGCCCGCACCCGAGCACGCCAGCGGCATCGGCGCCGAGGAGCGGCAGTGGGCGATGTTCGCGCATCTGTCCGCGCTGCTGGGCGGCCTGGTCACGGCCGGCTGGGCGGGCAGCATCGGATGCTTCATCGGTCCGCTGGTCATCTGGCTGGTGAAGAAGGAGACCATGCCCTTCGTCGCGGACCAGGCCAGGGAGGCGCTGAACTTCAACATCACCCTGGCGGGGCTGTTCCTGGTGCTGTTCATGCTCGGCATCCTGACCTTCGGCATCGGCTTCCTGATCGTCATCCCGCTCATGCTGATCATTGGCGTCGCGGCGCTGGTGTTCATCGTCATTGCGGCGATCAAGTCCAACGAGGGCGTGGCCTACCGCTATCCGTTCGCCATCCGGCTGGTCAAGTAGCGCCTCCGCGACGGCGGCCGGGCGCCGCGTGCACGGCCGGCATGCCCGGCATAGGCCATGAGTTGGCTTGAGCGCGGGAGCCGTGGCCCCATCATCGACTATGGCCGGACAATCTCCTTCCGGCGGGAGTCGAGCGATGGAACCTACCGTGCAAACCGCGAACCCGGCCGCCACGGAGCGGCAGTGGGCCGCCGCCGCGCACCTCGCGGCGCTGATCCTGGCGCTGATGACCAGCTGGCTGGTGGGCGTGGCCGGTGTGGTGGGCGCAGGCATCGTCTATCTGCTCAAGCGCGACGATTCGCCGTTCGCGGCCGAACACGCGCGCGAAGCGGTCAATTTCAACCTCAGCATGCTGATCTACGCCGCCGTCGCGCTGGCCGCGGGCGTTGCCCTGGTCGGTGCGACGGTGCTGACGCTGGGGCTGGGTGCGATCCTCACCATCCCGGCGGGCATCGTACTGCTGCTGCTGATCGCGGCGATCGCCCTGCTGTGGCTGGTGTGCAGCATCGTCGCCATGGTCAAGGCCTGGAACGGCGAGACCTACCGCTACCCGCTGAGCATCCGCGTGCTGACCTGAGCGGACTAGTGGCTGCGCTCGATCGCCTGGCGACCGAGGTGCCGCAGCGGGGCGAAGGAGCCCGCTCCGAGCGCGTCGAGCGCGCCGGTCATCTCGTCGTCCAGTTCGGCCAGCCGCCTGCGCGAGGCCTCCACCCCGAGGACGGCCGGGAAGGTGGCCTTGGCCTGGGCTGCGTCCTTGCCGGCGGTCTTGCCGAGGGTGGCGCTGTCGCCCTCGATGTCGAGCAGGTCGTCGCGGATCTGGAAACCGAGGCCGAGCGCCGCCGCATAGCGGTCGAGATGCATCCGCGCTGAAGCGTCTGCGCCCGCGGCGATCGCGCCCAGCCGCACCGCCGCGCGCAGGAGGGCGCCGGTCTTCATGGCGTGCAGGCGTTCGAGATCGGCGGGCGGAAAAGAAGAAAAGGGGTCAGAGTCATTTTTTGGAGGTAGATGCCGGGTCGCTTCAGGTTCCCGATCCAAAAAATGACTCTGACCCCTTTTCTTTCCCGTCGCCGCCAGATCGCGCGCCTGCCCGCCGCACATGCCGTCGGCGCCGGCGGCGCCGGCCAGCTCGCGCAGCATCGCCACGCGGCGCCCGTTGTCCACCGGCGATTCGGCCAGCACCGAGAAGGCCAGCGCCTGCAGCGCGTCGCCGGCCAGGATCGCCGTCGCCTCGTCGAAGGCGACGTGGAGGGTCGGCCGGCCGCGGCGCAGCGCGTCGTCGTCCATCGCAGGCAGGTCGTCGTGCACCAGGGAATAGGCGTGAATCAGTTCCACCGCCGCCGCGGGTGCGTCCAGGACGTCGTCCGCGGCGCCGAATGCGTGGCCGCTCGCGTAGACCAGCAGCGGCCGGATGCGCTTGCCGCCCGGCAGCACCGCGTAGCGCATCGCCGCCAGCAGCCGCGGCTCGCCGTGGCGGAGCGAGAACAGTGCGCGTTCGAGCGCGGCGTCGGCGCGCCCGCGCCAAGCCTGCAGCCGCGGCTGCAGGTCGGGCCCCGCGACCGTCTCAGGCATCGTCGCCAGCGCCGGGTGCGCGGGACGCGCCTGGAAAGGGCTCGGCGCTGTCGGGACGCTCGGGTTCGCTGAGCAGCTTCACGCGCAGCTCGGCCCGCTCGAGTGCCTGCTGGCAGCGCCGGTAAAGGCCCACGCCGCGTTCGTAGGCGGCCAGGGATTCGTCCAGGCTCATTTCGCCGCCTTCCATCTTCTCCACCAGCTGTTCGAGCTGGTCGAGCGACTGTTCGAAGTCGGCGACGCCGGGGGTCGGGTCGGTGTCGGGGGCTGGTTTGCGCGGCATCGGACAAGTCTAAGCGAAGCGTTGCGCGGACGCAGGCCGGCGGCGGTCGCGGTCAGTCCGTGTCAGGGTCCGGGTCCGGCGACCAGGCCAGTCGCAGCCGCCGGACGCGCAGCCAGGCGTCGAGGGAGGCGGAGACCGCCACGCACCCGGCGGCGAGCACGCTGCCGTCGTCGTTCACCAGCAGCGGCATCCGCTCGCGCACCCAGGGCGGAACGCCCAGTGCCTGCAGCACGTGCTTGAGCGAATGGCTGTGGCGGCGCCCGGGCAGGCGGATGCGTTCGCCGCCGCGGCGTGCCCGCACCCGGAGCGTCGACCCGAGCGAAGCGCCGGCGGGCGCCTCGTCGGCCGGCGCATCCGCATGGCCGTGGATGGGCGGATCGAACGCCAGCCGGCCGCCGCCCGGCAGCGGCAGCGGCGCGTATGGCGCCTTCCAGGCGAGATCGAGATCCGCGGGCAGCGCCGGGCGCTGCCAGTCGGCGTGCAGCTGCCCGCGCCAGCGCCGCAGCTCCGCACCGTGCCAGGCGAAAGCCGGGATGCGGTCGACGCCGGCGTGCAGGAGCTGCGCCTCGATCTGCCGCACTCCGCGCGCCGGCAGCGGCGGCAGCCCTGCGGCTCCCACCCACAGCCGCAGCACCCGCGCGCGCCGGGGCTCCGGCAACTGCAGCAGGCGTGCGACCGACAGCGCCTGCGGATCGGCGGTGCGCGCCATCGCCAGCGCCAGGGCGTCCTCCTCGCCGAGCAGCGCGCAGGCCTCGGCGGACAGCCGTGCGCTTTCGGCGAACGCGGCGTGGGCGTGCGGCCAACGTTGCTGCAGCAGCGGCAGCACCTGGTGGCGGAGGAAATTGCGGTCGTGGCGGCTCTCGGCGTTGGCGGGATCCTCGATCCATTCCAGGCCGCGCGCCCGCGCCTCGGCCAGAAGCTCGGCGCGCGCGACCCCGAGCAGCGGCCGCCACAGCCAGCCTCGGCCATGGCGCCGCCATGGCGCCATGGCGCCCAGGCCGTCCGCACCCGCGCCTCTCAGCGCGCGCAGCAGGAAGGTCTCGGCCTGATCGTCGCGGTGGTGCGCGAGCGCCAGGACCTCGCCGGGCTCGAGTTCCGCCTCGAACGCGGCGTGGCGCGCCGCGCGGGCGGCCGCCTCCGGGCCGGTGCCGGTGTCGCTGCGTACGTCGACGCGAACGATCCGCAACGGCACGCCGAGCGCATCGCAGGTGCGCCGGCAGTGGGCGGCCCAGGCATCGGCCTCGGGCTGCAGCCCGTGATGGACGTGGATCGCGCGCAGGCCGCGGCTGCGCCCTGGCGCCCGGCTCTCCAGGAGAGCGTGCAGCAGCACCGTGGAGTCGACGCCGCCGCTGTAGCCGATCAGCAGCGGATGCGCCTCGGCGAGGTGCGCGTATCGCGACAGTTGCGCCTGCAGGGTGGAAATGCGCATCGCTGGGGGACGGTCGCCCGGCCGTCGGGTCCGGCTCCGCTGCACGGAACGGCTCATTCGGCTGCGATCCGGATGCCGGCGACCCTGGCGGTCCGAAGCGCGGCGGTTCCCTGGGTGGTCATGCGTCTCTTGCCCGATGCCGGGCCGTGCCGGTCGCCCGATGGTAGCCTTCCGCCGATTCGGGCGCCAAGGGCGGTCCGCAGGCGGCGTTCAGCCCAGTTCGCGCTCGGCGATGGCGATCCACTCGCGCTGTTCACGCCGGTAGTAGGGCGGCGAGGTCTCCGCGCGCTTGAGCGTCTCCCTGAACAGTTCGGCGGCCGCGTCGCGATCGCCGGTCCGTTTCAGCAGCAGGCCATGGCGGACGCGCGCTTCCTCGCCGGGATAGCCCGGCGCCAGCGCTTCGTACTCGTGCAGCGCCGCCGCGACGTCGCCGCTGGCTTCGACGGCGCGGGCGTACAGCAGGTGGCCGTCGCTGGAACGGAAGTCCGGATTCGCGGCGATCAGCCCGTCGAGCGTTTTCCTGGCCTCGTGCGGCAGTTCGAGCGCGAATTGCGCCTTCGCCAGTCCGAGCATGAGGTACGGATCGGTGGCGTAGATGCCGCGGAGAGCGGAGCGGTACAGCTCCGAGGCCTGCTGGTAGTCGCCCGCGGCCAGGCTCTGCTCGGCCAGCCTGCGGCGGTTGTCGCCGGTGTCCGCCAGCTCGAGCTGGCGGGCGGCCTGGCGCTTTCCGCGTTCGGGGTCGATCCGGTCGTGCAGGCCGCGGATCACCGGCCGGACCCGGCCGCCGCCCGTGCCGGGCAGTACCTCGGCGACCAGGTAGATCGCCACGGCGATGTACGAACCGATCAGCAGGATGAAGACCCAGTACAGCGGGCGCCCGGTGCGCACCACGTGCACCGCGCAGCCGATCTGCAGCAGGATCGAGAACAGCAGGATCGGGCTCATCGACGCTCCCTGTCAGTGGCGGACGGCCGGCAGCCGGATCAGGCGGCCTCGTAGGCGCCATAGCCGCGCAGCCGGCGGTAGCGGCGTTCCAGCAGCTCCGGCAGCGGAAGCTGCTGCAGCGCGTCCAGTTCGTTGAGCAGCACCGCCTTCAGCCGGGTGGCGGTCTGCCGCGGGTTGCGGTGGGCGCCGCCGATCGGCTCGCGCACCAGCTTGTCGATCAGTCCGAGTTCGAGCAGGCGCCGAGCGGTCAGCCCCAGCTGCTCGGCGGCGTCGCGCTTCCTCTCGGCATCCTTCCACAGGATCGAGGCGCAGCCCTCGGGAGAGATCACCGAGTAGGTGCTGTACTCCATCATCAGGGTGCGGTCGCCCACGCCGATCGCCAGCGCACCGCCGGAGCCGCCCTCGCCGATCACCGTGCAGACGATCGGGACGCGCAGTTCCGCCATTTCCAGCAGGTTGCGCGCGATCGCCTCGGACTGCCCGCGCTCCTCGGCGCCGATGCCGGGGTAGGCTCCGGGGGTGTCGATGAAGGTCAGCAGCGGCAGGCCGAAGCGCTCGGCCATCTTCATCAGCCGGAGCGCCTTGCGGTAGCCCTCCGGTCGCGGCATGCCGAAATTGCGGCGCACCTTGGCCTTGGTATCGCGGCCCTTTTCGTGGCCGACGATCATCACGCTGCGTCCGTCGATGCGGCCCAGCCCGCCGACGATGGCGGCGTCGTCGGAGAAGGCGCGGTCGCCGGCCAGCTCCTCGAACTCGTCGCACATCACCCGCACGTAGTCGTAGGTGTACGGCCTGGCCGGGTGGCGGGCGAGCTGCGAGACCTGCCAGGGGCTGAGGTCGCGGAAGATCTGCGCGGTGCGCTTGCGCAGCTTGTCCTGCAGCGCATGGATCTCGGCGTCGATGTTGACCGCGGGCCCGGAGCTGGCTTGGCGCAGTTCCTGGATCTTGGCTTCCAGGTCGGCGATGGGCTGTTCGAAATCGAGGTAATTCGGGTTCATCGGCGGGATCGGCCGCGGAAAGGCGACAGTCTAGCCGAACCGGGCCCGCGCCCGCGTACGGCCAGGGATGGCCGCGCCCGTGGGGCGCGGCTCATCCCCAGGGACGCTGCAGCGACACCTTCACGCCCTGCACCCCCGGCTGCGCGCGCAGTTCCCCCAGCAGTTCCGCATCCACGCGCACGCTCTGGCCGCCGTTCAGATCGAGCGAACCGGCGGAGCCGGCCGGCAGCAGCAGGTCGTAGCGCAACGGGGTCTGGCCTGGCCGGTGCGCGGCCAGCAGGCGCTCGATGCGCGCCAGCAGCCCACGATCGCTCAGGTCCAGGCGCAGCCACAGTCGTCGTGCGATCTGCGGGCACAGCTGCTGGAAGTCCCAGCAGCGCCGCGCCCGCAGCGCGAAGCCGCCGCTGAATTCGTCTTCGCGCAGACCGCCCTCGACGATCAGGATCCGGTCGCGGGTCAGCAGCGGTGCGTACTCCTGCCACGCCTCGGCGAAGAACGCGCACTCCAGCCTGCCGCGGCCGTCCTCCAGCTGCACGAACGCCTGCGACTCGCCGCGCCTGCGCATCGCCGTGACCAGGCCGGCGACGATCGTGGACACCTCCGGCCGCCAGCTGCGTGCGTCCTCCGGGCGCGCCGCCCACACCGCATCCAGCCCGCCCAGGTCGTGCCCGACCAGGTCGCGCAGCTCCTCGCGCCAGGGATCGATCGGATGGCCGCTGAGATAGTGGCCGAGGGTCTCGCGCTCGCCGGCCAGGGTCTGCGCCAGCGGCCAGGGCGCCGCTTCCGGCAGTTCGATCTCCAGCGCCGGGACCGACTCGCCACCGCCGAACAGCGAGACCTGTCCGGCATCGCGCTCGCGGGCCAGCTGGTCGCAGGCCTTGACTACCTCGGGCAGTTGCAGCATCAGCGAAGCGCGCTGGCTGCCCAGCGCGTCCATCGCGCCGGACTGGATCAGCGCTTCCAGGGTGCGGCGATTGAAGCGTGCGGTGCCGACGCGGCGGCAGAAGTCCAGCAGGTCGGCGAACGGGCCGGCGGCGGCGCGCTCGGCGGCGATCGCCTCGCAGGCGCCACGGCCCACGCCCTTCACCGCGCCCAGGCCGTAGCGGATCGTGGCGGCGTCGATCGCCTCGAACATGTAGCCCGATGCGTTGACGTCGGGCGGCAGCACGGTGAGGCCGCGCGCGCGCGCTTCCTCGAGGAACCCGACCACCTTGTCGGTGTTGTCCATGTCCGAGGACAGCACCGCGGCCATGAACTCGGCCGGATGGTGGACCTTGAGCCAAGCGGTCTGGTAGGCGACCAGCGCATAGGCGGCCGAGTGCGACTTGTTGAAGCCGTACTCGGCGAACTTCTCCATCAAGTCGAAGATCTGGGTGGCGGTGCGCGCGTCGACGCCGTTCGCGGCCGCGCCGGCCTCGAACTTGGCGCGCTCCCTGGCCATCTCCTCGGCCTTCTTCTTGCCCATCGCGCGCCGCAGCAGGTCGGCGCCGCCCAGCGAGTAGCCGGCCAGGACCTGGGCGATCTGCATCACCTGTTCCTGGTAGACGATGACGCCGTAGGTCGGCTTGAGCACCGGTTCCAGCGCCGGGTGCGGATAGCTGACCTCGGTGTTGCCGTGCTTGCGGTCGACCCACTCGCGGTCCATTCCCGAGCCCAGCGGGCCGGGCCGGAACAGCGCCGCCAGCGCGATGATGTCCTCGAACGTGTCCGGCTTCGCCCGCTTGAGCAGCTCGCGCATGCCGCGCGACTCGAACTGGAACACCGCCACCGTGTCGCCGCGCGCGAACAGCTCGTAGGTGGCCTTGTCGTCGAGCGGAAGGGCGGTGATGTCCAGTGGCCGGGAATCGGGAATCGGGAATCGGGAATCGGCAGAAGCAGGATCTCCGCCTTTCCGATTCCCGATTCCCGATTCCCGATTCCCGTTTATCGCCTTCACCGCCCAGTCGATGATCGTCAGCGTGCGCAGGCCGAGAAAATCGAACTTGACCAGGCCGACCGCCTCGACGTCGTCCTTGTCGAACTGGGTCACCGGCTGCTTGCCGCGGCCGTCGCTGTCGTGCTCGGCGAACAGCGGGCAGAAGTCCGAGAGCGGGCTCGGCGCGATCACCACGCCGCCGGCGTGCTTGCCGGCATTGCGGGTCAGGTCCTCGAGCTGCAGGGCGAGGTCGATCAGGTCGCGGACGTCGTCCTCTTCGGCGTAGCGCTGGATCAGTTCGGCCGAGCGCAGGTTCTCGTCCTTCTGCGATTTTTCGGTCCGGCCGAGCGCGTCGGACAGGGAGATGCCCAGCACCAGCGGCACCAGCTTGGCGATGCCGTCGACGAAGCCGTACGGATAGCCGAGCACGCGGCCGACGTCGCGTACCACGGCCTTGGCCGCCATCGTGCCGTAGGTGATGATCTGGCTGACCCGGTCGCGGCCGTACCTGGCCGAGACGTAGTCGATCACCTCGTCGCGGCGGTCCATGCAGAAGTCGATGTCGAAGTCCGGCATCGATACGCGTTCCGGGTTGAGGAAGCGCTCGAACAGCAGGTCGTAGGGCAGCGGGTCGATGTCGGTGATGCCCAGCGACCAGGCCACCAGCGAGCCGGCGCCCGAGCCGCGTCCGGGGCCGACCGGGATGTCTTGTCGCTTGGCCCAGTTGATGAAGTCGGCGACGATCAGGAAGTAGCCGGGGAAACCCATCGAGATGATGACCCCGAGTTCGGTCTCCAGGCGCTCGGCGTAGCTCTCGCGGGTGTGGCCGGCGGCCAGCGGGTGCCTGGCCAGCCGCGCCGCCAGGCCGTCGCGGGCCTCCTTGCGGATCCAGGTCTCCAGGGTGTGGTCGTCGGGCACCGGGAATGCCGGCAGATAGTACTTGCCCAGGCTCAGCTCGAAGTTGCAGCGTTGCGCCAGGGCCACGGTGTTGTCGAGCGCGTCGGGCAGGTCGGGGAACAGCGCCGCCATCTCCTCGGCGGACTTGAGGTACTGCTGCGGGCTGTAGTCGCGCGGCCGGCGCGGATCCTCCAGCACCCGGCCGGAGGCGATGCAGACCCGGGCCTCATGGGCGGCGAAGCCCTCGGCGTCGATGAAGCGCACGTCGTTGCTGGCCACCACGGGGATGCCGCGGACCGATGCCGCATGCAGCGCGAACTCGTTGAACGCCTCCTCGCCCTCGCGGCCGCAGCGGGTCAGCTCCAGGTGCAGGCGGTCGCCGAAGGCGGCGTGCAGGTCGGCCAGCCACTGCAGCGCCAGCTCGTGGCGGCCCGCCGCGGCCAGGCGTCCGGCTTCGCTGTGGCGGCCGATCAGCGCGAACAGGTCGCCGCACTCGTCGCGCAGCCACTGCGGGCGGGCGACCACGCCGTCGTTGCGATGGCCTTCCATCCAGGCGCGGGTGAGCAGCCGCGACAGTCCGAGGTAGCCGTCGCGGTTGCGGCAGAGCAGGGTGACCGGCCAGGCCGCCTCGCCGCCCTCGGCGATCATCACGTCGGCGCCGGTGATCGGCTTGAGGCCGGCGGCCTCCGCCTTGCGGTGGAACTCCACCAGCGCGAACAGGTTGTTGCGGTCGGTGATCGCCGTCGCCGGCTGGCCGAGCGCAGCGCAGCGCGCAACGAGCTGCGGAATGCGGATCGTCGAATCGACCAGCGAGTACTCGCTGTGCAGGTGGAGGTGAACGAAGCGTGTGGACATCGGACGACCGTCGCGTCAGCACGCAGGGTAGGGCGGGGGGGCGGTGCCGACAAGGCTTGACAGCGGCCGGGCCCGGCGCCCGACGCCGGCCGCGTCGCGCCGGTTCAGGTTGACGCTTCCGGCAGCAGTGGCGAAGCGGCGAGCGCGAACATCGACCCCTGTGCGGCCAGGCGCACCGGCGCGAAGCTGCGACGGTGCTCCGGGCAGGGACCGAGCCGGCCCAGGGCATCCAGGTGGGCGGGCGTCGAATAGCCCTTGTGCAGGTCGAAGCGATAGCCGGGATGGTGGGCATGGCGCTCGTGCATTGCGCGGTCCCTGGCCACCTTGGCCAGGATCGATGCGGCCATGATCGAACGCTCGCGCGCGTCGCCGCCGACCAGCGCCTCGGCCGCGCACGGCAGCCCCGGCGGCAGCTGGTTGCCGTCGACGCGGGCGACGCAGGCGGCCGGGTCCCCGACCGTCTCCAGCACGCCCTCCAGCGCGCGGCGCATGCCCAGCAGGGTGGCCTGGAGGATGTTGATGCGGTCGATCTCGTCGGCCTC
Source organism: Luteimonas salinisoli (assembly GCF_013425525.1). GTDB lineage: Bacteria > Pseudomonadota > Gammaproteobacteria > Xanthomonadales > Xanthomonadaceae > Luteimonas > Luteimonas salinisoli. Next base: position 12,323 of record NZ_JACCKA010000088.1, on the reverse strand, counting down.
GATGAACACGATGCGCCAGGCCAGCGCGCGCTCGACGATGCGTCCGTACAGCGTCTCGCGCCGCGCCGCGCACAGCCGCTTGGAATCGTCGAGCCCGTTGATGCGCGGCCGGGCCGGATCGAACACCACGGCGGCGACGACCACCGGCCCCGCCAGCGGCCCGCGTCCCGCCTCGTCGATGCCGGCGACGAGAATGCTCACCGGCGGGCCACCAGCGCCTCGACCACGTCGGCGGCGCGCGCCGAGGCGTCGCGCCGCAGCGTGGTGTGGATCTGGCGGAACCGCGGCTCCAGCGCGGCCACGGCCTGGGGATCGCGCAGCCAGCCGAGCACGGCGGCCGCGAGGTTGGGAGCGGTGCATTGCTCCTGCACGAGTTCAGGGACCAGCGTCTCGCCGGCGAGGACGTTGGGCAGCGAATAGCGGTCGATCTTCAGCAGGCCCAGGGCCCTGACCAGGATGGATGTCCCGCGGGCGATGCGGTAGCCGACCACCATCGGGCGCTTGGCCAGCATCGCCTCCAGGGCGGCGGTGCCGGACGCCAGCAGTACCGCATCGGCCGCCACCATCGCCTCGCGCGCCTGGCCGTCGAGCAGGCGTACGCCGGCGCCGCGCAGCGGCGAGGCGGCGATCCGCGCGCGCAGCGCCTCCGCACAGTGCGCATCGGCCGCCGGCACCAGCACCTGCAGCCCCGGGATCTCCGCCGCCACCAGCGCCGCGGCTTCCAGGAACACCTCCGCGAGCCGCGCGATCTCGCCCTGACGCGAGCCGGGCAGCACCGCCAGAACGGTAGCGTCGCGGGGCACGTCGAGGCGCGTTCGCGCCGCGCGCCGGTCCGGGTCGAGTGCCATCTCGTCGGCCATCGGGTGGCCGACGAAGCGCGCATCGACGCCGTAGCCGGCGTAGATCTCCGGCTCCATCGGGAACAGGCACAGTACCCGGTCGGCGCTGCGCCCGATGCCGCGCGCGCGGCCGCGGCGCCATGCCCAGACCGAGGGACTGACGTAGTGCACCGTGCGCACGCCGCGCAGGCGCAGCATGCGTTCCAGGCCGAGGTTGAAGTCGGGCGCGTCGACGCCGATGAAGGCATCGGGCCGCCACGCCAGGATCCGGCGCCGCAGCGCGGCACGCAGCATCAGCAGCCGCGGCAGGTGCGAGAGCACCTCGCTCAGCCCCATGACCGCGAGTTCGGAAGCGTCGTGCCAGGCATCGAGCCCCGCCGCGCGCATGGCGTTGCCGCCGACGCCGGCGAATGTCGCGGCCGGATGACGCTGCCGCAGCTCGCGGATCAGGCCGGCGCCGAGCTGGTCCCCGGACGCCTCGCCGGCGACCAGCGCGAAGCGCGGCGCGGGCGGGGCGTGAGGCGGGGGGCGGGGGGCCGTGGCGGCGGGATTCGATGCGCTGTTCACGGCTCGGCGGTCGTCGCGGTCATCGCGGCCCGGGGCGGCTCATCTTAGCAGGGGGCGCTGGCCGGCCTCGACGAACTCGAGCATGCGGCGGACGTCCTCGCTCTCGCCGGCGATCTCCGCCAGGCGGGCGCGGATCTCCTCCTGGCTGCCGCCGGACAGGTACAGGGCGCGGTAGGCGCGCTTGATCGCCGCGGTGCGTGCGGCGTCGAAACCCCGGCGCTTCAGGCCCTCGCCGTTGATCCCGCGCGGGCGACCGTAGCCTTCCTGCGCCACCATCACGAATGGCGGGACGTCGCCGTTGACGAACGCGCCCATGCCGACGAAGGCGTGCATGCCGATCCGGCAGAACTGGTGGATGCCGACGAAGCCGCTGAGGATCACGTGGTCGCCGATCTCGACGTGCCCGGCGAGGGTGGCGTTGTTGGAGAACACGCAGTGGCTGCCGACCCGGCAGTCGTGGGCGATATGGACGTAGGCGAGCAGCCAGTTGTCGTCGCCGATGCGCGTGCAGCCGCCGCCCTCGCCGGTGCCGCGGTTGATGGTGACGAACTCGCGGACGGTGTTGCGGTGGCCGATCTCGAGCTCGACGCGCTCGCCGCGGTACTTCTTGTCCTGCGGCTCGCCGCCGATCGCGGCATGGCCGTGGATGCGGTTGTCGCGGCCGATCCGGGTCGGCCCGGAGATGCTGCAGTGCGGCCCGACGCTGGTGCCGGCGCCGATCTCGACCTCCGGCCCGATCATGGTGAAGGCGCCGATCGAGACGCCCGCGCCGATCCGCGCCGACGGATCGACGGCCGCGGACGGGTGGATCGCCGCGGCGTCGGTCATTCCCGCTCCTGGACCTCGGCGCAGAGGATCTCGGCGCAGGCGACCTCCGCGCCGTCCACGCTGGCGGTGCCGGCGTACAGCGTCATGTTGCGGATCTCGCGGCGGATCTCCACGTCCAGCTCGAGGCGGTCGCCGGGAACCACCATGCGCGCGAACCTGGCCTTGTCCACCTTGACCAGGTAGGAAATCCGGCCCGTGCACTCGATGTCCTTGCTCAGGTGGCTGAGGACGCCGCCGGCCTGCGCCAGGGCCTCGACCACCAGCACGCCCGGCATCACCGGGCGGCCCGGGAAATGTCCCTGGAAGAAGTGCTCGTTGGCCGAGACGTTCTTGTAGCAGCGGACCCGGCGGTTGCGCTCGAACTCGACCACCCTGTCGACCAGCAGGAACGGATAGCGGTGCGGCAGCAGTCGCTGGATGCCGTGGATGTCGATCGGCAGCGATGGTTCCTGGATCATTCCTGTTCCCTTTCGAGGGCGATGACGCGGCGCGCGAAGCCGTCCAGCTGGCGCAGGCGCGCCGCGTTCCTGCGCCAGTCGCGGCTGCGCATGACCGAGATGCCCGAAGAATACTCGCCCGGCTCGCGGATCGACTGCGAGACCATGCTCATCGCGGTGACCGTCACATGGTCGCAGATCTCGAGGTGGCCGGCGACGCCTGCGGCGCCCGCGATCATGCAGTAGCGCCCGATCCTCGCGCTGCCGGCGACCCCGACGCAGCCGGCCATGGCCGTATGCGCGCCGACGTGCACGTTGTGGGCGATCTGGATCAGGTTGTCCAGGCGGACGTCCTCCTCCAGCACGGTGTCGTCGATGGCGCCGCGGTCGATCGTGGTGTTGGCGCCGATCTCGCAGTCGTCGCCGATGCGCACGCCGCCCAGCTGGGGCACGTTGAGCCAGCGCCCGCCGTCCATCGCCAGCCCGAAGCCGTCGGCGCCGAGCACCGCTCCGGGATGGATCCGCACCCGTGCGCCCAGCCGCACCCGCGTCACCAGGGTGACGCGCGCGACCAGCTCGCAGTCGCGGCCGACCTCGCAGTCTTCGCCGATCACGCATCCGGCACCGACGATCGCGCCGGCAGCCACGCGGCTGCGCGCGCCGATGCACGCCAGCGGCCCGATCTCGGCGGCCGGATCGATCTCCGCTTCGGGATGGACCACGGCGGCGGGATGGATGCCCGGCCGGGCCACCGCCCGCGGGTGGAACAACGCCGCGGCCCGCGCGTAGGCCGCGTAGGGATCCCTGGCGAGGATCACAGTGCCGACGTGGCCGGCGGCGTCCTCCTCCCGCAGCAGCACCGCGCCGGCGCGCGTGGCGGCCAGCCGGGCGCGGTATTGCGGGCTGGACAGGAACGCGAGTTCGTCCGGGCCGGCGCCCTCCAGCGAGCCGACGCCGCGCAGGCGCACGGCGGGATCGCCGCGCAACTCCAGTCCGAGCCGCTGCGCCAGTTCGGCGGTGGTCAGGGGGTGGCTGGCATCCATCGGCGGTCCGGACGTCGCCGCGCCCTCAGAACGCGCCGCCGAAGGTGAACTGCAGGCGCTCGACCTCGTCACCCTGGCGGATCAGGTCGCCCGAACCGCCGCGCACCGGGTCCTGCTTCTCGATCGGGAACGCGTAGCTGATCGAGATCGGGCCGACCGGCGCGCGCCACATCAGCGCCACGCCGGCGGAGATGCGCAGCTCCTTGGCCTCGAAGTCGTCGAAGCCTCTGTAGACGTTGCCGAAATCGACGAATGCGGAGATGCGCGCCGCCGGCGAGTCGAGCAGGGTCGGGAAATACATCTCCAGCGAGCCGACGGTCTTGAGCGCGCCGCCCAGCGGCTGCAGGAAGGTGCTGTTGCCGGCGGCTTCGCGCGGGCCCAGGGTGTTGTCGCGGAAGCCGCGCACCGAGCGCGTGCCGCCGGCGTAGAAGTTCTCGTAGAACGGCAGGCCGCTGGCGGTCACCGTCCTGACGAAGTCCGGGGAGGACGGATCGCAGGGATCCGAGGGATCCGCGCCGGGGACCCAGACCGGCGGGGTCTCCGGGTCGTCGTCGTGATCCTCGAGGACCGGATTGTTGTAGCAGACGTTGCGGGTCACGTCGCTGCCGTAGCTGTCGCCGTAGCCCAGCTCGGCGCGGGTGTTGAGCACGAGCGCGCGGGTGATCGGCCAGTACTTGGAGAACTCGTAGTTGAGCTTGTAGTACTCGGCGGTGGAGCCGGGCAGGGAGACCTCGGCGGATATGCGCTGGTAGGTTCCCCTGGTCGGCTGGAGGAAGTCGTTGCGGGTATCGCGGGCGTAGCCGACCTCGGTGCGCCAGGCGTGGAACGTGCGCTGGTTGAAGGCGTCGATGTAGTCGACGATCGAGTCCGGCGTGGACCCGCGGAAGGTGATCAGCTCGTTGCGGTCGAGGCCGAACAGCAGCGAGAAGCTGTCGTGCTCGGTGATCGGGATGCCGAGGACCGTCTGGCCGGCGGCGCTGGTCGAGGAGTACTGCGCGGTGTTGAAGTCCGAGTTGTCGAACTCGCGCCACCACAGGTTGTAGCCCAGCGACAGGCCGCTGTCGTTGAAGTAGGGGTTGAGGTAGGAGAACGCGTAGCGCTGCAGGTAGCTGTTGCGGCTGGCCTCGATCGAGACGCGGTTGCCGCTGCCGAGGAAGTTGTTCTGCGACAGCTGGATCGAGGTGGTGACGCCGGAGAGCTGCGAGTAGCCCAGGCCGAACACGAAGCTGCCCGAGGTGGTCTCGGTGACGCTGAACACGACGTCGACTTCGTCGGGGCTGCCCGGCACCGGCTCGGTCTCGACGTTGACGCTGCCGGACTCGAAGTAGCCGAGCCGCTGCAGGCGCACCTTGGAACGGTCGACGGCGGCCTGCGAGTACCAGCTGCCCTCGAACTGGCGCATCTCGCGGCGCAGCACCTCGTCGGAGGTGCGGGTATTGCCCTTGAACACTACGCGGCGCACGTTCACCCGCGGCCCGGGCACCACCTGCATGTTGATCGCGACGGTGCGGTTTTCGCGGTCGACTTCCGGGATCGGATTGACCTGGGCGAAGGCGTAGCCGATGTTGCTCAGGGTGGCGATGATGGAGTCGGAGCTGAGCTCGAGCAGGGCGCGCGAGAAGATCTGGCCCTCGCGCAGGAACACGCGCTGCTCGATCTGCTCCTTCGGCAGGATGGTGTCGCCGGTGATCTCGACGCCGGAGATCCGGTACACCTCGCCTTCGCTGATGCCGGCGGTGATGTACATGTCGCGCTTGTCGGGGCTGATCGAGACCTGGATGCCGTCCTCGCTGAAGTCGAGGTGGCCGCGGTCCAGGTAGAAGTTCTGCAGCTTCTCGCGGTCGCCGTCGAGCTTCTCGCGCGAGTACTGGTCGTCGCGCCGGTACCAGCTGAGCCAGTTGCTCTCGGCCGACTCCCAGTTCTGCAGCAGGTCGTCCTGCTCGTACACCTCGTTGCCGACCAGGTTGATGTGGCGGATCTTGGCGGCCTTGCCCTCGTCGACGGCGATGGTCACGTCGACGCGGTTGCGGTCCAGCCGCGATACGGTGGGAGTGATCTCGACGTTGTACTTGCCGCGGTTGTTGTACTGGCGGGTGAGTTCCTGGGTCACGCGGTCCAGGGCCAGGCGGTCAAAGGTGTCGCCTTCGGCCAGGCCGATCTCGTTCAGGCCCTTGGTCAGGTCCTCGGTCTTGATGTCCTTGTTGCCGGTCAGGGTGAGGCGGTTGATCGCCGGACGCTCGGTGACCGTCACCACCAGGATGTCGCCCTGGCGGCCGATCCGTACGTCCTCGAAGAATCCGGTGCGGTACAGCGACCGGATCGCCTCGCCGACGCGGGTCTGGTCGACCTGGTCGCCGCGCTCGATCGGCAGGTAGGTGAACACCGTGCCGGCGCCGATGCGCTGCAGCCCGTCGACGCGGATGTCGGAGACGGTGAAGCTGGCGCTGGCGGTGGACGTTCCCGATGGCGGCGGCGCCGGTTCCGTCTGGGCCCAGGCGGGGGCGGCGATGGCCGCGGTCAGGGCGAGGGCGAGCAGGCGGCGGCTTGGAATTCGCGTCATCTAGTGCGTCCGTTTGGGGAGTTCTCGCCGTCGCGGAGCCGCGAGGACGGGTTGCGGGCAGTCATCGGTACATCAGTTGCAGGATGTCGTTGTAGAACGCCAGTCCCATCAGGCTTGCCAGCAGCGCCAGCCCGACATATTGCCCGGCGACCATGGCACGTTCGCTTAACGGACTGCCCTTGACCAACTCGATAAGGTAATACAGGAGATGCCCGCCATCCAAGAGCGGGATCGGCAGCAGGTTGAGGATCGCCAGGCTCAGCGACAGCAGCGCGAGGATCGTCAGGTACCAGGCGATCCCCTGCTGCGCGTAGGCATTGGCGGCGCGGGCGATGGTGATCGGGCCGGCCACGGTGTTCTCCACCGCCACCCGGCCGCTGAAGGCGCGGCCGATCATGCCGAACAGCTGCCCGGTCAGGTGCCCGGTTTCGCGCAGGGCCGCGGGGAACGCCTGCAGCGGACCGTGGCGCTGCAGCGCGTCGCGCGGGGGCGCAGTGGCGGCCGCGGGATTGATCCCGAGCACCCAGTACTCGCCGCGTCGCGGGTCCTCGTCCAGGCGCGGGGCGATCTCCAGGGCCAGGCGCACGCCGTCGCGCTCGACCTCGATCATGCCGCTGTCGCCGCCCAGGGCCTGCACCAGCGGCCCGATCTCGTCGAAGGTGGAGACCGCGGCGCCGTCGACCGCGGTGACGCGGTCGCCTTCGGCGAGCACGCCCCAGGCCGCGGAATCGGGGATCACCCGCCCGACGACCGGCGGAAGCAGCCGGTGCCGCGGCAGCAGGCCGATCCCGGACAGCAACTGCCGGTCGTCGAGATCTGCCGCCAGCCGTGACAGGGGCAGCGTGCGCGTGCCGACGGCGCCATCGGCCCCGCGCACGCGCAGCGGGACGTCGGCGCGATCCAGGGCCGGTGGCAGCAGCGCCAGCTGCAGTTCGTTCCAGGTCGGGGTCTGGCGCCCGCCCACGGCCTCGATGGTGTCGCCGCGGCGCAGGCCGGCCTCGGCGGCGATGCCGTCGCTGTGGCCGACCACCGGGGCGTAGTCCGGGCGGCCGACCACGAACATCGCCCACAGCAGCGCCACGCACAGCAGCAGGTTGGCCGCCGGGCCGGCCGCGACGATGGCGATCCGCCGCCAGACCGACTTGCGGTTGAACGCCTGCGACAGCTGTTCGGCCGCCACCGGCGCCTCGCGCTCGTCGAGCATCTTCACGTAGCCGCCCAGCGGCAGCATCGCGATGACGTATTCGGTGCCGTCGCGGCCGCGCCGCGACCACAGCGCCCGGCCGAAGCCCACCGAGAAGCGCAGCACCTTGACCCCGTTGCGCCGCGCCACCCAGTAGTGGCCGAACTCGTGGAACGTCACCAGCACGCCGAGGCTGACGAGCAGCCACCAGACCGAACCGAGGAATGTAGTCATGCGGACAGGCTCATGGGGCGTGGCGCGGGAGGGCGGAAAGGGCGTGGCGACGGGCTGCAGCGTCCGCTGCGCGCAGCTCCTCCAAGGTGGAGGCCGCCCCCGCGGGCAGCGCCGCGAGGGCGTCGGCGACCAGATCGGGAATGTTCAGGAAACCGATTCGGCCCTGAAGGAAGGCTGAAACCGCCACCTCGTTGGCTGCGCTGAGCACCGCCGGGGCGGTGCCCCCCGCCTGCAGCGCCTGGCGCGCCAGTCCCAGGCAAGGAAAGGCTTGCGGGTCGGGGGCCTCGAAATCCAGTCGCCCGTGGGCCAGCAGGTCCAGCCCGCAGACGCCCGAGGCGATCCGCCGCGGCCACCCCAGCCCCACCGCCAGCGCGGTGCGCATGTCGGGCAGGCCCATCTGCGCCAGGGTCGAGCCGTCGACGAACTCGACCAGCGAGTGCACCAGGCTTTGCGGATGCACCAGCACATCGATGCGGTCGTCGGGCAGGCCGAAGAGGTGGTGAGCCTCGATCACCTCCAGGCCCTTGTTCATCAGCGTCGCGGAGTCGACCGAGATCTTCGGGCCCATCGACCACTTCGGGTGGGCCACGGCCTGTGCGGGGGTGACCGCGACCAGCGCATCGCGCGAACGCCCGCGGAACGGCCCGCCCGAGGCGGTCAGCACGATGCGCCGCACGCCCGCGTCGACCCTTCCTTCCGGCAGGCACTGGAAGATCGCGTTGTGCTCGCTGTCGATCGGCACGATCGTGGCGCCGCCGGCGCGCGCCGCCGCGGTGAGCAGTTCCCCGGCCAGCACCAGCGATTCCTTGTTGGCCAGCAGCAGGCGCTTGCCGGCGCGCGCCGCGGCCAGGGTGGAGTCCAGGCCCGCCGCTCCGACGATCGCCGCCACCACGATGTCGCAGGCTTCGCCGGCCACCAGCGCGTCCAGGGCAGCGGCGCCGGCATGGGCGCGGACCGGCAGGCCGGCCGCGCGCAGGCCGTCGCGAAGCGCCGCGAAGCGCGATTCGTCGGCGACGACCGCGTGATCGGGGCGATGCGTGCGGCACAGCGCCAGCAGGGCATCGACGTTGCTCCCGGCGGCCAGCACGCTGGCGCGCAGCCGCTGCGGGTGGCGTGCGATGACGTCCAGGGCCGAGCCGCCGATCGAGCCGGTGGCGCCCAGTACCGCGACGGTGCGCCGAGTCGTCACGTGCGCAGCCCCGCGGGGTGCGCCGCGGACAGGCCCGTCGCCGGGACCGTGCCGGCGCCGGGCATCCGGAACCGCGGGGCCGTCGAGGTCCGCACCGGGCTCAGAATCCGAGCCAGATCTGGGCGACCGCAAAGGCCGGCAGCGCTGCCAGGACGCCGTCGATGCGGTCGAGCAGGCCGCCATGGCCGGGAATCATGGTTCCCGAGTCCTTGGCGCCGACGTGGCGCTTGAGCAGGCTCTCGAACAGGTCGCCGATCACCGAGAACAGCACCGTCAGCAGCGCCACCAGCGCCACCAGCGGCAGCTGCGCCAGGCCGGCGCCGGCCAGCGGCGCCGCCAGCACCGCCACCAGGACGCCGGCGACGATGCCGCCGAGCAGGCCTTCGATGGTCTTGTTCGGGCTGATTCGCGGCGCCAGCTTGCGCCGCCCGAAGCGGCGGCCGGCGAAGTAGGCGCCGGTGTCGGCGGCCCAGACGATCGCCAGGGCGATCAGCAGCCAGCGGTGGCCGTGAGGCTGGCCGGCGTGGATCACCGCCAGCGCGCACCATGCGGGGATCACGCTCGCGGTGGCGGCGGCCAGCTTGAGCACCCGGGCGTGGGTGTCGTGGTCGGATGCGAACTGCGGGCGCCGCAGCCATAGCGCCGCGAGCAACCACCAGACCAGCCCGAGCAGCGCCAGCAGCTTGAACAGCACCAGCGAGCCGCTGCCGTCGGTGGACGAGGCCCAGACCAGCGCCACCATCAGCAGCAGGTTGGCCAGCAGCAGCACGCCGCGCGCCAGCGCGTCGTCGATCTCGGCCAGGCGGAACCACTCCCACAGCCCGGCAAGGAACAGCACCGCCGCCGCCGCCACCATCCAGGGGGTGGACAGCAGCAGCACCGCGGCGATCGCCACCGGCGCCATGATCATCGCCGCGAGTACGCGTGTTCTCGTCATTCCGGGGCCCGCTCCGAGTGGGGGTTGGGGAAGGCACCGCTCTGTTCGCCGGTCAGTCCGAAGCGGCGCTCGCGCGCCGCGTAGTCGGCCAGCGCCCGCTCGAGCGTGGCGGTATCGAGTTCCGGCCACAGGGTCTCGGTGAACCACAGCTCGGTGTAGGCGAGCTGCCAGAGCAGGAAATTGCTGATCCGCAGGTCGCCGCCGGTGCGGATGAACAGGTCGGGGTCGGGCAGGTCGGACAGCGCCATCCGCGCGCCCACGGCGCGCTCGTCGATGTCCTCGGGCCGCAGCCTGCCGGCGGCGACCTCCGTGCCGAGCGCCCGGGCCGCGGCGGCGATGTCCTGGCGCCCGCCGTAGCTGGCGGCGACGACCAGGTGCAGACGGGCGTTGCCGCTGGTGCGCTCTTCGGCGGCGTCCATGCGCTCGCGGATCGCCGCGGCGAAGCGCTCGCGTTCGCCGATGAAGCGGATCCGTACCCCGCGCCGGTCGAGCTCCTCGACCTCGCGCTCGAGCGCGTTGAGGAACAGCTTCATCAGCGCGCCCACCTCGTCCTCCGGGCGGCCCCAGTTCTCGCTGGAGAAGGCGAACAGCGTCAACGCGCCGATGCCGCGCTCGAGGCAGAAGTCGATGCACAGGTTGACGGCCCGCGCGCCGGCGCGATGGCCGATCATGCGCGGGCGCCGACGGCGCGCCGCCCAGCGCCCGTTGCCGTCCATGATCACCGCGATGTGGCGGGGCAGGGCGCCGTGATTGGGGATTGGCGATTGGCGATTCGAAGGAGCGCGGTCCTGCGAATCCTGCATTTCAGACAATGGTATGGCCTCTCCAGGCTGTGGCTTCTGGCCAATCACGAATCACGAATCACGAATCACCAATCACGGCCTTCATACCGCCATCAGCTCCTGCTCCTTCGCCTTGACCACGTCGTCGACGTCGCGGATCGCCTGGTCGGTCAGCTTCTGCACCTCATCCTCGCTGCGGCGCTCCTCGTCCTCGCTGATCTGCTTCTCCTTCAGCAGCTCCTTGACCTTCTGGTTGGCGTCGCGGCGGATGTTGCGGATCGCGATCTTGGCGTTCTCGCCCTCGTTGTGGACGTGCTTGGACAGCTCGCGGCGGCGCTCCTCGGTCAGCGCCGGCATGTTGATGCGGATCACCGTGCCGGCGGTGTTGGGGGTCAGGCCGAGGTCGGAGGCCAGGATCGCCTTCTCCACCGGCGCGACCATCTGCTTCTCCCAGGGGGTGATGGTCAGCGAGCGCGCATCGGTCACGGCGATGCTGGCGACCTGCGACAGCGGCATCTCCGAGCCGTAGTAGTTGACCTTGAGGTGGTCGACCAGTGCCGTCGAGGCGCGCCCGGTGCGGACCTTGGTCAGGTCGTGGCGCAGCGCCTCGATGCTCTTCTGCATGCGGGTCTGCGCGTCCTTGTGGATTTCGTTGAGCATCGCCGGCTCCGGTCGGTTATCGGTAACCGCGGGATTATAGCGGGGCAGGCGGGCGCTGCCCGGCGCGGCGGGCGCGGCCGCCGCGCCGCGGGCCGTGGCTCGCGGTCAGTGCGCAGCCGGCGGGCCCCCGCAGGCGCCTTCGTGCTCGATCTGCAGGGTGGCGTGATTGATCGAAAAGCGGTGGTCGAGCGCCTCCGCCGCTGCTCGCAGGAAGGCATCGTGGTCCGCGGCCGGGTCGCGCACCAGGTGCGCGGTCAGCGCGATCCGGCCGGCCGCCAGCCGCCAGATGTGCAGGTGATGGACGGCGCGGACGCCGTCGAGGCCCGAGAGGAAACCATGGACCTGTGCCTGGTCGACCTGCGGAGGCACCGCATCCATCACCGCCTCGAAGCTCTCGCGCAGCAGCCCGGCCGCGCTCCAGGCGATCACCACGCCGATCAGCAGCGCGATCGCCGGGTCGAGCCAGGCCCAGCCGAAGACGAGCATCCCCACGCCCGCCAGTACCGCCGCCAGCGACACCGCGGCGTCGGCCATCAGATGCAGGTAGGCGCCGCGGCGGTTCAGGTCGTGGGTATGGCCACCGCGCACGAACCAGGCCGCGCCCAGGTTGACCGCGATGCCCAGCGCCGCCACGGCGATCACCGTCGACCCCGGGACCTCGGGCGGTTGCGCGATCCGGCGCAGCGCCTCCCAGAGCAGCGCCCCGGCGAAGCCGACGATCAGCAGGCCGTTGGCCAGCGGCGAGAGCAGGGTGGCGCGGCCCCAGCCGTAGGTGAGGCGCCCCCGGGCGGGGCGCTGGGCCAGCACCGCGGCCCCCCAGGCCAGCGCCAGGCCGAGCACGTCGCCGAGGTTGTGGAGCGCATCGGACAGCAGGGCCAGCGAGTTGATGGCGAAGCCGTAGCCGGCCTCCAGTACGGTATAGGCCAGATTGATCAGGGTGACGGCAGCGAATGCCCGGGTCGCCGACCCGGAACCGGGTTTCGGGTGGTGATGGTGGTGGGCATGCACCGTGCAAGCCTGCCACGGGGTGACGGTGGGCGCCATCCCGGCAGTCGCGCCGGGGC
>NZ_JACCKA010000087.1:49862-176471 GCF_013425525.1 Luteimonas salinisoli | reverse complement strand
GGACGCGCGGGTGGCAGCGCCGGCACCGGCGGGCTCGCCCGCGAACAACGTCTTCAGCCACGCCACGAAGCCACCGCCGGCCGGCGCCGCAACGGGCATCGGCGCGGGGGGCGGCGCCTGTTCGGCGACGGCCTCCTCGCGCGGTTCGCGCACCGGCGCCGGCTGCGCCGGACGCACGGCGGTGACCGCGGCCGGCGGCGGCACGTTGAGGTTGGACTTGCTGAGCGCGATGGTCGCCAGCCGGCGCGGCGTGCCGCGCTGGTAGCTGGGCTTGCTGGTTTCCTCGCCGAGCTCGTTCTCGCGGATGCGGGTGACCTCGTAGTGCGGGGTCTGCAGCTGGTCGTCGGCGACGATCACGATCGGCGCATCGTGGCGGCCCTCGATCTCGGCCAGCGCCCGGCGCTTCTCGTTGAGCAGGTAGTTGGCGATCTCGGTGGGTGCCTGCACCAGCACCTGGCCGGTGTTGTCCTTCATCGCGTGCTCTTCGGCCACGCGCAGGATCGACAGCGACAGCGACTCGATGCTGCGCATGCGGCCATGGCCCTCGCAGCGCGGGCAGACGATCTGGCTGGATTCGCCGAGGCTGGCGCGCAGGCGCTGGCGCGACATCTCCAGCAGCCCGAACTTCGAAATCCGGCCCAGCTGCACCCTGGCGCGGTCGTGCTTGAGCGCGCCCTGCAGGCGGTTCTCCACCTCGCGCTGGTGCTTGCTCGACGACATGTCGATGAAGTCGATCACCACCAGGCCGCCGAGGTCGCGCAGGCGCAGCTGGCGGGCCACCTCGTCTGCGGCTTCGAGGTTGGTGTGGAACGCGGTCTCCTCGATGTCGCCGCCCTTGGTGGCGCGCGCCGAGTTGACGTCGACCGCGGTCAGCGCCTCGGTCTGGTCGATCACCAGCGCGCCGCCGGAGGGCAGGCGGATGGTGCGCTCGTAGGCATTCTCGATTTGCGACTCGATCTGGAAGCGGTTGAACAGCGGCACGTCGTCGGTGTAGTGCTTGAGCTTGCGCAGGTTGTGCGGCATCACCTGCTCGACGAACTCGCGGGCCTCGGCGTACATCTCGTCGGCGTCGACCAGGATCTCGCCGATATCGGCGCGCATGTAGTCGCGCAGCGCGCGGGTGATCAGCCGCGATTCCTGGTAGATCAGGAACGGCGCCGGCTTGCTCAGCGCGGCCTCGCAGATCGCGCGCCAGATGCTGAGCAGATAATCGAGGTCCCACTGCAGCTCCTCGGCGTCGCGGCCGACGCCGGCGGTGCGGATGATCACCCCCATCTCGTCGGGGATCTCCAGCTTGTCCATCGCTTCTTTCAGGGCGGCGCGGTCGTCGCCCTCGATCCGGCGCGAGACGCCGCCGGCGGTGGGCGAATTGGGCATCAGCACCATGTAGCGGCCGGCCAGCGAGATGAACGTGGTCAGGGCGGCGCCCTTGTTGCCGCGCTCCTCCTTCTCGACCTGGACCACCACCTCCTGGCCCTCGCGCAGCAGTTCCTTGAGGTTGGCGTTGCGGTGGTCGACCCCGGCCTGGTAGTAGTCTCGGGAGATCTCCTTGAGCGGCAGGAAGCCGTGTCGGTCGGCCCCGTATTCGACGAAGGCCGCTTCCAGCGAAGGCTCGAGGCGGGTGATACGGCCCTTGTAGATGTTGGACTTCTTCAGTTCCTGCGACGGTTGCTCGATGTCGATGTCGTAGAGCGTCTGGCCGTCGACGATGGCGACGCGCAGTTCTTCTGCCTGCGTCGCGTTGATCAGCATGCGTTTCATGGTTGCGTTCCTCGCGCGCTGCTACCGCGCGGAACGCCGTGGGCGTTTCGCCTCTGGAGACTGCGAGCTGCGCCGGTGGCCCTTTCGGGGCCTGGCAGGGCGGTGGACTGCCCCGTGCCGCGGCGCGGCTTCGGGTTTTCCAGCGCTACGACACCACGGCAGGCCGCGGGAGCGCTTGTCGTTCTCACTATCGATCTGTTGCAGGGCCGGCGGCGGCTTTCGGCATCGGGCCTGGGCGCCGCACGGGACATGTTCAGCTCCGCTCCCCAAGGGGACCGGGCGATGGCCGGGCCTGCCGTCGAGCCGCTAACATGTCCGCCCCGGGGGCGGTGGCCGCGCACTGCATCGGGATCGCGGGAGGTGGGCTTTCGGCCCGGTTTGTCCGGTTGCGCGCCGCCAGGGCGGCACGCGGGGCAACTCCCTGCGAAATCAGACCCTTATCTCGCGCGGCGAGTGTAGCAGATCAAGAGCCGCCCATGACCCGTTCAGTTCCGCCGCCGCCGCGCCAGGGGGGCGCCCGCACCGTGCGGGTGCCCGAGGACCGCGGCGGGCAGCGCCTCGACAACTTCCTGCTGGGGCAGCTGAAGGGCGCGCCGCGAAGCCTGGTCTACAAGCTGGTCCGCTCCGGCCAGGTCCGGGTCAATGGCGGCCGCGCCAAGGCCGAGCGCAGGCTCGAGGACGGCGACGAGGTCAGGATCCCGCCGGTGCGGCTGGAGGAGCAGGGCGCGCCGGGGCGGCCCGCCAAGGGGCTGCTGCAGGCGATCGAAGCCGCGATCGTGTTCGAGGACGCGCGGCTGCTCGCGCTGAACAAGCCTTCGGGCATCGCCAGTCATGGCGGCAGCGGCATCGGCTTCGGCGCCATCGAGACCCTGCGCGCCCTGCGGCCGGACGAGCCCTTCGAGCTCGTCCACCGCCTGGACCGGGACACCTCCGGCCTGCTGGTGATCGCCAAGAAGCGCTCCGCCTTGACGACGCTGCAGGCGTTGATGCGCGAGGAGGGCGGCATTACCAAGCGCTACCTGGCGCTGCTGGTGGGGCGGATGCCCGACGGCGTCATGAGCGTGGACGCGCCGCTGCACGTCGGGCTGCGCCAGGGCGGCGAGCGCCACGTTCAGGTCAACGCCGCCGGCAAGCCATCGTTGAGCCACTTCCAGGTGCTGGAGCGCCGCGGAGGCCATTCGTGGTGCGAGATCCGCATCGCGACGGGCCGCACCCATCAGATCCGCGTCCATGCCCAGCACATCGGCCATCCGGTCGCCGGCGACGACAAGTACGGCGACCCGGAGGTCAATCGCCGGCTACGCGACCAGATCGGCCTCCGGCGGCTGGCCCTGCATGCCGCATCGATGCAGTTCGCCCTCGAGGACGGCCGCGCCCCCTATGTGCTGCACGCGCCGCTGGCGCCGGAACTGGGCGAGGCGCTCGACAGGCTGACCTGACGGGCGCTGCGGACGGTATGCGGTGTCGCAGCCGTCAGTCGCGACCCGAAAAGGACCGGCTGGAACACGAGAAGCCTGTCCAGGCGCGTGACTCGTTGGTCTGCGTTCGGCTCGTCAGGCCACCAGCGCGTCGGCCTTCGCCGCGCAGATGAAGTCGTTCTCGCTCAGGCCGCCGACGTCGTGGGTGGAATAGCGCACCACGCAGCGATCGTAGTGCACCGACAGGTCTGGGTGATGGTCTTCGCGGTGCGCGATCCACGCCAGCGCGTTTACGAACGCCATGGTGCGGTGGTAGTCCTCGAAGCCGAAGCTCCGGCTCAGGGCATGGCCGTCCTCGGCCAGATCCCAGGCCGGGACCTCCGGCAGCAGCTCGCGGATGCGCGCCTCGGTAAGCCTGTGTTCGCGGCCCTTGCGCGGCACGCAGCGGGCCTGGACGAGGGGGATCAGGTCGGACATCGCATGCACTCCTGGCGGAACCGCGGTGAAACGCCGGGATTCTCGGTCCACCGGCGTTCGAAAAGTGTGAGGCTGGGCGGATAGAATAGGCGACATGATCGAGATTTCCGATACCGCGCAGACGCATTTTCGCAAGTTGCTCGAGCGCGAGGGCTCGCCCGGCCTCGGCGTGCGCCTGGCGGCGGTGGAGCCGGGTACGGTGCGCGCCGACGTGCGGCTGGAGTTCGCCGGTCCGGACGAACTGCACGGCGACGAGTGGGCGATCGACTGCGAGGGCTTCACCCTCTGGCTCGACGCCGACAGCGTGCGCTACCTCGACGGCGCCACCATCGACTACGCCACCCGGGCCACGGGCGGCCAGTTGCAGATCCGCGCGCCAAAGATCAAGGGCGAGACGCCCGACGAATCGGCCTCGCTGGTCGAGCGGGTACGCTGGCTGGTGGAGTTCGAGATCAACCCGCAGCTGGCCCAGCACCGCGGCCACGTCGCGGTGGTCGAGGTTACCGGAGACGGCGTGGTGGTGCTGCGCTTCGGCGGCGGCTGCCACGGCTGCGGCATGGCCGACGTGACCCTCAAGCAAGGCATCGAGAAGACGCTGAAGGAAAAGGTCCCGGGCGTGACCGCGGTACGCGACGCCACCGATCACGAGACCGGCACCGCGCCGTACGTGCCCCGCGGCGCGGCCTGAACGGACGCCGGCGCGAGTGTTCACCTCCGCCGAGCTGATCGAAGCCCTGCGCAGACGCCTGCGCCGCTCGATCCGTCCGCAGGCGCCCGGGCGGTTCCCGCCGGGCTGGCAGGCGTGGTTCGATGCGATGCCGGTGGAGGCCGGGGCCGTCACCGGCGCGAGCCCTGCGGCGGTGGTCGCGGTGGTGCTCGGGCGCGAACCGCCGGTTCCCGCGGTCTGGGTGCACCTCAATCGCTGGCAGGCGTTCGGTGCGCTCTGGCGGCAACAGTGGCACCCGGCCAGCACGGACGAGCGCTGGATGCGGGTGTCCGCAACCACCCTGAGCCTGCTGCTGCACATCGTTTTCTCGGCGCTGCTGCTCTGGCTGATGTACGCGCGCTTCCTGCAGGTGGCGGCACCTGCCCAGCGCGGCGAGGACACGGTGGTGGAGGTGGAGTTCATCGGCGAGGGCACGCCGGAGGACGCTGGTGCCGGTGCGCCGCAGCGGGCGGCGCAGGCGGCCGAGGGCGCCGAGCCCGCCGCTGCGCCGGAAGAACTGCCGCAGCCCGCGCCCGAGGCGGTGCTGCCACCACCCTCGGTGCCGCGCGAGGCGCAGCTGGAACCGGAGCCGGCGCCGCAGTCGCAGGAGCAGCCGCTGCAGGTCACGGAGACCGCGCAGCCGGACCTTCGTTTCGTGGTGCCGCCGCCGCGAACCGCCGACCTGGCGCAGCCACGGGTGGACATGCCCGACGTGCCGGTGCGCAGCCGCGACATCGAAGTGGTGGAGATCCGGGAGCCGCCGGTGCCGCAGGTGCGACCGTTGCCGCAGGCGCCGGTCGAGGTGCCGGACCTGGAGCAGCCCGCGGTGGAACTGGTCGAGCGCGAGATCGCGGCGCCGCTGCCTCGGCCGCGCGCCGCCCAGGTGCGCACGCCGGCGATCGCCGCCCCGGAGCTGCGGGCCGAGGCCCCGCAACTGCAGGCGCGGGAGATTCCGCTGCGGCTGCCGGCGGGGGCGCAGGCCGGCGAGCAGATCGAGCCCACTGCCGAAGCCGGCGCCGCGCCCGATCGGGGAGAGGGCTCCACGGACGCGCCGGCGGCGGCCGAAACCGCCGGCGGAACTCGCCCCGAGGCGCTGGCCTCGGGCAGCGGCGAGGCGGCGACCCCCGATGCCGGGGCCTGGGAGACGCCGCGCCGCGGCGACGACTGGGGCGAGTCCGCCCGCCAGCGGCCGGGCGGCCAACAGGGCAGCTCCAGCCTGTTCAATCCCGACGGCAGCCCGCGCCTGGCCGAGGGCAACGCGCCGGTCGGCGGCGGCCTGCCGCCGGGGACGATCACCGAGGATTACGAAAAGATCGACCGGATGGGGACGTGGCTCAAGCGTCCGCCGACGGACTACGAACCGACCAGTTTCGATCGCTTCTGGGTTCCGCACGAGTCCCTGCTGGAAGAGTGGGTGCGCCGCAGCGTCCGCACCGTGCTGATCCCGATCCCGGGGACGGGAAAAAGCATCCGCTGCGACGTCGTCACCCTCGCGCTGGCCGGCGGCTGCAGCATCACCGACCCGAACATGCAGGACGTCGAGGCGGAGGCGCGGCCGCCGCCCGACGTGCCCTTCAAGCGCGAGCTGTTCGAGGACCAGGACAGCCTGGGCGACTGAACCGCCGCGCGCCCGCCGTGCGGATCCGGGTATGGCGCCGGTGGGCGACGCCGGAACGGTTCCGGTCGGCGTGTCGGCGATCCGTGGTGCCGTCGCGGATGCGGATCTTCGCGGACATGGCCCGCTCCCGCGGGGATGCCCGGTGGACGATTCCCGGCCGCGCGGCTTCGAGTTGTCGCGTCAGTGCGCGCCCTGAAGGTCGCGGATCTGCGCCGGTCGCGAGGCGAAATAGGCGGCCAGGTCGGCGATCTGCTGGTCGTTCAGATCCTGCGCCTGGTTCGCCATCAGCGCGTGCTCGCGGTTGCCGTTGCGGTACTGCTGCAGGGCGTGGCCGAGGTAGTCGGCGTACTGGCCGCCGAGCTTGGGATAGGTCGGGTCCAGCGGTTCGTTGCCGTCGGCGCCGTGGCAGTCGATGCAGGACTGGCCTGTGGCCGCGCCCTTGGCATTGGCCTGCCGCTCGCCGGCGTCGATGCGGCCCTTGGGCAGGCCGGCCGAGGACGAGCGCTGTTCGGCGCCGTCGTCCTGGCCGCCGCCGCAGGCGGTCAGTACGGCACAGGCGGCGATCAGGCAGAGCAGGGGGAGAGGCTTGCGGGACTTGCGGTCGGTCATGGCGGCGCGGCTCACTGGTTCAGGCTGGACAGGAAGGCCGCGATATCGGCGATGTCCTGGTCGGAGAAGCTCTGGGCCTGGGCCTCCATGGTCGGATGCCGGCGCGTGCCCCGCTTGTACTCGTTCAGTGCGTTGATCATGTATTCCTGCGACTGGCCGCCGATCTTCGGCACCCGGAAGTTCGGATACGCATTCTTGTAGTTGGCGATGCCGTGGCAGCCCTGGCAGGTGTAGGTGAGCATCCGGCCGTTGTCCACCGAGCCCGGCCCTGTCGCGTCGGCCGTTGCGGTCGTGTTTGCCTGGTCCTGGGCCGGGGCCTGCTGGGCGAAGGCCGCAAAGGGAAGCGCGGCGAGAAGGCAGGCAGCGAGTTGCAGCGGTCGCGTCATGTGGTTTTCCGCAATCCTGATGGCTGAATGGTGCTTGGCTGGTACCGCAGGTTCGCGTGCGGATCGACCCCTGCACGCGATCAGGACAGTATAGCCTGCCGCCCTGTCCCAACCCAGCCTGCCGCCGCCACGGCGCGGCGCAGGGGGACCGGACGCCAGTCACCATGACCTTCGGCGCATGGTCCCGACAGGCTTGGGTGATATACATGACTACAACACCAAACGGGGTCTTCCGAAATGCTTTCGAATCAAGGGATGTCCGGCCATCGGCGATGGCCGGTGCTGTGGCTGCTGGCGGGCGCGGTGGCGCTGGCCGGATGCAATCGCGGAGGCGAGGAAGCCCAGGGCGAACCGGGGGAGGAAGCGCAGGCCCAGGCGGTGCCGGTGGAGACCGTGGCGGCCGCCAGGCGCACCGTCGCCGCGAGCTATACGGGCACCGCCTCGCTCGAGCCGCTGGCCGAGTCGCAGGTGGTCGCCAAGACCTCGGGCGTGGCGCTGCAGGTGCTGGCCGAGGAGGGTCAGGCGGTCCGCGCCGGCCAGACCCTGGTGCGCCTGGACCCCGACCGTGCGCGCCTGAACATGGCCCAGCTCGAGGCGCAGATGCGCAAGCTGGAGAACAATTTCAAGCGCTCGGAGCAGCTCGCCGCGCAACAGCTGATCAGCGCCGGCGAACACGACCAGTTGCGCTACGACCTCGAGAACGCGCGTGCCGCCCACCGGCTGGCAGCGCTGGAGCTCTCCTATACCAACGTGACCGCGCCGATTTCCGGGGTCGTCGCGTCGCGCTCGATCAAGACCGGCAATTTCGTGCAGATCAACACGCCGATCCTGCGCATCGTCGACAACTCGCGGCTTGAGGCGACGCTCAACGTTCCCGAGCGCGAGCTGGCGACGCTCAAGGCCGGTCAGCCGGTGTCGATGCAGGTCGACGCGCTGCCCGGCGTCACCTTCGAGGGACGGGTGGATCGCGTCGCGCCGGTGGTCGATGCCGGCAGCGGCACCTTCCGGGTGATCTGCGCGTTCGAAGGCGGCGACTCGCTGCAGCCGGGCATGTTCGGGCGCATCCGCATCGACTACGACCAGCGCGCGGACGCGCTGGCGGTCCCGCGCATGGCACTGCTCGACGACGAGGGCGAGCCGGCGGTCTACGTGGTCCGCGACGGCAAGGCGGTGCGCACCACGGTGGCGACCGGCTACGCCGACGGCGCCTTCGTCGAAGTCCGCGAGGGCCTGGAGCAGGGCGATCAGGTGGTCACCGCCGGCAAGGTCGCACTGCGCGACGGCAGCGACGTGCAGGTGATCGGAGCCCCCGCGGCGGCCACCGCCACGGCGGCGGCCGCCAGGACCGACGGCGACAGCCGATGAGCGCGCCGGTCGACAACCTGGCCGGCCCGCCCGACGGCCCCGGCGGCGCCGCCGCGCGCGGCGGCGTGATCGAGTTCTCCACCCGCCGCCGCGTCACCGTGGCGATGGTGACCATCAGCTTCCTGCTGTTCGGGCTGATCGCGCTCGGCGACCTGCGGGTCAACCTGCTGCCGGACCTGAGCTATCCGACGCTGACGGTCCGTACCGAGTACACCGGCGCGGCACCGGCGGAGATCGAGACGCTGATCAGCGAACCGGTCGAGGAAGCGCTGGGCGTGGTCAAGGGGCTGCGCAAGCTCAAGTCGGTCTCGCGTACCGGGCAGTCGGACGTGGTGCTGGAGTTCGCCTGGGGCACCGACATGGACCAGGCCAGCCTGGAGGTACGCGACAAGCTGGAATCGCTGCAGCTGCCGCTCGAGGTGCAGCCGCCGGTGCTGCTGCGCTTCAACCCGTCCACCGAGCCGATCCTCCGCGTGGCCCTGAGCGCGAAGGGCGAGGACGGCGACGGCGTGCGCCGGCTGACCGAGCTGCGCCGCTACGCCGACGACGACCTGAAGAAGAAGCTCGAACCGGTCACCGGCGTGGCCGCGGTCAAGGTCGGAGGCGGGCTGGAGGACGAGATCCAGGTCGAGCTGGACATGCAGCAGCTGGCGCGCATCGGCCTGCCGATCGAAAACGTGATCCAGCGCCTGCAGCAGGAGAACGTCAACCTCTCGGGCGGCCGCCTGGAGCAGGGCACGCAGCGCTACCTGGTGCGCACCGTCAATCAGTTCGCCAGCATCGAGGAGATCCGCGGCATGCTGGTGGCCACCCAGGGCGCCGGCGGCAGCGGCGGCGGCACCGACGAGGTCGCGCGTATCGCCGCGGCCTCGGGCGATGCCTCGGTGCTCGCCGCGGCGATGGCGGCGCAGAGCGCCGCCTCGGCCGACAGCCGCGCCGTCGCCGACGGGCGTCCGGTGCGCCTGCGCGACGTGGCCGAGGTGCGCCAGGGCTACAAGGAACGCGAGGCGATCATCCGCCTGGCCGGCCGCGAGGCGGTGGAACTGGCCATCTACAAGGAAGGCGACGCCAATACCGTGTCCACCGCGGACGCCGTCCACGGGCGGCTGGCACGGATCCGCGAGCAGGTCCCGCCGGACATGGAGCTGACTGTCGTCGACGACCAGTCCAAGTTCATCCGTGCCGCCATCGCCGACGTCAAGTTCGATGCGCTGCTCGGCGGATCGCTGGCGATCCTGATCATCTTCCTGTTCCTGCGCAGCGGCTGGAGCACCTTCGTGGTCGGCCTGTCGCTGCCGGTGTCGATCATCACCACGTTCTTCTTCATGGGCCAGTTCGGGCTGAGCCTCAACGTGATGTCGCTCAGCGGCCTGGCGCTGGCCACTGGTCTGGTGGTCGACGATTCGATCGTGGTGCTGGAGAGCATCGCCAAGGCGCGCGAGCGCGGCCTGGGGATCCTCGAGGCCGCCATCGGCGGCGCGCGCGAGGTCGGCATGGCGGTGGTCGCCTCCACCCTGACCATCATCGCGGTGTTCCTGCCGTTGGTGTTCGTCGACGGCATCGCCGGGCAGCTGTTCCGCGACCAGGCCATGACCGTGGCGCTGGCGGTGGGCATCTCGCTGGTGGTGTCGATGACCCTGATCCCCATGCTCAGCGCGCTCAAGGCGCGCGGGCCGATGGCGTTCCCCGACGAGCCGCCGCATCCCGACTGGCGGCCGCGGCGGCTCTGGCAGAAGCCGGTGGCCGCCACCGGGCGTGGCGTCGGTGCGGGCATCCGCTGGGTGTTCTTCGCCATCGCCTGGCTGCTCGTGCGCCTGTGGCGCGGGTTGTTGGCGGGGGTGTCGCCGGTGATGGGCAAGGCCAGCGATCTGGCGATGGCGCCCTACGGGCGCGCCGAGCGCCACTACCTGCAGGTGCTGCCCGGCGCGCTGCGGCGTCCCGGGCTCGTCCTCGGCATCGCGGCCGCCGCCTTCGCGGGCAGCCTGCTGGTCCTGCCGATGCTCGGCACGGACCTGATCCCGCAGTTGGCGCAGGATCGCTTCGAGATGACGGTGAAGCTGCCGCCGGGCACGCCGCTGCGCGAGACCGACCGCGTGGTGCGCGAAGTCCAGGCCGCGCATGCCGACGAGGAGGGGATCGAGGCGCTGTTCGGGGTCAGCGGCAGCGGCACCCGGCTCGACGCCAACCCCACCGAGAGCGGCGAGAACATCGGCAAGCTGACCGTGGTGATGACCGGCGGCGGCAGCCGCCAGCTCGAGGCCGAGCTGACCGAGCGGCTGCGAGCGACGATGGCGCGCTACCCCCAGGCGCAGGTGGACTTCAGCCGTCCGGCGCTGTTCAGCTTCTCCACGCCGCTGGAGATCGAGCTGCGCGGCCAGGACCTCGGCGAACTGGCCACGGCCGGGCAGCGCATGGCGGCGATGCTGCGGGAAAACCCCCACTACGCCGACGTGAAGTCGACGGTGGAGCAGGGCGCGCCCGAGATCAGGATCGTGTTCGACCAGGCGCGCGCCGGCGCCCTCGGCCTGACCACGCGCGCCATCGCCGACGCGGTGGTGCGCTCGGTACGCGGCGAGGTCGCCACCCGCTACAACTTCCGCGACCGCAAGATCGATGTGCTGGTGCGCGCCCGCGAGGGCGAGCGCGATTCGGTCGAGAGCATCCGCAACCTGGTCGTCAACGCGGGCGCGGCGCGGCCGGTGCGGCTGTCGGCAGTGGCGGAGGTGATCGCCACCACCGGTCCCAGCGAGATCCATCGTGCTGACCAGGTGCGGGTGGCGGTCGTTTCGGCCAACCTGCGCGACATCGATCTCGGCGCCGCGGTCGCCGAGGTCCGGCAGATGGTGGCCGAGAATCCGCTCGGCGCCGGCATCGGCCTGCACATCGGCGGCCAGGGCGAGGAACTGGCGGAGTCGATCGGCTCGCTGCTGTTCGCCTTCGCGCTGGCGATCTTCCTCGTCTACCTGGTGATGGCCTCGCAGTTCGAGTCGCTGCTGCACCCGTTCGTGATCCTGTTCACCGTGCCGCTGGCGCTGGTGGGCGCGGTGCTGGCGCTGCTGGTGACCGGCAACACGATCTCGGTGGTGGTGTTCATCGGCCTGATCCTGATGGTCGGGCTGGTGGTGAAGAACGCGATCATCCTGATCGACAAGGTCAACCAGCTGCGCGAGGACGGGGTGACCAAGCGCGACGCCCTGGTCGAGGGCGCGCGCTCGCGCCTGCGCCCGATCGCCATGACCACGCTGTGCACGCTGTTCGGCTTCCTGCCGCTGGCGCTGGCGCTGGGCGAGGGCGCCGAGGTGCGCTCGCCCATGGCGATCACCGTGATCGGCGGGCTGCTGGTGTCCACGCTGCTGACCCTGCTGGTGATCCCGGTGGTGTACGACCTGCTCGACCGCCGCGGCGACGCCCACTACCTGGAACGCGGCCGGCGCAACCGCGCGCGGCTGGCGGCGGCTGGCACGGAAGACCCGGGGGCCGAACGCGCATGAGTATCGCCGAACTCAGCCTCAAGCGCCCGGTCACCACGGTGATGCTGTTCGTGTCGCTGTGCGTAGTGGGCCTGATCGCATCGTTCCGGCTGCCGCTGGAGGCGCTGCCGGACGTGTCGGCCCCGTTCCTGTTCGTACAGCTGCCCTACGAGGGCTCCTCGCCGGAGGAGGTCGAGCGCAACGTCCTGCGTCCGGTGGAAGAGGCGCTGGCGACGATGAGCGGCATCAAGCGCATGCGCGCCAATGCGACGGCCGACGGCGCGTTCGTGTTCATCGAGTTCTCCGACTGGGACCGCGACATTTCCGTCACCGCGTCCGACGCGCGCGAGCGCATCGACGCGATCCGCGACGAGCTGCCCGACGATTTCCGCCGCTACTTCGTGCGCAAGTTCTCCACCAGCGACGAACCGGTGCTGCGGGTGCGGCTGGCCGGCGATACCGACCTGACCGGCGCCTACGATCTGATCGATCGCCAGCTGAAGCGGCGGGTCGAACGCGTCCCCGGGGTGGCGCGGGTGGAGATCAGCGGCGCGCCGCCGAACGAGGTGGAGATCGCGATCGACCCGGACCGGCTCAGCGCGCACGGCCTGGAGCTCAACGCCCTGGCCGAGCGGCTGCAGGCGACCAACTTCTCGGTCTCGGCCGGGTTGATCGAGGACGGCGGCCGCCGCCTGCGGGTGCAGCCAGTTGGCGAGATCGACGACCTGCAGCAACTGCGAGAGCTGTCGCTGAACGAGCGGGGCCTGCGGCTGGGCGACGTGGCCGACGTGCGGCTGCGCCCGGCGCGGATGGACTACGGCCGGCGCCTCGACGGCCGCTCGGCGGTGGGGCTGGACATCTTCAAGGAACGCGACGCCAACCTTGTCGAGGTGTCGAAGGCGGCGCTGCGCGAGATCGAGGCCGCCCGCGAGGCGCCCGGGCTGGGCGGGATCGAGATCAAGATCATCCAGAACCTCGGCGACGAGGTCACCGGGTCCCTGCTGGAGCTGGCCGAGGCCGGCGCCATCGGCCTGGTGCTGTCGATCGCGGTGCTGTTCTTCTTCCTGCGCCACTGGCCGTCGACGCTGATGGTGACCCTGGCGATCCCGATCTGCTTCATCATGACGCTGGGCTTCATGCATTTCTTCGGCGTCACCCTCAACGTACTCACCCTGATGGGCCTGCTGCTGGCGGTCGGCATGCTGGTGGACAACGCGGTGGTGGTGGTGGAGAGCATCTACCAGGAGCGCGAACGCTATCCGGACCGGCCCTGGTACGCGTCCATCGTCGGGACCAGGCACGTCGCCATCGCGCTTTCGGCCGGGACCGTGTGCCACTGCATCGTGTTCCTGCCCAACCTGCTGGGCGAAACCAACAACATCAGCATCTTCATGGCGCAGATCGCGATCACCATCTCGGTGTCGCTGCTGGCCTCGTGGCTGGTCGCGGTGAGCCTGATCCCGATGCTGTCGTCGCGGATGAAGACGCCTCCCGCGGTCAGCAGGTCGGACGGCCTGATCCCGCGCATGCAGGGCCGCTATGCGCGGATACTGCGCTGGACGCTCGAGCATCGCGGCTGGAGCGTGGTCGGCATCCTGCTGATCGTCGCGGTCAGCGTGGTGCCGATGACGCGGACCAAGTTCGACATGTTCGGCGGCGGCAGCAGCGGCGAGCTGCACGTCTACTACCATTGGAAGGGCAGCTACACCAAGGCGCAGATGTCGGAGGAGGTGGCGCGCATCGAGAACCTCCTGGACGAGCGCCGCGAGGAGTTCCGCATCACCCAGATCTATTCCTGGTTCTCGGAGCAGGGCGGCGCGGGGACGATGCTGACCTTCGAGGAGGGGGTGAAGGATACCGGGCCGCTGGGCGAGGCGATCAGCAAGGCGCTGCCGAAATCCGCCCGTGCCGAGATCGGGGTCGAGGACGGCAACCAGGGCGGCGGTGGCGGTGGCATGGGACAGAACGTGCAGGTGCAGCTGGTCGGCGACAGCGCCCAGCAGCTGCGCGAACTGGGCGACGACATCATGCCGATCCTAGAACGCCGGCCCGAACTGCGCGACGTCCGCCTGGACACGGGCGATCGCAACGACGAGCTGACCGTACGCGTCGACCGCGAGCGCGCGGCGGCGTTCGGGTTCAATGCGGAACAGGTCGCCGGGTTCGTCGGCCTGGCGCTGCGCGGCAGCCAGCTGCGCGAGTTCCGCCGCGGCGAGAGCGAAGTGCCCGTCTGGGCGCGCTTCGAGGGCGCGGAGAGCTACGGCGCCGAGGATATCGCCACCTTCATGGTGCGCACCCCGGACGGGCGCAGCGTGCCGCTGCTGGCGATGGTCGACATCGCCGTGATCGGCGCCGCCAACCGGATCAGCCGCACCGACCGCCAGACCACGCTCACCGTCCAGGCCAATCTCGAAGGCGAGACCACCATGCCCGACGCGCGCAAGGCGCTGGAGGAGACCCTCGACACCATCGCGTTCCCGGCCGGCTACGGCTACAGCTTCTCCGGCAGCGGCTTCGAGGACGACGAGCAGGCGATGCAGCAGATGATGATCAACCTGGTGCTGGCGCTGCTGATGATCTACGTGGTGATGGCGGCGGTGTTCGAGTCGCTGCTGTTCCCCTCGGCGATCATGAGCTGCGTGCTGTTCTCGATCTTCGGGGTGTTCTGGCTGTTCTGGATCACCGGGACCTCCTTCACCATCATGGCCTTCATCGGCATCCTGGTGCTGATGGGCGTGGTGGTGAACAACGGCATCGTCATGGTCGAGCACATCAACAACCTGCGCCGGCGCGGCATGAGCCGTACCGACGCGCTCGTCGAAGGCAGCCGCGAGCGCCTGCGCCCGATCCTGATGACCATGGGCACGGCGATCCTGGCGATGGTCCCGATCTCGCTGAGCGGCACCGTGGTGCTCGGCGGCCTGGCGTACTCGCCGATGGCGCGCGCGGTGGCCGGCGGCCTGGCGTTCTCGACCGTGGTCAGCCTGCTGTTCCTGCCGACGATCTACGCGATGCTCGACGACATGAGCAACGGTACCTCGCGGCTGCTGCGGCGCGCGCGGGGCGCACCGGCGCAGACCGGCGAGGCGGCCCCCGAGGATGGGCTGCCGGCAGGATGACGGTGCCGCCGGTCACGCCGCCGGCGGCTCAGCCGATCAGCTTGCCGAGCATCCGCAGGCCCCCGGTCCAGACCCCGATGGCGGTACCCAGGCTGGTCAGGAAGAAGTTCAGCAGCACCCGCGAGACCCGATTGCGCCACCAGCCCCGGTAGCTCTGCGCATCGTCGCGCAAGGCCATGAAGTCGGCATAGGTCGGCTTACGCAGCGAAGCTTCCACCAGCGCGCTCACCGTGCCGGATGCGAGCGCCGGGTGCAGCGGCGTGAGCGGGGAGGCGACGAAGGCGGCGAGGATGCTCAGCGGATGCCCGCCGGCGACGGCGCAGCCGATCGCCCCGAGCCCACCGGTGACCAGCACCCATTGCAGCATCAGCTCGGTGCCGACATCGAAACCACCGCGCCAGAAGCCCCAGGCGAACCCGCCGAGCAGGAAGGTCGCGAGGAACAGGGTGAACCAGGGGACCGAGGACTTGGGCTTCACCGATTCCAGCCCGGCGCGCACCTCCGCCGGTGGGTCCGCGTCCTCGCGCAGGTGCCGCGCCAGCCCCTGCAGGTGCCCGGCGCCGACCACCGCCAGGACCTCGTACGGATCCGCTTCGCGGTCGACCGGCGAGGGAGCGCTCTCGCGCAGGCGCGCGCCCATGTAGCGGTCGCGCTCGGCGATGACGGTGTCGTACAGCGCCGGCGTGTCGGCCGCGAACTCGCCGAATGCCGCCTCGAGCATGTCGCCTTCCTTGAGCTTCTCGATTTCCTGCTCGCCGAGCTCCTCGTCGAAGAACATGCCCGCGAACAGACCGCCGCCGAGCTTGGCGCGCCCCCACCAGCCCAGCCGTTGCGAGGCGCGCTTGAAGGTGAGGCCGACGTCGCGGTCGATCAGGTGCAGTGGCAGCCCGCGCGCCTGCGCGTCCTGCGCCGCGGCCTTCAGTTCGGCGCCGGGTTCGACGCCCAACTGCTCGGCAAGGCGCCGCTGGTAGGCCGCCAGGGCCAGGTGCGCGGCGAACAGCGCCGCCTTGCCTTCGCGGAGCACCTTGACCAGGTCCATCCGCGCCAGCGCGTCGGGCTGGGTGAGTGCCTGCATCCGTGCCGGATCGAGCTCGATGGCGACCGCATGGAAGCGGTCGCTGGCGATCGCGGCGCGCACCGCGTCGACGCTGGCGCGGGAGACGTGGGCGGTGCCGAGAAGGGTATAGCGCACGCCGTCGCGTTCGACGATGGCATGCGGCTGGCCGTGCAGGCCGTCGTTCCGGGGTTCGGTCATGGGGTTCGGGAGCCGGGGGCGGGGACCCGCCCGGGACGGGCGGGACGGCCGCGTGCGCGGCGACAACGGCGCCGCAGCATAGAGGCTGGCGACGCCGCCGGCAAACCCGGGCGGCCCCGCCGAGCGCGGTCAGCGCGTGCGTTCCAGGGCGGCGAAGTAGCGGTCGAGCTCGTCGCGTCCGTCCGCCGGCACGGCACGGGCACCGCGGACCGCCTGCGCCTCCGCCGCGACGGCGTCCACGGCCGCCGCCACCACCGACGGATCCCGGAGCAGGCGGCGATGGCCCAGCCCGGCGGTCCGATGCAGCAGCGCCTGCGGCCATCGCGCGGCCAGCGCTTCGCTGTCGTCGATCGGAACTTCCGCATCGTCGCGGTCGTGGACCACCAGCAGCGCGGGCAGCGCGTGCGCCTGCGGAAGGTGCATGATCTCGAAATCGCTCCACGGACGCCCGAATTCGCGTTCTACCCGCGCCCGGAAGCGCTCCATCACCGCCGTGCTGATGCCGAGCGCCGAGGCGAACGGCGCCATGTAGCGCTGCGGGTTCACGAACGGCGCGATGAAGACCATCCGCGGCGGCGGCGTCCAGCCGTCGCGGACCGCAAGCGTGGCCGCGGTGCAGCCGCTGGAGTGCGCGATCATCCCGCTGAACGGTCCGGCCGCGGCCTCGGCCTCGCGCAGCGCGGCTGCGAACTCGAGGAAACTCACCCGGCGGCCGCCGAGCCGGCTGGGCGCGGACCCGCCGTGGGCGGGGGCGTCGAACGCCACCACGCGCAGGCCGCGCGCAAGCAGCGGCGGCACGAAGGCGCGCAGCTGGGCGGCGCGCCCGCCCCATCCGTGCATCAGCACGACCGCGGGATCGCGCTCGGCGCCCCAGGACCAGGCCGCCACCCGGCGCCCGTGCACGCGCAGCGGCAGCCGTTCGCCGCCCGCCAGGAAGGCCGCGCCCTCGGGCCGCAGCGGCAGGCGCGGTGGAGTGAACCAGATCCGCATGACCAGCCGTTCCGCAGCGCGCGGCGATGCCAGGCAGAGTGCGCGCATCGCGCTACGCAGCAGTGCGGTGCGCCAGTCGTCGGGGATCCACGGAATCGTCGGGGGCGGCGTGGCGCTGTCGGCGACGGCCGGGGGCGAAACGCTGTTCATGCGCGGGGCTCCTGATAGTTCGAACGATCGTGCTTTTTTTTTGGGGAGATCGAAGCGGCGTCGAGTGCACGATCGCCTCAGGGATCGGAGGGGACGGGAGCGCCGGTGTCCCTGGCGCCATAGGCGCGCAGCAGGCGGCGTAACGCCTCTTCGCCGCGCGCGTGGGCCGGGGCATGGCCGAACAGCCCGGAATCGAAATGCACGATCAGAGCGATCGAGTACAACTCGAACGACATTTGCTCGGGGTCGGTCCTCGCCTCGAGTTCGCCGCTGTCGACCGCCAGCCGCACCGCGTGCGCGATCTCAGCGCGCCACTGCTGCTGTTGCCGGATCACGTGGTCCCGCAACACGCCGGGCCGGTCGTCGTATTCGCCCACGGCGCCCAGGAGAACACAGCCGCCGACGGTGGTGCGGCCCCATTCGAGCCAGTTGCGCATGATCGCGCGCAGCCGCGGGAGGCCACGCCGCGCCTTGAGCGCAGGCATCAGCACGGCGTCGACGAAGCGCCTGCCGGCCAGTTCGAGCACCGCCAACTGCAGATCCTCGCGGGAACCGAAGTGGGCGAAGACGCCGCTTTTCGACATGCCGACCTGGTCGGCGAGGCTGCCGATGGTCAGGCCCTCGAGGCCGTTGGCCGAAGCGAGCTCGAAGGCGCGCGCGAGGATGATCTCGCGGGTGGCGGCGCCCTTGGTGGCGGTGGCGGTGGCGACCATGGCCGGATAAAAGCACGACCGTTCGTTCGGGTCAAGTGCCGCCGGTCGGCATCGCATCCGATCGTTCGACCCGTGGCGGGCCCGGCAGCGATCGGTACGCGCGGTCGGCCCCGGGCGGGGGCTCAGTCGATGTAGCGGCGCTGCAGGTCCGCGTAGGCGTCGATGCGGCGGTCGCGCAGGAATGGCCAGATCCGGCGCACGTGCTCGCTGCGCGCCAGGTCGACGTCCGCCAGCAGCACTTCGGGGTCGCCGCCTGCCTCGGCGATGAACTCGCCCTGCGGGCCCAGCACGTGGCTGTTGCCCCAGAAGTCGATCCCGGCCGCGCCCAGCGGCGAGGGTTCGTGGCCGACCCGGTTGCAGGAGAGCACGGGCAGGCCGTTGGCCACCGCGTGGCCCCGGTGGCTGAGGATCCAGGCATCGCGCTGGCGCTGTTTTTCCGCGTCGTCGTCGCCCGGATCCCAGCCGATCGCGGTCGGGTACAGCAGTAGTTCCGCGCCCGCCAGCGCCATCAGCCGTGCGCCTTCCGGGTACCACTGGTCCCAGCACACCAGCACGCCGAGGCGGCCGACCGAGGTGTCCACCGGGGTGAAACCGAGGTCGCCCGGGGTGAAGTAGAACTTCTCGTAGAACCCCGGGTCGTCCGGGATGTGCATCTTGCGGTAGCGCCCGGCGATCGTGCCGTCGGCCTCGAAGACCACGGCGGTGTTGTGGTAGAGGCCGGCGGCGCGGCGCTCGAAGAGCGAGGCCACCAGCACCACGCCGTGTTCGCGCGCCAGCGTCGAGAGCCGCTCGGTGCTGGGCCCCGGGATCGGCTCGGCCAGGTCGAACTCGTCGACGCTCTCGTGCTGGCAGAAATAGGCGCCGTTGTGCAACTCCTGCAGCAGCACCAGGCGCGCGCCGGCCGCCGCCGCCGCCGCCACGCGCTCGCCGATCACCGCCAGGTTGGCGTCGGCGCTGCCGTGGTTGCGTTCCTGGACCAGGGCGACCGAAAGACGCTTGTGCTTCATGCGACGCAGGCTCGAGGGGGTGGAGCGCAAGTCTACGCGCGGCGGCGTGTCCGGCGCGGAAACGCCGGCCCCGCGCAACGGGTCAGAGCGCGACGCTGCCGGCCGGCAACTGCATGGTCAGGCAGTGGAGGCTGCCGTTCTGCCAGATCAGCGCACGGCAGGGCACCGGCACGATCTCCCGGGCCGGGAACGCGCGCTGCAGCACGGCCCGTGCCTCGGCATCGGCCGGGTCGTCGTAGGCTGGCATCAGCACCGCATCGTTGACGATGAGGAAGTTGGCGTACGAGGCCGCCAACCGCCGCGCGCCGTCGTGGATCGGTCGTGGCCATGGCAGCGGGAACAGGCGATAGGGCCGGCCCTGGCGGTCGCGCAGCGCGGCCAGTTCCGCGGCCATTGCCGCGAGTTCGGCGTGGTGCGCATCGTCCGGATCGTCGCAGGCCTGGTGGACGATGGCATCGGCGGCCGCGAAGCGGGCCAGGGTGTCGATGTGGGCGTCGGTGTCGTCGCCCTCGAGGTAGCCGCGATCGAGCCACAGCACCCGCTCCTGCGCCAGCCACTCGCGCAGCCGCTCCTCCAGTTCACCACGGCCGAGACCTGGGTGACGCTCGTGGAGACAGCGCCAGGTCGTCAGCAGCGTCCCCTGGCCATCGGTCTCGATGGCCCCACCTTCCAGTGCAAAATCAATTGATTGCAGATCATTCCCAGAAAACTCCGGAAGTTCATGCAGGCGTCCGGCCAGGCGATCGTCGCGGCCGGCCTCGAACTTGCCGCCCCAGCCGGTGAAGCGGAAGTCGAGCATCCGGAAGCCGCCGCCGTCCTCCAGGGTGACCGGGCCGGAGTCGCGCAGCCAGGTATCGTCGTAGTCGAGCCCGAGGAAGCGCACCCGCGCCATGTCGACCCGGGCCGAGGCGAGCCGCGCCCGGGCATAGGCCTCGACGTCGGCGTCGGCGACGCAGATCAGCGCCGGCTGGTAGCGGGTGATCGCCGCCACCAGGGCGATGTAACTCTCCTCGACCTCGCCGAGCCGGTCGGCCCAGTCGGTCTCCGCGTGCGGCCATGCCAGCAGGATCGCGGACTGGGATTCCCACTCCGCGGGGAAGCGCAATGCGGTTCCGGTCATCGGCCGGTCGGCGGAACCGCCAGGGCGGGCGAGGGCATGCGGGTCAGCGGATCGCCGGCTTCGGGCCGACCTCGTTGCCGGCCGCGCGGTTGACCACCGCATCGACCACCCGGTCGCGCTCGAAGTACACGGTGAAGGCCGGATACACCCAGCGGTTGATGGTCGGCCATTGCCGCTTCTGGCCGCCGCGGGGGTCCAGCCTCTGGGCGGGGGCGCCGAAGCGCGCCTCGACGTCCGCCATGCGCATGCCGCGCGCGGGCAGGGCACCCTCGGGCTGCGCTTGGGCGCGGTCGATCAGCAGGATGTCGGCCGATGCGGTCCCGGCGACCGCCAGCAGGGCCAGCAGGGGCAGGGCAAGGACAGGACGTTTCATGGCACGGCTCCTCGTTTGGACGGCCGATTGTAAGCAGAATCCGCGCGGCTGCAGCCGTTGCGGGGCCGCGAGAAGCGGCGGGATGTCGCAAAACGGAGCACCAGAACCGAGAACGGGGCCGCATCGCTGCGGCCCCGTCCTGGTGCGGGCGGCTGGAAGCGCCGGCCGCGGCCCCGCCGGCGCCTCAGCGCTGGCGGGCCTTGAACCGCGGGTTGGACTTGCAGATCACGAAGACCTTGCCGCGACGACGAACGACCTTGCAGTCGCGGTGACGGGCCTTCGCCGACTTCAGGGAGGACAGGACCTTCATGACGGAACCTCGGAGCGGTTATGGCGGAATCAAACCGGCGATGATACAGGGCCCGAGCTACCCCGGGCAAGCACGGGCATCGCCCGGACGAGAGACGCGTCGCGGTGGCCGCCGAGTCCGGATAATGGCGCCTCCCGACCACGAGCCAGGCCCCCCGATGCCCGAGACCCCCGAGATCCCCGTGCTGACCATCGATGGCCCCTCGGGCTCAGGAAAGGGCACCATCAGCCGCGCCGTGGCCGCGCGCCTGGGCTGGCACTACCTGGATTCCGGCGCCCTGTACCGCGCCATCGGGGTGGCGGCGGGCTGGGCGGACCTGGACCTGGCCGATCCTGCGGCGCTGGTCCGTTGCGCCTTCGACACCGACATCGGCTTCCGCCCGGACGCCGCCGGGGAGCCGCGGGTGGTGGTCAACGGCGTCGACGCCACCGATGAACTGCGCACCGAAACCGCCGGGGCCGCCGCATCCGCCATCGCCGCCATTCCGGAGGTGCGGGCGGCGCTGCGTGACCGCCAGCGCGCCTTTCGCAGGCCGCCGGGGCTGGTCGCGGACGGGCGCGACATGGGCACGGTGATCTTCCCCGATGCCCGTCGCAAGGTGTTCCTGACGGCGAGCGCCGAGGAGCGCGCGGAAAGACGCTATAAGCAGTTGAAGGACAAGGGGGTTTCGGTTACATTGGACGGTCTGCTGCGCGAGATTCTCGCCCGCGACGCCCGTGACGCCAGTCGCGCGGTGGCGCCGCTGCGGCCGGCCGACGACGCCGTCCGCATCGACACCACCGGACTGGGGATCGATACGGTCGTCGAGCGCGTCCTCGCACTGATGCATCCGTAGCCGCCGCAGGCGGCCATGGTTGTCCGGTCGGCAGAACAGCCCCGTCGGTCCGCCGGCGGATTCCGTTTCACCTCCCAACACTCACGGCCATACGCATCCCGCAACGGCCGACCAACGGGTGGACCGCCGCGCGCAGCCGAAGTTCCATCTCGCGCCGCCGCGGTCTGTGTCATCAACCGAGTAACCAGACAATGACCGAATCATTCGCCGAACTGTTCGAACAGAGCCAGGGCAACCTGGCCAAGCTGAAGCCGGGCTCCATCGTCACCGGTATCGTGGTGCAGGTACGCACCGACGTGGTGGTGATCAACGCCGGCCTCAAGTCCGAGGGCATCGTCCCGATCGAGCAGTTCCGCAACGACGACGGCGAGATCGACATCGCCGAGGGCGACACCGTCAAGGTGGCGCTGGACGCGCTGGAGAACGGCTTCGGCGAAACCGTGCTGTCGCGCGAGAAGGCCAAGCGCGCCATGGTGTGGGACGAGCTCGAAGAAGCGCTCGAGAAGAACGAAACCGTCACCGGCCGTATCAGCGGCAAGGTCAAGGGCGGCTTCACGGTCGACATCAAGGACGTCCGCGCATTCCTGCCGGGCTCGCTGGTCGACGTGCGCCCGGTCCGCGACCCGGTGTACCTGGAAGGCAAGGAACTCGAGTTCAAGCTCATCAAGCTGGACCGCAAGCGCAACAACGTGGTGGTCTCGCGCCGCGCGGTGGTCGAGAGCGAACATTCGGAAGAGCGCGAGCAGCTGCTCGAGAAGCTGGTCGAGGGCGCGGTGCTCAAGGGCGTGGTCAAGAACCTCACCGACTACGGCGCGTTCGTGGACCTGGGCGGCATCGACGGACTGCTGCACATCACCGACATGGCCTGGAAGCGCGTGCGCCATCCGTCCGAGGTGGTGAACGTGGGCGACGAGCTGGAAGTGCGCGTGCTCAAGTACGACCGCGAGCGCAACCGCGTCAGCCTGGGCCTGAAGCAGCTGGGCGAGGATCCGTGGGACAACATCGCCCGCCGCTATCCGTCCAACACCCGCGTGTTCGGCAAGGTCAGCAACGTCACCGACTACGGCGCGTTCGTCGAGATCGAGCCGGGCGTCGAGGGCCTGGTGCACGTGTCCGAGATGGACTGGACCAACAAGAACGTCAACCCGCAGAAGGTCGTGCAGGTCGGCGACGAGGTCGAGGTCATGGTGCTGGACGTGGACGAGGAGCGCCGCCGCATCTCGCTGGGCATGAAGCAGGTCACGTCCAATCCTTGGGAGACCTTCGCCGCGATCCACAAGAAGGGCGACAAGGTCGAAGGCCAGATCAAGTCGATCACCGACTTCGGCGTGTTCATCGGCCTGGACGGCGGCATCGACGGCCTGATCCACCTGTCGGACATGAGCTGGAACACCAGCGGCGACGACGTGGCCCGCAACCTCAAGAAGGGCGACACCCTGCAGGCAGTGGTGCTGGCCGTCGATCCGGAGCGCGAACGCATCAGCCTCGGCGTCAAGCAGATGGAGCAGGATCCGTTCGGCCAGTTCATGGCTTCGCATCCGAAGGGCTCGAAGGTCAGCGGCACCGTGCGCGAGGTCGATGCCAAGGGCGCCATGGTCGACATCGCCGAGGGCGTGGAAGGCTACGTGGCCGCCCGCGACATCAGCGACCAGCGCGTCGAGGACGCCAGCCAGCACCTCAAGGTCGGCGACACCATCGAGGCCAAGTTCGTGGGCATGGATCGCAAGGGCCGCACCCTGCAGCTGTCGATCAAGGCCAAGGACGAGGCCGAGAGCGCCCAGACCCTGGCCGAGTACAACAAGGTCGCGGCTGAGGCCTCCAGTGGCACCACCAAGCTCGGCGCGCTGCTGCGCGAGCAGCTGGAAGGCAACAAGTCCGAGTGAGTGCGCGCGTCGGCGGCCCGGTATGGACCGGGCCGCCGGCCGCCTTCCTGATGCGGAAACCGGTGCCCATGACCAAGTCGGAACTGATCGAGATCCTCGCCGAGCGGCAGGCCCACCTCAAGGCCGACGACGTCGACCTGGCGGTGAAGTCGCTGCTGGAGATGATGGGCGGCTCGCTGGCCCACGGCGAGCGCATCGAGATCCGCGGTTTCGGCAGCTTTTCGCTGCACTACCGCCCGCCGCGCACTGGCCGCAACCCGAAGACCGGGGATGCGGTGGCGCTGCCGGGCAAGCACGTCCCGCACTTCAAGCCAGGCAAGGAGCTGCGCGAACGCGTCAGCGACGTAGTTCCTCTTCCGGCGGACGACTGAGCGCGCTTGCAGCCGTCGGTCCGGGGTAAGCTGAACCGATCATGCGACCGCTACGATTCCTCGTCGCCCTGCTGTGCATCGCCATCGGCGTGCTGGTCGGGGCACTGAACCCGCAGGCGGTCGCGCTCGATTTGGGGTTCGTCGTCCTGCACGCCACGCTCGGCGTCGTCCTGCTGGTGGCGCTGCTGTGCGGCGTGCTGACCGGCGGGATGATCCTGGCGGTCTCGGTGGTGCTGCCGCTGCGGCAGCGCCTGCGCCGCGCGCAGGCTCCGCCTTCCTCAACCGCCGCGCCGCCCGACGCCGATCCTGGGCATGGAGTCTGAGCCGATGGCTTTCGTCACCGAGTGGTTCTGGTTCTTCCTGCTGCTGCCGATCGCCGCGCTCAGCGGCTGGGTGATCGGCCGTCGCGGCGGCGAACGGCATAGCGACACCCAGGTCAGCCGCCTGTCGACGACGTACTTCCGCGGCCTCAACTACCTGCTCAACGAGCAGCCCGACAAGGCGATCGAGCTGTTCCTGCACATCGCCGAGCTGGACAAGGAAACGTTCGAGACCCAGGTGGCGCTCGGGCACCTGTTCCGCCGCCGCGGCGAGGTCGACCGCGCGATCCGCCTGCACCAGGGCCTGGTGCAGCGTCCCGACCTGAACGACCAGCAGAAGGTGCAGGCGCTGCTCGCGCTGGGCGAGGACTATATGCGATCGGGGCTGTTGGACCGCGCCGAGACGGTGTTCACCGACCTGGCGGCGCTCGACCAGCGTGCGCCGCAGGCGCTGCGCCACCTGATCAGCATCTACCAGGCCGAGCGCGACTGGCCGAAGGCGATCGAGAACGCGACGCGCTTCGAGGACGCCACGGGCGAGCCGATGGGCAAGCTGATCGGACACTTCGAATGCGAGCTCGCCGAGCGCCTGCGCTCGGCCGGCGACGTCGCCGGCGCCCGCGCCGCGGTCGCCCGCGCCTACGCGGCCGACTCGACCTCGGTGCGCGCCGGCATCCTGGAAGGGCGGATCGAGGGGGAGGCGGGCAACGACGCCGCGGCGATCCGCGCGTTCGAACGCGCCGCGCGCCACGACACCGACTTCCTGCCCGAGATCCTGCCGTCGCTGCTCGCAGCCTATGCGCGCATTGGCGACGGCCCGGGGGCGCGCGCCTTCCTGGCCGAGATGACCGAGCACTACCGCGGGATCGCGCCGGTCCTTGCGCTCGCGCGGCTGATCGAGGCCGAACAGGGCGTCGGCGAGGCCCGCGCCTACCTGGCCGAGCAACTCAAGGACCGCCCCTCGGTGCGCGGCGAGGCCGCGCTGATCGAACTCACCCTGGCCGACGCCGGCGCGGATCCGGCCCGCACCCTGCACGATCTCAGCCACATCACCGACCAGCTGCTCGTGCGCAATCCCAGCTACCGCTGCGGGCGCTGCGGATTCGGCGCGCGCAGCCACCATTGGCAATGCCCGAGCTGCAAGGAATGGGGCTCGATCAAGCCGTTGCTGAACTATGCGGTGGTGTAGGGCACCCCAGGGCCACGCTGCGGACGAGACGCGGGCCGGATGACGCCGGCATCCGTGCTCCCATCGCCGGTGCTGATCCTTGCGTGGGGTGCGGCGCAGCTGGCGCTGGCCGCGTTCGGCACCTGGCTGGCGCGCCGCTATGCTCTGCGTCGCCGCCTGCTCGACCAACCCGGCGAGCGACGCAGCCACAGCGTCGCCACGCCGCGGGGCGGCGGGATCGCCATCGTCGCCTGCCTGCTGGCGGGAGCGCTGCTGCTGGCCTGGTGGTTTCCCGCCGAGCGCGCGCTGTTGCTGGCCGGGAGCGCCGCACTGCTGCTGGTCGCCGCAGTCGGCTGGATCGACGATCATCGCGCCCTGTCCGCCTGGCTCCGCCTCGCGGTGCATGCCGTCGCCGGCCTGTTGCTCGCCGGCGCCGCCCTCCGTTCCGGCCACGGTTTGCCGGTCGCGGCGGCTGGATTCGCGGCCACGGTGGTACTGGTCAACGTCTGGAACTTCATGGACGGCATCGATGGGCTGGCGGCAAGCCAGTGCGCGATCGCCGCGCTCGGCTACGGCCTGCTCGCCTTGCTCGGCCTCGGTGGCGGGGCCGCGGTTCTGCTGGCATTCAGCCTCGCAGCGGCGTGCGCGGGGTTCCTGCCGTTCAACTTTCCGCGTGCGGCGATCTTCCTGGGCGACGTGGGCAGCGGTGCGCTGGGCCTGGCGCTGGCCTGGATCTGCCTGCTGATCGCTCCCCGGCTCGACGGCCCGATGTCCTGGACGCTGTTGCTGCTGCCGCTGTCGGCCTTCCTCGTTGATGCGGCGCTCACGCTGGGTACGCGCATGCTCCGCGGAGAAGCATGGTGGAGACCGCATGTGCAGCACGCCTACCAGTGCTGGGCCCGCCGCATCGGCCGGCATCCGCCCGTCACGCTCGCCTATGCGGCCTGGGGCGGAGCCGCGGTGCTGACCATGCTCGCCGCCCGTGGGCTCGACGCGGCCTATATCATTGCCCTGGCGACGGCATGGGGTCTGGGGGCGGGCGGGGCATGGGTTATCCTGCGCGCCGGCTCTCCCCCTCCGGGCAAGGAACGATCACAAGAATGAAGCGCTGGAAGGACCGTGCCGCCGTCGCGATGCCCCGTGCGGCCATCGTCGGGCACGATCTGTTCATGGTCTGGCTGTGCTGGATCGGCCTGCACCAGTTCCGGCTGTCGATGCAGCCGTTCGCCGAGCCGGTGCCGTGGTGGTCGGTGGAGTTCGCCCTGATCCTCGCCGCCCAGGGGCTGGTGCTGTGGCGCGTGGGCCTGTATCGGGGGGTGTGGCGTTTCGCCAGCATGCCCGACCTGGTGAACATCCTGAAGGCCAGCCTGTTCGGGCTGTTCGCGATCGTGCTCGCGTTGTTTCTGTACAACCGCCTCGACCAGGTGCCGCGCACGGTGCTGGTGCTGTACCCGGTGGTGCTGACCGCGCTGCTGGGAATGCCGCGGCTGCTGTACCGCAGCTGGAAGGACTACAGCCTCAGCCGTACCGACCACACCGCGGTGCGCGTGCTGATCCTCGGCGCCGGGCAGGCGGGCGAGGCGCTGTTGCGGGACCTGCGCAGGGCCGGCGCGTACCAGGTGGTCGGCTTCCTCGACGATGCGGCCAAGCTCCACGGCAGCCACCTGCAGGGGGTGCCGGTGCTGGGGCGGGTGAAGGACGTGGCTCGGATCGCGCCGGAGACGGCGGCCAGGCTGCTCATCATCGCCATGCCCTCGCTCGATGCCGCGGCGATGCGCCACGTGGTCGCCGCCTGCGAGGAAACCGGCCTGCCGTTCCGCACCGTGCCGCGGCTCGACGACCTGCTCGAGGGCCGCTCGCTGCCCGGCGAGCTGAAGGAAGTCGCGATCGAGGACCTGCTCGGCCGTCAGCCCGTGACGCCGGACTGGAAGTCGATCCGTGGCTGGCTGGGCGGCCGCAGCGTGCTGGTGACCGGCGGCGGGGGCTCGATCGGTTCCGAACTCTGCCGCCAGTGCGCGCGCCATGGCGCCCGCCAGATCGCGGTGGTGGAGATGGACGAGCTCGCGCTGAGCACCATCGAGGCGCAGATGCGCCGCGACTTTCCGCAGATCCAGTGCGTGCCCGTGCTCGGCGACTGCGGCGACCCCGCGGTGATCCGCCATGCGCTGGCGCTGTCGTCGCCGGAGGCGGTCTTCCATGCGGCGGCCTACAAGCAGGTGCCGGTGCTCGAGGGGCAGATGCGCGAGGCGGTCCGCAACAACGTGCTGGCCACCGAGACCGTGGCGAGCGAGACGCAGGCGGCGGGCGTGGCCACGTTCGTACTCATCTCCACGGACAAGGCGGTCGATCCGGTCAACGTGCTCGGCGCCACCAAGCGGCTCGCGGAGATGGTCTGCCAGGTGAAGTCGGACCCGCAGTCGACCCGCTTCGTGACGGTGCGCTTCGGCAACGTGCTCGATTCGGCGGGCAGCGTGGTGCCCTTGTTCCGCGAACAGATCCGCAGCGGAGGCCCGGTCACCGTGACCGACCCCGAGGTCACCCGCTACTTCATGACCATTCCCGAATCCTGTCAGCTGATCCTGCAGGCCGCGGCCATCGGCTCGCGCCATGCGATCTACACGCTGGACATGGGCGAACCGGTCTCGATCAGGCTGCTCGCCGAGCAGATGATCCGCCTGGCGGGCAAGCATCCCGAGCGCGACGTGGCCATCGTCTACACCGGGCTGCGGCCCGGCGAGAAGCTGCACGAGACTCTTTTCCACGCCGAGGAGCGCTACCGCCCGACCGCGCATCCGAAGATCCTGCAGGCGGAAGCGCGCGAGATCGTGACCGCGCAGGTATTGGACGCCACCGCAGCGCTGCGCGAGGCGATCGCCACCTACGACCTGGACACCATGGCCGGCGTACTGCGCGAGACGGTTCCGGAGTTCCTGCCGCAGCAGGACCCGGGAGAGCAGGCCGCCGCGACCGTGGTGTCGTTCCCGGCCAGGCACGCCCGCAGGACTTGACGGAGATCCATGAAACGACGCATCCGGACAGCGGTTTTTCCCGTGGCGGGGCTCGGCACCCGCTTTCTTCCCGCCACCAAGACGGTGCCCAAGGAGATGCTGCCGATCGTCGACCGGCCGCTGATCCAGTACGCCGTCGACGAGGCCATCGAGGCGGGCTGCGACACCCTGGTCTTCGTCACCAACCGCTACAAGCACGCGGTCGCGGATTATTTCGACAAGGCCTACGAGCTCGAGGACAAGCTGGCGAAGTCCGGCAAGCTCGAGCTCCTGGAGCTGATGCGCAACCCGCTACCGCGCCATGTGCGTGCAGTCTTCGTGACCCAGGCCGAGGCGCTCGGCCTCGGCCACGCCGTGCTCTGTGCCAAGCCGGTGGTCGGCGATGAGCCGTTCGCGGTGATCCTCCCCGACGACCTGATCTGGAACCGCGGCGACGGCGCCCTCAAGCAGATGGCCGACGCCGCGGAGGCCTCAGGCGCCAGCATGATCGCGGTGCAGGACGTGCCCCGCGACAAGACCGCCAGCTACGGCATCGTCGATACCGAAGGCTTCTCGGACCGCCAGGGCCGTATCCGCGGCATGGTCGAGAAGCCGAGCCCGGAGGACGCGCCGAGCACGCTGGCCGTGGTCGGCCGCTATGTGCTCGACCCGCGCATCTTCGACCTGCTCCAGTCCACGGCGCCCGGCGCCGGCGGCGAGATCCAGCTCACCGACGCCATCGCCCGCCTGCTCGAGGAGCGTCCGGTCAACGCCTACCGGTTCCGCGGCACGCGTTTCGACTGCGGCACCCATATCGGCCTGATCGAGGCGACGATCCGCTATGCGCTCGACCACGAGAAGCTGAGCGAGGCCGCGGCGAAGATGATGCAGAGCGCCTTGGACGAACTGGGCGTGCGCGAGATCGAATGAGGCCGCAGTGCGGCCTCGGGCAGGCGCCCCGCGCTGCTCAGGGCGCGGCCGCGGCGGGTTGCCGACTCCCGGTCCGGTCGAGCGTTCCCGCCACGAGCGCGGCGGCAAGGGCGGCCAGCATCAGCGGCCAGGGCAGTCCGCCCGCCGCCTCCGTGAAGGCGCCGGCCGCCGTCGCCAGCACCGGTGTCAGAGATACGAGACAGAGCGCGGCGGCCGCCGCCGTTATCCGCAGGGTCCAGATCTCCGCCCCTGCCTGCTCCTCGTGGTCCTCCACGATGCGTGCCATCTCGGCCGCGAAGGAGGCAGGCGGCTCGGGCAGCGGCAGGTCGTGGACGGCGCGATAGAGCCTTCGGTAGGCATCGACGTCCTCCTGCCGGAGGTCCGGGACGGTCCGGCCCGTTGCGGACGCGCGCTCGGCAGCGGCCTGCAGCCGCGCTTCGAGCTCCGTGGTGCGGTTCATAGGTGATCTCCCGCTGATTCCCGAAGTTCCTGACGTAGTCTGAGCCTGGCCCGAAACAGATGGCTCTTGATCGTGCCGGCGGGCATCCCGGTGATGCGCGCGATCTCTCCGATGCCCAGTTCGTCGAGATGGTAGAGGGTCACGACCGTCCGCTGCAGCGGCGGCAGTGCGGCGACGGCGTGCTCCAGATGGGCGGCCATGTCGTCGCGCTCGTGCCGTGCCTGGAGGTCGTACTCGTCGGCGATGCCTTCCAGGGCGCTGCCCGCCTCGTCGTGGCCCAGGTCCACCAGCGGGATACGCCGCCTGCGCAGGTGGCGGCTGGCGACGCCGAACGCGATGCGGCCGATCCATGTGGACAGCGCGCTTTCGAAGCGGAACTGGTGCAGCTGCTGGTGCACCCGCAGGTAGACCTCCTGACAGAGCTCGCGGGTTTCCTCGGGGTGCTGCACCATGCGGTACACCAGGTGCCAGACGAGACGCTCGTGGCGCCTGACCAGCGCCTCGAATGCTCCCGGCCGCCGGGAAAGCGCGGCGGCAACGACCTGTCTGTCCTCACCCATGTCGAGGACAGACGCCACGGGCGCCGCGGCGGTTGCACTGGTCGGTGCCGCGCCCCGGCGATCGTTGCCTGTCCGGCACGTGCAACCAGGGGGCCGGTGATGGACTCCATCCCTGCATCGGCCGCCCTGCGCAGCCACATCGGAGTCCGTCCATGTTCGACATCCTGGCCATCCTGATCCCGTTCTTCCTGGCCGCCTGCATCGTCGTCGTCATCCGCATCGTAGTGGAGGCGCGGCTGCGCCGCCGCCTGGCGGAGACGCACGCCACCGAGGACCTGGTGCGCTCGCTGGTGGCGGCCGACGACGAGTTCCGGCGGCAGTCCTCGTTGCGCTGGGGCCTGGTGCTGGTGGCGATGGGCGCGGGCTTCGGTGCCGTGGACCTCTTCAGTCTCGGCGTGGAGGACCCGGCCGCCTTCGGGCTGCTGTTCGCCGCGGCGGGGATCGGGTCGCTCGCCTATCACTTCCTGCGGCGGCCTCCGACGGGCTGATCGCCGTTCCGCGCTCGCGGAGCCTTCCGAAATTTTCCGGACTCACGGTGGGCCTGGCCTACCGCGGGCTGCCGTGCCTGCCGCAGTCCGGCCCTTTTTCAAGACACAAGGAGAACGAGACATGAAATACCGCATCGCGACCGCCGCTCTGATCGGGGTGATGGCCATCTCCAGCCTGTACGGCTGTGCGGACGCTGCGCCGCCACCAGCGGCGACCGCGCTGGACGAGGCCGTCCCGGGGATTCTCCGCCGCGCCCGGGTGCCCGCCGTGGCCGTCGCACGCATCGAGGACGGCAAGCTCGCCTGGACTCGCGTCTACGGCGAGGCCAGCCCGGGGATCGATGCGGACGGGCGCACGGTATTCAACGTCGCCTCGCTCACAAAGCCCGTGTTCGGGATGCTGACGCTCCAACTGGCCGCCAACGGACGCATCGATCTCGATGCGGACCTTTCGCCGTTCTGGGTCGACCCGGACATCGCCGAGGATCCACGCCGGCACGCGCTGACGCCGCGCCTCGCGCTCAGTCATCAGACCGGTTTTCCGAACTGGCGCGGCCGTGGCGATCTGCAATTCGCCTTCGCTCCCGGCGCCCGGCACGAATATTCCGGCGAAGGATACGAATACCTGCGGCGCGCGCTCGAAGGCGCCACCGGTCAGTCGATGGAGGCGCTGATCGAGGAGGCCGTACTCGCGCCGGCGGGCATGGACGACAGTTCGTTCGGTTGGGACGAGCGCTGGGAGGGACGCCTGGCCACCGGCTTCGACGAGGCCGGCAAGCCCCTGGACATGGCGCATGCCAGGGCCCGCGAAGCCAATGCCGCCGCGAACATGTTTAGTACAGTCGGCGACTACAGCCGCTTCGTTGCCTGGGTGGTGGCAGGCGCGGGCCTTCCCCGCGAACTGTTCGCCGACATGCAGCGCCCGCAGGCGGTCCATGCGGCGCCGGTCGAAAGTTTCGGCCTGGGCTGGAAGCTGGTGCGGGCCGACGGCGCGGCCACCCTCTGGCACGACGGCCGCGAGCCGGGGGTGCGCAGCTTCGTGCTGGCCCGCCCCGCATCGCGCGATGGTCTGGTGATCCTGAGCAACGGCTCCAACGGCGAACTGGCGATGCGCCCGATCATCGAGGCGGCGGTGCCGGGTGGCGCGGCGTGGCTGCGGGAACGGGACATGGAGGTGTGGCGCTACCTGCAGTCGGTCTCCGGTGCGCAGCTCGAGCAGCTCCTGCAGATGGTCTCCGGTTCGCCGTCGTTCATGGCCATGCTGATGCACGCCGCCGATGCGGCGCTGCTACAGCGGTCGCCGCTCGATTCTCGCGACAGGGCGGAGGCTTCGGCGGCGATCGAGCCGTTCGCGCTGGGGATGGTGAACGGAACCGTGACCGCGGAGCGTGCAGTGCGGCTGACCGCCTTGCTGCTCGATCCGGCCGGGGAGCAGGACAGGAGGCTCGTCAGCGCCTTCGACCAGGAGCGTGCGCGGGCATGGCTGGAGGCGTTGCGCGTGGACGATGGCACGGCCGCGGCTGCGGCAGGCGGCGCGGCCGACAGTGATTTGCGGACGACGGTGGAGGTGCCGGACCGGGTCCTGCGCGAGTACGTCGGCGAATACCGGGTGCCGTCGGCGTCGCTGCTGATCTCCATTGCCGCGTCCGAAGGACGGCTG
Source organism: Luteimonas salinisoli (assembly GCF_013425525.1). Taxonomy (GTDB): domain Bacteria; phylum Pseudomonadota; class Gammaproteobacteria; order Xanthomonadales; family Xanthomonadaceae; genus Luteimonas; species Luteimonas salinisoli. Next base: position 143,962 of record NZ_JACCKA010000087.1, on the reverse strand, counting down.
ATCGCCACGGCCGAGGGTACGCCGGCCACCACGTTCCATCCGGCATCGCAAACGCGCTTCTTCATGAAGGAGGCGGCCACGGACTTCGAGTTCGTCCGCGGCGAGGAGGGGCAGGTGAGCGGCATCCGGATCATCTGGGACGCAAGCCGCTCCGAGTTCGCGCCAAGGGTGCGCTGACGGCGTTGCTCGCGCACTGACACCGGCTGCCGACGCCTGCGGCGCGGCAGCCGGTGCCGCCTCCGGCGCTACAGCGCCTCGAACACGCCGGCGGCGCCCATGCCGGTGCCGATGCACATCGTCACCAGGCCGTACTTCTGTTTGCGCCGGCGCAGGCCGTGGACGATCGTGGCGGTGCGCACCGCGCCGGTGGCGCCGAGCGGATGGCCCAGGGCGATCGCGCCGCCCAGCGGGTTCACCTTGTCCGGATCGAGGTCCGAGTCGCGGATCACCGCCAGCGCCTGCGCGGCGAAGGCTTCGTTGAGCTCGATCCAGTCGATCTGGTCCTTGCTCAGGCCGGCCTGCCTGAGCGCCTTCGGAATCGCCGCGATCGGGCCGATGCCCATCACCTCGGGCCGCACCCCGGCCACCGCGAAGCTGACGAAGCGGGCAAGGGGAGTGAGCCCGTAGTCCTTCACCGCCTGCTCAGAGGCCAGCAGTATCGCGCCTGCGCCATCGCTCATCTGCGACGAGTTGCCGGCGGTGACGGTGCCGCCGAACTGGCCGTTGCGGAACACCGGGCGCAACCGCGCCAGTCCCTCGATCGAGGAATCCTGGCGCGGGCCCTCGTCGGTATCGACCCGCCGCCGGCGCAGCTGTACGGTATTTCCCGCCAGGTCCGGGACCCGCGACATCACCTCGTAGGGGCTGATCTCGTCGGCGAACTCGCCGGCCTCGATGGCGGCGATGGCCTTGCGGTGCGAAGCCAGCGCGAACGCGTCCTGGTCCTCGCGCGATACCTTCCACTCCTCGGCGACCTTTTCCGCGGTGATGCCCATGCCGTAGGCGATGGCGACGTTCTCGTCGCGCTCGAACACCTGCGGACTGAGCGCCACCTTGTTGCCCATCATCGGCACCATGCTCATGCTCTCGGTGCCGCCGGCCAGCACCAGGTCGGCGTTGCCGAGGCGGATCTGGTCGGCCGCGAGCGCCACCGCCTGCAGCCCGGAAGAGCAGAAGCGGTTGATGGTCTGCGCAGCCACGGTGTTCGGCAGGCCAGCCAGCAGCACGCCGATGCGCGCCACGTTCATGCCCTGTTCGCCCTCCGGCATCGCGCAGCCGATCACCGCGTCCTCGATGCGGCCGACGTCGATGCCGGGCGCCTGGGCGACCACGGACTTGAGGACATGCGCGAGCATGTCGTCGGGGCGGGTGTTGCGGAACACGCCGCGCGGCGCCTTCCCCACCGGGGTGCGGGTGGCGGCGACGATGTAGGCGTCCTGGATCTGTTTCATGGGGCTTTCTCCGAAAGCCGGGAATGGGGGGTCGGGAATGGGGAATCGCAACAGCGATTCACCCGGTCCCGTAGTTCTTCATTCGCGGCAGAACATTTCTTGGCGGGGGAGAGGGAAGGGGAGGGAACTGCTTCGACCAATTCCCGATGCCCCATTCCCGATTCTCAGTTCCTAAGCGGCTTGCCCGTCTTGAGCATGTGGGCGATGCGCTCCTGGGTCTTGGGCATCTGCGCCAGCGCGACGAAGTGCTCGCGCTCCAGACGCAGCAGCCAGTCCTCGTCGACCGTGGCGCCGCGATCGATCTCGCCGCCGCAGAGCACGGTGGCGATGCGGGTGGCGATCTCGTAGTCGTGCGGCGAAACGAAGCGGCCCTCCAGCATATTGACCAGCATCATCTTGAACGTGGCGATGCCCACGTCGCCGGCCACCGGGATGGCGCGCGCTGGGAGTGGCGGCCGGTAGCCGCTTTCGGCCAGCGCCAGCGCCTGCTGGCGGGCGACGTGCAGCAGTTCGTGCGGGTGGAAGACGATCGAATCTCCGGCGCGCATCAGACCGAGTTCCCTTGCCTCCATCGCCGACTTCGAGACCTTGCCCATGGCCACCGTCTCGAAGACGTTCTTGAGTTCGGCGAAGACGTCGCCGTCGGGGCCCGCGGCCTGCGCCGCGCGCAGCGCCAGCTCCTTCAGGCCGCCGCCCGCCGGAAGCAGGCCAACGCCGGCCTCGACCAGGCCGATGTAGCTTTCCAGTCCGGCGACGGTGCGCGCCGCGTGCATCTGGAATTCGCAGCCGCCGCCCAGCGCCATCCCGCGCACGGCGGCGACCACCGGCACCAGCGAATACTTGATGCGCTGGCTGGTGGCCTGGAAGTTGGCGACCATCGCCTCGAACGCGTCGACCTTGCCGGCCTGCAGCAGCCCGAGCGCGCCGGCGAGGTCGGCGCCCGCCGAGAACGGCTCCTTCGGCTGCCAGATCACCAGGCCGCGCAGGTCGCGCTCGGCGATCGCCACCGCCTCCTGCAGGCCGTCGAGTACCTGATCGCTGACCGTGTGCAGCTTGGTCTTGAAGGAAGCCACGCCGATGCCGTCGCCGTCGGTCCACAGGCGAATGCCGTCGTTCTCGAACAGGGTCTCGCCCGGCGCGAACGATTCGCCCAGCAGCGGGTCCGGAAAACGCTGGCGCGCGTATACGGCCAGTTCCGATCGCGGCACGGCGGCGTCGCGCGAAGGACTGTAGCTGCCGTCCTTGCCGTGCACGCCGTCGCGCCCGTCGAGGACCCAGGCGGGCAGGCGCGCGTCGCTCATCGCCTTGCCGCCGGCGATGTCCTCGGCGATCCAGTCCGCCACCTGCTTCCAGCCCGCGGCCTGCCAGCTCTCGAACGGCCCCAGCGACCAGCCGTAGCCCCAGCGGATGGCGAGATCGACGTCCCGGGCGGTCTCGGCGATGTCCGCCAGGTGATAGGCGCTGTAGTGGAACAGGTCGCGGAACACGGCCCACAGGAACCGGGCCTGCGGATGCTCGCTCTCGCGCAGCCTGCGGAATTTTTCCGCCGGGTCCCTGGTCTTGAGGATGTCCACGACTTCCGGGGCCGCGGCCGGGTCGGCGGGGCGGTAGTCCTGCTTCTCCAGGTCGAGCACCTGGATCTCCTTGCCGGCCTTGCGGAAGATGCCGGCGCCCGCCTTCTGCCCCAGCGCGCCCTTGTCGATCAGCGCCTGCAGCCACTGCGGGGTCTTGAAGTACCCGTGCCAGGGATCGTCCGGCAGGGTGTCGGCCATGGTTCCGATCACGTGCGCCATGGTGTCCAGGCCGACCACGTCCGAGGTGCGGTAGGTGGCCGACTTCGGCCGGCCGATCAGCGGGCCGGTCAGCGCGTCGACCTCGTCGAAGCCGAGCCCGAAGGCTTCCGTGTGGTGGATGGTCGCCAGGATCGAGAACACGCCGATGCGATTGCCGATGAAGTTGGGGGTGTCGCGCGCGTACACCACGCCCTTGCCCAGCTGGGTGGTGAGGAACGTCTCCAGGCCTTGCAGCACCGCCTTGTCGGTGCTGCGCGCCGGGATCAGCTCGGCCAGGTGCATGTAGCGCGGCGGGTTGAAGAAGTGCACGCCGCAAAAGCGGTGGCGCAGCCGTTCCGGCAACACGTCGGCGAGCTTGTCGATGCCCAGGCCGGAGGTGTTGGTGGCCAGCACCGCATGGTCGGTCACGTACGGGGCGATCTTCCGGTAGAGGTCCTGCTTCCAGTCCATGCGCTCGGCGATGGCCTCGACGATCAGGTCGCAGCCGCGGAGCAGTTCCAGGCCGGTGTCGTAGTTGGCGGGGGTGATCGCCGCGGCCAGCGCCTTGCTGGCCAGCGGCGCTGGACTGAGCTTGCCGAGGTTGCCGATCGCCCTGGTCACCACGCCGTCCGGATCGCCCTCCTTCGCGGCCAGATCGAACAGCACCGTGTCGACGCCGGCGTTGGCGAGGTGGGCTGCGATCTGCGCCCCCATCACCCCGGCGCCGAGGACGGCGGCGCGCCGTACGAGCAGTTTCTCAGACATGTCCAGGAACTCCTTGATTGGTATCGATTGTTTTTTGAAGGCGGCTGCGGGTCAGGCGCGCATCCCGGCGGCAGCGAAGCGGATCAGCTCGCTGGCGGCGCGACGGCGGTGGGTGTCCTCGTCGACCCCGTGCGGCCGCTTGATCAGGCCGAAATCGGCCATGGCGTAGGTCAGCGCCCCGGCCAGGAAGTCGAGCCGCCAGTACAGCTCCTCCTTCGACAGGCCGGGCAGGCACGCGCCCAGGGCACGGGCGAAGTCGCGCTGCACGTGGCCGTAGCGCTCGGACAGGAAGGCGCGCAGGCCGTCGTTCTTCTCGGCGTAGGCGCGCGCGATCACGCGGATGAAGGCGCCGCCGCCGTTGCGGTCGCCGGCCAGCGCGAGGGCCGGCTCCACGAAGGCGGCCAGCACCGGCTCCAGAGCCCCCGGGTGCTGCTCCCGGGCGCTGCGCAGCATCGACAGCCGCTGCGTACTCATGTCGTCCATGCGCCGGCGGAAGACCTCGTTGACCAGGTTCTCCTTGCTGCCGAAGTGGTAGTTCACCGCGGCGATGTTGACGTCGGCACGGGTGGTGACCTGGCGCAGCGACGTCCCGCTGAAGCCCTGCTGGGCGAAGAGCTCCTCGGCGGCGCCGAGGATGCGCTCCTTGGTGGAGAACTGGGTGGCGGGCATGGACCGTCCTGCAGGCTGAATCAAACGCTTGTTTGATGCTAGGGCGGATCGGGTCCGCGGTCAAACCGGCCGCTACCCCGGGACCGGTTTCAAGGACTCCCGCCAATCAGTTAGAATCTGTCCCAGCCAGTTCGGCTAAACCCGCGCCACATCGCGGGTTTTTCCATGTTAACCTGGACCGCTCCATCGCGGTCCGCCTGACCGGAGACACCCCATGGCGCTGGAGCGCACCCTGTCGATCATCAAGCCCGATGCCGTTGCCAAGAACGTCATCGGCGAGATCTATACCCGTTTCGAAAAGGCGGGCCTGCACATCGTCGCAGCGAAGATGAAGCACCTGTCGCGCGAGGAGGCCGAGGGCTTCTACGCCGTGCACCGCGAGCGCCCGTTCTTCGGCGCGCTGGTGGAGTTCATGATCAGCGGCCCGGTGATGATCCAGGCGCTCGAGGGCGAGGACGCGATCGCGAAGAACCGCGACCTGATGGGCGCCACCAATCCGAAGGAGGCCGCGGCGGGCACCATCCGCGCCGATTTCGCCGAATCCATCGACGCCAACGCCGTGCACGGTTCCGACGGCGCCGAGACCGCCGCGCAGGAGATTTCCTACTTCTTCGCCGACGGCGAGATCTGTCCGCGCTGAGCGCGGAACGATCATGAGCAGCAGCGACCGCCAGCCGCAGACCTCCGCACCGGGCGAGCGCCCGGTGGCGGGCGCTCCCGCCGCTGCGCGGCAGAACCTGCTCGATCTGGATCGCGAGGGGCTGGAGCGCTTCTTCGTCGAGACTCTCGGCGAGAAGCGCTTTCGCGCCCACCAGGTGATGAAGTGGATCCACCACCGCCACGTCACCTCGTTCGACGACATGACCGACCTTGGCAAGGCGCTGCGCGCCAAGCTCGAGGCGCATGCCGAAGTCCGGGTGCCGCAGGTACAGTTCGAAAAGCCATCCGCCGACGGCACACACAAGTGGCTGCTGGCGATGGACGGCAGCAACGCCATCGAGACGGTATTCATCCCCGACAAGGGCCGCGGCACGCTGTGCGTGTCGTCGCAGGTCGGCTGCGCGCTGAACTGCCAGTTCTGCTCCACCGCCACCCAGGGCTTCAACCGCAACCTCTCGGTCGCCGAGATCATCGGCCAGGTGTGGGTGGCGGCCAGGCACCTGGGCAACGTCCCGCACCGCGAGCGCAAGCTCACCAACGTGGTGATGATGGGCATGGGCGAGCCGCTGATGAACTTCGACAACGTGGTCGCGGCGATGAGCGTGATGCGCGACGACCTCGGCTATGGCCTGGCCAACAAGCGCGTCACCCTGTCGACCGCCGGCATGGTGCCGATGATCGACCGGCTCGGCGAGGAAAGCGACGTCTCGTTGGCGGTTTCGCTGCACGCCGCCGACGACGAGCTGCGCAGCAGCCTGGTGCCGCTCAACCGCAAGTACCCGGTGGTCGAGCTGATGGCGGCCTGCGAACGCTATGCGCGCCGGCGCCGCGGCACCTCGATCACCTTCGAGTACACCTTGATGAAGGGCGTCAACGACCAGCCCGTCCACGCCCGGCAGCTGGCGCGGCTGATGCGCGCGTTCGGCAACGCGATGCAGGCGAAGGACGCCGCCAAGGTCAATCTGATCCCGTTCAATCCGTTCCCGGGCACCCGCTTCGAACGCTCGCCCGAGACCGACATCCGCGCCTTCCAGAAACTCCTGCTGGATGCCGGGGTGCTGACCATGGTGCGGCGCACCCGCGGCGACGATATCGATGCCGCCTGCGGACAGCTCAAGGGCCAGGTGGCCGATCGGACGCGGCGCCAGGCCGAGTTCCGCAAGCGGTTGGCGGAGCAGGGCGGGGTCGATGCCGCGGCATAGCGTCATCGCGCTGGCAGTCGTGTTGGCGCTGTCGAGCGCGGCCTGTTCGCGGATGTCCTTCGTCAAGCCCAGCGCCAAGCGAGGCGACTCCGAACAGGTCGCCCCGCGCTACGATTTCCGGGGAACGCCGCAGAGCCGGCAGCGCACGGAAACGCGCCTGCAGGTGGCGCGCGGCGCCCAGGCGCTGCGCAACGGCGATGTCGACACCGCGGAGCGCGAACTGCGCGCGGCGCTCAGGCACGACCCCGACAACTTCAACGCCCTGACCCTGATGGCGGTGATCGAGTCCCACCGCGGACGCGACGCCCAGGCCGGCGAACTCTATGCGCGTGCCGCCTCGACGGCTCCGCACATCGGTGGCGCCCAGGAGAACTACGGCGCCTGGCTGTGCGCCAACGGCCGCCCCGCCGAGGGCATGACGTATCTGGACCGCGCGCTGGCGACCCCGGGCTATTCGGAGCCGGCCGGCGCGCTGGCCAACGCCGGCGCCTGCGCGGAGGCTGCCGGCCAGCCCGATCGCATCGAGCGCGACCTGCGGGCGGCCCTGCGGCTGCAGCCGGCCAACGCGGTGGCGTTGTCAGCCATGGCGCAATACAAGTACCGTAGGGGCAATTATCTGGAAGCACGCGCGTTTTCCGAGCGCCGCCTCGCCGCGGCGCCTCCCACCGCGGACGTTCTTCTAATTGCGTCACAGATCGAGGACAGGCTCGGCGACAGGGCAGCCGCCGAACGCTACCGTCGACGCCTGGGGAGGGAGTTCCCGCAGGCGTTGTCAGCACAACCCGGGGAAAGCAGTCGACCATGACATCTGCAGCGAATGCAGGCATGCCCGAGCACGGGAGCGGCGATCGCCTTCGTCAGGCGCGTTCCGATGCCGGCCTGACCGTCGCCGAAGTGGCGTCGAGGATGCGCGTTCCGGTCCGCGTCGTCGAATCGCTCGAGGCCGAGGATTGGAGCCGGCTGGGGGCGCCGGTCTTCGTTCGCGGGCAGTTGCGCAGCTATGCCCGGGCGCTCGGCCTGCCGACCGAGGCGCTGATGGGGGCACGGACGGCGGCGCCGATCGAACCGCCGCAGCTGGCGCCGCGCACTTTCGTCTCGCCGCTGCAGCGGTTCGCCGAGCAGGCCGCGCGCCGGCTGGTCTACGTGGTGATCACCGCGGCGATCGCGGTCCCGGTGTGGATGGTGACCCGCCAGCACGTCGAGGTCGGGCAGCCCGAGACCGCCTCGCTGGAGATCGCGCCCGGCGCCGACGCCGCTCCGGCCGAAACGGCGGCGGATGCGGGCCAGTCCCGGCCGCAGCCGCGCCAGCGCCCCTTCGTGGCATCGATGACGCCGATCCAGAGCCGCAAGCCGGCCGCCCAGCTGCAGTCCGCCCAGCCGGCGCTGTCGCTGCGGTTCAGCGGCGACAGCTGGGTCGAGGTGCGCGCTGCCGACGGCAGCGCCGTCGAGCAGGCGCTGGTCAGGGCGGGGGAGCGCCGCAGCTACGCGCCGGGCGAGGTCGGGCGGATCCTGCTCGGCAATGCCGATGCCGTGGAGGTTCGCCAGTACGGGCGCGTTCAGGATATGGCCCCCTACCAGCGAGCGAACGTCGCGCGCTTTACGGTATCCTCTGACGGTTCGCTCGCACCGGCGTCCGAGTGACGCTCCGGCACCGCCCGCCCCGCGGGTAGCGACACGCAGACACGGGCCCGCCAGGGCCCGTTTCCCATGACAGGCCCGCGCCCGGCGGCGGGCGAGAGACGGTATGGCGATCGAACTTCTGGACGAACACGAACAGGGCGAGCGGGTCCGCGACTGGCTGCGCCGCAACGGCCTCGGGCTGCTCGCAGGCGTGGCGCTGGGCCTGGCGATCATCGGCGGCTGGCAGTGGTGGCAGCGCCAGCAGCTGGCTGAGCGGATGCAGGTCGGAGAAAGCTACCAGGCGGCGCTGGCCAGCATCCGGGCCGGGCAGCTGGACCAGGGCAGAACCCGCGCCGCGGCGCTGCGCGACGGCGCCTACGGCACGCTGGTCGCCCTCGACCTGGCCAAGGCGGAACTCGAGGCGGGCGACCGCGACGCGGCGATCGTCACCCTGGAGCAGGCCGCGGACGGGGCCGACCCGGCATTCGACGCGGTGCGCCGCCAGCGCCTGGCGCGGCTGCTGATCGATGCCGGCCGCGCCGAGGAGGCCACGGAGCTGCTGGCCGGGGCCGGGGACGTCGGCGGACTCGAGGCGCTGGGCGATGCCCGGTTCGCCCTGGACCGCCGCGACCAGGCGCGCGAGGCCTATGCCGAGGCGCTGCGCGGGCTCGACGCGAATGCCCCGCAGCGGCGCCTGCTCGAACTCAAGCTCACCCAAGCCGGCGGCACGCCGCCCCAGCCCGAGACCATTTGATGAATCCAGCCAAGCCCCAGCCGCGTTCCCCGATGCTGCGCACCGCCGCCGCGCTGTTGTGCGTGCTCGCGATCTCCGGCTGCAGCACCATCCGCGGCTGGTTCGGCGGCGACGACGACGAGGTGAACACGACCGATCCGGCCGCGCTGGCCGACTTCGTCCCGTCGGCCACGGTCGACCGCATCTGGACCGCAGGCGCCGGCAAGGGCGAGCGGCGTATCGGCGCGGGGCAGTCGCCGGCCGTCGCCGACGGCCGGGTCTACGCGGCGGCGCTGACCGGTGGGGTGCGCGCGTTCGACCTGCAGACCGGCGCCACCGTCTGGCATCACGATTCCGACCTGCCGCTGTCGGGCGGTCCCGGGGTCGGCGACGGACTGGTGGTGGCCGGTAGCCTGGAAGGCGACGTGCTGGCCCTGGATGCGGCGAGCGGTGCCGAGCGCTGGCGCGCCAAGGTCGGCAACGAGGTGATCGCCGCCCCGGCCATCGGCCAGGGCCTGGTCGTGGTGCGCTCCAACGACGGCCATGTGAGCGCCTTCGACGCCGCCAGCGGCGAGCGCCGCTGGTTCTGGGTGCGCGACCTGCCGGCACTGACCGTGCGCGGCAACGACGCACCGGTGCTGGGACCGGGCTATGTCTTCGTGGGCAACGACGACGGCACGGTGATCGCCATCGGCCTCGCCGACGGCCGGCCGATCTGGGACCAGGCCGTGGGCGAGCCGGACGGGCGCACCGACCTGGAGCGCATGGCCGACGTGGACGGCAGCCCGGTGCTGGACGACGTGGTGCTCTACGCCAGCAGCTACAAGCGCCAGACCATGGCGATCGAGGCACCCAGCGGACGGCCGCTGTGGGCCAGCGACCGCGGCGGCTCGGGCCGCGTCGGGCTCGCCGCCGACCGCCTGGTGGTGGCCGATCCGGCAGGCACGGTCTGGGCGCTGGACAAGAACGGCGGCACCGCGCTGTGGCAGCAGGACGCGCTGGCGCGGCGCGGCCTGAGTTCGGCGGCGGTGCACGACGGGCACGCCGTGGTCGGCGATCTCGACGGCTACGTGCACTGGCTGCGGCTGGAAAACGGAGAGCTGGCCGCACGCGTCCGCGCCGGCCGCGCCGCGATCAAGGGTTCCCCCGTGGTGGCCGACGGCATCCTGGTCGTGCAGAACGTCAAGGGCGACCTGAGCGCCTACCGGCTGGGCCAGTAGCCGGCCGCCGGCCCGGGTTTTCCCATGCTTCCAATCGTCGCCCTGGTCGGCCGCCCGAACGTCGGCAAGTCGACGCTGTTCAACGCGCTTACCCGCGGCCGCGATGCGCTGGTGCACGATGAGCCCGGGGTGACCCGCGACCGCCACTACGGCGTCTGCCGGCTGCAGCCGGATCGTCCGTTCCTGCTGGTCGACACAGGCGGCATCGCCGGCGAGAACACCCACCTTGAGGCGTCCGGCCTGGCCGGCGCGACCGCGCGCCAAGCGCGCGCCGCGGCCGAGGAGGCGGACCTGGTGTTGTTCGTGGTCGACGGCCGCGAGGGCCCCTCGGCGGTCGACGACGAGCTCGTGCAGTGGCTGCGCAAGCGCGACCGCCCGGTGCTGCTGGTGGTCAACAAGACCGACGGCATCGACACCCGCGCGGCGATGGCCGAGTTCGCGCGCTACGGCTTCGACGACGCGCTGGCGGTCTCCTCGGCGCACCGCCAGGGACTCGACGTGCTGCTCGACGACATCCTCGAGCGCCTGCCCGCCGAGAGCGATGCGGAGGAGCCCGAAGAGGATCCGGGGCGCATCCGCGTGGCCTTCATCGGCCGGCCGAACGTCGGCAAGTCGACCCTGGTCAATCGCCTGCTCGGCGAGGAGCGGATGATCGCCTCCGAGGTTCCCGGCACCACCCGCGATTCGATCGCGGTGGACCTGGACCGCGACGGGCGCCGCTACCGCCTGATCGACACCGCCGGCATCCGCCGCCGCGCCCGGGTCGAGGAGGCGGTGGAGAAGTTTTCGGTGATCAAGACCCTGCAGGCCATCGAGCAGTGCCAGGTCGCCGTGGTGCTGCTGGATGCCAGCGAAGGCGTCACCGACCAGGACGCCAGCGTGCTCGGCGCGGTGCTCGATGCCGGCCGCGCGCTGGTGATCGCGGTGAACAAGTGGGACGGGCTGAGCACCTACCAGCGCGAGCAGACCGAGGCGCTGCTGTCGCGCAAGATGGTCTTCGTGCAATGGGCCGAGGCGGTGCGCATCAGCGCGCTGCACGGCTCGGGCCTGCGCGAGCTGTTCCGCGCGATCCATCGCGCCCACGCCTCGGCCACCCGCGAGTTCGGCACTTCCGAGGCGACCCGCGCGCTGGAAGCCGCCTACGCGGCGAGCCCGCCGCCGGCGGTGCGCGGCCACGTCGCCAAGCTGCGGTTCGCGCATCCCGGTGGCAGCAACCCGCCGACTTTCGTGGTCCACGGATCGCGCCTGCGCACGCTGTCCGACAGCTATCGCCGCTATCTCGAGAACTTCTTCCGCAAGCGTTTCAAGCTGGTCGGCACGCCGGTCCGGTTCGTGTTCAAGGAAACCGAGAACCCGTACAAGGACCGCAAGAACGTCCTCACCGAGCGCCAGGTCGAGAAGCGCCGCCGGCTGATCCGTCACGTCAAGCGCGGCAAGTGAGCCGCGCCGCCGCGCGGTTCACGCCGTTGCGCGACGGCGGCTACGATGGCGCCATGACCGGCGCGGCCGTCCAGTACCCATTCGATCTCGGCATCCTCGCCGGCGGGCAGGCTTCGCGCCTGGGCGGGGCCGACAAGGCCTGGCTGCGGCGCGACGGGATCGCCCAGGTACAGCGCCTGGCGGCGGCGTTCCCGGGAGCGCGGGTGGTGCTGGTCAGCGCCAATCGCCAGCTCGGTCGCTACGCCGCGCGCGGGCTGGAGGCGGTGGCGGACCGCGTCGCCGGCGCCGGGCCGCTCGCCGGTCTCGACGCGCTCGTCCGGGCCTGCTCTGGCGACTGGCTGCTGACCATGCCGGTGGATGTCGTCGATGTCCCCGACGGGCTCGCGCAGCGCCTCGCCGCCGCCGGAGAGCGGGGCGCCTATCTGGTCGACGACGACGGCCCGCAGCCGCTGGCCGCGCTGTGGCGGTTGGCTCCGCTGCGCCCGGAGCTCGCCGCCGCCATGGCGTCCGGGCAGCTTGCCGTGCACGCGCTGCAGCGCCGGCTCGGCATGGCGCCGCTGCGCCTGGTCGGTGTGCGCCTCGGCAATCTGAACACCCCGGCCGATCTGGCCGCCGCGGGCGTGGAGCCGCCATGAGCGGCTTCCCCACCCGAATCGCCTACGCCGAGGCCTGCGAGATCGTCGACGCCTTGGCCGCCGCGCACCTGCTTCCGGCCGAGCGCACCGCCCTGCAGCGCGCCCACGGACGCGTGCTGGCCGAGCCGGTGATGGCGACGCTGGCGCAGCCGCCGTTCGACAACGCGGCGATGGACGGCTTCGCGCTGCGCCACGCCGATCTGGCCACCGCCGGCGCCGGCGGGCTGCGGCTGGCAGGCGAGCAGTTCGCCGGGGCGGCACTGGACCTGCGCGTCGGGCCGGGGGAGTGCGTGCGGATCACCACCGGCGCGCCGCTGCCGGCGGGTGCCGATACCGTGGTCATGAAGGAGAACGCCCGGGTCGAGGACGGCCGCGTCCGCGTGCGCGAGGCGCCGGAAGTCGGCCGTCACGTGCGCCGCGCCGGCGAGGACGCCGGTGCCGGCGATGCCCTGGCGCAGGCCGGCGACGTATTGACTCCTGCGCGGATCGCGCTGTGCGCGGCGCAGGGGCTGACCGAACTGCCGGTGCGGCGGCCGCCGACGGTGGCGGTGTTCACCACCGGCGACGAGCTGGTCGAGCCGGGGCTGCCGCTGCGGCCGGGCCAGCTCTACAACTCCAATCGCGAGCAGCTGATGGGGTTGATGCGCGGCGCCGGGCTCGATCCGGTCGCCTGGCCGACCCTGCCGGACGTCCCGGGACAGATCGAGTCCGCGCTCCGCCATGCCGGCCATGCCTTCGACCTGGTGGTCACCTGCGGCGGCGTCTCGGCGGGGGAGAAGGACCACTTGCCGGCGCTGCTGCGCGAACTCGGCGAGATCGCGTTCTGGAAGGTACGCATGAAGCCCGGCATGCCGGTACTGCTGGCCTCGGGCGGCCGGCTCGGCGACGCGCTGTTCCTGTGCCTGCCCGGCAACCCGGTCTCGGTGCTGGCGACCTGGCTGGCGTTGGGACGGCGCCTGGTCGATGGCCTGCAGGGACGCGCCGCGCGTCCGCGGCTGCACGCGCGCCTGACCGCCCCGTGGCGCAAGCGCCACGAGCGTCTCGAGTTCCTGCGTGGACGGCTGCAGGGGGGCGAGGACGGCGTGCTGCGGGTGCAGCCGGACCCGGCCGACGGCTCGCACCGCATGCGCGCGGCGGCCGACTCGGACGCGCTGATCCTGCTCGCCGAGGGCGAGCGCGAGTACCCGGCCGACGCCGCGGTGGAAGTGCTTCCGTATTGACGGCCGGAGCCGGCCCGGGCTGGCTCACCTCACAGGCGGTGTCGACGCGCGCGCCCCCACGTAGAGCGGAGCTTGCTCCGCTGCTCCCGGCTCCGGAGCCTACGCAGCCAAGCCAACGCAGCCGAGCAAGCTCGGCTCTACGGGGGCATGTGGGTGGACCGCAGCGTTTCGTTCGGGCGATGCCCGATCGCGCGATAATCGCCGCATGGCGATCCGGGAAATCTCTCCGCGCGAGGCCTACCGGCGGCTGGCCGGCGGCGTGCGCCTGGTCGACGTGCGCGAGGAACACGAACGCATGGGCGGCATGGCGCAGGGCGCGCGAGGGGTGGAGCGGGCGGAACTCGAGCGCGCGCCCGATCGCCACGCGCCGGCGCGCGACGAGCCGTTGATGCTGATCTGCCAGGTCGGCGGGCGCTCGCTGCAGGCGGCCAGGTCGCTCGCCGCACAGGGCTATTCCGAGGTCGTCTCGGTCGCAGGCGGCACCAGCGCCTGGCAGGCGCAGGGCCTGCCCATGACGCCGCCGGAGGCGGACTACGACCCGGACCTGCACGACCGCTATTCGCGCCATCTGCGCCTGCCCGAGGTCGGCCTGGAAGGGCAGCGGCGACTGCAGCGGGCGCGGGTGCTGCTGATCGGCGCCGGCGGTCTCGGCTCGCCCGCGGCCTACTATCTCGCCGCCGCCGGCGTCGGCACGCTGCGGATCGCCGACGACGACGACGTCGAACGCAGCAACCTGCAGCGCCAGATCCTGCACGCCGAGAATCGCATCGGCACCGCCAAGGTGGCTTCCGCCGCGGCCACGCTGACGGCGCTCAATCCCCGCACCACCGTCGAGGCGGTGCGCGAACGGGTCACCAGCGCCAACGTCGAAGCGCTGCTCGATGGTGCCGACCTGGTCGTCGACGGCGCCGACAACCTTCCGGCGCGCTACCTGCTCAACGACGCGTGCGTGAAACTGGCCATCCCGCTGGTGTACGGCGCGGTGCACCGTTTCGAGGGCCAGGCGAGCGTGTTCGATGCCGGCCGCCGGCGCGGCGAGGCGCCGTGCTACCGCTGCCTGTTCCCGGAACCGCCGCCGCCGGAGGCGGCGCCGAACTGCGCCGAGGCGGGTGTCCTGGGGGTGCTGCCGGGCGTGATCGGGCTGATCCAGGCCACCGAGGCGATCAAGCTGCTGCTCGGGATCGGCGTGCCGCTCAGCGGGCGCCTGCTGCATTTCGACGCGCTGGCGATGCGCTTCCGCGAGACCCGCCTCGGCCCCGACCCGGACTGTCCGCTATGCGCGCCCGGACGCGCGTTCCCCGGCTATATCGACTACGCCGCGTTCTGCGCCGGCGGCTGAGCACCGCGTCCAGCCGCGCCGCGACCGGACATCAGCGCAGGAAGCCGGCGATCGCCTCGTCGTAGCCCGGGTGCAGGTGGATGTCGTTGTGTCCGGCGCCGGGGAAGTTCCGCACCATGGGCTGCCGGGGCTGGGCCGCGACCAGCCGGTCCGCGTGCCGCGGCGGGACCACGGTGTCCGCACCCGCGCGCAGCACCAGCACCGGCCCCTCGTGGCGCGGCAACAGCGACGCCGTGTCGTAGCGCTCTCGCATCAGCCAGCGCACCGGCAGCCACGGGTAGTGGCCGCGCGCCACCTCGACCATGCTGTCGAAGGGAGTGACCAGCGCCAGCCGCTCCACGTCCCGGTGCGCGGCGACGTGGGCGGCCACGGCGCTGCCGAGGCTGCGGCCGACCACCGCGATGCCTCCCTCGGGGTGGCGTTGGCGCACCAGGTCGTAGAGCGCCAGCGCGTCCGCCAGCAGCAAGGCCTCGCCCGGGGTGCCATCGCTGGCGCCGTAGCCGCGGTAGGCGGGCAGGTAGCCGGTGCGCGCGGGCGCCCAGTCCGCAAGCGCGTCGCGATTGTCTTCGACGCGCTCGGCGTTGCCGCCGAAATACAGCAGCGCGTCGCCGCGGCCGGGGTTGACGATCCACCCGCGCAGTACCGCATCGCCGCGATCGAGCGAAAAATCGGTCTCCGCCGGATCGCTGCGGGTGAACTGCGGGTAGTACACCAGGCTGCGCTGCTGCAGGTACAGCAGCACGCAGACGGCGAGCCACGCAAGGGCGGCGACGCCCAGCAGCGCCAGCGCCGTCTTCGCCACCTCAGCCGTCCTGCGGATGGGCGTGCCGCGCCGCCTCGAACGCCGCCAGCTGCTCCGGCGTGGCCGGCTTCTGATGCTCCGCCTTCCACTCCGCAAAGGGCTTGCCGTAGACCGCCGCCCGGGCCTGATCGCGGCTCATCTCCACCCCCAGCCCGGCGGCAGCGTCGCGGTACCAGTCGGCCAGGCAGTTGCGGCAGAACCCGGCCAGGATCATCAGGTCGATGTTCTGTACGTCGGGACGCTCCTGCATCAGGTGCGCGAGCAGGCGGCGGAACGCCGCGGCTTCGATTTCTGTGGTGTCCGTGGTCTGGGTCATCGGCGCGCCGGGGCTGCCATCGGCCCCGTTTCTCCCTTGAAACGAGCCGCGAGGATCGCGCGCGGGGATCGCGGCTGCAAGGGCGTGGCCGAATCGGGGACAATGCGCTTCCCGATTCCTCCGTCGCGCCATGACCGATCCCGCTCCGAATCCGGCCCGCATCCTCGATGGCAGGCGCATCGCCGATGCGCTGCTCGCCGAATTGCGGGTACGCGTGGACGCGCGCGTGGCCGCCGGCCGCTCGCGCCCGGGCCTTGCCGTGGTGCTGGTCGGGGAGGACCCCGCCTCGCAGTCCTACGTGCGCAACAAGCGCCGCGCGGCGGAGAAGGTGGGCATCCGCGCCCTGGACGTCGACCTGCCCGCCGGCACCGGCGAGGACGCGCTGCTGGCGCTGATCGACCGCCTCAACGCCGACCCCGCCGTGCACGGGATCCTGGTCCAGCTGCCGCTGCCGGGCATCGCCGACGCCACCCGCCTGATCCACCGCATCGATCCGCGCAAGGACGTCGACGGCTTCCATCCCGAGAACGTCGGCCACCTGGCGCTGCGCCAGTTCGGCCTGCGCCCCTGCACCCCGCGCGGGATCACCACGCTGCTGGCCTGGACCGACCGCCCGGTGCGCGGCCAGAGCGCGACCATCGTCGGCGTCAGCAACCACGTCGGCCGGCCGATGGCGCTCGAACTGCTGATCGCCGGCTGCACCGTGACCAGCTGCCACAAGTTCACTCCCGCCGAGGTGCTGCGGCGGCACGTCGGCGAGGCCGACATCCTGGTGGTGGCGGCCGGCCGGCCGGCGCTGATCCCGGGCGAGTGGGTCAAGCCCGGCGCGGTGGTGATCGACGTCGGCATCAACCGCCTCGACGACGGCCGCCTGGTCGGAGACGTCGGCTTCGTCGAGGCCGCGCAGCGCGCCAGCTGGATCACCCCGGTCCCCGGCGGCGTCGGCCCGATGACGGTGGCCACCCTGATGCAGAACACCTTCGAGGCCGCGGAGGCCGCGGACGGCCTGCAAGGGTAGGGAGCGCCTACGCGCACCGGACGGACCCAGAAACCCCTTGTGCACCGGCCCGCGAATTCTGCAGGCCGCCCCCCGGACACCTTCCCGGTAGCTTTTCGTGTTTTACGCAGGCGCGGAGAAGCAGTTGAGCGCCAACCCCGAGGAGCCAGCCGCCCCATGTTTCCAGCGCCGCAGCGCCCCCAAGGCCGCGTGCGCGCCCGCAATCGCGGTACAATGACGTGCTTCCCCTCACCGGACCGCCCATGCTGCGCATCCTGGCCGAAGCGCTCACCTACGACGACGTTTCCCTCGTCCCCGCCCATTCCACGGTCCTGCCCAAGGACGTCTCCCTGGCCTGCCGCCTGACCCGCGACCTGCGGCTCAACCTGCCGATCGTCTCGGCCGCCATGGACACCGTCACCGAGGCCCGCCTGGCCATCGCCATGGCCCAGCTCGGCGGCATCGGCATCCTCCACAAGAACATGTCGGTCGAACGCCAGGCTGCCGAGGTCGCCCGGGTCAAGAACTTCGAGGCCGGGGTGATCCGCGAACCGGTCACCGTCGGCCCCGACACCACCATCGGCGAAGTCCTCAAGCTCACCCGTGCCCGCAACATCTCCGGCGTTCCCGTGGTCGATGGTGGGCACCTGGTCGGAATCGTCACAGGCCGCGACATGCGCTTCGAGACCCGCCTCGAGGACCCGGTGCGCAACATCATGACCCGCAAGGACAAGCTGGTCACCGTGGGCGAAGGCGCCAGCGACGACGAAGTCCTCGGACTGCTGCACAAGCACCGCATCGAAAAGGTGCTGGTGGTCAACGACGGCTTCGAGCTGCGCGGGCTGATCACCGTCAAGGACATCCAGAAGGCCCGCGACAACCCCAACGCCGCCAAGGACGCCGACGAGCAGCTGCTGGTCGGCGCCGCGGTCGGCGCCGGCGGCGACACCGAGCGGCGCATCGAAGCGCTGGTGGCCGCCGGCGTGGACGTGCTCATCGTCGACACCGCCCACGGCCACGCCCAGGGCGTCATCGACCGCGTCGCCTGGACCAAGAAGACGTTCCCGCAGGTGCAGGTGGTCGGCGGCAACATCGTCAGCGGCGACGCCGCGCTGGCGCTGATGGACGCCGGTGCCGACGCGGTCAAGGTCGGGATCGGGCCGGGTTCGATCTGCACTACCCGCGTGGTCGCTGGCGTCGGCGTGCCGCAGGTCACCGCCATCGACCTGGTGGCCGAGGCCCTGCAGGACCGCATCCCGCTGATCGCCGACGGGGGCATCCGCTACTCGGGCGACATCGGCAAGGCGCTGGCGGCCGGCGCGTCGACGGTGATGATCGGCGGCCTGTTCGCCGGCACCGAGGAGTCGCCCGGCCAGACCGAGCTGTTCCAGGGCCGCAGCTACAAGAGCTACCGCGGCATGGGCAGCCTGGGCGCGATGGAACAGGGCTCCAAGGATCGCTACTTCCAGGATTCGAGCGATGCCGACAAGCTCGTGCCCGAGGGCATCGAGGGCCGGGTGCCCTACCGCGGCCCGCTCAGCGGCGTGGTCCACCAGCTGGCCGGTGGCCTGCGTGCGACCATGGGCTACCTTGGTTGCGCGACCATCGAGGACATGCGCACCAAGCCGCAGTTCGTCAAGATCACCGGCGCCGGGCAGCGCGAGAGCCACGTCCACGACGTGCAGATCACCAAGGAGCCGCCGAACTACCGGATGGGCTGACAGGCGGGAATCGGGAATGGGGAATCGGGAATAGCCGCAAGGCGCGATCCCACGCCCGACTGGCCCGTGCGTACCGCCTCTTCCCGATCGTCGGCCAGATTCTTCCCGTTCCCGACTCCTCGTTCCCGACTCCCCGTTCCCGACTCCCGACTCCCCATTCCCGATTCCCGGCCCTATGGACCTGCACAGCGACAAGATCCTCATCCTCGATTTCGGCGCGCAGTACACCCAGCTGATCGCCCGGCGCATCCGCGAGATCGGGGTGTACTGCGAGGTCTGGGCCTGGGACCACGATCCGGCCGAGATCGCCGGCTTCGGCGCCAAAGGCATCATCCTCTCCGGCGGACCCGAGTCGACCACCGTCGAAGGTTCCCCGCGGGCGCCGCAGGAGGTGTTCGACTGCGGTCTGCCACTGCTCGGCATCTGCTACGGCATGCAGACGATGGCCAAGCAGCTCGGCGGCGAGACCGAAGCCGCCGACCAGCGCGAGTACGGCCACGCCGAGGTGGCGCGTGTCGCCCAGGACCGCCTGCTGGCAGGACTGGCCGACCACCCGGGCTCGCCGCCGCGCCTGGACGTATGGATGAGCCACGGCGACCACGTCTCCGTGGCGCCTCCCGACTTCACCGTCACCGCCAGCACCGACCGCGTGCCGGTGGCCGCGTTCGCCAACGACGAGCGGCGCTGGTACGGGGTGCAGTTCCATCCCGAGGTCACCCACACCAAGCAGGGGCTGACCCTGCTGACGCGCTTCGTCACCGACATCTGCGGCTGCCGCACGCTGTGGACGCCGGCCAACATCATCGACGACCAGATCGCGCGGGTGCGCGAACAGGTCGGCAGCGACGAGGTGATCCTGGGGCTGTCCGGCGGGGTCGATTCGTCGGTGGTCGCGGCGCTGCTGCACAAGGCCATCGGCGAGCAGCTGACCTGCGTGTTCGTCGACACCGGCCTGCTGCGCTGGCAGGAGGGCGACCAGGTGATGTCGACCTTCGCCGAGCATCTCGGCGTGAAGGTGGTCCGCGTGGATGCCGCCGATCGCTATTTCCAGGCGCTGGCCGGGGTTTCCGACCCGGAGGCCAAGCGCAAGATCATCGGCAACCTGTTCGTGGAGATCTTCGACGAGGAGGCGGGCCGACTGGCGAACGCGAAGTGGCTGGCGCAGGGCACGATCTATCCGGACGTGATCGAGTCGGCCGGCAGCAGGACCGGCAAGGCGCACGTGATCAAGAGCCACCACAACGTCGGCGGCCTGCCCGAGCACATGAAGCTGGGGCTGGTGGAGCCGCTGCGCGAGCTGTTCAAGGACGAGGTGCGGCGGCTCGGCGTGGAGCTGGGGCTGCCCGAGAAGATGGTCTATCGGCACCCGTTCCCCGGTCCGGGGCTGGGGGTGCGGATCCTCGGCGAGGTGCGGCGGGAGTATGCGGAACTGCTGGCGCGCGCGGATGCGATCTTCATCGAGGAGCTGATGCGCAGCGGGCTGTACGCGAAGACCAGCCAGGCGTTCGCGGTGTTCCTGCCGGTCAAGTCCGTGGGCGTGGTGGGCGATGCGCGCGCCTACGAGTGGGTGATCGCGCTGCGGGCTGTGGAGACCGTGGATTTCATGACGGCGCACTGGGCGCACCTGCCGTACGAGTTCCTCGGCAAGGTTTCTAATAGAATAATCAATGAATTGCGCGGAATTTCTCGTGTAGTTTATGACATCAGTGGCAAGCCCCCGGCCACCATCGAGTGGGAGTAAGCGAGCGGGCTGCGCGCTTGGAGGATGGGATAGCGCCTTCGGTTGGCTGTGCGGGGCGTGAGCCGTGCCGGGGGTGTTGCTCCGCCCTTCGGTCCGGCCATCCATGGCCGGACTCAGGGCCGCTGCACATCCATGTGCAGCTCTCCGCAACCCCCCCCAGCACGGCTCCCGCTTTGACGTTGGTCGGCTTCGGAGGAATGGGTGCCAGGCATTCGAAACTAGATCGCCGGTGCGGCATCGGTCGGGCGATGCGGACCGCGCGCAGGGCGGCTTCCGCATGGACGGGCAGTGCACGCGCCCGGGCGCATGCTTCGGGAGTCAAACCGGAGACCGCCATGCCCGATCCCCGAGCCCTGCACCTCGCGCCGAATGGCTGGGTGCCCAACAACCCCCGCCTGCCGGCGCTGCTGTACCGGCAGGTCGAGCCGTCGCGCGGCACGGACGCCACGGCGATCGCCTTCGAGCGCAGGTTCGGCCGCCATCGCTGGCCGGCGGGGTGGCGCGACGGCATCTTCGCCTATCACCACTATCACTCCACCGCGCACGAGGTCCTCGGCGTCGCGGCGGGGTCGGCGCGCGTGATGCTGGGAGGACCCGGTGGAGAAGTCGTGGAGATCGAAGCCGGAGACGCGCTGGTGCTGCCGGCGGGGACCGGCCACTGCCGGGAGGCGGCCAGCGACGACTTTCTCGTGGTCGGCGCGTATCCGGCGGGGCAGCGCTGGGACCTGTGCACCAGCGCCGCCACGCCGGCGATGCTCGAGCGGATCGCCGCGGTCCCGGTGCCGACCAGCGATCCGGCATCGGGGCGCGGCGGCGCGCTGCCGCGGATGTGGCGCGGCCGGGGCGCGCGCGACGCAGCAGGCTAGAATTCGGGAACCTTCAGCGGAGCCCCCGAATCGATGTCCGAGCCCGTCGACGTGCGCTGGATGCGCCATGCGCTCGCGCTGGCCGCGCGTGCCGAACGCGAGGAGGACGAGATCCCGGTCGGCGCGGTGGTGGTGGATGCGGCCGGCCAGCCGGTGGGGGAGGGGTGGAACCGGAACATCGGCGAGCGCGATCCCAGTGCCCACGCGGAGATTGTGGCGATGCGCGCGGCCGGCCGCGCGCTCGGCAACCACCGCCTGGTCGGCTGCACCCTGTACGTCACTCTCGAGCCGTGCGCGATGTGCGCCATGGCGATGGTGCACGCGCGCATCGCCCGCCTGGTGCATGCCGCCAGCGACCCCAAGACCGGGGCCGCCGGCAGCGTGTTCGACCTGCTCGCCGATCCGCGCCACAACCACCGGGTCGGGGTGGTCGGCGGCGTGCTGGCGGAAGAGGCCGGGGCGATGCTGACCGGCTACTTCCGGCGCAAGCGCGGCAAGCCGGGGCCCTGACCCCGGGCGGCGCCGCGCTCAGGACGCGGCGCGCGGCCTGCTGGCGCGGCGGTGGCCGTCGTCCATCTCCACGTTGATCGCGTGCACCGCCAGCGCCGACTCGCGCGCCAGCAGCAGGCTGGCGGCGAACAGCGCCAGCACGCCGAGCGCCGCCAGCAGCGTCGGCATGTGAACCAGGCGGTGGCCGACCAGGGAGTCGCCGGCCAGCGAGAGACTGGTGCCGACGAAGCAGCTGATCGCCACGTACAACAGCTGGCTGCCGCGCAGGATGATGCCGCTGCGCCGCCGCTGCAGGGCGATGCGCTGCTCCAGAACGGCGCGCTCGGCGGGGTCGCCGGCCTCGGCCAGTTCGCCCAGCAGCGACCGCGCGCGATCGATCACGCGCGCCAGGCGGCTGTTGGCCGAGGTGAGCAGGGCCGCGGTGGCGGTCAGGAAGAACGCCGGTGCCAGCATCGCGGTCAGGATGGCGTGGTGGGGAAGGGCTGAGCTGGTGAGCATGGCGGCGGCGGCGAGAGGAGGCTGCGCTATGATGCGCGCTCCCGGAAACGATCGCGAGCATGTACCTGCATCAACCCGACGCCGACGACGGCAGGCTGGTCTGGATCGACCTGGAAATGACCGGCCTGGACACCGACCGCGATTCGATCCTCGAGATCGCCACCGTGGTGACGGATTCGCAACTGCGCATCCTTGCCGAGGGGCCGGAACTCGCCATCGCGCATCCGCTGTCGGTGCTGGAGGCGATGGACGACTGGAACCGCAACCAGCACGGCAAGTCGGGCCTGTGGCGGCGCGTGCTCGAGGAGGGGGTGGCGATGGCCGAGGCCGAGCGCCGCACCCTCGTGTTCCTGCGTCAGTGGGTGCCCGAGAAGGCTTCGCCGATGTGCGGCAACTCGATCTGCCAGGATCGACGTTTTCTGCATCGGCAGATGCCGGAGCTGGAACGCTACTTCCACTACCGCAACCTCGATGTCAGCACGCTCAAGGAACTGGCGCGGCGCTGGGCGCCGTCGCTGCTCGCAGGCGTGCACAAGCAGGCCGCGCATACCGCGCTGAGCGACGTGCGCGACTCCATCGCGGAACTGCGCCACTACCGCGACGGCATGGGCGCGTTCGCGCCGCTGTAGCGGCGCCGTCACCCGCGACATTGCCGCCGATGCCCGGCATCGGCATGCGCACGCGGCATGTCCGTGCTGCGGGCGCTTGCGCGCTATTTCGGGTCGGCCAGCGGCTGGTGCTCCGGATCGTCCAGTCCGACCGCCGCATCGCCATCGCCTGCGTTCCCGGGGGAGGGGAGCGCCGGCGGCGCGGCCGCGCCGCCATGGTGGTACATGTGCACGTCGCGCTGCGGGAACGGGATCGCGATGCCATGCCGGTCGAAAGCCTTCTTGATCCGCTCGGTCAGCTCGCACTTGGTGACGAACCAGTCCGGGTTGGCGACGTGGCAGCGGATGCCGAGGTTCACCGAGCTGTCGGCCAGCGCGTAGAGCAGCACGTCGGGCGGCGGCTCGGCCAGGACGCGCTCGTCCGACTGCATGATCTCCATGGCGATGCCGCGCGCCAGGTCGATGTCCGCGTCGTAGGCGATGCCGATCACCAGCTCGATCCGGCGCCGCACGTCCGGCGTGAGGTTGATGATCGAGTCCCCGGTGATCAGGGCGTTGGGCAGGGTGATGGTCTGGTTGTCCGCCCCGCGCAGGCGGGTCTGGAAGATGCTGACCGACTCGACCGCACCGGTGACGCCGTTGATGGTGACGATGTCGCCGACCCGGAACGGCCGCAGCGAGACCAGCATCACCCCGGAGGCGACGTTGGCCAGCGAGTCCTTCAGCGCCAGGCCGACGGCCAGGCCGGCGGCACCGAGCACCGCGACCATCGAGGTCATGGCGATTCCGAAGACCGCCTGCAGCACCGCCAGCGCCAGCACCACCAGCAGAGTGACGTAGACGACCCTGCGCAGGAACATCGCCGCGGTCGACTCGATGCGGCTGCGGGTCATGCCGCGTTCGAGCGCCGCCGACAGCCAGCGCGCCAGGTGCACGCCGATGTAGAACACCACCAGGGCCGCCAGCATCCGCAGGCCCCAATAGGTCACCAGGTCCATCCACGCGCCTTCCCGCACCGCGGCCACCAACCCGTTCTCCATCCGTTCCTCCGTATTCGCGGCGCCCGGGGGGCCGCTCGATCGTGGGAAAATCTAGCGGCGCGCGCGTTAGCGGGGCGTGGCGCGGATCATCCTGCCGCCTTGCTCTTCGCCAGCCGCAGCCAGGTGTCGACCACGGTATCGGGATTGAGCGACACCGATTCGATGCCCTCCTGCATCAGCCATTCCGCCAGGTCGGGATGGTCGCTGGGCCCCTGGCCGCAGATGCCGACGTACTTGCCCTTGGCGCGGGCGCTCTTGATCGCCATCGACAGCAGCTTCTTGACCGCCGGGTCGCGCTCGTCGAACAGGTGCGCGACCACGCTGGAATCGCGGTCGAGGCCCAGGGTGAGCTGGGTCAGGTCGTTGGAGCCGATCGAGAAGCCGTCGAAGATCTCCAGGAACTCGTCCGCCAGCAGCGCGTTGGACGGCAGCTCGCACATCATGATGATCTTCAACGGCTGCTGGCCCTCGGCGTGCTGGCCCTGGCGCAGGCCGTTCTTCTCCAGCGCCTCGACCACGCGCCGGCCCTCGTCGAGGGTGCGCACGAACGGGATCATCACCCACAGGTTGTCCAGCCCCATGATGTCGCGCACCTTGCGCACCGCCTCGCACTCCAGGGCGAAGGCGTCGGCGAACGACGGATCGACGTAGCGGCTGGCGCCGCGGAAGCCGATCATCGGGTTCTCTTCCTCCGGCTCGTAGCGGCGGCCGCCGATCAGGTTGGCGTACTCGTTGGACTTGAAGTCCGACAGGCGCACGATCACCGGGTTCGGCGCCACCGAGGCGGTCAGGGTGGCGATGCCCTCCGCCAGGCGGTCGACGTAGAAACGTACCGGGCTGGCGTATCCTGCGCTGCGCTCGTCGATCTGGCGCTTCACCTCGTCGTCCTGGCGGTCGTACTCCAGCAGCGCCTTGGGGTGCACGCCGATGTGCGAGGCGATGATCATCTCCAGCCGCGCCAGGCCGATGCCGGCGTTGGGCAGCTGGCCGAAGTCGAACGCGCGCTCGGGGTTGGCGACGTTCATCATGATCTTCAGCGGCGCCTCGGGCATCGAGGTCAGGTCGGTGGTGGTGCGCTCGAAGGGCAGGGCGCCGGAATAGATGAAGCCGGTGTCGCCCTCGGCGCAGCTCACCGTGACCTCGCGGCCGTCGGCGATCGCCTCGAGCGCGTTGCCGGTACCGACCACTGCGGGCACGCCGAGCTCGCGGGCGATGATGGCGGCGTGGCAGGTGCGGCCGCCGCGGTTGGTGACGATGGCCGCGGAGCGCTTCATCACCGGTTCCCAGTCGGGATCGGTCATGTCGGCGATCAGCACGTCGCCCGCCTGCACCTTGTTCATGTCTTCCAGCGTGCGCACCACGCGCGCCACGCCGCTGCCGATCTTGTGGCCGATGGCGCGCCCCTCGGCGATGACCTCGCCGCGCGCCTCCAGCGCGTAGCGCTCGATCTGGGTGGCCTTGCCGCGCGACTTCACCGTTTCCGGCCGCGCCTGGACGATGTACAGCTTGCCGCTGACGCCGTCCTTGGCCCATTCGATGTCCATCGGGCGCTGGTAGTGCTCCTCGATGGTCAGCGCCTGCCTGGCGAGTTCGTGCACGTCCTCGTCGGAGATCGAGAAGCGGCGGCACAGTTCCGCAGGCGTGTCCTCGTTGCGCACCCGCTCGCCCGGCGCGTCCGAATACACCATGCGGATCTGCTTGCTGCCCATCCCGCGCCGCAGGATCGCCGGCCGGCCCTGGCGCAGGGTCGGCTTGTAGACGTAGAACTCGTCGGGATTCACCGCACCCTGGACCACGTTCTCGCCGAGGCCGTAGCTGGCGGTGATGAACACCACGTCGCGGAAGCCGGATTCGGTGTCGAGCGTGAACAGCACCCCGGAGGCGCCGACGTCCGAGCGCACCATCAGCTGCACGCCCGCCGAGAGGAACACGTCCTCGTGCTTGAACCCATGGTGCACGCGATAGGCGATGGCGCGATCGTTGTACAGCGAGGCGAACACCTCCTTGACCCGCAGCAGCACCTCGTCGGCGCCGGCCACGTTGAGGAAGGTCTCCTGCTGCCCGGCGAAGCTGGCGTCGGGCAGGTCCTCGGCGGTGGCCGAGGAGCGCACCGCCACCGCCACCTCGCCGCCGCCGTTCTCGGCGCACAGTTCGGCGTAGGCCTCGCGGATGCCGGCGTCGAGATCCGGCTGCAACGGTGCCTCGATCACCCAGCCGCGGATCTCCTTGCCCGCGGCGGTCAGCGCCCGCACGTCCTCGACGTCGAGCGTGGCCAGGCGGTCGAAGATGCGTTTTTCGAGATCGTTGTGGGCGATGAACGCGCGGAAGGCGTCGGCGGTGGTGGCGAAGCCGCCGGGCACCGAGACGCCGAGCTGCGACAGGTTGCCGATCATCTCGCCGAGCGAGGAGTTCTTGCCGCCGACCTGGGCCAGGTCGTTCAGTCGCAGGTCGTGCAGCCAGAGGATGTTGGCGCTCAAGGGGGAGGCTCCGGAGGATGGCGATAGGCGGACGCCGGGCGGGGCCCGGCGGAAACCGCTATTTTAGCAACCCTCCCGTCACGAACGCCCCAACGCATGTCCGACGAGCCCCAGCCGCCCGCCGCCCGCCCGGTGTTCTACGTCTCCGACGGCACCGGCATCACCGCCGAGACCATCGGTCACAGCCTGCTGACCCAGTTCTCCGGCTTCCGCTTCGTCACCGACCGCATCCCGTTCGTGGACACGCCGGACAAGGCACGGCAGGCAGTGGAGGAGATCGTCCGCGCGGGGGCCAGCCATGGGGTGCGCCCGGTGGTGGTCAATTCCTGCGTCGATCCCGAGCTCAATCGCATTCTCGCCGAGAGCGGCGCGCTCATGCTGGACGTGTTCGCGCCGTTCATCGCGCCGCTCGAGGAGGAGCTCGGCGCGCCCCGGCAGTCGCGGGTGGGACAGGCCCACGGAATGGTCGATTTCGAGGTCTATCACCGCCGTATCAATGCGATGAACTTCGCGCTGACCCACGACGACGGGATGGCGATCAACTACGACGAGGCCGACGTGATCCTGGTCGCGGTCTCGCGCGCCGGCAAGACGCCGACCTGCGTGTATCTGGCGTTGCACTACGGCATCCGTGCGGCCAACTACCCGCTGACCGAGGAGGACCTGGAGTCGGACCGGCTGCCGCCGCGGCTGCGTGCGCACCGACGCAAGCTGTATGGCCTCACCATCGACGCGCCGCGCCTGCACCAGATCCGCCAGGAGCGACGCCCGAACTCGCGCTACGCCGAGCTGGAAACCTGCCGGCGCGAAGTGAGCGCGGCCGAGACCCTGCTGCGAATGGAGCGTGTCCCGATGCTCAGCACCACGCACGCCTCGATCGAGGAAATCGCCAGCCGCATCCTCGAGGAGCTGGGCATCAACCGCGGGATGTTCTGAACCGCCGCGGAAGCCGGAACGGCGGCCAGGAATCTGAACGTTATGCCGCGCCGGCGCGGGCGTCAATCCTGCCGAACGCGCGATCGAGCGTGTAGCATCGGGTCATGACGCAGCAGGTCGCTACCCGTTCCGCACGCATCCCCAGGCTCAGCCGTTTCGGCTGGCTGATGGCCCTGTATGCCGAGAACCACGAGCGCCTGACCCGGTTGTTCGGTCCGGCCGACCTGGCGCCGGGCTGCTACGTGTCCCGCTGCGGCGACGGCCTCGACGTGCGCCTGGACGTGATCGCCCAGCACCGCTACACCACCGAGTTGCGCCTGACCTACGCCATGCAGGATCCGCTGACCGGCGAGCCCGACCCGTCGGCCTGGCTGCGCCTGTACCGGGACGCCCGCCAGGTCGAGGCCACCCATTGCTACGTCGGGCGCCGCTGGCAGGACGTCATCGGCATGTTCCCGCCGCCGGCCGAGGTGGTGGGGCACCGGATGCGGATGAACACCTTCCTGGGCAAGTGGCTGCAGTACCTGGCCGAGCGCGGCCACGGCGTAGCGACGCTGTCGCGGGATGCCGGCACCGACGTGCCGGCCGTGCGGGCGCTGGCTCAGGACTGAGCGGCCGATCGCGCCGCTGGCTCAGCGTTCGGGCACCGTCCACATGTAGATCGTGTTGTGCTCGACCTGCTCGGTATGCTCCGGCTCCCACTCGCCGGCCATGTCGAAGGCGTGGCTGACGATGCGGGTGCCCGGCTTCAGCTCGCTCAGCAGCTTGGGGCGCAGCTTCACGTTGAGGCTCTGCAGCAGATACAGGGTGACCACGCTGGCCTCGCTGATGTCGGCCTCGAACAGGTCCTCCTCGCGGAAGGTCACCAGGTCGGTCACCCCGGCCTGCTCGGCGTTCTCGTTGGCTTCGCGAATGCGCACCGGATTGATGTCGATGCCGATCGCGCGGATGCCGTACTTCTTCGCCGCGGTGACGGGAATGCGGCCATCGCCGGAGCCGAGGTCGTAGAGCACGTCGCCCTCCTCGACGCCGGCCAGCTCCAGCATCCGGTCCACCACCGGCTGCGGGGTGGGGACGTAGATGACGTCGGGTTCGCGGCGCGGGCGGGAGTCGTCCTCGCCGTAGGGCGCGCCGGGGCCGCTCTCGGCCGGTTCGGCCTGGACCTCGGCCGCCGTCTCCTCCTGGGCCGGAGCGGACTGCGCCGTCGCCGGCTGGTAGGCGTTGACGGCGCTCTCTCCGCAGGCGGCCATCGGCAGGCACAGCAGCAGGAAGGCGAGCGGCTTGGGGATGCTCATGGGGACGACTCCCGTGGTTGGCTGAGTGGACGAATGTACAGCAGCACGATCCCGCCCGCGGCCAGCACGCCGACGCCGACCAGGGCGCCGATGCCGGTGTAGGCCAGGCTCGAGTAGAGCAGGTACGCGCTGGTGGCGCAGAACACCAGCGGCAGCAGCGGATACAGCGGCACGCGGAACGGCCGCGGCAGGCCGGGGTCGCGCCTGCGCAGCACGAACAGCGACACGCCCACCAGCAGGAAGAACAGCCAGAAGACCGGCGCCGTGTACTCGACCGCGGTGCGGAACCCGTCGCGCGCCACCGCGCCCAGGCCGACCAGCAGCAGCGCCAGCCCGCCCTGCACCAGCATCGCGGTGCGTGGCGAGCCGCTGCGCTCGTCCCAGCGCCCGGCGAAGGCCAGGGCGGGAAAGTCGCGGCCCACGGCATAGACGCTGCGCGCGCCGGTGATCATCGTGGCGTTGGCCGAGGTCAGCGCCGCGGCCACCACCAGGGCGCTCATGAACACCGCGCCGCTGCCGCCGAACAGTACGCGCATGGCGTCGGCGGCCACCGCCTCCGAGTCCGCCATTCCCTGCAGCCCCAGCACCCGCAGGTACGCCAGGTTGACCAGCAGGTACAGGGCGGCGATCGCGATCAGGCTCAGGCACAGGATGCGCGGCATCCAGCGCCGTGCATCCCTGACTTCGGCGGTGACGTAGACCGCTTCGTTCCAGCCCCCGTAGGTGAGCAGCACGAACACCAGGATCAGGCCGAACTGGCTGTCGCCGCCGGGCGGGGCCGGCGGGCGGGCGCCCGCGGGGGTCATCAGCAGCGCCGCCGCGACGATCGCGCAGATGCCGGCGATCTCGATCACGGTGAGCCAGTTCTGGGTGCGGGTGCCCTGGCGGACCCCCAACCAGTTCAGCCAGGTGAGCAACAGCACCGCCGCCGCGGCGAACGCCGGCGACGACCAGCCCCCGAGGCCGGTCAGCTGCGCCAGGTAGTCGCCGATCACGTAGGTCAGCACCGCCACCGAACCGGTCTGGATCACCGCCAGCCGCGCCCAGGCATAGAGGAACGCCGGCCGTGCGCCATAGGCGCGACGCAGGTAGCTGTAGTCGCCGCCGGCCTGGGGATAGGTGGTGGCGAGTTCGGCGTAGCAGAGCGCGCCGACGATCGACAGCACGCCGCCGAAGGCCCACGCGGCCAGCATCGCCGCCTCGCTGGCGGAAGCGCCGGCGACCAGGGAAGGCGTGCGGAAGATCCCCGCGCCCACGACGATACCGATGGTGATGGCGAACGCCTCGCGCGCGCGCAGGGTCGGGCGGGGCAGGGCGGCGGCCGGCCGCGGTTCGCTTGAATCCATGGGGCTCCGGCGATGCGCGGTGCCGCGGGCGGCGCCGCCTCGGGAAGGCGACGATTGAAGCAGGCGGAAGATTCGCGTTCCGTGAACGGGGTGCACTGCGCCGGGCGACGCCCGGTGCGGGGCATCGACGCGCGTCTCGAAGAAAAATGGCGTCCCCACGGGGATTCGAACCCCGGTCGCCACCGTGAAAGGGTGGTGTCCTAGGCCTCTAGACGATGGGGACGCAGTGTCGCGATGCGATTGCCGGCCGGCCTGGGACGGAAACCGTGGTGGAGCCAGGCGGGATCGAACCGCCGACCTCCTGCATGCCATGCAGGCGCTCTCCCAGCTGAGCTATGGCCCCACGGAGCTGGAAAGCGCGAAATTGTAGTGTCGCGCCGCGCTGAGCGCAACATGTTTCGCGCGTGGCGGACGTGACTGTCAGAACCACCAACGCACGCCGGCGACCAGGCGCGTCTCGTCGATGTCCGCGCCGGCGCCGCGGCGCAGGTCGGCGGTGCGGCCGATGGCGCGCTCGCGGGTCACTCCGAGATAGGGCGCAAAGCGCCGGCTGATCTCGTAGCGCAGCCGCAGTCCGCCCTCGATGCTGGACAATCCCGATCCGATTCCCCGTGCGCGGTCGTCGCGCCCGTGAAACTCGATCTCCAATAGCGGCTGCAGGATCAGGCGGTTGGTCAGCAGCATCTCATACTCGACCTCCACCGCCGCCGCGGTGCGCCCGGCCGCGCCGAACAGGGCCGTGGCCTGGACCTCGAAGCGGTACGGCGCCAGCCCCTGCACCCCGACCGCTGCCCAGGTCCGCGCCGGCCCCGGCTGGAACTCCTGGCGCACGCCCGCGACCACGTCCCACCACGGGCCGATGCTGCGGCCGTACAGCAGCTCGATGTCGGCCGAATGGGTGCTGCCGCCCTCGCGCTCGCCTTCGCTGCGCAGCCACACGCGGTTGAGATCGCCGCCCAGCCAGGCGGACATTTCCCAGGCCTGGGCGCTGCCCTCGTCGGCGTCCTGCCACTCGAAGCGGTTGAACAACACCCGCGAGAACGGACCGTCCGGGTGTTCCATGTGCATGTGCAGCTCGGGAAACGCGGCTGCGCGGTCGGCGTCGGTCAGCGGCGGGACCGGGGTGACGGATCGCGGCTGACTGTCGTCGGGTTGCGGATCCGTCCGGGGCTGGCGATGGCCAGCATGCGGGTCCGCTTGGGGCTGGTCATGGCCGGCGTGCGGGTCCGCTTGAGGTTGGCCATGGCCGGCATGCGGATCCGTCTGAGGCTCGTCGTGGCCGGCATGCGGATCACCGTGCGGCTGCCGATGACCGGCATGTGGGTCAGGCTGAGGCCGGCCATGGTCCGCATGCGAGTCCGGCCGGGAGCGGCCATGGCCCGCATGTGGGTCAGGCTGGGACCGCTCATGGCCCGCGTGGGGGTCCGTTTCCGTGTCCGGGGCCGGGCGCCGTTGGTTGTCGTCGTCGCGCTGGCCCGCGGCGTGATCGTGCGCCTGCCGCGCCGCGTGCTCCTGGGCGTGCGCGCCCGGCGCTGCGGCCAGAGCGAGGGCGAGGGCGAAGGGAAGGGGAAGGGCGTTCATTCCTCCACCCTCACTTCCCGCATCATCCCGGCTTCCATGTGGTAGAGCAGATGGCAGTGATAGGCCCAGCGCCCGAGCGCGTCGGCGCGCACGCGGTAGCTGCGGCGGGTGCCGGGCGGCATGTCGACGGTGTGCTTGCGCACCTGGAACCGTCCCTGCTCGTCCTCGAGGTCGCTCCACATTCCGTGCAGGTGGATGGGGTGGGTCATCATGGTGTCGTTGACCAGGGTGATGCGCATGCGCTCGCCGTAGTTGAGCCGCAGCGGTGCGGCATCGTTGAACTTCATGCCGTCGAAGGACCAGGCGAACTTCTCCATGTGCCCGGTCAGATGCAGTTCCAGGGTGCGGCCGGGCTCGCGGCCGTCGGGATCGTCGAACAGGCTGCGCATGTCGCCGTAGGTCAGCACCCGGCGGCCGTTGCCGCGCAGGCCGATGCCGGGGTCGTCGAGCTTCGGCGCGGGGGTCATGGTCTGCATGTCGACCAGCGGGTTGCCGCGCTCGCTGGGCGGATGCGCCTGCATGCCGGCGGACCCGCCATGCCCGTCACCGGACGCGTCGTGATCGCCACCGTGCGCCACGCCGGCGTGCGCCCCGTGCCCGCCGTGGCCCATCGCCGCGCCGCAGCCGCCCTCCATGCCCTTCATCGCCGCGCCGCAGCCACCCTCCGGCGCATCCGCGCCGTGGGCGCCGTGTCCTCCATGTCCCATGTCATCCATCGTCAGCAGCGGGCGCGGGTCGACCGGCGGCACCGGCGCCCGCAGCCCCTCGCGTACCGCCAGGGTGGCGCGCGCATAGCCGGTGCGGCCCATGTCCTGGGCGAAGATGGTCCAGGCGTCCTGGCCGCGCGGTTCGACGATCACGTCGAAGGTCTCGGCCACGGCGATGCGGAACTCGTCGACGCTGACCGGGTGGATCGGCTGGCCGTCGGCGGCGACCACGGTCATCTTCAGGCCTGGAATACGGACGTCGAAGTAGGTCATCGCCGAGGCGTTGATGAAGCGCAGCAGCACCTTCTCGCCGGGGCGGAAGGTGGCGGTCCAGTTGTCGTCGGGCGTGACGCCGTTGCACAGGTACGTATAGGTGTGGGCGTTGACGTCGGAGATGTCGGTCGGGGTCATCCGCATCCGCCCCCAGGCGGCGCGGTCGGCGAGGGTGGCGGCCAGCCCGTCGCGGCGCGCATCGGCGATGAAGTCGCCGACGGTCGGCTTGTAGTAGTTGTCGTACTCGGCGAACTGCTTGAGCCGGCGGAACAGCGCGGCGGGTTCGAGATCGGTCCAGTCCGACAGCAGCACCACGTGCTCGCGGTCGTAGGCGTAGGGCAGGGCGCCGGCCGGGTCGACGATCATCGGTCCGTAGAGGCCGGCCTGCTCCTGGAACGCGGAGTGGCTGTGGTACCAGTAGGTGCCGGACTGCACCAGGCGGAAGCGGTACACGAAGGTCTCGCCCGGGGCGATGCCGTCGAAACTCAGCCCCGGCACGCCGTCCATGTTGGCCGGCAGCAGAATGCCGTGCCAGTGGATCGAACTGTAGTCGCGCAGCCGGTTGCTCACCCGCAACGTGACCGTGTCGCCCTCGCGGAAGCGCAGCAGCGGTGCCGGCAGGGTGCCGTTGACGGTGATCGCCGGCCGCTCGCGGCCGGTGAAGTTGACCATCGACGCGCCGATCGAAAGATCGAACTCGGTGCCGCGCAGCTCGGCCTGGGGGCGCGGCGGCGTGCGGCCATGGCCCGGCGAAGGCCCGAGCAGGGCCAGCGAGCCGGCCGCGGCGAGCCCGGTGACGAAGCGCCGGCGCGCGGGATCCGCCGGGGGCATGGCGGAACGCGGGACGGGAGGGAATCTGGAGGTCATGTGGCTGGTGTCGTTCCGGAAGCGGAGGGTGTGGAGGGGCCAGCGCCGAGGCGCAGGGCATTGCCCACGACCGAGACCGAACTCAGGCTCATCGCCAGCGCGGCGATCATCGGGCTCAGCAGCAGGCCGGTGAGCGGATACAGCACGCCGGCGGCGATCGGCACGCCCAGGGCGTTGTAGAGGAAGGCGAAGCCCAGGTTCTGCTTCATGTTGCGCACCGCCGCGCCCGAGATCGCGCGCGCGCGCGCGATCCCGCCCAGGTCGCCCTTGACCAGGGTGACCTGGGCGCTGGACATGGCCACGTCGGTGCCGGTGCCCATGGCGATGCCGACGTCGGCGCCGGCCAGGGCAGGGGCGTCGTTGATGCCGTCGCCGGCCATGGCCACGCGCCGGCCCTCGCGGCGCAGGCGCTCGACCAGCGCGATCTTGTCCTGCGGCCGGACCTCGCCGTGGACCTCGTCGATGCCGAGCGTGCGGGCCACGGCATTGGCGGTGATGACGCCGTCGCCGGTGGCCATGACGATGCGCAGCCCGGAGTCGCGCAGCGCGGCGATCGCGGCCGGCGTCGAGGCCTTGATCGGATCCGCCACCGCGATCAGCCCGGCCAGGGCGCCGTCCACGGCGAGGAACATCACGCTCGCGCCCTGGCGGCGCAGCTCGTCGGCCGGGTCGGCGAGCGGCTGCGGATCGATGTTTTCCTCGCGCATCAGCTCGGTATTGCCGATCGCCACCCTGCGGCCGCCGACGCTCCCGCGCGCGCCAATGCCGGTCGACGATTCGAACCCTTCCGGCGTCTCGAGCGTCAGCCCGCGCCTGCGCGCCTCGGCCACGATCGCTTCGGCCAGCGGATGTTCGCTGACCTGGTCCAGGCCAGCCGCCAGCCGCAGCACCTCGTCCTCGTCGAAGCCCTCGACCGCCAGCGCCTCGCGGAACGCCGGCCGGCCCTCGGTGAGGGTGCCGGTCTTGTCCACCACCAGGGTGTCGATGCGGCGCAGGTTCTCGATCGCTTCCGCGTCCCGGAACAGCACACCGGCCTGGGCCGCGCGCCCGGTGGCCACCATCACCGACATCGGCGTGGCCAGGCCCAGCGCGCAGGGGCAGGCGATGATCAGCACCGAGACGGCGTTGAGCACGGCGAAGGTCCACGCCGGCTCCGGCCCGAACAGGCCCCAGACGAAGAACGTCGCCACCGCGACCGCCAGCACCGCCAGCACGAACCAGTACGCGACCTTGTCGGCCATCCGCTGCATCGGCGCGCGCGAGCGCTGCGCCTGCGCCACCAGCTGCACGATCTGCGCCAGCACGCTGTCCGAGCCGACCTTGGCCGCGCGGATCACCAGGCTGCCGGTGCCGTTCTGGGTCGCGCCGATCACGCTGTCGCCGACCGCCTTGGACACCGGCATCGGCTCGCCGGTGAGCATCGATTCGTCGACGCTGGAGTGGCCGTCGACCACCTCGCCGTCGACCGGGACCTTCTCGCCGGGACGCACCCGCAGGCGGTCGCCGACGTGCACATGGGTCAGCGGCACGTCTTCCTCGCTGCCGTCGTCGTTGAGGCGGCGCGCCTGTTTCGGCGCCAGCCCCAGCAACCCCTTGATCGCCGCCGAGGTCTTCGAGCGCGCGCGCAGCTCCAGCACCTGGCCGAGCAGGGTCAGCGAGACGATCACCGCCGCGGCTTCGAAGTACACGCCGACCCGGCCGTGCTCGTGGAACGACGCCGGGAAGATGCCCGGGGCGAGCGTGGCCACCACGCTGTAGCCGTAGGCTGCCCCCACGCCGATGCCGATCAGGGTGAACATGTTGGGATTGCGGCTGCGGATCGAGGCGACGCAGCGCTCGAAGAACGGCCAGCCCGCCCACAGCACCACCGGGGTGCTCAGCACCAGCTCCAGCCAAGTGCGGGTGGCGACCGGCAGCCCCGGCAGCAGGTGTCCGAACATCGCCAGCCCGAGCACCACCAGCGACAGCGGCAGGGTCCACCAGAACCGCCGCGAGAAGTCCTTCAGCTCGGGGTTGTCCTCGTCCTCGAGGCCCGGGCTCTCCGGTTCCAGCGCCATGCCGCAGATCGGGCAGGTACCCGGGCCCTGCTGGCGGATCTCCGGGTGCATCGGGCAGATGTAGATGGTGCCCGGCGGGGCCGGCTCCGGTTCGCGGGGCGTGTCGGTCAGGAATTTCGCCGGCTCGGCGACGAAACGCTCGCGGCAGCGCGCGGAGCAGAAGTGGTATTCCTGCCCCTCGTGGGTGGCGTGGTGAGGGCTGGTGGCCGGGTCGACCTGCATGCCGCAGGCCGGATCGAGCACCTTGCCGTCGGCGGGCGCGGGTTCGGATGCGCGGCCGTGGTGGCAGGCCTGCTTCGGCGCCGCGTCGGCGCCGGTGCGATCCTGCCGGTGATGATCGTGACCGCTCATGCCGCCTCCTCCGCCAGCGCGGCCAGGATCGGGCAGGCCTCCAGCGCGCCGTGCCCGGGGCAGGCCGCGATCAGCGCCTGCAGGCCGTCGCGGATGCGGGCCAGCTCCTCCAGCCTGCGCTCCACGTCGGCCAGCTTGCCGATCGCTGCCGCCTTCAGTTCGCCCATGTCGTCGCCGCGGTGATCCGACAGCGCCAGCAGCTCGCGGACCTCGACCAGGGTGAACCCGAGCGCCTTGGCGCGGCGCACGAAGCGCAGCCGCGCGACGTCGTCGTCGCCATAGCTGCGGTAGCCGGAAGCCTCCCGGCCGGGCTGCGGCAGGATCCCCGCGCGCTCGTAGTAGCGCACGGTATCGATGGGAACGTCGGCGCGCTGCGCCAGTTGGCCGATCTTCATGGGTGTGGTCCCTGCGAGTGCTCGAGCGAAGTCTGCAGCCTGGACCATGGTCCAGAGTCAAGACTTCGCGCCCGCTCATTCACCGTGACGCGCGAACTCCGTGGTCGAGCCGTCGTCGTGCACCAGCTCCACCGAATAGGCGTCGGTACGGCCGTTGGGCATCTCCATGCCGGGCGAGCCCAGCGGCATGCCCGGCGCGGTGATGCCCAGGGCATCGGGGCGTTCGGCCAGCAGCCGCCGCACGTCCGCGGCCGGCACGTGGCCTTCGACGAAGTAGTCGCCGACCAGGGCGGTGTGGCAGGACGCCTTGGCGGCCGGCACTCCGGCACGCTCGCGGACCGCGGCCAGGTCGTCGACGTCGCGCAGCTCGACCTCGAAGCCGTCACGCCGCATGTGCTCGGCCCAGAGACTGCAGCAACCGCAGTTGGGGTCCTTGTGCACGATCACTCGAGGCAGGGCGGCGGCGTCGGCGGGCCGCGGGTCGGGAGTCGCTGCACCGGCAGCGGGGGGCTGCGCGGCCCCGGTACCGTCGGCGCTGGCCTGGGGGCCGGCCTGCGAGGCGCCGCCACAGGCGGAAATGGCGGCGGTCAGGACGAAAGCCGCGAGGGCGGCGATTGGGCGGTTCATGGTCTGTCTCCTGCAATGGCCCGCCGATGCCCAGGTCGGTTGGGCCGGCACGGCGTAGGCCCCGGCGAGGGCGCGAGGTGGGTCGGAAGGACTGGCAGCGGCGACGAGGGCCGGTGCGGCCCGGCCGCTGCGGCCGCAGTCGCGGGGCTGCCGGGCACGTGCCGCGGTGGCGGCACGCAGTTCAGCCGATGGGCGGCCGGATCAACGGCGGCGGCGGAGGCGCCACGCGCTGCGCCGGAGGCGCGAGTGGATCGGGCGTGGAAACGGCCGCCGTGGCTGCGGGGGCATCACCGGCCGCGAATGCCGGCGGCGGCTGGGCACAGCCGCAATCGCAGGCTCCGTCGCAGCAGCCCGGATGCTGGCCTTCGTGGGGAGCGGACGGTGCCGGCGTGTCCGCCGGCGGATCCGCGGTCTTGCTCGGAGCTCCGCCGCCGTGGCACGGCGACGCCGCAGGTGCCGCCGCGCCAGCATCCTGGGCCGCAGCCTTGGTGGCCACCGGCTCGCCTGCGAACGCGCCAAGCCCCGCACCGTTGAGGATCAGGGCAAGGCAAAGCAGAACTCGGGGCAACAGGCGCGACATGTCGGACGATTCTAGCGTGGACCGGCACCGGACCGCGGCGGCACGCTGAGTGCGGGATGAAGCAGGCGACCGTATCTCAGGAATGAGATGAATAACGTTATTCAAATGAATGAAAACAAATGGATTTATGGACGTGCTGCCGGTAAACGGCGCAGGGTTTGCCGGGGCAGGGCATGCCCCTGACCCGACCTGTTCAGAACCGGTACTGCAGCGTGAGGCTGATCAGGCTCAGCGCATCGTCGGCGCCGGTCTCGCGCAGGAACGCGCCAGGCTGCGCGTAGGCGACGACCGCGCTCGCGGACCAGCCCGGCGCCGGCGTCCAGGTGGTGCCCAGCGATGCGATGGTCGCGACATACCGGGCGCGGCTGTCGCCAGCGGGTCCGATCAGCATGCCGTTGGGCGCATACACGCCATCGCGGGTGCTGTGACGCCAGAAGAAGTCGAGGCCGGCGTCCAGCGCGACCTGCGGTGAAAGCTGCACGCTCAGGGCGGGATGGATGTTGAAGAAGTTGCGTGGCCCGAGCGTCGCTTCGTCGCCGAAGTAGTTGCCGCGCGGGTAGAACGGATTGAGGGTGCCGAGGCGGCCGTCGTCGGGATCCTTGTCGCCGCTGGCGATGGCGACGAGCAGTGCCAGCCGGGGCTGGCCGGGCATGTCGTCGAAGGTGTAGCCGGTGTCGGTGGCGAGGGACCAGGCGCGGATGTCGGCGTTGCCGAATTGGCCACCCTGGACGATGGATTCCCAGTTCCAGTCCCAGGCATTGCGGCGGCCGAACACGCGGGCTCCGAGCGTCCATCGGCGCTCGTGCGCCACGCCCTGGACATAGCGGGCGAGGGTGTCTTCGAAATGCAGCGCGTAGACGTCCCAGGAGGTGATCGCTGCGGTGCGGGTGGCGTAGAGGCCGCGCAGCGCCTGGGTCTGCGAGCGGCCGTCGTCGAAGGTGCCCGGGCGATTGTGCCGCGGGGCTGCGGCGAATGCATCGACGCGCCAGTGTCCGCGGGTCGCATAGGCGCGGACGGCCTCGAAGCTGCGCCGGACGTTGGGGCCCTCGCGCGCGTCGATGGCGCGCCCGGATCCGAACTGCAGTTCCTGGATGCCGACTCGCACTCCGATGCCGCGGTTGCCGTGTGTCGCCGATCGCCATTCGACGAACAGGTTGGTCGAATCGAGTCGATTCTCGTCCACCGGCGAGGGACCCGCGACGCGGCCGTTGGCGTGCGAACTGGCCAGTTGCGCGAAGCCGCGCCAGTGTTCGCCGATGCGCAGGTCGACGAAGGCGGAATGGCGGTTCATCCAAACGCCCCAGCGGTCCTGGGGCTCCAGGCCGTAGCGGGGATGGCCGGTATGCTCGTAGCGCCAGCGCAGGTCGCCGCCGACGCTGACGCGCGCATGGTCGCCGAGCGGGCGATCCTTCCAGCATGCGCTGTGGATGTCCTTGGCGCAGGCGTGGCGCTGCGCGCTGAAGTCGTCGTCGAACCGCAGCGGACGAAACTGCGCCAGCGCGGTGTCGACCGCCAGCAGCAGGGGCATGCCGAGCCAGGCCGTGCGCATGCTTGTTCCTGCTGCCTGCCACCGGCACCGCAATTCCGGGGCGCCGCCAGGTCGATCAGACACGCCAGCTCATCCCAGGACGTGGACACCGGCCGCAGGGGCTTGCCTCAGCGGCGCGCCAGGCGCGCCGCCGACGAAGTGGCGTACCGTCGGGGTGCGCGCGGGATCGGCGAGCAGCCGCAAGATCTGGTCCTGCAATGCGCGTTCATCCTCGGTCACCCGCTCGTGCTGGCGCAGGTGTTCCAGCCAGGAGCCATCGAGGAAGTACTCCAGGTAGGTGCCGGGCGCTTCGGTGTCCTCGGCGACGCCCCATTGCACAGCGCCGTCGCGGCGACGGCTGCGGCCAAGGGTGTGCATCAGGCGCAGGAACTCGCCGCGACGGTCCAGCGCGATCCTGTATTCGATCGTGACCAGCACCGGGCCGCGGTCGCCGTCGATGTCGTCCACCACCACCGGCTGGGGCCAATGGCCGGAGGGCGTGACATTGATGTTGGCCGCCTCCCCCAGCCGGAAACGCAGGCCGAAGAACGCGGCCAGCACGGTACCGGTGGCTGCAGCCAGCAGCGCGGTGGTGGTGCTGGTCTGCTGGGCGAGCGTGCCCCAGCCCAGGCTGCCGATCGCCATGCCGCCGGAGAACACCACGATGTACAGCGCGAGCGCCCGCGCACGCACCCAGGCCGGCACGGAAGTCTGGGCGGCGATCTGCAGCGACGACAACACCGCGATCCAGGCGAAGCCATTGACCAGCGAGACGACGTACAGCACGGGAATGCTGCGCAGCAGCGCCAGCGCCAGCATGCAGACTGCGTAGACGAGGGTCGCGATCAGCACCAGACGGTCCGGGGCGATCCTCGCGCGCAGCCTGGGCAGCAGCACCGCACCGCTGATCGCGCCGATGCCGATGCATCCCAGCAGCAGGCCGTAGGTGCCGGCACTGGCCTGCAGGTCGCGGTTGACCACGATCGGCAGCAGCGCGGTCAGCGCGCTGGCGAACACGAAGAAGCTGGCGGCCTTGACCAGCACCGACTGCAGCACCGAGGACTGGGTGGCATAGCGCAGGCCTGCGCGCAGGGCGACGCCGAAAGATTCGGGCGGCAGCACGGACCTTGTGTGCGTGCGCTTCCAAATGAAGAGCACGACCATGATGCCGAGGAAGCTCAGGGCATTGATCGCGAAGGCCCATTCGATCCCGGCGCTGGCCACGATCAGGCCACCGAGCGCGGGGCCCACGGCGCGCGCGATGTTCATGCTCAGCGAGGACAGGGCCACCGCCGGGCCGAGCATGGTGCGCGGCACGAGTTCGGGAACGGTCGCCTGTTGCGCGGGCATCGCCATCGCCGCGCCGATGCCCAGCGCGAACGTCAATGCGATCAGGGTCCACGGCCCGAGCATGTCCAGGTGCGCGAGCAGGGCCAGCGTGCTGGCGACGATCAACATCCACAGCTGGGCCAGGATCAGGTATTTGCGGCGATCCACGATGTCGGCGAGCGTGCCGGCGAACACGGCCAGCAGCACCACCGGCAAGGTGGTCGCTGCCTGCACCGCTGCGACCATCAAGGGCGAGCCGGTATTCTCCGCCATCACCCAGGCGGCGCTGACCTCGTGGATCCAGGTGCCGATGTTGCCGATCAGCACGGCCAGCCACATCATGCGGAAGGTGGGCTGGGTCAACGGCGACCAGGCGCCAGGCGCGGGGGCATTCGATCGGAGGGAAGGCTGGTTCATCGTGATGTCGTATGCCGCATGAAGGGGGAGAAATTCGCGAGGGCGGCGCTCAGAATGCGAAGCACGAGCAACCCAGCGCGCCCCAGAAGCCCTGCTCATCGTCGGTTGGTGCGGCGTGGTGCGCGGCATGGCCGTGTCCGTGCACGTTGCAGCCGGCGCCGTGCGCATGGCCGTGCGCGGCGGCGAAAGCGGCCGAGGCCTGGGCCAGGGTGGCGCCCTGATAGCCGCCGAAGTGCCGGACCGGTGACCAGTCGGGCATCGGCGCAGGCAGTGCCGGCGCCAGTGCCTCGTATGCGCCGTCGCCGTGCACGACCTTGCCGCCGACCACGGTCAGTACGCTGGTGATGTCCAGGATCGCTTCGTCGGGCACGCCGAAGAAGTCGGCCGACAGCAGGCTGAAATCCGCGAACTGGCCGACGGCCAGCACGCCCTTGTGCGCCTGTTCGGTGGAGAACCAGGCGCTGCCGCGGGTCCACAGGCGCAAGGCTTCTTCGCGCTCGAGGCGATTGTCGTCGCCGTAGAGCTGCAGGCCACCGATGGTGCGTCCGGTGCTGAGCCAGTACAGCGCCACCCACGGGTTGTAGCTCGCCACGCGGGTGGCGTCGGTGCCGGCGCCGACCGGCACGCCGGCATCGAGCATGCGCCGGATGGGCGGCGTGCGGCGCGCGGCTTCGGGCCCGTAGCGTTCGACGAAATCCTCGCCCTGGTAGACCATGCGGTGCTGCACGGCGATACCGCCTCCCAAAGCACGCACCCGCTCGATGCTGCGATCGGAGACGGTCTCGGCGTGGTCGACGATCCAGTGCAGGCCGTCGAACGGCACCTCGCGGTTCACCTTCTCGTACACGTCGAGGATGCGCGAGATGCTCTCGTCGTAGGTGGCATGGATGCGGAACGGCCAGCGGTGTTCGGCCAGCAGGCGGACTACCTGTTCCAGGTCCGGTTCCAGTCCCGGTGCCAGCTCGGGGCGGGGCTCGCGGAACAGTTCGAAATCCGCGGCCGAGAACACCAGCATCTCGCCGGCGCCGTTGTGGCGCAGCATGTCGTCGCCTTCGCGCGGGGACAGCATCTGCGTCCAGCGCTCGAAGTCCGTCAGCTCGCCGCCGGTGTTCTGGGTGAACAGGTTGTAGGCGATGCGCACGGTCAGTTCGTCGTTCCGATGCAGTTCCTGGATGATCCCGTAGTCCTCCGGGTAGTTCTGGAAGCCGCCGCCGGCATCGATCACCGAGGTCACGCCGAGGCGGTTGAGCTCGCGCATGAAGTGTTTGGTCGAGTTCACCTGGTATTCGACAGGCAGCTTCGGCCCCGCGGCCAGCGTCGCGTACAGGATCAACGCGTTGGGCTTGGCCAGCAGCAGGCCGGTCGGGTTTCCGGCCTTGTCGCGCTGGATCTCGCCGCCCGGCGGGTTGGGCGTGTCACGGTCGTAACCGACCGCACGCAGCGCCGCGCGGTTGAGCAGGGCGCGGTCGTACAGGCGCATGATGAAGACGGGCGTGTCCGGAGCGGCTGCGTTGATCTCGTCCAGAGTGGGCAGTCGCCTCTCGACGAACTGGTGCTCGGTGAAGCCGCCGATCACGCGCACCCATTGCGGCGCCGGCGTGCGCGCGACCTGCGCCCGGAGCATGGCCATGGCATCGGCCAGCGAGCGCACGCCGTCCCAGCGCAGCTCCAGGTTGTAGTTGAGGCCGCCGCGGATGAGGTGGGTGTGGCTGTCGTTGAGGCCCGGGATGAGGCGGCGGCCTTCGGCATCGATGACGCAGGCGGTGCCGCCGGCCTTCTCCATCACCGTCGCGTCGTCGCCTACCGCGACGACCACACCCTTGGCGACGGCGATGGCGGTCGCCATGGGCCGCTTGCGGTCGAGAGTGGTGATTCTGGCGTTGTGGACGATCAGGTCCGCCATGGAACGCTCCTGCGGAGGGGTGAGGCCGTGGCCGGGCAGGCTGGCGACGGTGGCGCCAGCTGCGAGCGCGCCGACGAAGCGGCGCCGGGAGGGATCTTGAACGGGCGTGCTCATGGCGTGGCTCCCCTGTGATCGAGCAGCAGCGCATCTGTCGTCAGGAAACGGTCAGTGCCCGCCTTCGCTGGCATTGAACATCGTCTTGGCGTAGGCGATGCCGATGCCGTAGGCGCCGCCGTTTACCCGGGCGATGCCGGTGGTCAGCTCGTAGGTCCTGGTGCGCGCCCAGTCCCGCTGGAGTTCGAGCAGGTACTGCATGCTGGTCAATGGCCGCGCACCGGCCTGGACCATGCGTTGCACCGCGCGCTCGTGCGCCTCGTCGCTGATGTCGCCGCTGGCGTCGGTGATGACATAGGCCTCGAAGCCCTGCTCGAGCGCCGACAGGACAGGAGCGACGATGCATACGCTGGTC
Organism: Luteimonas salinisoli; assembly: GCF_013425525.1. GTDB lineage: Bacteria > Pseudomonadota > Gammaproteobacteria > Xanthomonadales > Xanthomonadaceae > Luteimonas > Luteimonas salinisoli. The sequence goes on along the minus strand of NZ_JACCKA010000087.1, from coordinate 100,999 downwards.
CAGAGCCCGGCGAACACGATGCGATGCTTGCCGAAGACGTTGACCTTCTCGGCGATGCGCGCGTCCTCCCAGGTGTTCATCGAGGTACGGTCGACCTTCGGCGCGCCGGGAAAGGCCTCGGTGATCTCGTCGAAGATAGGGCCGGAGAAGCTTTTCTCGGCGACCGTGGTCAGGATGGTGGAGACCTTGAAGCCCGCTGCGCTCCTGGCGACCAGCGCGGTGTTGTTGCGCAGCACTTCTGCGGCGATCGATTTGGTGGCGAACGCCATCTGCGACTGGTGGTCGATCAGGATCAACGTGTGGTCGTTCGGGGTCAGCAGGCTCTTGGCCGGGCTCGGGGTGGCGGTAGGCATGGGGCGTTCCGTTAGTTGGTGGATAGGGGAGGATTGGCTTGCGATGGCATTCGTGTGCCAATGCAATCGGAAGCCTCCTCCAGGAGATTGGTGGTCGCTATGCGGCGACCCGGCAGGCGCGGATGCGACGACCATTGGCAGCCGCGCCTGTCTACGGCGATCCGCGCGGCCTTGCATGACTTCAGACGCGTCCCACGTCTTCTCTTTCAGGCGCTGCGACAAGTAGGTCCGGTCCTTCGGCTTGGCTCAACGCCTTCCGTCCGCACCCGCTTCTTCTGGAACGCGCGCCATGTCATTGCCCGTATGGACGGATCGTCGGTCTCGCCCGGCTTCAACCGATGCGTGGCCTGATTGTGCGGCGAGTTCTTGACGATCTCCGGTGTCGAATAGGCTTCATCGGAGACCCGTGCGAGCACCGCGATCCAGCGGTCGAGCGCTTCCTTGCCGTACATCTCGCCGGCCTCCGGCGTAAAGGGTTCGGGCAGTAGCCATGGTTCGTGACTGGTCCACAACGGATCGATCCCGAAGTCGGTCATCCGGTTCGAAACATCATGGACGTTGACCCCGGTTTCCTCTTTCATCGTCTCGAGCGAGTAGCGCGTCATCTCGAGCCGCGGCAGCTTTGCATCGGGATGCGAGCGGGTGACGCCGCGGATCGCGAGCAGACCCTTTTCCATGTAGTTGTTGCCCAACACCGAGATATCGGATGCTTGCGCGATCCCTTCGGCGCCCATCGTACGGGCCCAGGCATAAGCTTTCAGGACCACTTGAACGTTGCCCAGGAACTCCCGGATCTTGCCGACGCTCTGCGGGCGATCGTGGTCGAGGCGGTAACGATCGCCCTCCCGCTTCACCAGCGGCGCGGGGAGGAACGGTGCCAGTGCCGCCGTGCAGCCATAGGCGCCGGTCGCCGGACCACCGACCCCGCTCTTGGGCGCGCCGAACGTCTTGTGCAGCATGAACATGCAGGCATCGAACCCGATCTCGCGCGCCCGGAGCTTGGACATCGTGCCGTTGAGGTTGGCGGCGTCGTAGAAGGCAAGGCCGCCCGCCTCGTGGACGATGCGGACCCACTCCTTCATCTCGGGGTTGTAGACGCCCATGTCGTCGGGATTGTTGACCATGATCGCAGCGGTGCGATCGGATACCGCGGCCTTCAGCGAGTCGAGCGACGGATAGCCATTCTCGTCGAGCATCAGGGTGATCACCTTGAACCCGGCGGCGTCCGCGGTCGACGGATTGCACGGGTGGGTCGCGATCGTGGTGATGATCTCGTTGCGCTGCTCGAGCTCGCCGCGCGAGGCGTGATAGGCGCGGATGACCGCACAACTGGTAAAGGCCGCTTCGGCACCGCCACCGGCCTGGAACACGAACTGGTCCATGCCGGAGATTTCGCGCAGGATCATGTCCATGTTGTGCACGATTTCCAGCGCGCCCTGCATGGTGTCCTCATGCTGGAGCGGGTGGAGCTCGGTGAGTTCCGGACGCCATGCCAGCGCCTCGTTGATCTGCGGGTTGTACTTCATCGTGCAGGTGCCGAACAGGCTGATCCCCATCATGCCCAGCGTCTGTTGCGACAGCCGCAGATAGTGGTAGAGGACTTCGGGCTCCGACATTTCGGGCAGGGCGGGCTTGTCCTTCCGACGCAGCGCACTCGGAATCAACTCGACGGCGTCGCCGATGCGCTCCTGTAGCGCATCTTCGGCCTGGGGAAACAGCACGCCACGGCGCCCGGGATGACCCATCTCGTGGATGACCGGCTCGTTCCAGACCGGCGCATGGTATTCCTTGAGTTCCTCGTTCATTTCAGACCACCTCGTTCAGGGCGCCAGCAAGGCGCTCGATGTCGGACAGGGTGTGGATCTCGGTCACGCAATAGAGCGCGCTTTGACCCAGTTCGGGGAAATCGCCGGAAAGATCCTTGCCGCCAAAGATGCCCCTGGCACGCAGCGCATCGTTGATGTCGGCGACGCTCTTGCCGGTGTCGTCGAAATTGACGACGAACTCCTTGAAGAAGCCGGACGGGAACGTGACCCGCACGCCCTTGATCCCGGACAGCAGTTGCGCGGCATGATGGGCGCGCTGGAGGATCAGTTTGCCGACTTCGGCAAAGCCTTGCGGCCCCATCATCGCCATGTAGGCGGTGGCGGCGATCGCCCACATGTAGACGGAATGACCGGTCCAGTCGTTGCCCTTGTCGCGCAGGCCGTAGGAGGTCTGGTGAAACAGCCCCAGGCCAAAGCCGTGTTCACCGGGCTCGAGCGTTTCCGCGATGCTGATGAACAGCGTGGGATACTGTTCGGCGTAGCGCGGCTCGTCGCGCGAGGCGATGAATCCGCCGACGCCGCCGCCGGCGTGCAGGTGGACGCCCAGCGTCTGGATCGTGCCGACCACCAGGTCCGCGCCATAATCGACCGGGGCGGCGAGTACGCCGAGCGAGATGGGGTCCACGCCGACGATCGTCTCGGCGCCCGCCGCTCGTGCGATGGCGGCAATCTCGGCCGCCTGATGCTCGACCACGCCGAGATAGGACGGCACTTCGAAGTAGACGGCGGCGGTGCGATCGGTGACGGCTGCGCGCAGGTCGTCCATGTCGATCAGGCCGGTTGCCGGATCATAGGCGACGAGGCGGATGGCGATGTGGTTCGCCATCTCGGGCGGCTCGCAATAGTTGCGGATCACCGACAAGCGTTGCGGATCGATGGCGCGCACGATCGCCACCTCGTTGCGTCCGGTCAGCCGCGCGGCCATGCGCATCGCGTGTCCGGCGGCGCTGCCCCAGCTACGCACGGGCAAGGCGACAAGATCGAGGTTGAGCAACTCGCCGAGCTGGCTGCAGAATTCGAACCACGCCTGGTTGCGGCCGTGATCGGAACTGGGCTCGCCGAAGATCGAGGTGAGCCACTCGTTGCGGCGGACGATCTCGTCGACGGCGGCCGGCACATGGTGCTGCCAGATGCCCGCACCGAGGAAACTCAGGTTGTCCTCGGTGGTGCTGTTCTTGGCGAGGATCCCGACGACATGGCGGCGTAGTTCGCGCTCGCTCAGCGCCGGCGGCAGGTCGAGCGGACGGGTGAGGCGATGGTCCTGCGGGATCTGCACGAACAGTTCCTCGACAGTGTCGACGCCGATCGACTCCAGCATCGCCTGCTGGATTTCCGGCACTGAATTGGCCATGTAGGGATGTGCTGACACGTTTCTCATAGGGAGTGCTCCTTGGTTGATCAGGCCCGCACCTTGACCAGCGCTGTGCGGTTCGGACCGGTGATGACGGGGATGTGTCCGGTGAGCATCGCGTCGATCTCGGCGTCGCCGGTGTCGACCTGCAGCGCCCGGGTGGGCAGGTTGATCAGCTTCTCGACAGTCGATAGGACCTTGATCCCGTCGCGTCCCACCTTGCGGATGACCTCGGCGCTGATCTGCTGGTTGCCGCGCCCGAACAGGCTGCCCTGCCCGCCGAGCACGCTGACGATGATCTCGGCTTCATGCCCTTCGATGATTCGCAAAAGTGCCTGCTCATTGAGATCCAGGCCAACGGCCTGGCGGTCCAGGACCGCGTCGACACCCAACAGCGTGGAGGGGATGCCAAGTGCGTCTGCCAGACGCCGGGTGGTCGTTCCCGGCCCGAGTATGTAGACCCTGCCGTCGCGCATGCCCTCGGCCATTCGTCGCGCCACCGCGTCAAGTGTTTCGTTTTCGCCGGGGACCGAGCCTGCCTTTGCGTTCTGCACAAGGCGACGTTCGAATGGGCTCCGCGCATGACCATAAAGCTGTGCCGAGACGGTGCCGGCACGGATCGCATCCTCGTCCAGGTCCATGACTTCGGCATCGCGCAAGAGCGCGCGCGGGCTGCCAACCAGGAACAGCGCGGCGAGGTGACCGGCGTTGGCGGGCGTCGTGCCGAAGACGGCCGAGTGCATCTTTACGCCCGCAGGCACCCCCAGCATCGGTACCTGATGGCCGCTCGCGCCGAGGATGTCGCGCGCGGTGCCGTCGCCGCCCGCAAAGAGGATCAAGTCGACGCCCTGGTCCGCCATGGCTCTGGCGGCCTTTCGCGTGTCGATGCTGGTGGACGATCCGAGGTGTGAGCTCTCCAGCACGTTGGGCTCGATCCCGGCGTCGCGCACTACCTGCTCGCCCATTGGTCCGGCGACGGTTACGACGTCCACCTGCGACAACGAGGCGGTCAACCGGTCGACTGCCCTCGCTGCCCTTTCTCCTGCCATTGGACGGGCGCCGCGACGCATGGCTTCGTGGACGATCACATCCCCATCGGTGCCCTTCAGGCCAACGCTCCCGCCCATTCCCGCGACCGGGTTGACGATGAACCCCAGCAGGGGGCGGGTCCGGCCATGAACACGTGTGCGACTGGGCTCGGCCACTTCGGCAGTCATGTCGGCGCACTCCTCATGCCTCTGGACGGGAGGGAGGATGGGCAGGCCAGCCTCCTTGACGTCAGTGTCGAGCAGGAGGGAGCAGGGCGATTGTCGTTCTATACGGTGATTTGGATCGAACCACTGCCGGAAACGTCCTCCGATTCGCTTGCGAGAACAGAAGTGATCGTTCAACCCGTATCGAATCACGTGGACGTGGCTGTCATTCAGGCCGGCGGTGATCGACGCGGTTTCGCATCGATCATCTGCGCTGGCTCGCTGCGGTGCAGAAGCAGGTCGAATCCCCGCAAACGGCGTCGACGTGGCAGCAAATGGTTCGCCCCTGCGGGATCGTCCACACGTACGCGCTGCGCCTGCGTCCGCTTGACCGGGTTCGCATCGGCTAGAATCGGGTTGAAGACGACGTAGGCTCAACCGGTGGACTCGATGCGGTCTCGCGCTGGCGCACCACGGTTGTCTCTCCTGGGACGGCGCAAGGAGCGTGCGACGATCGAGCAGTTGCTGGCCCGGGCGCAGGTCGGGCAGGGTGGTGTACTCGTGGTTCGCGGGGAAGCAGGCATCGGGAAAACTGCGCTGCTCGACTATGCCCGCGCCACCGCGACGACATTGGGGTTCCGCGCGGAATACGCGGCCGGAGTGGAGTCCGAGACCCAGTTCGCGTTCTCGGGCCTGCACCAGTTGTGCGCACCGCTGCTGGACCGGGCAGCGGCGCTGCCCGGTCCACAGCAGACCGCATTGGGCGTGGCGTTCGGCCTGCGCGACGGTGCTGCGCCGGACCGGTTCCTGGTCGGGTTGGCAACCCTCAACCTGTTGGCCGAAGTCGCCGAGGAGGGCCCGTTGTTGTGCCTTGTCGAGGATGCGCAATGGCTGGACCAGGCGTCCGCTCAGGTCCTTGGGTTCGTTGCGCGGCGACTGGTCGCCGAGCGGATCGCGTTGGCATTCGCACTGCGTGACCCGGCCGACCGCGATATTGGCGCCTTCGCCGGATTGCCAGAACTGCCTCTGGACGGGCTCGGACAACAGGATGCGCGGGCGCTGCTGGCCGCTGCGGTCGGCGCGCCGCTCGACGACGTGGTGCGCGACCGGATTACCGCCGAGGCCCGTGGCAATCCCCTGGCGTTACTGGAATTGCCGCACAGCACATTGCCGGCCAAACTCGCCGGCGGCTTCGAGTTGCCCGACGTGTTGAGCGTTCCGCGCCGAGTCGAGGAGAGCTTCCGGCAGCGCTCGGACGGCCTGCCTGCCGATACGCAGTTGCTGCTGCTGGTCGCCGCGGCCGACCCGACCGGCGACGTGGCGTTGCTCTGGCAGGCCGCCGAGCACCTGGGGATCGCTCGCGAGGCGCTGGCGCCCGCGGAAACCGCCGGTCTGGTGCAGATCGACACCCGGGTGCGGTTTCGTCATCCGCTCGTGCGCTCGGCGGTTTACGCGGCCGCGATTCTACCCGATCAGCGCCGCGCACATCGCGTGCTGGCGGCCGTCACCGACCCCGGGATCGATCCAGACCGTCGTGCCTGGCACCGGGCGCAGGCCGTGCCGGGCACCGACGAGGACGCCGCCGCGGAGCTGGAACGCACGGCCGGACGTGCACGAGGCCGCGGCGGGCTGGCCGCGGCGGCCGCTTTCATGGAGCAGGCGGCCATGCTGACGCCCGAACCCGGCCGCCGTGCGACGCGCGCACTCGAAGCCGCTTACGCCAGGCACGACGCCGGCGCATCCGAAGCCGCCAAGGCATTGCTTGCGGCCGCGGAGGCAGGGCCGCTGGATCCGCTGCAACGCGCTCGCCTCCAGTTGCTGCGCGCCCAGATCGCCTTCCATACCACTCGCGGGACCGACTCGCCGAGGCTACTGCTCAATGCGGCCAGGACACTTGATCCGCTGGATGCTGCGCTCGCCCGCGACACTTATCTGGATGCCATTGACGCTGCCCTGATCAACGGCGGCCACGATGCGGTCCGTGTTGCCACTGCTGCCCGGGAGGTTCCCGACGCCGCCGTGCCGCCTCGGCCCTCGGACCACCTCTTGGACGCGCTCGCGAGGACGTTCACGGCTGGGTATGCAGCCGGGGTCCCGGCACTCAAAGTCGCGTTGGAGGCGTTCCGCGACGACATGGACAAGGACCGGAGGAACGGGGGCCGGAGTGACCGCTGGCTGTGGCTGGCCGCTCGCAACGCCGTTGGGATCCTGGACGACGAGCTTGCTCACGCGATGGCCAGCCGTCACGTGCAGCAGGCTCGCGAAACCGGCGCCTGGTTGACACTGCACGCTGCCCTCAGCTCCTTGGCCAACGTCTTGATCCTGGCCGGCGAGCTTACCCGCGCTGGAGAGTTGGCCGCCGAATCCACGGCGATCGCCGAGGCTACGGGCTCGGTGCCTCTCACGCATACCCGCATCGCGCTTGCCGCGTGGCGCGGCGATGCTGGCGCGGCTACCCAGCTGAACGAAGCCATCCTGCGACGCCTCTCCGACCCCGATGGCGACACGGAGGTCGCGGTCGCCCAGTACGCGATGGCCGTGCTGCACAACGGTCTGGGCAACTACGCTCAGGCGCAGGCCGCGGCGAGGCGGGCCTGCGAGACGGACGAGCTGGGGCTCACCAACATCAGCCTGCCGGAGCTGGTCGAGGCGGCCGTGCGTGCTGGCCAACCAGACATCGCGGCAGGCGCCCTGGAGCAGCTCGGCTCGCGCGCGCTCGCCTGCAACACATCCTGGGCACTCGGGCTCGCAGCCCGCTGCCGAGCGCTGACGAGCGCCGGGCCAGTCGCCGAAGGGCACTATCGCGAGGCGCTCGAGCGGCTGGGTCAATCCCGGATGGCCGGCGAGACCGCACGCGCCCATCTCGTCTACGGCGAGTGGCTGCGCCGTGAAGGCCGCCGCCGGGATGCCCGTGAGCAGCTACGGACCGCCCACCAGCTGCTCTCGGACATGGGCGCCGAGGCCTTCGCCGGCCGTGCCGCCCGCGAGCTGCGGGCCGCCGGGGAGAAACCGCGGAAACGCACAGCCAAGCCGACGGACGCACTCACCGCCCAGGAGCTGCATATCGTCCGGTTGGTCGCCACGGGGGCGACGAACCGGGAGGTCGGCGCCCAGTTGTTCCTGAGCCACCGTACGATCGAAGCCCACCTGCGCAGCATCTTCCACAAGCTGGACATCACCTCCCGCCGGCAGATCAGGGACGTCGAGCTTCCCTGACACAACGGCCGCGAGTGGCAATCGGGTCTGGTGAGTGCTTTTCTCAGCCCAGTGAAACGTTGAACACCCTCTTGCCAATCGCAGTTCCTGCGCGAAGCTCTTGATGCGTGACGTCCAGGGTTCCCGCGTCCAGGTTGCGCACCGGGCCGTTGACCGTGCTTTTCAGGACACCCGCATCCACGAGTTGTGCAACCCGATGAAGCAGGCGTCCTTGCTCGTGCAGGTCATCCGTTTCGTACAGGCTGCGGGTGAACATCAGCTCCCAGTGGATCGAAATGCTCTTGTGCTTGAAGACCCCGATGTCGAGATGGGCAGGATCATCGGTCAGGCTGAATGCTCCCTGCGGGGCGAGGATGTCCGCGCTCCTGGCCACGTGTTCACCGCTGGCGGTCAGGCTTGCCACGTAGTCCACGGCGTGCACGTTCAATGCGCTGAGCTGCTCCCGCCAATCGGCGCGCGGGTCGATCACATGGTGTGCGCCCAATCCACGCACCCACTGGACACTCTCCGGGCGGGACGCCGTGGCGATCACCTTGAGATTCGCGACCCTGGCAGCCAATTGCACCATGGTCGATCCAACGCCTCCGGCTCCTCCGACGACCAGGATGGACTTCTGATGACTTGGCGTCGTCAAGTGGGTCCGGAACCGGTCGAACAGGATCTCCCATGCCGTGATGCTGGCCAACGGAAGTGCTGCAGCTTCCTCGAAGCCGAGGCTTGAAGGCATGTGGCTGACGATACGTTCATCGACCGCCTGGAATTCGGCGTACGCGCCCTCTCGTTCGATGTTTCCGGCGTACCAGACCCTGTCGCCGGGTTTGAAACCGCGCACATTGCCCCCAACGCTGTGGACAACACCGGTGGCGTCCCAGCCAAGTATCCGCTTGTCGCCAGGCGCCATTCCATCCCTTACTTTGTAATCGACGGGGTTGGCTGCAACGGCCTTGACCTTGACCAGCACGTCGCGCTCTCCGACTTCGGGTGCCGGGACATCCAGATGGACGAGACGCGTCGTTTCTGAGCCGGATTCCCGGACTGCCGCGAGAGCTTTCATGATGGATCCTTGTTCCTATCGGTATGAAGGTAAGTGCGGAAGCACGTGTTCTGCGATCTCTTCACGGACTTCCGGCGCTGGCCTTGAGCCGTACTTGAAGCTGGTGACGATTGAATGCACGGCGAAAGCCGGGGTGCTCGGAACGGGTATTCCCGGTTGTCATCGAGGTGATGCCTCGCTGGCCCTGGCGGAGGGACTGTTCCGGGCGTGCTAGTCAGGAGACCGAGATCACCACTTTTCCCTGGAGCGGCTTGCCGTCGACCTCATGTCGCTCCAGGGCGGTATGGGCTTCCGGGATTTGCGCAAGCGAGAATCGGGCGCCGATGACCGGGCGGACGCGGCCGCTTTCCAGCAGGGTCTTGAGAGCCTGCAACTTGCCCCGGTTCTGGCGAGTGAAGACAAAGTGGTACTCGGCATTCACGCCCCAGGCTGCAAGGAGGTTCTGTGGAGTAGCTAGATCCACAAGCGTCACGACCCGGCCGCCGTCGCCGAGTACGTGAGGTGATTGACTCAGCGTCATGCCACCTATCGTGTCGAGCACCACGTTCAGCCCCTTGCTGCCCGTCAAGCTGGCGATCTCGTCCGTGTAGTCCTTGCTGGTGAAGTCGATGGCGTGGTCCGCGCCCAGCTCGCGCACGAACCCGAGGTCCCTGGGCAGGCAGGTCGTGTAGACCGTTGCGCCCATCGCCTTGGCCATTTGTACCGCGATGGAGCCCACGCCTCCCGCACCCCCATGAACCAGCAGGGATTCCGCCGGGAGCAACTTTGCCCGTGTCACGAGGGCTTCCCAGGCCGTTCCGCCAACGAGCGTCGTGGATGCAGCTTCTTCGTGCGACAGGTTCACAGGCTTGTGGGTGACCAATGCTTCCGGAACGACGTTGTACTCGGCATAGGAACCCCCTCTCGGATCGAAGATCCTGGGGGTATAGAACACCTCGTCGCCGACTTTGAAGTCAGCGACCCCGGGGCCCACCTTTTCAACCACGCCCGAGACGTCATGGCCGGTGATGGCGGGGAGCGGCACATGCTCCGGATAGTCGCCGCGGCGAATCTGGTAGTCGAGGGGGTTGATGGCAGTGGCCATCACGCGCACAAGCAGCTCGCCGATACCCACTTCCGGAACCGCCACGTCCTGCAGCTCGAAGCCTTCAGGGCCACCAAACTTCGTAAGAACGATCGCTTTCATTTCAGTATCTCTCCGTGAAGGTTGGGGATTGAACATGTGGCCCGCGACACTCACCCACGGCACGCTGGCCGGACAGGGGCGGCGGTCGGCATGAGGTATCCCGGATGGCGCGCGTCGAGACGAATTCGCATGCGAGGAGGCCCGACATTCCCTGTCAGGCCGTGCTTTCGTCATTCCTGCAGAAACCGCAGCAGGTCGTCGTTGAGCCGATCCTTGTGGGTATCCGCGATCCCATGCGGCCCGTCGGGATAGACAATCAGCCGTGCACCGCTGATCAGCGCGGCGGACGCGCGAGCGGACGAGTCGACCGGTACGATCTGGTCGTCGCCGCCGTGGATGACGAGCGTCGGCACATCGAACTTCGCCAGGTCGGCACGGAAATCGGTCGCCGAGAACGCCGCGATGGAGTCGAACGTGTTCTTGTGCCCGGCCTGCATGCCTTGCACCCAGAACGACTGGATCAGGCCGTGGTCGGGCGTGGCGCCGGGACGGTTGAAGCCGAAGAACGGACCCGAAGCGATGTCGAGATACAGCTTGGAGCGGTTCGCGAGCGAGTCCTCGCGCATCCCGTCGAAGACCTCGATCGGCAGGCCGCCCGGATTGTCCGCGGTCCGCAGCATCAGTGGCGGCACCGCGCTCACCAGCACCGCCTTGCCCACACGCGCGGTGCCGTGGCGGCCGATGTAGCGCGCGACTTCGCCGCCGCCGGTTGAGAATCCGACCAGGGTGACGTCCTCGAGATCGAGCGCTTCGATCACGGCTGCCAGATCGTCGGCGTAGTGATCCATGTCGTTGCCATGCCAGGGCTGGCTGGAGCGACCGTGTCCGCGACGGTCGTGCGCGACCACGCGATAGCCGTGGTTCGCGAGGAACAGCATCTGCGATTCCCAGCTGTCGGAGTTCAGTGGCCAGCCGTGGCTGAAGGTGACGACTGGGCCATCCTTGGGGCCCCAGTCCTTGTAGTAGAGCTGCACGCCATCGCGGGTGGCGATGGTGTTGGCGGTGACGGTCATCGGGGTCTCCTTGGCGGGTGAGCTAGCTTGGGCGACGCTGCCCGGCTGCAGCGAGATGGCCAACAGGCCGGCGACGAAGGGACGCATCGAAAAGCTCATGGCAATTCCTCGGTCAATGGATGCCTTGCTTCGGGGCCATGGCATCAAGGGCCTCCGGGACGGGAAGCAGGGCAACGCGGAGAAGGGAGTGCTCACGACATGGCCGTCGCAGGCGGGTTGGGTTCTGCAGGCAGGGGAATGAACTCGGCGTCGTCCGCATCGGGCAATTTCATTCGGCCCGCCTTCCAGTCCGCCGCGGCCTGCGCGAGCCGATCCCTGGACGAGGACACGAAGTTCCAATAGAGGAAGCGTTCGCCGACGGGCTCACCGCCCAGCAGCATCACCGACGAGCGCTCGACTGCCCGTATCCAGGCGGGACGCCCGCCGAGGACCAGCATTCTGCCGGCACCGTAGGTGACGCCACCCAGTTCGATCGCGCCGGTTGCGATGTACACCGCACGCTCGCGATGGCCGCCCGGAACCTCCGCCGTTGCGCCGCGCTCCATGTCCAGGTGTACGTAGAACTGGGGCGAATGGGTGGCGACGCCGGAAGTCAGCCCGTAGGCGCTGCCGGCGATGACCTGTCCATGTATTCCGCCATCGCTCCACTGCGGCAGGTCGGCGCAGGCGTGGTGGGAGAAGCCGGGCGCCGTTTCCTCGAACTCGACCGGCAACGCGACCCAGGCCTGGATGCCGTGCAGATGATCGCCATGGGCGCGTGCGTGTTCGAATCGTTCACTGTGGGTGATGCCGCGGCCGGCGGTCATCCAGTTGACCTCCTTCGGGCGGATCGCCTGTTCGTAGCCCAGGCTGTCGCGATGCATCATCTCGCCGGAGAACAGGTAGGTCACCGTGGACAGGCCGATGTGCGGATGCGGCCGAACATCGATGTCGCGGCCCACGCCGACCGGCACGTCCACGGGTCCGATATGGTCGAAGAAGACGTACGGGCCCACCATGCGGCGCTTCGAGAATGGCAGCACGCGACCGACTTCCATCCCGCCACCGAGGCTGCGGCGGCGCTGCTCGATGATCAGTTCAACCATGTCGTGTCTCCGTTTGCTGGTGGTTTGCGACGTTCAGGACCGGCTGGGAGCGCGCGCCCTCGTCGCCGGCGACATCGGAGGGCCTGGTGATCGTGAAGGTTCCGGTCATTCGCCGTAGCTCGCCGCTGGACAGCGCTGCGAATGAATGGACCAGGTGCCGATCGTGGTCCTGGATGCTGGCGACGGCCGCGCCGTTCTTTTCCTGCCAGCTGACGGCGAAAAGACCGTTGCCGAGCGGCAGGACGTCGATGTCCACGACCTCGGCCCGCGCGAACGGCCCTTCCCTGATTTCGAACTTCAGTTGCGTCGTCGACAGCAGGGTCAGGCTGACCTGGAACTCCGGATAGGAGACGTCCATTTTCATTCCGACGGGAAAGCGATCCAGCGACATCGTCATGTCTCTCTCCGGGTGGTATTGAGGGCCGCCAACGATCCATCGCATGCCGGTAGGCGACGTAGCCAATCGAAGCAATGCATGCCCTCTGGTTAAGGCTGGCCGCTCGCGGCGCGCAATCACGGATTGCACCTGCCGGATCGCGGGTTGCGGAGCGCGTTCCGCGGAAGGGGCGGCGGAGTCCGAGGACGCTCCGCCACCCACCGGATCAATCCTTGGCCGGCACTGGTGTATTGAGCAGTTGCTGCTCCCACAGGAACGCGATGCCACTGCCGGCTGCGTGCTGGATCACCACATCGTTCAACGCCATGGCGGTTTCGGACCGGGCCCAATCCCGCTGCCACTCGGAAGCCACCGCCAGCCAGGTCATCAGGTTCACGCCGGCCGCGGCCATGCGCTGGATCGCCACCTTGTGGGCTTCGACCGACGTCGCCCCGGATGCATCGGTGACTGCGGTCACGTCCCAGCCTTCGCCAGCGGCCTGGATCGCCGGCATCGCAACGCAGACTTCGGTCCACAAGCCGGCGATGATCAGCTGCTTGCGACCGGTTGCCTTGACCAGGTCGACCACCTTCTTGTCTTCCCAGGTGTTGATGAACGTGCGGTCGATCACTTCCTGGTCGGGAAACACGCTGGTGATCTGCGGGAAGATCTTGCCGCCGCGATCTTCGATCACGCTGGTCAGGATGGTGGGGATGTCGAACACCTTCGCGGCCTTGGCCAGGCCGGCCGCATTGTTGACGGCCATGTGCGGATCGTGGCTGTTGAGATTGCTGAGCTGGTAGGGCTGGTGATCGATCAGGACCAGTACCGAGTCTTCGGGACGAAGAAGCGAAGAAAGTCCGTTACGGAAAGTGGCGGTGCCGGGCTTGGTGGTCATGCGATTGGACTCCTCGCGGTTCAGGGGATGGGAAGGGGACAACGTCGTTCTCCTTGGCATCCAGTGTCGACCGCCGAGGCGAAGAGTGATTGCCTTTTCATACGGTGATTTGTACGAAAGCATCGTCTGACCATTCCCCGGTCAGGGAACATCGCCCCAACTCGTCGATGCTTGATGCCAGTAGTCCAAGGGAAGGCACGCGGCACAGCTGCAGCACATAGATCTACCCGTGAGTAGCAGAGTGCATACGGTCCAGGATGAAAGGAATCGCTACCCGTCGGCCATGCGGCGATCGGCTTCCTGATCATCGCGGGCCAAGTCGGCATGTCGCCGGCGCCAAGCCATGGGGGTGTCGCCGACGAGGCGACGGAACACTCGAGTCAGGTGCGCCTGATCGCACATCCCGCAGGCCAGCGCGATCTGGCACATCGAGTCCTCCGTCGTCAGCAGCAGCCGCTGCGCCAACTGAACCCTCTGGCCAGCGACGTAGGTCATCGGCGCCTGGCCGAAGCTTTGCTTGAATGCGCGGGAAAAATGGCTTGCGCTGAGACGAGTGAGCGCAGCGAGATCCTTGATCCGGATCGATGACTCCAGATGTGCCTCGATGTACGCGACGGTATGGCGGACCTGCCAGCCGGCCAGTCCGCCGTGGAGACAAGCGGACGGACGGGAGGCGGGAGCAGGGTCTTCGTGCAGGAGGTCCAGCGCCCTCGCGACGCAGGTTCTCGCGAATTCGCGATCGGATCGCAGTGCTGCTTTGGCGTCGTTCAACAATACCGCGACTTCGCCAGGGTCCTTGCTGTAGTCGACAGGTGCACCGATCTGCTCTGCCGAGCGGGCCGTTTCGACGTTGGGAGTCATTGAATCGGTCATGGCGGAGTGAGGATCGCGCAGGTGGCGGGACGTTCGCGTCGGTCGAAGTCCCTGTGTCCCCGCCGGTCCTCACCGTGCTGCCGTGTAGGTGTCGGGAGCGCCGCGGGAAACGCGGCTTGGACTTGGTTGGTCGCGATAGTGCTGGGCGCACAGCTGCCCCGTTCGCCGCAGGGGGAACGTCGACAGACCACGTCTCGGGTGCGCCACCGTTGCGGGGGCGTCAGCCAGGCCCGCTGTCCGGGGGGGCCGCGGAGGCTGCGATAGCGCCGATCATCGCGGCTGTAGCGCGTGCGACCGGTTTGGTGGCGCCCTCGGCGCTCCAGGCGCCACGTCCAAGTTGCCGGGCGCGCGCGATGACGACCGGACTCCTGGGGATCTCCGGTTCGAACTGGTGGAGCGTTCCGCTTCCCCACATCAATGCTGCCAGCGCGGCGACACGAGGCGTCGGTTCCACACCGTCCACGAGGACGTTGCGGACCTCTCCGATGAGGCCGGACCTGCGTCCGTTTCCTCCGTCCTTGAGGGTAGTTGTCTTGAGCATGCCGAGCACTTTTCCGTTTTGCTCACGGATGTCGCCTCGCGCAATGAGTCGCTCCAGAAGGGGCTGGCGGAGTGCCGGCCCGATCGCGGCGATCATGCTCTTTACCGCGCGCGGCTTTTGCGCGGCATAGTCCCACGCCGAGCGCAGAATCTCGTCCGACGGCGCCCTCCCTACGACCGCCTCCACACTTGTGGAGCCGGTTGGGGTCGTTGTGGTCGTCGCGCTTTCATTGAAGGCGAGTTCTGCCAGCACGGCCCCGGCCAGAACGTAGTAGAGGGTGTTCTCGCCGGCGATGGCACCGGAGTCGGGTTGGAACAGCACAAGCAGAAGATCCTCCGCAAGGGTAGGGGGACTGGGATTCTTCATCGACGGTTCCTTATCTTGTATGCCTCGATCGGTCGATGGTGGCCGTGTCGTGGATCGAGTCGAGGAAAGTACGTTGCGGGTTGTCGCTTCAGCAGTGATGAATCCAAGCACTGCCTCCTTGCCAGTGATTTCGGCGCGAGCAGCCGTTCTCACCTCCTGACCCGGCCCTGGCCAGCGAACGGAATGTCGTCAGGATCGCGCCAGTGGCGGAATGTTCGCGTCGGTGAAAGTCCCCTATGTCTTCGCCGGTGGTCACTGTTCTGGTACGTAGGGACGGGCTGCCGGCCTCGGCTCGCTTGGATCGCGCCGGGACGGCGTGGCCCCAGGTCGTTCTGTCCCCGCGGGAACGTCCACCCGTGCGCGCTGCGCCCACCGTCTGCCGGGTCGGATTGGGATCGGCTAGAATCGGGTTGACAACGAGGTAAGCTGGACCGGTGGACTCGATGGGGCCTCGCGCTGGCGTACCACGGTTGTCTCTTCTGGGACGGCGCAATGAGCGCGCGACGATCGAGCAGGTGCTGGCCCGGGCACAGGCCGGGCAGGGCGGTGTGCTCGTGATTCGCGGTGAAGCCGGCATCGGGAAAACGGCGCTGCTCGAGGATGCCCGCGCCACCGCGACGGCAATGGGGTTCCGAGCGGAGTACGCGGCCGGCGTGGAATCCGAGACCCAGTTTGCGTTCGCGGCCCTGCACCAGCTGTGCGTACCGCTGCTGGACCGGGCTGCTGCGCTGCCGGACCCGCAGCAGGCCGCCTTGGGCGTGGCGTTCGGCATACGCGACGGTGCTGCGCCAGATCGGTTCCTGGTTGGGTTGGCGACCCTCAACCTGTTGGCCGAGGTCGCCGAGGAGGGCCCGCTGTTGTGCCTTGTCGAGGATGCGCAATGGCTGGACCAGGCATCCGCGCAGGTCCTTGCGTTCGTTGCGCGGCGACTGGTGGCCGAGCGGATCGCGCTGGTGTTCGCGCTGCGCGACCCCACCGATCGTGATGTTCGCCCCTTCGTCGACTTGCCCGGGCTGCGGCTGGATGGACTCGGACAAAAGGACGCGCGGACGCTGCTGGCCGCTGCGGTCGGCACACCGCTCGACGACGTGGTGCGCGACCGGATCGTGGCCGAGGCGCGCGGCAACCCCCTGGCGCTACTGGAGCTGCCCAAGAGCGCACTGCCGTCGCTGCTGGCCGGCGGTTTCGAGTTGCCCAGCGCGCTGAGCGTACCGCGCCGCGTCCAGGACAGCTTCCAGCAGCGCTCGGGCAGCCTGCCTGTCGATACGCAGTTGCTGCTGCTGGTGGCCGCGGCCGACCCGACCGGTGACGTGGCATTGCTCTGGCAGGCTGCCGAGCACCTGGGGATTGCGCGCGAGGCGCTGGCGCCCGCGGAGACCGCCGGCTTGGTGGAGATCGATACTCGGGTGCAGTTTCGTCATCCGCTCGTACGATCGGCGATCTACACGGCCGCGGCCCCGCCCGACCAGCGCCGGGCGCACAGGGTGCTGGCCGCCGTCACCGACCCCGGGATCGATCCCGATCGACGCGCCTGGCACCGGGCGCAGGCGGTGCTGGGCACCGACGAGGAAGCCGCCGCGGAACTGGAGCACACGGCCGGACGTGCACGTGCCCGCGGCGGGCTGACCGCGGCGGCCGCGTTCATGGAGCAGGCGGCCATGCTGACGCCTGAACCCGGCCGTCGTGCGACACGCGCGCTCGAAGCCGCGTACGCCAGGCACGACGCCGGTGCACCCGAAGCCGCCATGGCGTTGCTGGCGATCGCGGAGGCAGGGCCGCTGGATCCGCTGCAACGCGCTCGCCTCCAGCTGCTGCGCGCCCAGATCGCCTTCCACCTGACGCGCGGCAGCGAGGCGCCGGGAACGCTGCTCGACGCGGCCAGGACGCTCGCTCCGCTGGACGCAGCGCTCGCCCGCGAGACCTACCTGCATGCACTCGAGGCATCCTTCCACGCCGGTCGCCTGGCACCCGGCCGCGCGTTGCTGGAGGCGGCCGAGGCTGCGCGGAACGCGCCGCCATCGCCCACGCCGCCGCGGCCGGTCGATCTCCTGCTGGACGGACTGGTTGCGCGATATACACAAGGCTACGAGGCGAGCGTTCCCAGTCTGCAACGCGCCCTCGCATCGCTGCGCAACGACGGCTCCGGTTCTGACAACGACCACGGACGTTGGCTGTGGCTCGCCTGCCATGTCGGTGCCATGCTGTGGGACGACGAGTCGATTTATATGCTGGCCGACCGCGCGGTCCGACTCGCCCGCGAAGCCGGCGCGCTGCCCACGCTTCCCGCGGCACTCAATGCCTTAGCGTTGGCGTTGGAGCTTACCGGAGAGCTTGCGCGTGCCTCCGAGTTGATCGCGGAGCAGGATGCGATCACGCGGGCAACAGGTGCCCCGCCCCTCCCCAACTCAAAGCTCGGACTGGCCGCCTGGCGCGGCAGGCAGCATGAGACTTCGCAGCTCATCGCGACAACGATCGCGGAGGCAACGGCGCGAGGTGAGGGCCTCGTCGTCAGCAGCACCGAACTTTCGCTCGCCTACCTGCACAACGGACTGGGCAATTATGACAGCGCCCTTGGTGCCGCGACGTCGCTGTTCGAGTTCGACGAGTTGGCCCATAGCAGCTTTGCGCTGCCCGAGCTGATCGAGGCAGCCGTTCGTGCTGGCCAACCGGAGCAGGCCGCTGCCGCGCTGGACCGGTTGACCTCGCGAGCCAGCGCCAGTGGCACCCAGTGGGCACTCGGAATGGCGGCTCGTTCGCGGGCGCTGACCTCCACTGGGCCGGACGCCGAAGACCACTACCGCGAGGCGATCGAGCGTCTTGCAAACTGCCGGATGGCGACCCATCTCGCCCGCGCCCATCTCGTCTACGGCGAGTGGCTACGCCGCGCAGGCCGCCGCCAGGATGCCCGTGAGCAGCTCCGGACTGCCCACCAGCTGTTCTCGGAAATGGGGACAGAAGCCTATGCCGACCGTGCCGCCCGCGAACTGCGGGCCACCGGGGAGAACGCGCGCAAACGTACTGCCCAGCCGACCGACGCACTCACCGCCCAGGAGCTGCACATCGCAAGGTTGGTCGCCACCGGGGCGACCAACCGGGAGGTCGGCACCCAACTGTTCCTGAGCCCCCGCACGATCGAAGCCCACCTGCGCAGCATCTTCCACAAGCTGGACATCACCTCCCGCCGGCAGATCAAGGACCTCCAGCTTCCCTGACACGATCGACGCGAGCAGCAGTCGTGCCAGAGGAGGAGGCTCGACATTTCCTGGAACGGCATCAACGCAGGGCTTTGAGGAGCTTTTCAAGATTGACGCGCCCAGTCTCGTCCAGCGGGAACACCGGCAACCGCGGATCGCCGACTTCCAGCCCGGTGGTGCGCAATCCGGCCTTGATCGTCGCCGGCAAGCCACCCTTGAGAATGAAGTCCAGCAGCGGCAACTGGCGATAGAACAGTTCGCGAGCCTTGCTCAAGTCGTTGGCCCGTACGGCCTCGTACAAGTCGAGGTTGAGCTGCGGAATGAGGTTCGGCGCCGCGGTGCACCAGCCCTTGGCGCCGGCGGCAAAGGCTTCCAGGGCCAAGGGGTTGGAGCCGTTGTAGAAGGGCACCTGTCCCTCGCCGCGATGCTGCAGTTGGTGCATGCGCTGGATGTCGCCAGTGCTCTCCTTGACCATGGTCACGTTCTCCACGGCGCCGACGATCCGCAGGATCAGGTCCACCGACATGTCGGTGCCACTGGTGGCCGGGTTGTTGTAGAGCATGATCGGCACGCCGATGCTGTCGCCGATGGCGCGGTAGTGGGCCAGGATTTCCGCTTCGCTGAGTTTCCAGTAGGACGTCGGCAGCACCATCACCGCGTCGGCGCCCTGGGCTTCGGCGAAACGGGCCCTGCGCACTGCCTTGGCGGTGGTCAGGTCGGATACGCTGACGATGGTCGGCACGCGTTTGGCGACGCGCTTGATGCTGAATTCGCTGACCTGCTCCCATTCCGCGTCGCTCAGATAAGCGCCTTCGCCGGTGCTGCCCAGAGGCGCGATGGCATGCACGCCGCCGTCGATCAGGCGGTCGATGGCGCGCCCGAGTGCAGCCAGTTCGAGGCCCTCGCCATCGGCGGTGAAAGGTGTGATGGTGTAGCCGATGATGCCGTGAATATCGGGACTGGGCATGGTGGCGCTCCGTAAAAGAAGGGTCTGGATTCAGTTCAGGCAATCGGCGTGTTGCCGCAGGATCCGCCGCGTGTAGTAGTTGAAGGCGGCGGCGTGGCGTTTGGGACGTGCGATCCAGTCATGCGCCTCCCGGCCGAGCTTGGGGATGATCGGCTTGATGGTTCCCGCACCCATCGCCAGCAGTTGCAGCTTCGCCGCGCGCTCGATCAGTAGGGCAATCACGCAGGCTTCCTCGATGGAAGCGCCAGTGGACAGCTGCCCGTGGTGCGAAAGCAGGATCGCCCGCTTGTCGCCCAGGGCGCCGGCGATCAGGTCGCCTTCCTCGTTGCCCACGGGCACACCCGGCCAGCCCTGGAGAAACGCGCAGTCTTCGTAGAGCGGGCAGAGATCCATATGGGAAATCTGCAGCGGTACTTCCAGCATCGACAACGCCGCGATGTGGAGCGGGTGGGTGTGAATGATGCAGTTCACGTCTGGCCGGGCGCGGTACACCCAGCTGTGGAAACGATTGGCCGGGTTGGCCATGCCGTGGCCTTCCAGCACTTCCAGGTCTTCGTTCACCAGCAGCAGATTGTCCGCGGTGATTTCGTCGAAGCCCAGACCCAGTTGCTGGGTGTAGTAGGTGCCAGGCTGCGGGCCGCGGGCGGTGATCTGCCCGGCCAGACCGGAGTCGTGGCCGTTCTCGAACAGGATGCGGCACGTGAGGGCCAGTTTTTGCCGATCTGTCCACGTGCTGTCCGCGAGGTTGTTTTGCATCTGGGTCAGTGCTTTCTTGACCAGCTGCTCTTTGGGTAGTGCCAATGTCTTGGCCATTTCGTTGCTCTTTCTCCTGCTGTCGGACGGGCGCCGCGAAGCATGGTCGCGATCGCCGTCGATCAACGCGCACCTCACTCGTTAGCGCATTGGTGTCTCCGAGACATGCGCCAAGTCGTCTGTCATCGCAGGTCGCTGTGCGTGATGCCACCGCCTGCGATCATTCCGCCGGCTTCTCTGTCGAGACGGGTCTTGGTGGTCATCTGCATGCGCTCCTCATGGCCTAGGATCGGTGGGAGGATGAGCATGTCGGCCTCCTTGACGTCAGTGTCGATCAGGAGGGCGCAAAGCGATTGTCGTTCTGTACGGTGACTTGGATTAAACCGCCATCGGAAACGCTTTCGTCGATCTGAGGCGGCCCCTGCGTCGACGCCGGCCGATGACTAGCCCAGAGCAAGCTCGCGGCGCATGGTGGCGACATGGGCGCGGCCCACCGGCAGTTCCTTCCCATTCGCCATGACCAGCCAGTAGCGGCTGCCTGAAGCGGCATGGAGGGACCGGACATGGCGCAGATTGACCAGGCAGGAACGGTGGCAGCGCACGAAATCGGGCGGCAGCACGGCACGCGGGCCGCGCTGGCCGGTGTTCGACCAGGTTCGGCGCGAAACCGACGTGTTGCTGTTCGACCAGCGGGGTACCGGATTGTCCGATCGCCAGCCTCCGTGCCCATACATCCAGCGCTTCGATGACGCCAAGCCACTGGACCGCGAAGCTGCGCTGGCGGCGCTGCGCCGCACGGCCGCCCGATGCATCGCCCATTGGCGGGAGGAGGGTGTCGACCTGGCCGCCTACACCACTGCCGAGAGCGCCGCCGACATCGAAGACCTGCGGCGCGCGCTTGGCGTGCCGCGGATCAGCCTGTGGGGCATGAGCTACGGCACCCACCTGGCCCTGGCAAGCCTGCGCCTGCATGGTGCGGGCATCGAACGCGCGGTGTTGATCGGCGTGTTGATCGGCGTCGAAGGGCCGGACGACACGCTGAAACTCCCGCTTTCGGCGGACACGGTGCTGGCGGACCTCGCCGCCGTCGCCCGCGATCAGGGGTTCGAAGACCTGACCGGGATGCCCCGGCGCATGCTGGCCAGGCTAAGCCAGGAACCCGTAGTAGGGCGCAGCGTCATGCACCGGGGCAGGGAAGTGGCTCTGGGCGCCTACGACGCGCAGCTGGCGATCGCGGCCGCGCTCGGGCGGCGATCTACCCAGCAGATGCTGCCGTTGCTCCTGCGTGACGCCGAACAGGGGGACTACGACCTGCTGGCAACCCTGGTGCTCGCGGTGCGCGAGGAGCTCGGCGAGTTCCGCGCCATGCCGCTGGCGATGGACGTGGCATCCGGGCACAGCCCGCATCGACGCGCCACGGCCGAGGCGCAGGCAAAGGAAAGCCTGTTCGGCGATGCGCTGAACTTTCCTTCCCCGATGATCGGCGAGGGCCTGGGACTCGTGGATCTCGGCGACGCATTCCGTGCTCCCCTGCGGAGCGACGTTCCGGCGCTGTTCGTCAGCGGTACGCTCGATGGCCGCACACCGCCGGCGAACGCGGAGGTGCTAGTGCCAGGCTTCAGCGCCGCCACGCACTTGCTCGTGCGCGGCGCCAGTCATGACGACGAACTGTGGCTGGGCAACCCGAACATAGCTGCACATGTAGCCGGCTTCCTTGCGGGGCGGCCAGTGATCGATGCGGAGCTGGAAGTGCCGCCTCCGGCAATGGCCCAAGGAAAACTAGACTTGCTGATGCAGAAACTTGGAGTCGGCCGAGGAACGGCGTTGGTCGCGCTAGGGATGTTGGTGATATTCGGTATTGTCGTAATGACGCTGCTGATGAGGTGGCGACGTAGCCATCGGTTTCGCGTGCATGTGAGCGGGCCGCCGTGACGATTAGGGATGTTTATCAGGGGTAGGAAGTGGCGTCTTCTAACCTGACAGGGTAGAACACAAAGTCGATTCCTACTGGCAAAAAGGGGGCCCAGCTATGCGTACGGAAGAGGAGATGGACTTGTGGATCTGGTCGCGCGGTCTGGACCAATGGATAACAGATCCCTATTCGAGCAGTACCACGGTCCCACACGAGCTGGACTACCTCAGAGGCATACATAACTGTGAGGCACTAGATGTTCTGTCAACTTGGTTGTCGTCGAAGGTGAGGCTAGAAGTTCGGTTGCGAACAATGTGGCAGGACAAGCACATCTATGTGAAGCCTACAGGGGGAAAGCAGCGTGAACTGGCCGATATCGCCGTAATTTCGCAGCGCCTGAAGGCAGGCAATGTAATCTCCAGGTCGATGTGGATATTGCAAGCCAAGGTAGTTGAAAAGCCAACAAGCAGTTTTAGCGGGACGTCATCCAAGAAAGAGATTGAGCTGTTCGAGGGGGCGCCACCTGGATCGCAAACACCAGGTTTCGATCTGCTCGAGCGCAAGAACGGAAAATCCATAGGTTTTTTTCCGTCCGGCGCTTTTGGTGGACCGCTCCACTGGTCGTTCCTTACTTTGCACCGTGACCCAAAGGTACCCTTGCAGGAGGTTTTGCGCGATCGATGGCCGGGTTCAAAGATCGTTGCGCCTACGCACAAATCTCTCTGCGGATCTTTGGTCGATGTGATTGACGGCGGTAGGGGCGCACCCGTCGTGCTCCCCGCCCAGAAAGGTGATGAGTGGAGCAGGCTGTTCGAGCTGCTGATGGCCCAGCCCAGTGGAGTCACGACTGGGCATGCGACTTCGGCTGCGAACCCGACCGGTGCAGTCATGCAGCTCTCCACTCTGCAGCTCGCCGCGGTCCACGCTGCTGTTGGGCTAGAGAGGAGTGATTACTTGCCTTACAGCCGATGGCACTACAACCATTGGCTCTACAACCACTGGCCGCGTCTTTCGATGAGGGGCAGTATCACGCATCCGCTGGAAGGTAGCGGCGGCAGCGAAGCGCTTTCTCATGCGCTTCAGACGGAAGCGTTTGGCGAGGGCGCGAACTCTCCACCGGAAGAGCCGTTAGAGCGGGCTCCTGACGAGCCTGGCCCTGGGTTTCCACTGACCGTCTTCATCGATATCGGCGGAAATGACTGAGAATCCTGCCTCACCTCAAGGTGAGTTGCGTTTTACAAAGCAGCCCGGCCTGGACGGGAGAACCACCCGGCACGCACTGGAGGCGCGGAACCAGTCGTTGCAGGACGCTGCTCAGGCCGAGCGCGAGTCACTTGGCCTGCATGTCCGTGCAGTCGAGGATCGAGCCCTCAGCGAGATCGACCGAGCGCGCCAGGAAACCAAGGAGGTGCAGGGTCGACTGCTGGCGGCCTCCCGCCAAGCGGCGGCTGCCGAGAAATCGCTGCGGGAGCAGATTCACCAAGCCAACTTGAAGACGGTGGAAGCGTCTCGCGATGCCGTGGCGCAGCGGGCTCGTGCGGACGCGCTCGAGGGCCAGTTGGGCGCGTTGGGTGATCTACCCGCGGCGCTTGAGGCGGCAATCCGACGCTCTGATGCTCGGCCAACAGCTCGGAAGCCACGCAGTCGAGCCAAAGTTGCGGCCGCGAAGCAGACCGAACCAAAGAGGCAGCAAAGACCGCCAGAACCACCCCAACGTCGTACCAAAGTGGCCGATTGATGCAATTGTAGGTTTGTCGGGACGCGCCATCGTATCGGAGCACGACATGGTTAAGGGAAATACCGCCCGGAGCTGGCTCTGCAGTCATTGGCGGTTGTACGCTCTAAGTGGTTGATCGACATAGAAGCGGTTGTAGGAAAATGACACGGTTACGGCTCATGTCATGGTTAAGGATCAGACGACAGAGTTTGGGTACTACCGACAGACAGACTGGCTCAGCATGTGGCACCTGACGACTCGTCGAGCATTACATAATGTACATTATGCGAAGTTGTGGATTGGGGTTCAAACCCTCATCGTCCGACTGGCTCCGGTCCCTCGCCCGCATTTCGACGCCCCAAAGAGTCCCCCATGCCACGTGCTGGCGCCGTAGGACCGAGCCCGCAGCCGACCACCCGACTGCGTCATGAACATGGAACGCGAGCCACGGCACGGCTCGCGGCTTGGCACGCCGGACGCTTCGATTGCACCGCTGGATGCGTATATGACGCGCTAGAAGGGATCCGGGGCATCGGCTTCTGTCACGGCGAGTACGCCTGACAGCGTTTCCGTGGCTCCTGTTCCCAGCCATTGGCAACGCGGCGTGCCTGGGTCCCGTTGATGCAGGCCACGTCCGCGCCAGAGGCCCGGGCGCTGACCGGCCCGGGATACCTTGGGAGTTCGGCCGGCGCTGACTGTGCCGATGATGCCGATCCTGGCGCGGGACGCGTTGGTGTCGACTGAACCTGCCGGTTGAACTCGGCCACGGCTCGGCGAGCCATGTATGCGCCGACCGCCAAGCGAATGAGGTCGTGCGCGATCAGGGCCAGCAGCACGGCCAGCACCATCGACCAGAACGGAAACTCCCCTCGATCATCGCGCATGCGACACCCCCGAACCGCGAGTGTACCGCTGCCCACCGGGCTCGCAGCCCGGGCTAAGCAGCCTCGCGAAATCCCTGCAGCTGCGCGGTCAGTGCGCGCTGGAAGGCCGGCCGGGCCTCGCAGCGGTGCTTGTAGGCCTGCAGCGTCGGGTACGCATCGAGCAGGTCACTGTGGTCCAGGATACGCAGCACGTCGGCCATCATCAGGTCACCGACGGTGAAGCGGCCTTCCAGGTGCTCCCGCGCGCCCAGCGCTGCCTCCAGCTGCCCCAGCCGCTCCCGGACCTGCGCCTCCACCTGCGGCCTGCGCTGCTGCGCCCAGGGTTCTTCGGCGTGGAAGAAGTCGATGGCGCCCAGCTCCTGCACCGCGGTCTCCACCGTGTTGAGCGCCGCGAACACCCAGGCGATCGCCCGCGCTCGTTCGGTCAGGTCCCGCGGTAGCAGCGCCTGGCTGCGTTCCGCGATGTGGAGCGCGATCGCGCCGCTTTCGAACAGCGTCAGGTCGCCCTCCTCGATCGCCGGCGCCTGGCCGAACGGCTGGCGCGCCAGATGCTCGGGCGAGCGCTGTCCCGGCCCCAGCGCCACGGTGCGCACCCGGTACGGCAGATCCGCCTCCTCCAGCGCCCAGCGGACGCGCAATGCCCGCATCAGCGGCGCGGCGAAGTCCGGCACCCAGGCGTAGGTGGTCAGCGTGATCATGCGTGCAGCCCCGCCCGTTCGGCCACGGCGAAGTTCTCGACGTAGAGCTGCTGCTTGTTGAACAGCGAGTCCCAGCCGCCGACATGGCTGTCGCGGACCTCGACGCTGGAAAATGGCGCCTGGTGGAAGGTCTGGATGGTCCTGCCGTCGTGTTCGGCAAAGCGCACCGTCGCCACGGTGTCGCGGTCGCGGCCGGAGTCCTCGTCCCACTGGAAGGTGAAGACGATGCGCCGTTCCGGCTCCACCTCGAGCACCGTGCCGCCGAATTTCGTCAGGCCGAATCGCGTCGCAGTCATCGCGCCGCGCCACGGCCGGCCGGGGGTGAGCTCCCAGTCGAGCTCGACCGTGGTGAATTCCTCCGGCCCCCACCAGCGCATCACGTGCGCCCGGTCCGCCCACAGGCGGAACACCAGCGCCAGCGGGGCATCGAATTCGCGCTCGATCAGCAGTTCGTCGTCGCGCAGCTCGCTCATTGTTTCCCTCCTTTGGGGGGTGCGTTGGTGATCTCGTGCAGGTAGTCGTCCATCCGGTCGAAACTGCCCTGCCAGAACCTTCGGTATCTGACGAGCCAGCCGTCCACCTGCTTCAGGGGGGCGGCCTCCAGCCTGCACGGCCGCCACTGCGCCTCGCGTCCGCGCGAGATCAGGCCGGCGCCCTCCAGCACCTTGAGATGCCGCGAGACCGACGGCAGCGAGATGTCGAAGGGTTCCGCGAGCTCGTTTACGGTGGCGGCGCCGCGGCTGAGTCGCGCCAGGATGGCGCGCCGGGTCGGGTCGGCCAGAGCCGCCAGGGTCGTGCTCAACGGGTCGCGTGACTGGGGCATGTTTAGCAGCATATGTAATTAGCGAACAAGCTAAATATCATCTACTCCGGTGCAGGGTCAAGGACCCTGCGTAATCCGGGAGCGCGAATTGCCTCCGCCCACCTGCCGAGTCTCGGCTGCGGTGCAGCGGGCATGAAGCGTTCCGCACGGCCTCGTTGCCGAACCGCTTCATCCTGCCTTCCCGGAGCGCCGCGCGAGCGCGCTCCCTAAGGCGGACGATCGAAAGACCGACCGCTGCGAAGACGGGTCGCGCGAAGGAGACTTCCCTCGCGGCGAGATGGAGCAGCGTCGCACCGGCCGCATCGGCCGACCGGGTCGAGCTCAGGCGAACTCGGCGTCCAGCTCCGCCTCGATTTCCGCGGCCCGCCCGCGAGGGGCGGCGGCGGTCGGTGCCGCCCCGGCGTCGTCCACGCGGAACCGCGACACCGCCTCTCGCAGGCGCCCTGCCTGGTCGCTGAGCGAGGCGCTGGCGGCGGCCACTTCCTCGACCATCGCGCTGTTCTGCTGGTTCGAAGATTCCAGCTGGCTGATCGCCTGGCTGACCTGCTGCAGGCCCTGGGCCTGGGTCTCGATCGAATCGGAGGCCTCCGACGCCAGCGCAGCGATCCGCTCGCTGGAACCGGCCATGTCCTCCAGCGACTGCCCGGTGCGGGCGACCAGCTGATTGCCCTCGGCGATGCGCTTGCCGGCGGTGGCGATCAGCCCGCGCACCTCCTTGGCGGAGTCCGCGGTGCGCGAGGCCAGCGACCGCACCTCGTTGGCCACCACCGCGAATCCCCGCCCCTGCTCCCCTGCCCTGGCGGCTTCCACCGCGGCATTGAGCGAGAGCAGATTGGTCTGGAAGGCGATCGAGTCGATCAGACCGATGATGTCGGCGATGCGCGAACTGGCGTCGGTGATCGCGTTCATCGCCGCGATGGCCTGGCGCACCACGTCGGCGCCCTCCTGCGCCTTGTCGTTGGCGGCGCGGGTGATCTCGCGGGTCTGCTTGCTGTTGTCGGCGGCGTTGCGTACCGCGCCGGCCAGCCGCTCCACCGCGGCCGCGCTCTGGTCCAGCGCCGCGGCCTGCTGCTCGGTGCGCTGGCTGAGATCGGCGTTGCCGCTGGCGATCTCGGTGGCGCCGGCGCCGACGTCGCCGGCGACCTGGGCCACGTCGGCGAGCGCATGCTGCAGGGTGTCGAGGGCCTGGTTGAGCGCGCCGGTCACCTCCCCCAGCGAACCGCCGAACTCGCCGCGGGTGCGGCGGGTCAGGTCGCCGTCGGCCAGCGCCGCGGTGGTGGCCTGGATCTCCGAGAACGCCTGGTCGAGCGAGCCGAGCGCGCTGTTGACGGCGCGCTTCAGCTCGTCGAGCTCGCCCGGCAGCGACAGTTCGATGCGCTGGCCGAAGTCGCCGCCGGCGGCGGCCTCCATGGTCAGCCGCAGCGCGCCGAACGCGGCCTGCAGCTCGCCCATGGCCCGGTCCACCTTGGCCCTGGACTCGCCCTGCACCGACTCGTCCATGCGCGCGGCGAAATCGCCCGCGGCGATCGCGTCCATCACCCGGTCGAGCGCGGCCATGGTGCCGGCCACCGACTCGGCGCTGGCGTTGACCCCGCGCTTGAGCACGCCGAGATCGCCCGGCAGGTCCGCCCCCACGCGCTGGCCGAAATCGCCGCGCGCCACCGCGCCGAGCACATGGTTGGTTTCCGAGATCGCGGCGTTGAGGTTGCCGAGCAGCGTGGAGAAGTCGCGGCACATCATCGCCACGGCATCGCTGCCCTCGGCCTCCACTTGGACCGAGAAGCGCCCGGCGGTGACCTCGCGGATCGCGGCCCGCAGCTTCTCGATCGGCCCGCGGATCGCGCGCTCGATCACGATCGAGGCGAACAGCACGCAGACCGCCAGCACCAGCACCAGGGCGACGCCGAGCATCGCGGCCCGGCTGGCCGAGGCGGAGGCGCTCTGCAGCGCGGCGGTGAATTCCTCCCGGCGTTCGGCGTGCAGCGTTCCCGCATCCTGCTCGATGGCGAGGTAGCCCGCATTCATCTCCTCGACGCGCTGTTGCAGCGAGGCGATGTCGATGGCGCCCTCGATCTGCCCCATCACCACCTCGGAGGCGAGCGCGACGTAGCGTTGCCACTGCTCGCGCATCGGCCCCACCCTGCCCGTCAGGGAGGGGTCCGCCTCGAGCAGCGAGTCGAGAATGGCGCCGACCGCTGCGGAGCGCTCTACGGCCTCCTCGACCAGGAAGTCGTCGCCGTCGCCCAGTGCCTGCCCGAACAGGGTGCGGGTGGCGGTCATTTCGGCGCGCACCGCGCCCAGGCCGTCCAGCACCGGCAGGTGCTGCTTGCCGAAGCGGTCGAGCGTGGATGCGTTCGATTGCGCCACCATCACGCTGAAGACGGCGTAGAGCAGGAACCCGGCCAGTGCCGCCACGGGGACCAGCATCACCTTCGCGCGGATGGACAAGCGGCGCAGCGGCCGGCCGGAACGCGCGATGAGGCTGTCGAGGGCGAGCGGAATCGTACGGGTCATGAGGAAACCTTTGCTGATCGCTTGCGGGAGGCGCGAGCTGCCGGCCCCGTTAGCGGCAGCCGCCAGCGCCACTTGAGCGCGCCGGCCGAATGCTGCGTTAAAGAAATGTTTCGGTGCGCCGTTACTGCGTGCAGCGCCGCTGGCGTCACCCCGCAGCCACCGCGTGCGCTGCATCGATCCCCAAGTCCGGAGACATTCGTGAAGCAAATTCTCGCAACCGCCATCCTGGCGGCCCTTGGCCTTGCGGCCGCCCCGGCAAGCGCCGAAGTCAGGTTCAGCGGGTTCGGCCAGGTCGTGGCCGGCAAGACCACCGACGACGGCGGTTATCCCGGCAGCAACTACGACTCCGACATCGATTTCGCGGAGGAGTCGCTGTTCGGCCTGCAGATCAACGCCGACATCAGCGAGCGCATCGAGGCGGTGGCGCAGATCATCGGCACCGGCGACGACGGCTTCGATGCGGAACTCGCCTGGGCCTATGCCAACATTCGTCTCGACCATGGCTTTTCCACCAAGGTCGGCCGCCAGCGCTCGGCCTTCTACCGCTATTCCGATTTCCTCGACGTGGGCTACGCCTACCCCTGGATGCGCCCGCCCACCGCTGTCTACAACCTCGGCCTGGACACCCTCGACGGAGTGACCGTTTCGCACGCCGCCAACTTCGGTAGCTGGTACTCGCATCTGCAAGTGCAGTACGGCGGCTACGACGGCGAGCTCAACAACGCCGGCGCGCTGCCGGTCGAAACCCGCAACCAGGCTGGGTTCGCCTGGGAGATGGAGTACGACGAGTGGCTGTCGCTGCGCGCGGCCTGGTTCCGCTCCGACTTCAGCGCCCACATCGACGACCTGGAGATGCTGGCCGGCGTGTTCGCCGCCTACGGGCTCGATGCGGTGGCCGCGAACATCGTCGCGGACGACGACGAGGGCGTGTTCAGCAGCATCGGCGCCAAGGTCGAGCGCAACGGCTGGCTGCTGGTGGGCGAGCGGATCACCACCAAGGTCGACGGTGCCCTGGTGCCCCGGCAGACCGACTGGTACGTGAGCGCCGGTCGCCGCTTCGGCAAGGTCATGCCCTACGTGGTGTACGGCGAACGCAAGGGCGAGCCGCGCCGCGACATCCTCGGCCTGTTGCCGCAGGACAATCCGCTGTACCCGGTGCTCGAAGGCGCGGTGGCCGGCACCCGGAACGAGGAAACCTACACCAGCATCGGCGCGCGCTGGGACTTCATGTCCAACGTCGCGTTCAAGGCCGACTGGACCCGCTTCGAATCGAAGACCGGCGCGCGTGCCGAAAGCGACCTGGCCTCGGTGGGCCTGGTCTTCACGTTCTGATCCGGAGCCCGACATGACATCCAACATCAAGATCATCGCCGCGCTCGGACTCGCCGTCGCCCTCGCCTCCCCGTTCGACGCCGAAGCCGGCTCGGTGGTGGTGGCCGCCGACAGCGGCGCCGGCGCGATGGACGCCGAGGCCGTGCGCCGGGTGTTCCTCGGTCGCGAGACCAGCGTCGGCGGCGCCCAGGCCTCGGTCGTCTACCAGCGCGGCGGCGCCCTGCGCGACAGCTTCGACAAGGATGTACTGGGCCGCGCGGGTGCGGAACTGACCTCGTACTGGTCGCGGCTTGTGTTCACCGGCAAGGCCAAGGCGCCGGAGGAAGTGGCCAACGACGCCGCGGTCAAGGCCAAGGTGGCCTCGACGCCGGGCGCGATCGGCTATATCGACGACGCCAGCGTGGACGGTTCGGTGAAGGTGCTGTTCACCTTCTGATCCGGATCGCCGACGACAGCGGCCGGCCGCACCTGCGGCCGGCCGTTTTCTTTTTTGCGGCTCCGGGACCGCCGGATCAGCCGGTCCGGAGCACCCGCACGCCGAGCCTGTTGTCGACGTCGTGCACCCCCGGCATGTCCGCCACCGCCGTCAGCAGCGGCTCGATCTCGCCGGCCAGCGCTTCGCCGCGCAGGCGCACGTGGCCGGAGGTGACCGCGACTTCGATCGCGCGGGGGCGTTCGACCCTGTGGCCGAGCTCTGCGCGGATGCGCGCCTGCAGTTGCTCGTCGCTGACGACGTGGGCGCCGAGGTGGGAGCGCGCTTCGGCGAGGGCGCCCCTGACGTGGTTGGCGGCGTGCCGCACCTGGCGGCGGGCATAGGCCTCGGCGTCGTGGCCGGTGGCGAGGCTGCGATCGCGCAGCCGTGCGCGACGGCTGCGGCCGAGGCGCGGATCGAGGTAGTACATCGCCGCGGCACCGGCGGCGAATGCGGTGGCGATCCGGAGCAGGTTTGCCATGATCGGAATCCTCCTGGAGCGGTCGGTGACTTCGGGGCGCTGCGGTCGCGGCGGGCCTCCGCGCGCCGGGGCGAGGCGGCGCCCTGTCCAGGACCCTAGCGCGGCGGACGCAAAGCCCGGGTGAGTGCGCCGGCTGCGCCCTCCCCGGGCCGGCAGCGCCTAGTCCAGCGGCCCGCGCTCCTCGCGCGGGCGCACCTTGCGGTCGCTCAGCAGCGCCGAGACCACCAGCACGATCGCCAGGGTGGCGGCGATCAGGAACAGCACCAGTGCGAACGCCGGGTAGCCGAACAAGGTCCGCCCGGTCTCCACCCGCGTCAGCATCGCGGCGCCGACCACCAGCGCCGCGGTGATGATGCCGGTCGAGATGCGGTTGGCGATCTTCTGCAGGCTTTCCATCAGGTGCGACTCCTCCAGCCCGCCGACCTGCACGCGCAGCTTGTTGTCGGCCAGCAGCGAGAGGATGTCGGACACCTTGCGCGGCGTGCCGCGCAGCAGCGACTGCGTCTCCAGCGCCTCCATGCCCAGCCGCTGCGGCGACAGCGACGAGCGCAGCCGCTGGCGCATGATGTCGTAGGCGTGGTCCTCGACGGCGCGCTTGACGTCGAGCTCAGGATCCAGGGCCCCGGCCACGGCCTCGAGGTTGAGCATGGTCTTGCCGAGCAGCGTGGTGGCCACCGGCATGCGCAGCCTGCATACGGTGCCGATGCGCGCGATCTCCAGCAGCAGCCGGCCCTCGGACAGCCCCAGGCGCTCCGAGCGCACCGCATAGCGCGCCACCAGCTGGCCGACCTCGTGCACGTAGCGGGTCTCGTCGAAGCCTTCCAGGCGCGCACTGATCGCCATCGCCTCCACCGCCACGTCTTCGCCGCGGCCGTCCACCGCGCCCAGCACGAGCTTGAGCAGGCGCTCGCGCTGCCGCGGGGGCACGTGGGCCACCATGCCGAAATCGAGCAGCGCCAGGCGCCCGTCGTCGGTGAGCAGCACGTTCCCAGGGTGCGGGTCGGCATGGATCTCGCCATGCACGAAGACCTGGTCCAGGTAGCCCTTGAGCAGCGCCGTCGCCAGTTCGCCGAACGCACGCTCGGTGCGCTGCAGTCCGGTGATCTCGGTGACCTTGTAGCCCGGCACGTACTCCATGGTCAGCACCCGGCGCGAGGTGTAGTCCCAGACCGGGGCCGGCACGAACAGCTCCGGATAGACGCGGAAGCGCGCACGGAAGCGCTCCAGGCTTTCCGCTTCGTCCAGGTAGTCCAGCTCGGCGAGCAGCGCCCGCTGCATCTCGCCGACGATGTCGGCGAAGTGCATCCGTTCGCCCAGCGCGGTGAAGCGGTCGGCGCCGCGGGCGAAGGTGTCGAGCACCGCCATGTCGGTATCGATGGTCGCGGCCACGCCGGGGCGCTGGATCTTCACCGCGACCTGGCGGCCGTCGTGGAGCTCGGCGCGGTGCACCTGCGCCAGCGACGCCGAGCCCAGCGGCTTCTCTTCGAACGACGCGAACGCCTTGCTCAGGCGCAGTCCCAGTCCTTCCTCCAGCACCGGCTGCAGCTCGGCGAACGGCAGCGGCTGCACGTCGTCCTGCATCCGCTTGAGCGCGTCGAGGAAGGCGGGCGCGACCAGGTCGGTGCGCGTGGAAAGCGCCTGGCCGATCTTGACGAAGGTCGGGCCCAGCCGCTCGAGGTCGTCGACGAAGGCGGCCGCGGCATCGGCATCGCCGGGACGCCGGCGCGAGGCCACGCCGCCGAACACGCCGGAACGATAGTGGCGCCAGGCGAAGCGCATGATGCGCGATGACCGGTCCAGCCGGTCCAGGTGTTCGGACATTCCGTTCCCTTCGGTGGCCTGCTTCGGACGATGACAGCAGACTCGTGAAGTCGACGTGCGGCCCGGCCGGCGCGGAGGACGACGCGGGGTCCGCCGCGCCGCCCCGGCGGTCGACGGCCGCTCCGTCGCCCCGCTCCATGCGGTCGTCTCCGCGACCGCGGAAGAACCCGCGAGCGACCGGCGGTGTTACTCGCGCGGGTCCTGGCTCTCCGGGACGGCGGGCCCGTGCACCGACACCAGCGCCCACCTGCCCCACTGGTCCTCGACGCCATGACCGGCGGTGCGAGCGGCGCCGGCATCGGCGGCGTAGCGGTAAAGCGGCCTGCCGTCATAGGTGACGTGCAGGCTGCTGTCGCTGCGCGGCATCGTGCCCAGCAGGTCCGCCTGCAGGCCGGGCCCCGGCGTCGGCTGCGTCTGGCGGGCGGTCACCGGCGGCCAGGCTTCCTCGCACTCGGCATCGCAGCGGGTGCCGTCGTCGTTGCCCTCGAGCACGTAGAGCGCCTGCCGCGCGGCATCGGTCAAGTACGCAGGCTCGGTGTCCGATGCCACCACGGTCGCCCTTCCATCCCCTGCCTGGCCTTGCGGCGCGGCGCCGACCCCTGCGGGCGGCTCGCCCGGGCCGAGGGCCGGGCGCTCGGCGGGCGTGGGTGCGCCGGCGGCGCGTTCCTCGGCGCGATCGCCCTGGCAGGCGGAAAGGACCGTCGCCGCGGCCAGCGCCAGCAGCAGCCGGGGGAAGCGCGCGGGTGGGTGGAAAAGGTTCATGGAAGCCTCCTCGAAAGTCGTCGACGACGCCGATGGGCGGCGGACTCCGAGTATCGGCATGCTCGGCTCGTCGCGGCGTGAACCGGGACGGGTCGCACAGGCGCACGGCCGGAATCGGTGTGCGCGATGCGGTCCGGCGCCGGCCGCGCCCGGTCGCACCGTTCACGGTTTCGTGACGGCGGTGAACGGGTTCCCTTTCACTGCATGCTGGCGCCCCGAGCGCCACACTCGCCATCGATACCAGTCCGGGAGAGACGACCGATGGCGACCTGCGACGTGTGCGGAAACCGCTACGACAAGGCATTCCAGGTGACCCGGGGCGAACGCACCGGCACGTTCGACTCCTTCGAGTGCGCGATCCAGGCTTTCGCGCCGAAGTGCGCGCACTGCGGCTGCCGGGTCATCGGCCATGGCGTCGAGGACGGCGACACGGTGTACTGCTGCGCGCACTGCGCGCGCAGTTCCGGTGTCCAGGGGCTGGCCGACAGCATCGGCTGAGCCGATCGTCGGCACGGGGCCGATGCTTCGATCGCGTTCCCGAACGCCGCGATCAGGATCCACGCGTGACGATTCGCCGCCCCAGCGCGTGCCCCAGCCAGACGCCCGCGAGCCACAGCGGCACCGATACCGCGACGATTCCCGCGGCCAGCGCAAGCCGTCCCGCCTGCGCCGCCGCCAGCACTTCGGTGTTGAACAGGGAGAAGGTGGTGAAGCCGCCGCAGAAGCCGGCCATCACGAACTGCCGCTGCCCCGGCGAGGCCGGGAAGCGCCCCCCCGGTGCAGCCAGCGCCGCATAGGCACCGATCAGTGCCGCGCCCGTCGCGTTCGCGGTCAGCGTGCCCCAGGGAAATCCCGGCACCGAAGCGGCGGGCGAAAGCGCGAGCGCCAGCAGCCAGCGCGCCGCTGCCCCCAATGCGCTCCCCAGCCCCACCCGCAGTGCCGCCAGCAGCGACACGTCGCTCATCCCGCCACCAGCCAGTAGCCGCCAGCCACGGTCGCCAGGCCCGCCCCCAGCGAGGCCAGCAGATAGGCTGCCGCCCTGGCGCGGGCGCCGCCGCGCGCGAGCAGCAGCGTCTGCAGGGCCAGGGCGGACACCGTGGTATAGCTGCCGAGCAGCCCGATGCCCAGGCACAGCCACAGCAGCCGGGCATGCGCGGGAGCGGCCTCCAGCGCAGCGAGCAGGCAGCCGGCCGCGAATGCGCCGCTCGCGTTGACCCCGAGGGTGCCCCAGGGGAAGGCGCCGCCGCCGCGGCGGTCGATCCATTCCGTCGCCAGGTGGCGCAGCACCCCGCCGACAGCGCCGCCGCCGAGCACGCACAGCAGTTGCACCCACCAGGTCGGGCTCACGTGTCGGGGTCCGGCCCGGCCTGCGCCTCGCGTCGCGCCCGGCGCAGCTGGTCCAGCTTCTCCTTGAGCTTCAGCTCCATGCCGCGCTCGACCGGTTCGTAGTAGATGCGCTCGCCGAGCGCATCCGGGAACGCGGTCTGGTCCAGCGCCACACCGCCGGCGGCATCGTGGTCGTACTGGTAGCCCTTGCCGTAGCCGAGCTGCTTCATCAGCCGGGTCGGCGCGTTGCGCAGATGCATCGGCACCTCCAGCGTGCCGTGCTCGCGCACATCGCGCCGGGCCGCGTTGAAGGCGGCGTAGGCGGCATTCGACTTGGCGGTGCTGGCCAGGTAGATCGCCAGCTGGCCCAGCGCCAGGTCGCCCTCCGGGCTGCCCAGCCGCTCGTAGGCGTCCCAGGCGTCGATCGACATTTGCAGCGCGCGCGGGTCGGCCAGACCGATGTCCTCGATCGCCATCCGCGTCAGCCGCCGCGCCAGGTAGCCGGGGTCGCAGCCGCCGTCGAGCATGCGCGCCAGCCAGTACAGCGCCGCGTCCGGATGCGAGCTGCGCACCGATTTGTGCAGCGCCGAGATCTGGTCGTAGAACTGCTCGCCGCCCTTGTCGAAGCGGCGCGTGCGGTCGGCCAGCACCTGCTCGAGGGTGGCGGGGGTGATGCTGCCGTCGTCGGCGAGTTCGGCGGCGATCTCGAGCAAGGTCAGGCCGCGGCGCACGTCGCCGTCGGCGGCGCGCGCGATCAGCGCCAGCGAGCCGCCGTCGATCCGCAGTCCGCGGCCGCCCAGGCCGCGTTCGCCGTCGTCGAGCGCGCTGCGCAGCGCCGCGGCGATGTCTTCCTCCGACACCGCCTCCATCACGTGCACGCGGCAGCGCGACAGCAGCGCCGAGTTGAGCTCGAACGAGGGATTCTCGGTGGTGGCGCCCACGAACAGGATCGTGCCGCGCTCGATGTGCGGCAGGAACGCGTCCTGCTGGGTCTTGTTGAAGCGATGCACCTCGTCGACGAACAGCACCGTGCGACGCCCGGCCGCGAACAGCTGCCCGGCCTCGGCCAGGACCTTGCGCACCTCGGGCAGCCCCGAGAGCACCGCGGAGACGGCGCGGAACTCGGCGTCGGCGTAGTGCGCCAGCAGCAGCGCCAGGGTGGTCTTGCCGCAGCCCGGCGGGCCCCACAGGATCATCGAGTGGACGCGGCCGGACTCGATCGACTGCCGCAGCGCCGAACCGGGCGCCAGCAGCCTGCGCTGGCCGACCATCTCGTCGAGGGTGCGCGGGCGCATCCGCTCGGCGAGCGGACGCAGCGCGCTGCGGTCGACGCTCAGCAGGTCGTCGCCATCGCTCGTCGGGGGCCGGGATCTGGACACCGCCGCATTCTAGCGCCGGCGCTCATCGACGGCCGCGCGTGGCTCCCTCAGATGTCGCCGACCACGTCTACGCCTTCGGGCGGGGTATAGGTGAAGGTGCCTTGGGCGAAGTCGGGGTTCTTCTTCCAGCCGCTGAAGGCGATGGCGGTGCGCTGGCCGAGCGCGTCCACCACCTCCATCCGTGCCAGGCCGGTGGCGTCGAAGCCCAGGCGCGCGGATTGGAAGCCGGCTTCGGCATCGCCCTTCGGCGCCACGGCCAACCATTCCAGGCCGTCGGCGGTTCCGGACTCCTCCACCCGGTAGTCGCGATCCAGCCGACCGGGCTCGATCAGCGCTGCGAGCGGGCTGTTCTGCTCCTCGGCGCTCTGCGGCTGTACCGTCACCTGTTCCAGATCGGGATCGTAGACCCATACCCGCCGGCCATCGGCGACGATCAGTTGCGGGTAGGGTTCGACGTACTCCCAGCGGAACAGCCGCGGCGCCGACAGCGCGACCCGGCCGCTGGAACTTTCCTTGACCCGGCCGCGGCCGTCGTAGACCTGCTGCGAGAATCGGCCGTCCAGGCCCTCGAGGTTGCTGGTGAAGCTGGCGAGCGCTTCGCGGGCGCCGGCGAAGGCGCTGCCGGCGAAGCACGTCGCGGCGAGCACGACGAGGATGCGGGAGATGCGGATCATCGGGGAACTCCGGCGGTTCTGATGCGGCGAGTGTGCGAAGGCAGTGCTGAACGGCGCCTCATCGACGGCGCCCCTACGGAATCGCGGCGGGCGGTCACTTCGGGGGCGGCGGCGCCAGCACGCTGCGGTCGCCGTTGTGCTCGGGTGGACTGACCACGCCCGCGGCCTCCATCGCCTCGACCAGGCGCGCGGCACGGTTGTAGCCGATCTTGAGCCGCCGCTGCACCCCCGAGATCGAGGCGCGACGCGTCTCGGTGACCACCCGCACGGCGTCGTCGTACAACGGATCGGACTCGTCCCCCGCCCCGCCGCCGCTCTCCGGCAGGCCGGTCGGGCCGACCACGACGCCGTCGCCCATGCTCTGCATCTCCTCGAGCACGCCCTCGATGTAGTCGGGGCCGCCGCCGCTCTGCTTGAGGTGGTCGACCACGCGGTGCACCTCCTCGTCGGAGACGAAGGCGCCGTGCACGCGCTCGGGCAGCGCGGTGCCGGGCGGCAGGTAAAGCATGTCGCCGTGGCCGAGCAGGGTCTCGGCGCCGGACTGGTCGAGAATCGTGCGCGAGTCGATCTTGGAGCTGACCTGGAAGGCGATGCGGGTCGGGATATTGGCCTTGATCAGGCCGGTGATCACGTCGACCGACGGCCGCTGCGTCGCCAGGATCAGGTGGATGCCCGCAGCGCGCGCCTTCTGCGCCAGCCGCGCGATCAGCTCCTCCACTTTCTTGCCGACGATCATCATCATGTCGGCGAACTCGTCGATGAACACGACGATGAAGGGCAGCGTCTCCAGCGGCTGCGCCACCTCGGCGCTGTCCGGCTCGGGCCGGAACAGCGGGTCGAGCAGCGGCTGGCCGCTGTCCTGGGCGTCCTTGACCTTCTTGTTGAAGCCGGCCAGGTTGCGCACGCCCACCGCGCTCATCAGCTTGTAGCGGCGCTCCATCTCCGCCACGCACCAGCGCAGGCCGTTGGCGGCCTCCTTCATGTCGGTGACCACCGGCGCCAGCAGGTGCGGGATGCCCTGGTAGACGGACAGCTCCAGCATCTTCGGGTCGATCATCAGCATCCGCACGTCCTTGGCGGAGGCCTTGTACAGCAGGCTGAGCACCATGGCGTTGACCGCCACCGACTTGCCCGAGCCGGTGGTGCCGGCCACCAGCAGATGCGGCATGCGCGCCAGGTCGGCCACCGTCGGCCGGCCGGCGATGTCCTTGCCCAGCGCCAGGGTCAGAGGGCTGCCGGACTTGTCGTATTCCTTCGAGCGCAGCAGCTCGCTGAGATAGATCATCTCGCGCTTGGTGTTGGGCGTTTCCAGGCCGACCACCGACTTGCCCGGGATCACGTCGACCACGCGCACCGACTTCACCGACAGGCCGCGGGCGATGTCCTTGTCCAGCGAGCTGATCTGGCTGACCTTGATGCCGGGCGCGGGCTCGATCTCGAAGCGGGTGATCACCGGTCCCGGGTAGGCGCCGACCACCTGCGCCTCGATGCGGAAGTCCTTGAGCTTGAACTCGATCTGCCGCGACAGCGTCTCCAGGGTCTGCTCGTCGTAGCCCTTGGGCTGCGGTTTCGGGTCGTCGAGCAGCGCCAGCGGCGGAATCCCCGAGCCGTCGCCGACGTGGAACAGCGGGATCTGCTGCTCGCGGCGCGCGCGGTCGCTCTTCTCCACCTGCGCCGGCGCCGGCGGCTCGATCCGCACCGGCGCGCGCTTGGAGCGCTGTTCGGTGTCGACCTTGCGGGTCTCCTCGCGCTCCTCGCGCCAGTCGCGGGCGCGCTTCCAATCGCCGGCCTGCTTGCTGCCGCGGCGCAGCAGCGCCGGCAACCGCAGGACCGCCTGGCCGATGCGATCCATCACCGCCAGCCACGACAGCCCGGTGGCCAGGGTGATCGAGACCAGCAGCAGCGCCAGCAGGAACAGGTTGCCCCCCACCGGGCCGAA
Organism: Luteimonas salinisoli; assembly: GCF_013425525.1. Lineage (GTDB taxonomy): Bacteria > Pseudomonadota > Gammaproteobacteria > Xanthomonadales > Xanthomonadaceae > Luteimonas > Luteimonas salinisoli. The sequence goes on along the minus strand of NZ_JACCKA010000087.1, from coordinate 62,020 downwards.
GCCGCCGTAGAGCGAATTGCCGACCAGGCGCCCGAGGATGCCGCCGCCGCCCGCCGACAGGTCGACGGCGTTGGGCACGCGCAGCGCCAGCAGGCCCGTGGCCGAGACCAGGAAGCCGACGATGCCGACCAGGCGCAGCGCCGGGCCGAGGTCCGCCCTGCCGTCGCCGTCCTGGTCCATGCCGAACAGCGCGATCCAGGCGATCGCGCCCAGCATCACCGGCAACAGATAGGCGACGTAGCCGCACAGATGCAGCAGCACGTCGGCCAGCCAGGCGCCGACCGGGCCGCCGACGTTGTTGAGCGGCGCGGTCACGCTGCCCGAGCGCGACCAGCCCGGATCGTCCGGCGAGAAGGTGACCAGGCTCGCCAGCAGGTACAGCAGCAGCGGCGCGATCAGGATCAGCGCGATGTCGCGCCACAGCCGCTGCCGGCGCGGGTTCGGGGCCGCCGCCTGCTTCGCCGTGCCGCGCTGTCGCTTGCTGCGTTCCTGGAGCGGTCGTGCCACCGTGCGTTTTTACCTTAGGACTTCAGCCTAGATGATTGATCTTAAGCGATCTTCCCCATCCCCGCGACCACCTCACCCCGTAGAGCGGAGCTTGCTCCGCTGCTCTCGGCTCCGGAGCCCACGTAGCGGAGCAAGCTCCGCTCTACGGGCGGCGAAGCCATGATCGGCGCGTTCAGAGCGCCATGTCCTGCAGCGCCGGATGCACCAGCCGGCCGTCCTCGACGTTGATGCCCCGCTCCAGCGCCTGGTTGCCGCGCCATTCGCCCGAGGCGAGCTTGCTCACCCATGGCAGGATCGCGGCGCAGATCGCCTGCGAACTGGTCTGCGGCACCGAGCCGGGCATGTTGGTGACGCAGAAGTGGGCCACGCCCTCCTCCACGTAGGTCGGATCGGCCCAGGTGGTGGGCCGCGAGGTCTCGAAGCAGCCGCCCTGGTCGATGGAGATGTCGGCCACCACGCTGCCGTCCTCCATCCCCTTGAGCATCTCGCGGGTCAGCACGTGCGGCGCCCGCGCGCCCGGGATCAGCACCGCGCCGATCACCAGGTCGGCGGCGGCGACCTCGCGCGCGACCAGGTCGTCGTACGGATACAGCGCGGTGACGTTGGCGCCCAGCGCCATCATCTGCGCCATGCGGTCCTGGCGCTTCTCGAACACCACCACGTTGGCGCCGCCGGCCGCCAGCAGCGCGGCGGACGCGCCGCCGGCCATGCCCGCGCCGAACACCACCGCCTTGCCGCGGCCGGTGGAAGGCAGGCCGCCGAGCAGCTTGCCCTTGCCGCCATTGGGCTGGTGCAGCAGCGTCGTGCCGACCTGGGCGGCGATCTTGCCGGCGATGATCGACATCGGCGCCAGCAGCGGCAGGTCGCCGCTTTCGAGTTCGACGGTCTCGAACGCGACGCCGGTCAGGCCGATGTCGAGCAGCCGGCGGGTGAGTTCGGGTTCGGCCGCCAGATGCAGGTAGCAGAACAGCAGGTGATCCTTGCGCAGGTGCTGCAGGTCGCCGGCGATCGGCTCCTTGACCTTGACGATCAGTTCGCCCTTCTCGTACAGCGCGGCGGCGTCGGGCGCGATCCGCACCCCGAGCCGGGTGTAGGCCTCGTCGGCGAATCCGGACTTGAGCCCGGCGCCGCGTTCCAGCCACACCTCGTGGCCACGGTTGACGAGGTCGCCCGCGGCGGCGGGCACCAGCGCCACGCGGCCCTCGAGGGTCTTGGTTTCCTTCGGCACTCCGATACGCATCGCACTTGTCTCCGGCTTGCGGGAAGCGGCAGCTGGCCGCCGATCGTCACGCTTACGAAAAACCCGCGCATCGGATGCGCGGGCCGCTGGACCGCGCATCGGGCTTGCGCCGGAGGCCGCGGATCGAACTGATTGTTCCGGCCGCGCATCCCGCGCGCGCCTTGTGTTGCCGCCGTCGCGCCGCCAAGCTATGCGCTTCGAAACGCCGCGACTCCATGGCCTGCGAGTATACATGAGCACCCCCAAGCACTGCCGCCTGCTGATCCTCGGTTCCGGCCCTGCCGGCTGGACCGCCGCCGTCTACGCCGCCCGCGCCAACCTCCGCCCGGTGGTGGTCACCGGCCTGCAGATGGGGGGGCAGCTGATGACCACCACCGAGGTCGACAACTGGCCCGGCGACGCGCACGGCCTGATGGGCCCGGACCTGATGACGCGGATGCAGGCCCATGCCGAGCGGTTCGAGACCGAGGTGGTGTTCGACCACGTCCACTCCGCCGACCTGTCGCAGCGGCCGTTCCGGCTCAAGGGCGACAACGGCGAGTACACCGCCGACGCCCTGGTCATCGCCACCGGCGCCACCGCCAAGTACCTGGGGCTGCCGTCCGAGGAGGCCTACAAGGGCCGCGGCGTCTCGGCCTGCGCGACCTGCGACGGGTTCTTCTACAAGGACCGCGACGTGGCCGTGGTGGGCGGGGGCAATACCGCGGTCGAAGAGGCGCTGTACCTGTCCAACATCGCCCGCAAGGTCTACCTGGTGCACCGCCGCGACACCCTGCGCGCCGAGAAGATCATGCAGGACAAGCTGTTCGCGAAGATCCAGGCCGGGAAGATCGAGCCGGTCTGGCACCACGTGGTCGACGAGGTGCTCGGCGACGACGCCGGCGTGACCGGGTTGCGGGTGGAGTCGGTGCAGGACGGCGGCACCCGCGAACTCGCGGTGCACGGCTTCTTCGTCGCCATCGGCCATACCCCCAACACCTCGCTGTTCGAAGGCCAACTGGCGATGAATAACGGCTACCTGGAAATCCGCTCCGGCCTGGGCGGCGGCGCCACCGAGACTTCGGTGCCGGGCGTGTTCGCCGCCGGCGACGTCGCCGACCAGCACTACCGCCAGGCGATCACCTCGGCCGGATTCGGCTGCATGGCGGCGCTGGACGCCGAGAAGTTTCTCGACAAGGGCGAATGACCGCGCCGGCAAGCGATCCGCCCCCCCGTAGAGCGGAGCTTGCTCCGCTACTCCTGGCTCCGGAGCCAGCGCAGCCGAGCAAGCTCGGCTCTACGAGGGGCTCGGGAACCGGCGCAGCCGAGGGGCTCGGCTCTGCGAGCGCGGACGGCCGAGTGCGATAAGCGGCCGTGTTCTCCCCGACTACCGGCTGCTCCCCGATGCCCACGCTGCGCCTGCATGACTCGCTCGAGGAGATCCCCGTCGCCGCCTGGGACGGGCTGCACGATGGCCGCAATCCCTTCCTGTCCCATGCCTTCCTGTCGGGCTTGGAGCGCCACGGGTGCCTGCGCCCGGCCTGGGGCTGGACGCCCCGCCACCCGGCCCTCTGGGAAGCAGACGCACTGGTGGCGGCCGCGCCCGGCTACCTGAAGGACAACTCCCACGGCGAATTCGTGTTCGATCACGCCTGGGCCCATGCGTACGCGCGCCACGGTCGCGAGTACTTCCCGAAATGGCTCTGCGCGGTGCCCTACTCCCCGGTCACCGGACCGCGCCTGCTGGCCCGCGACGCGGCCTCGCGGCGGGCGCTGCTGGAGGCGATCGTCGGGAGCGCCGGCGATGCCGGGCTGTCCTCCGCCCACGTCAACTTCCACACCGCCGCCGAGGACGCCGCGTTCGGCGACGACTGGCTGGCGCGGATCGACGTGCAGTACCACTGGCGCAGCGCGCCGGGCTGGCGCGACTTCGACGACTTCCTCGCAGCGATGACCCACAAGCGGCGCAAGAACATCCGCCAGGAGCGCGCGAAGGTCGCGCGTGCCGGGGTGCGATTCCGGGTGTTGCACGGCGACGAGGCGAGCATCGACGATCTCGTCGCGGTCCACGGCTTCTACCTGCAGACCTTCGCCGAATACGGCAACTCCCCGGCGCTGACGCTCGATTTCCTGCACCACCTGGCGGTGGCGATGCCGCGCGCCCTGGTGCTGGTGCTGGCCGATCTCGACGGCGGTCCCGTCGCCGGAGCGCTGTGCCTGCGCGGTGGCGACACCCTCTACGGCCGCTACTGGGGCGCGGTGCGCGGCATTCCCGGGCTGCATTTCGAGACCTGCTACTACCAGGGCATCGAGTACTGCCTGCGCCACGGACTGCGCTGCTTCGAGCCGGGCGCGCAAGGCGAGCACAAGCTCGCCCGCGGCTTCCTGCCGACCTTCGTCCGCAGCCGGCACTGGATCGCCGACCCCGCCTTCTCCGGCGCGCTGCGGCGCTGGTGCGCCGAGGAGACGGAATCCGTACGTGCCTACAAGGCGATGCTCGACGGCCATGGGCCGTTCAGGGACGGGGAGCCCGGAATCGTCGAGCCGAATCCGTAGCGCCGGCGCGCAGCGCGATGGGGCATGCTTGCCGCAGACCGCCCGCGACCGCCGCCCCTCGACACCAGCGATGCGCACCCTCCCGACCCTGTTGCCCGCCGATCCCGAGGCGGCGTTCCCGCCGGTGGAGGCGGCGCTGCGCGAGCCCGACGGGCTGCTCGCGATCGGCGGCGACCTCTCGCCGACCCGCCTGCTCAACGCCTACCGCCGCGGCATCTTCCCCTGGTATTCGCAGGGGCAGCCGATTCTGTGGTGGTCGCCGGATCCGCGCATGGTGTTCGATACCGGAACGGTCCGGCTGTCCAGGCGGTTCCGCCGCGCCCTGCGCGGCAGCGGCTGGGCGCTGCGCGCCGACACCGCCTTCGACCGGGTGATCCGGGCCTGCGCCGATGCGCCGCGTGCCGGGCAACACGGCACCTGGATCACCCCGGCGATGCAGGCCGCGTACCGGGCGCTGCACCGGCTCGGGCATGCCCACAGCGTCGAGGTATTCGACGGCGAGGATCTGGTCGGCGGCATCTACGGCGTGGCGGTGGGGCGCATGTTCTTCGGCGAGAGCATGTTCAGCGCCGTGTCGGGCGGCTCCCGGGCCGCGCTGGCGGGGCTCGCCGCGCGCATGCGCGACTGGGGCTGGCCGCTGATCGATGCGCAGGTCGAGAACCCGCACCTGCTGCGGCTCGGCGCGCGGCACTGTCCGCGGCCCGAATTCCTCGCCGCGGTGGCGGAGCTGACCGCCCTGCCCGGGCGCGCGGAGAACTGGACCGCCGCGTTCGGTACCCTGGCCGCGGCCGACCTGGCGGCATCGGCCGCCGCGCGCCGCCCTGCTTAACGGAACTTTTGCGTATCGCGGGCGCGCGTGGCAGAATGACGCGCTTTTTCCGGGGGCGGAAATCTTTCCCCCTCCCCAACCGATCAGGACGCATGGCGAAAGACGACGTCATAGAATTCGAAGGCACCGTTTCCGAGACACTCCCGAACACGATGTTCCGGGTGAAGCTGGAGAACGGCCACGAGATCATCGCCCATATCTCCGGCAGGATGCGCAAGCACTACATCCGCATCCTCACCGGCGACCGGGTCAAGGTGGAAATGACCCCCTACGATCTGACCAAGGGGCGCATCACTTACCGGATGAAATAAGGCCGGGAATGGGGAATCGGGAATGGGAGAAGCCGGTTCGACACGGCGCCCTGCCCCGGGACCGCGACCTTCCGGATTCCCGCATGCAAAAAAGATCCCGGGCACAGCCCGGGATCTTGGTTTTCGGGGGTCCGATTCTCGATTCCCGGCGGCCCTGCGGGCCGCTACCCCACCGTCGCCGGCAGCAGCCGCTCCGGTTCCGGATGGGCCTCGACCACCAGCTCGCCATCCTTGACGTCGACGCTGACCCGGCCGCCGCCGACCAGCTTTCCGAACAGCAATTCGTCCGCCAGCGGGCGCTTGATCCGGTCCTGGATGATCCGCGCCATCGGCCGCGCGCCCATCTGCGGGTCGAAGCCGTGCTGGGCAAGCCATTCTCGCGCTGCCGCGGTGGCGCTGACGGTGACGTCCTTCTCGTGCAGCTGGGCCTCCAGCTCGATCATGAACTTGTCGACCACGCGCAGGATGTGTTCCAGCGCCAGCGGCTGGAACTGCACGATCGCGTCCAGGCGGTTGCGGAACTCCGGAGTGAAGCTCTTGCGGATCACCTCCATCGCGTCGGTGCTGTGGTCCTGGCGGGTGAAGCCGATGGTGCGGCGCGCGGCCTGCGCCGCGCCGGCGTTCGTGGTCATCACCAGGATCACGTTGCGGAAGTTCGCCTCGCGCCCGTTGGTGTCGGTGAGCACGCCGCGGTCCATCACCTGCAGCAGGATGTTGAAGATGTCCGGGTGCGCCTTCTCCACCTCGTCGAGCAGCAGCACGCAGTGCGGGGTCTTGACGATCTTCTCGGTCAGCAGCCCGCCCTGGTCGAAGCCGACGTAGCCGGGGGGCGCCCCGATCAGGCGCGAGACCGAGTGCGGCTCCATGTACTCGGACATGTCGAAGCGCACCAGCTCGATGCCCAGCTGCAGCGCCAGCTGCCGGGTCACCTCGGTCTTGCCCACGCCGGTGGGGCCGGCGAACAGGAAGTTGCCGATCGGCTTGTCGGGATTGCCCAGGCCGGAACGGGCCAGCTTGATCGCCGAGGTCAACGTGTCGATCGCCGGATCCTGGCCGAAGATCACCATCTTGAGATTCCGCTCGAGGTGGCCGAGCACGTCCTTGTCGGAAGCGCTGACCTGCTTGGCCGGGATCCTGGCCATCTTGGCGACGATGGTCTCGACCTCCTCCACGTCGATCAGCTTCTTGCGTACCTCGTCCGGCAGCAGCCGCTGGCGCGCCCCCGCCTCGTCGATCACGTCGATCGCCTTGTCGGGCAGCAGCCGGTCGGCGATGTGCTTGACCGACAGGTCCACCGCCGCCAGCAGCGCCTCGTCGGCGTAGGTGACGTCGTGGTGGGCCTCGTAGCGCGGCTTGAGCCCGCGCAGGATCTCGTAGGTCTCGCCGGTGGTCGGCTCGACGATGTCGACCTTCTGGAAGCGCCGCGCCAGCGCGCGGTCCTTCTCGAACACCCCGCGGTACTCCTGGAAGGTGGTCGAGCCGATGCAGCGCAGCTCGCCCGAGGCCAGCGCCGGCTTGATCAGGTTGGAAGCGTCCATCGTGCCACCGCTGGCAGAGCCGGCACCGATGATGGTGTGGATTTCGTCGATGAACAGGATCGCGCCCTCGTGCTTGCGGATCGCCGCCAGCACCGCCTTCAGGCGCTTCTCGAAATCGCCGCGGTACTTGGTGCCGGCCACCAGCGCGCCCAGGTCGAGCGAGTAGATGGTCGCGTGCGCCAGCACCTCGGGCACCTCGCCGTCGACGATGCGCTTGGCCAGGCCCTCGGCGATCGCGGTCTTGCCCACGCCGGCCTCGCCGACGTAGAGCGGGTTGTTCTTGCGCCGCCGGCACAGGATCTGGATGGTGCGCTCGATCTCCTCGGCGCGGCCGACCAGCGGGTCGATGCGGCCCTCGCGGGCCATCGCGTTGAGGTCGGTGGCGTACTCGGCCAGGGCGTCGCCCTTGCCCTCGCCGCCGGCCTCGGCCTGGCCCTCGGCGGCATCGTCCGCGGACGGGGCCGGATCGCCCTCGCCGGTCTTGGCGATGCCGTGCGAGAGGTAGTTGACCACGTCCAGGCGGGTCACGTCCTGCTGGTTCAGGTAGTAGACCGCGTGCGAGTCCTTCTCGCCGAAGATCGCCACCAGCACGTTGGCGCCGGTGACCTCCTTCTTGCCCGAGGACTGCACGTGGTAGACCGCGCGCTGCAGCACCCGCTGGAACCCGAGGGTCGGCTGGGTGTCGCGGCTGTCGCCTTGCTCGAGCTTGGAGACGGTGGTCGCGATGGCCTGCTCCAGGTCGGAGCGCAGGCGGTGGAAATCGGCGCCGCAGGCCTTGAGCACCGCCTCGGCCGAGGGGTTCTCCAGCAGCGCCAGCAACAGGTGCTCGACGGTCATGAACTCGTCGCGCGCCTCGCGGGCGCGCTTGTAGCACTGGCCGATGGAGTACTCGAGGTCCTTGCTGAACATGGGGCGGATGCCTCCTGGTATGCCTACGGCCCTAGGTGGGGCCGGAATGCCCGGTTTCCATGGCTGCCCCTGCCCGCCTTTCTAGGCCTTTTCCATCGTGCAGAGCAAGGGATGCTGGTTGAGTCTTGCATATTCGTTCACCTGGGCCACCTTGGACTCGGCGACCTCGCGGCTGAAGATCCCGCAAACCCCCCTGCCCCGGGTGTGGACGTGGAGCATCACCTGGGTGGCCCGCTCGATGTCCAGGGCGAAAAAGCGCACCAGCACATCCACCACGAAGTCCATCGGCGTGTAGTCGTCGTTGAGCAGGACCACGGTGTACAGCGGAGGGCGCGCCACCTCCGGCTTGCCGGTCTCGACGGCAACGCCGTGGTCGCGTTCGTTTTCGTTCTTTCGGGCCATGGCGCGATTATACGGAGCGGGTGCATCGGATTCGTGGACGGACGGCGGCCGGCGGTCCCAGAATAGAACGCTGCATCCCCCGGAACCGGCCATGCCGCAGCCCTCGCCCCCCTCCCCGCGCGCCCCTGCGCCGCACCGCCGGCCGCCGACCGCGGCGCACCCTGAACCATGAGCTACCGCGAAGGCCGTTTCTGGCAGCCCGACGTGACGGTGGCGACGGTGGTGGTGCGCGACGGCCGCCTGCTGTGCGTCGAGGAGCGCGTCGGCGGCGCACTGGTGCTCAACCAGCCGGCCGGGCACCTGGAGCCGGACGAGAGCCTGCTGCATGCGGCCCTGCGCGAGACCCGCGAGGAGACCGCCTGGGAAGTCCGCCTGACCGCCTTCATCGGCGCCTACCAGTGGCGCGCGCCGGCGGCGTCCGACGGTGGCGGCGGCGGCCGCCACTTCCTGCGCTTCGCCTTCGCCGCCGAGCCGCTGTCCCACGACCCGCAGCGCGCGCTCGATGCCGGGATCGTGCAGGCGCTCTGGATGACCCCGGAGGAACTGCAGCAGGCCCAGGCCCGCCATCGCAGTCCGCTGGTGTGGCGGGCGGTCGCCGACTTTCTCGCCGGACAACGCCACCCGCTCGCGCTGCTGCAGCAGCTGGCGTGAGGGCCGCGCGCGCGTTCCCGCTGCCCTCCTCTCGTGCAAGCGGGGCAAGCGCGTTCGCGCGGAGCGGCGGTCCCGCCGGCCGCATGGCGCCCACCCTGCTGCCGGCCGCCCCATGAACGCACGCACCATCGTGGGCATGTCCGGCGGCGTCGACTCGTCGGTGACCGCCCTGTTGCTGCGCGACGCCGGCGAATCGGTCGCCGGCCTGTTCATGCAGAACTGGGCCGACGACGGCAGCGGCGACTGCCGTGCCGACGAGGACCGCCGCGACGCCGTGGCGGTCTGCGGCCGGCTCGGCATCCCGATCCACTTCCGGGATTTCTCCGCCGAGTACTGGCGCGGGGTGTTCGAACACTTCATCGCCGAGTACGCCGCCGGCCGCACCCCCAATCCGGACGTGCTGTGCAACCGCGAGATCAAGTTCGCGCACTTCCTCGAGGCGGCGCGCGACCTGGGCGCCGAGCGCATCGCCACCGGACACTACGCGCGCATCGACCGTTCCGGCGGCCGCTGGCGCCTGCTGCGTGCCAGCGACGCCGGCAAGGACCAGAGCTATTTCCTGCACCAGCTCGGCCAGGCGCAGCTGGCGGCGACCGTGTTCCCGCTCGGCGGGCTGGACAAGCGGCAGGTGCGCGATCTCGCGCGCGGCGCCGGCCTGCCGACGGCGGCGAAGAAGGATTCCACCGGGATCTGCTTCATCGGCGAACGCGACTTCCGCGAATTCCTCGGCCGCTACCTGCCGGCCCGCCCCGGCGAGATCCGGACCGCGGATGGCCGCACGATCGGCGAGCACTCCGGGGTGTTCCATTTCACCCTCGGCCAGCGCGAGGGCCTGGGGCTGGGCGGGGTACGCGGGTTCGCCCAGGCGCCCTGGTACGTGGTCGGCAAGGACGTGGCGGGCAACGTGCTGTTCGTCGATCAGGACCACGACAGCGCCTGGCTGATGTCGACGCGGACCCGCACCGCGCCGGCCCACTGGGTCGCCGGCGCAGCGCCGGCGGCGCGCTTCGAATGCGCGGCGCAGAGCCGCTATCGCCAGGCCGCCGAGCCCTGCGCGGTCGTGGTGGACGGCGACGGCCGGCTCGAGGCGCGATTTGCCAGGCCGCAGCGCGCGGTGACCCCCGGCCAGTCGCTGGTGCTCTACGACGGCGAGGTCTGTCTCGGCGGCGCGGTGATCGACTGGACCGACGCCCCCGCCGTCGGCGGGAACGGGCCAACAGGTAGACTGCCGGGATGAGCAATCCATTCGACGAACGGGTGCTGGCGCTGGCGGCGCTGGCGCAGTCCCTGCAGCAGGTTCGGTCCACCGCCGAGACCGGTCAATCTACCGGCGACGCCACCCAGGCGGTGCTCGACGGCGTGTTCCGGATCGACGCCGAGTCCACCGAGGACGTCTACGGCGGCGTCGCGCGGCTCGGCCCGGGGCTGCGCGTACTGCGCGAGCATCTTTCCAGCCAGGGCAAGGACGAGGCCCTGCCGCGCCTGGCGCTGGCAGTGGTCCGGTTGGAGCGCCGCTTCGTGCGCGAGGCCGCCATGGTCGAGGCGGTCGGCCGGGGGATCGCCGCGGTCGCCCCGCAGGCCCAGGTCAAGGGCAGCAACCATCCCGAGGTCCTCGAGGCGCTCGGCGTGCTCTACGCGGAGACCATCAGTCATCTGCGGCCGCGGGTGATGGTCCAAGGCGCCCCGCACTATCTCGGCCAGCCGGGGGTGGTGGCCGAGATTCGCGCCCTGCTGCTGGCGGCGATGCGTTCGGCGGTGCTGTGGCGTCAGCTCGGCGGCAGCCAGTGGGATTTCCTGTTCTCGCGGCGCGCCATGCTCGAAGCGATCGAACGCCGCCTCGCCTGACCCCGGTGCGCCGCGCCCACAGGCCCCGGACGCCCCCCGCGAGGAGCCCGCGCAGGCGCGCGACAGCCGTCCCCGGCGCCTAAAGATGGCAGGGGTGGGGCCGATACTGCGATCAAGAATCTGCAGAGAGCCCCCCATGTACCCACGCATCCTGATCCGTCTCGCCGCGCCGCTGGTGCTGACGCTGCTGTTGCCCGCCGCCTTCGCGGTCGACGGCCTGGCGCCGCTGCGCTGGGCGGTGCTGGTGACGATGACCGCCAGCTGGCTGGCGTTCGCCTGGTGGATCGTGGTGCGCGAGAGCCGCCCTTCCGCCGAACACCTCAAGGCGATGCGCGAGCAGGATGAACTGTTGAGCGACCTGCGCCAGTTCGTCGGCGCCGAGATCGAGGGCTCGCGGCAGGAGGTCGAGCGCGCCCGCGGGCTGATCCGCCAGGCCGTGAGCGGCCTGGGCAGCAGCTTCGAGGCGATGAACCGCAAGTCGCGCCAGCAGAGCGTGGCGATGGCGCGGATCATCGACCAGGCCGGCGAACAGGACGGCGGCGGCGGCGCCGACGTCGCCCGCTTCGCCCAGCACGCCAGCCAGCGCATGGAGCAGCTGGTCGAGGCGCTGGAGCAGGTCAGCGGCCAGAGCGGCACCACCGTCGCGCACATCGACGAGATGGCCACCCATCTGGACGGGATCTTCTCGCTGCTCGAGGACGTCAAGTCGATCGCCGACCAGACCAACCTGCTGGCGCTGAACGCCGCGATCGAGGCGGCGCGCGCCGGCGAGGCCGGCCGCGGTTTCGCCGTGGTGGCCGACGAGGTGCGCAACCTCTCCGAGCGCTCGACCACGTTCAACGAGCAGATCCGCAAGCTGGCGCACAGCTCCAAGGAATCCATCGCCAAGGTGCGCGAGACCGTGTCCAACATGGCCTCGCGCGACATGGACCGCTCCAGGGAAGCGCGCTCCGAGGCCGCGACCATGCTCGACCAGGTGGCGGCGATCAACCGCTCGCTCGGCGAGAGCATGCGCGAGATTTCCGATTGCGGCCGCGACATCGACGCCAGCGTGGCCGAGGCGGTGCGCGCCCTGCAGTTCGAGGACATCGCCACCCAGGCGCTGGGCGGCGTGCACTCCCACCTGGAGCGCCTGAACGCGATCAACCGCGAGGCCGTGGACCTGCAGGAACTGCTGCACCGCAACGGCGGCTTCTTCGACGCCGACATGATCCGGGCACTGGAGCGCATCGGCCACCGGCTGCGCGAGATGCGCGGCACCTGGGAGGCGCCGCCGCACAAGCCGGTGACCCAGCAGGACATGGGTGCCGGGACCGTCGAGCTGTTCTGACCGGTGTCCCCGGGACCCGCCATGGATGCCACCGTTTCCCCTGCCCCGGCGCAAGCCGGGG